>NZ_JAHGAN010000002.1:0-654707 GCF_030248625.1 Vibrio sp. D420a | reverse complement strand
CAGAAGCGGCACCTTCTCCGCTTGGTAGCCATTGATAGCTGATACCTGTATCTAGAATTAAAGGTGAGCCAAGGAGAGCAAAAGTGATACCTGTACTCGCATAAGGTTGGATACTGCTGTCTGTTGTTGTTTTGGATACGCTGTTGACTGCATCCCAACGTGTGACCTCGGAATCGATGTAGCTCGCTCCGCCCGAACCATAGAGGTTAAACCCGCCAAAGCTCTGCTCCAGTTTCAAGCCGGCGCTGTAAGAGTTGTACTTTGAAGCAAAGCCATCAGATTCTGACGTCACAGTACTATCTAACGTTGCGGTATGACCAAAGCTAAGATCGAGCGACACCATAGGTGAAAGGTAATAGTTGTATCCTAGCTGCGCAAAGTAGGCTGTTTCAGAATCTGAACCATCAGAAATCGCAGTCGCACCTAGATTGGTATAGAAAGAACCTGGACCATTTTGTGCCAAAGCGGAGCCACTGATACATAAAAGCGCGAGTAGAGGGAGGGTTTTCTTCATAACTAACGTCCTTGTAAGCCATTCAATGTGCTCTTGTTTAATATAAAGAGCCGTTCTAATAAGCAACTTATACCTTATTTTAGACTGTTTGACTCGCAAGAGTTATCGCTAAAGAGTGAGCTTTTGATCTCTGCGACACCTTATTCTTTTTCATAACGGCGATTTTTTAGACACTCAAACAAGAAAATTCAAAAAATATGGACTTTTTGAAGTGTTTCGATAGGTCAAATATCGACCATGATGACGTCTCTTTCTCACAGAAATAGAAATAAAAAGAGAAAGTAGTAACGAAGGGGTGGAAAACGTTTGCGCAAATGTTGCGTAAGTTTGCGTCACGCTGTGCGCTTAAGTTGTTAATATCTAAGTAAATAGCTGAAAAATAGGAAAGGAGAGAGGAATTCGGATATGGAATCTTTGGGAGGATAGCATAAAAAAAAATGAAATATCAGACTTGCTGTTAATAAATCACGGCCTATAATGCTGAAAACCGGAGCGTCTGCCAACGCTCCGGTTTTTTTGTGTCCGAAGAAAAGTAAACTCGTCTGCCAACGACTTTACAACGCACCATGCGAGTGACACATACATTTATGAATCAAGGAAAAACACCATGCGTATCGAACAAGAACTTAAGTTAGGCTTTAAAGATGTACTGTTTCGCCCGAAGCGTTCAACACTAAAAAGTCGTTCTCAAGTAAATTTAACCCGCGAGTTTACATTCAAGCACAGCGGTCGTCAATGGGCTGGTACTCCTGTTATTGCAGCAAATATGGATTCTGTTGCAAGTTTTGAAATGGCAGCGGCTCTTGCAGAGCACGAAGTAATGACAGCTGTTCACAAACACTACACAGTAGAGCAGTGGGCTGACTTCGTAAAATCAGCAGATAAGAAGACGCTAAACAATGTTTTTGTATCAACAGGTACTTCTGACGCTGATTTTGAAAAAACAAAAGAGATCATGTCGCTATCTGAAGAGCTAATCTTCATCTGTATCGATATCGCAAACGGCTACTCAGAACACCTAGTAGAGTACGTTCAAAAGGTACGTGCTGAATTCCCGAACAAAGTTATCTCTGCAGGTAACGTTGTAACAGGTGACATGTGTGAAGAGCTAATCCTAGCGGGTGCTGACATCGTTAAAGTTGGTATCGGCCCAGGTTCTGTATGTACTACACGTGTTAAAACAGGTGTTGGTTACCCTCAGCTTTCTGCAATCATCGAGTGTGGTGACGCGGCGCACGGCCTAGGCGGCATGATCATCGGTGACGGTGGCTGTTCATGTGCAGGTGACGTTGCAAAAGCATTCGGCGGCGGCGCAGATTTCGTAATGCTAGGCGGCATGCTAGCAGGCCACGAAGAGTCAGGCGGTGAAGTAGTAGAGCAAGACGGTAAGAAGTTCATGAAGTTCTACGGCATGTCTTCTCAGTCAGCTATGGACAAGCACTCTGGTGGTGTTGCTAAGTACCGCGCAGCTGAAGGTAAAACTGTTTTACTTCCGTTCCGTGGTTCTGTTCACGGCACTATCTCTGACATTCTTGGTGGTGTACGTTCAACTTGTACATACGTAGGCGCAGCAAAGCTTAAAGAGCTAACTAAGCGTACAACTTTCATCCGTGTACAAGAGCAAGAAAACAACGTATTCGGTAAAGAGTAATCTGAACGAATTCGAAATAGTTTGAAAATCAAGAGCCGCTTTTGTAGCGGCTCTTTTTTTGTCCAAAAATCGTTAATTGGTGACAAAGTAGCGGTAGAGAATTTTAGGTTTAAACTTGCATCGTTGCTAACACCTAGCTACTTCTGTCTCACTTATCTACTTAAGTTAAGTGGTTTTATTTGTCATACTGATATCTCATGAATTTTATATAGTCCCATGTTATGCATCACGAAAGTGTAATTATAGTATTGTTTTACCGGTTTTTTCTTATGTAATAAGGCCAGCTGAAAATTGCTAGGTATTTAATGTGAGTTAAAAAATGAAACGAAGAGTACTTTTGGGGTTAGTTGTATCATTTGCGGCGATTAGCTTTCCTGTGGCGAGTCAAGACTTCCTGCCCGTTCAGCAGGCTTGTGATAAACGTTATACCGAGGATTTAGAGGAGCTAAAAACGACCGAGCCATCTTATTATAGTTATTACCACTATATCGCAAGTGGTGGTTGCCCTGGCGTTGAGTTGAGAGAACGGCGTTTTGAGCGTATTGATCATCACTTTGCTAGGCTCGGTAATTTTAATGCTCAGTGGGAGTTAAATAAGGATTATGCAAGTCTAGTTGAAAAAGCTGCTGCTGGTTCTATTTTTGCGAGAGCAAAAATCGTATTAGCCAATACTGTACCAAGAACAGCGCATTATAGCCGTGATAAAGGCCTTGATGACTTGCAGCTGTCTGATGATATAAAAAAGCGTTATATCGATCAGATATTAGAACTTGCAGAACAGGGTGATATCAGAGTACTCAACACGGCACTGATTTACTATCTTTGGACACCTCTTTCAATAACTAGCCACGGTGAAAATGCTGTAATATCTGCTGAGAGACTGAGAAAAGCACACCAGCTAATGGAGTTGTACAGTGATGATTATTTATGGTTAAAGGTGTTTTACAACAGCTGGCAGCTTGAAGCAAAGAATATAAGTTGGTGCGCGGAGAACATCAAAGGAAGGCAATACTCTTCTGAGTTTGAGAAAGGTCTTTATAGTTTTAGCCGACCACTTCTTTGCAGCAATACTTTTAATAAGGCATTGTTTCATGAAATTGAAATAATGAGTGAAGTTAATCGCTTGCGTTTCTTTAAAGAATTGATTGCTTCATTGGAATTTGAATTTTCTGGCAGCCACCAGACTAGATTAGAACAGCTTAAAAAATGGGACCGTGCACTCAACAAACTGGCACTTTTAGCTCATTTTGATGTACCGCTAGTCAAAGAAACAATAGCTTTTTCTTTGAAAGTACTGCCTTATGAGCCGAATCGTGATCTAGCTGCGTTTTACTGGGTAGATGAAGACGATCAAATTTCACCACTGATGCGCTTAATAAGCAGTATGCATGGCAAAAATGCTTACGACGTTGAGCTGAGCGAAAGTGAACAGGTTATCCCTGACATACTGCTGAGTGTAAAGCTCTTCGGATTGGCATACTCATACCATGAGCGAGAGCAAGAGTATTATCAGTTCACTCTAGAAAACGTGTTGCCAAAAGGCGACTGGAGTGTGCTTTATACTTTTTACCTTATGTATAAGTATGAGGATAACACTCGTGCCTGGGCGATGATAAAAACACTTGAGCAATATGACGAATATATTGCAAAACAGGTGGAAGAGGACTTTTTTTTAGGTGGACTTAGCGAACCCGATAAGAAAGCGGTTCAAAAAGTGATGGAAGAAATACGGCCATACCTCCCAGAAAAAAACAAAGTAAATTATTCTCAAATATATTGGAAGAGGGATATACAACCCTACGTTTTAAAGCAACTGTCGTTACTAATTGAGAAAGAAGAAATCAAGCTCAAGTGAGAGAGTAAGGTGTTGCCTAAATAACCGAGAGCCGCTATTTAGCGGTTCTTTTTGTCTAAACGTTACTGAAAACGATACTCATAGATTGTAGGCGCGTGTGGAAACAGCCCTTCAATAATGTCTTTCAGACAAGGCCTCACAAAATTAATACTCAATTTTGTTAGTATGCAGTTTTACTGTATAGTCGCGAAAATTATGCAAGGTATTGATATTAAAGGTGGTGTTGATATTTTGGCTTAATGCTTTCCGACTATACGAATGGGGTTTGGTGTGAAAAATCTGTTGATGATCTTATGCATGTTTTCTTTAGCTTCTTGTGCAACGGCACCAAAGCCAACTCAATCAAACCTTACTGATGGCCCAAAAGCCAGTTATAAAGTTGCACCCAAGTACCCGAATGAAGCGTTGAGTACTGGCGTTGAGGGCTCTGTGGAGTTTAGGTTTGATTTAGACCCAGAAGGAAAGCCGATTAACATACAGATCACTCGTTGATGGCCGAAAGGTGTTTTTGATGAGAGTGCCACAGAGGCGCTTCGTCAGTGGACATACCTAGTGAGAGATGAACATGGAAATCCGTTGAAATCAAAGAATATTGCAGTACAAATGCGTTTTAAATTATACGCACCAATTTCGGATAAGTGGTTGTAATATCGAACCGACTAGATGCATTTTTGTCGCCACCATTTCGGTGGCGTTTTTGTATCTGAAGATACTCGCCCATATAGCGACACAGTTGTACTCGCTTGACATGCTGTTTACTATGCAACTTGTTATTTTGAGTACATTTCAATTTTGGTAAGTAAGGGCAGTTATGCGTCGTTTGATCGGCTTAGTTCAAAAATATTGGTTAGCACTTACCTTATTGGTTTTGGCTGCTATCACCATTCTTTCTCTTCTTCCGGCTCCTAGTCTTCCGCCAGTGCCGGGCACGGATAAAACGCATCACTTTATCGCCTATGCGGCTTTAACATTCTCGGTTGCATTGGCAAGGCCGAAGAACTGGTTGTTGATTGCATTTTTCTTTATTGCGTGGAGTGGTGCAATCGAGATTATTCAGCCTTATGTGAACCGTTACGGTGAGTGGTTGGATTTAGCGGCTAACGCTGGTGGTGTTGCGTGTGGGATTTTGTTGGCAAAAGTCGTAAACCTTGCCTTTCCGATGGATGACAAAAAACGAGAAGAAACATACCAATAAGCTGTGTGAGCTTACTGTGGGTCGGCTAGTATTTTAAATCCAATATAGGTAATTTTGAGACAACTAAAGGATTAGAAATGTCAAAACTACTGGTTTATGCCACCGCTGTTTTCTTCATAGTTTATGGTGCATTGTTTCTTCTCATCCCTACAGGGATGGCATATTGGATCACAGGGGCAGAGCTGAATACGGCATCCGCTGTGATAGACCTTAGAGCGACATATGGCGGGGCTCAGCTGTCGATTGGCTTGATGATGTTCTTGGTCGTCAAACTCAAAGATGATGTCGAGCTTGGATTGATTTTTGTTGCTGTCATTTTGTTAGCAATGGCGTTTGGAAGATTGGTCGGCCTTTGGAATGACGGTGAAGCGAATCTAGTTATGTATTTATACTTGGTTGGGGAGCTGCTGTTCGGTGCTCTTGCTCTCGTGTTGAGAAACAAAGACAAGCTCAAAGCTTAGGCTTTTCAATTTATTATGATTACCCACGCTGAGCTGCCTCTCACCACTTTGATAACAGCGTGATCCTGCTAACAAATATCCCTACTACTTTTGTGTATTAATTGTGAGCCATTGATTTGAGTCAATGGCTTTTTCATACCATCCTTTATAGATAACCCAATTACCAAGGATTACTGACTATGAGCTTTTCACTGAGTGGGCTCGTAGGAGAAGTCTATGGATAGCAAATAATAACGAGCAAGGGCTGCTATAGCTTTGCGCGTAGTGGGTGGTATATGAAGTCATCAAAACCAAAATTCTCCGAAGGTCGTCGCCGTTTTCTTCGTGACACCGCAAGAACCGCGGCAGGGGTTGGCGCTGCGGCAACCGTGCTTGGGTTGCAATCCATGCAAAGTAAAGCGCGAGACACTACCGGCCTGCCAGTAAGGCCACCGGGTGCATTAGAGGGTGAAGCCTTCGAATCGGCCTGTGTTAGGTGTGGTTTATGTGTTCAAGCTTGTCCGTATGACACGTTAAAACTTGCAACGCTGCTTTCGCCACTTCCTTCTGGAACGCCTTATTTTAATGCCCGTGATATTCCTTGTGAGATGTGCGAAGACATTCCTTGCGTGGTGGAATGTCCGACTGGCGCGTTAGACCCACTGCTTAAAGATATCGATGATGCGCGTATGGGTACCGCAGTATTAATCGACCATGAGAACTGTCTTAACTGGCGTGGTTTGCGTTGCGATGTGTGTTATCGAGTATGTCCGCTAATAGACAAAGCGATCACATTAGAACACGTTCGTAATGACCGAACCGGTTACCACGCTAAGTTGATCCCAACCGTCCACTCTGATGCTTGTACTGGTTGCGGTAAGTGTGAACAAGCGTGTGTTCTTGATGTATCTGCGATCAAAGTGATTCCGACCAACTTAGCCATGGGTAAGTTGGGTGAGCACTATCAACTGGGGTGGGAAGAGGTCGATAGAGATCTCAACAATGCGCCAGTTGAAGATGTGATTCCGACTGATGCACTTGAGTCTCTGAACTCCTTGAAGAAGGGGAATCTATAATGGCTAAGAATCTGGCAAAGAATGCAGGTAAAGAAGCGATCGAGACTTTAGGCTGGTGGCGAGCACATCGGTTTCTTATTCTAAGACGGTTATGCCAAATTGCAGTTATGGTCTGTTTTATCGCTGGCCCAACGTGGGGGATCCTGCAAGGCAATCTATCATCGAGCCTGCTTTTAGGGACTGTGCCTTTGAGCGATCCTTTGATTGTGATGCAAACCATAGCAGCGGGTCACATACCTGAACTCACGGTGCTTGCGGGCGCGGGGATAGTGATTGCTTTCTATTTGATCGTTGCGCCACGCGTCTTCTGTGGTTGGGTTTGCCCAATGAACATTGTTACCGATGCCGCTGCTTGGCTTCGCAGAAAGATGGGCTTGAAAGCGAGTTACCGTTGGTCGCCACAAATCCGCTACTGGCTAATTGGTGTTTTGCTGGTAGGCAGTGCAGTCACAGGCACGGTTTTATGGGCGTGGCTTGACCCAGTGGCGACACTGCATCGAGGCTTAGTGTTTGGTATGGGTGCAGGATGGATTCTCATTGCTTTGGTGTTTATCGTCGATTTGCTGCTTGTTGAACACGGTTGGTGTGGTCATTTGTGTCCATTAGGTGCCATGTATGGTGTGATTGGTCGTAAGAGCGTGATTCGCGTAAAAGCGGTACGTCGTGAAGACTGCGATAAATGCATGGACTGTTTTTACGTTTGTCCTGAGCCAGAGATACTTCGTCAGCCATTGAAGGAAGGGGACAGACGAGTGATGTCGCAAAATTGTATTAGTTGCGGTCGCTGCGTAGATGTCTGTGCTGAGAAAGTCTTTGAGTTTAAAAGCCGACTGGATGACAAATGATGCTCGGGAGTCATAAGGGGCGACATTAGTTTCAAACAAGGTAAAACCGAGTAGGCTCGAATCCCCAAAAGTGATTCGAGCCTTTTTATGCAGGGTTAACTGCAAAGCCTTAATCTGAGCCTAGCCGACGACTCTGTTTAACCGAGTTTAGGACGTGCTTTTAGTGTATGAACGTTGTGGAGGTTAGCACGCATTGGGCCTTTGGTTTTTAGCTTACTTTGCAGCGCTCCTTTCACTTCACTGGCTGGGATGAAGATTCTCTCACCATCTTTGATGACCGAAATGTATACCTCACGAGTGATCTCTTCGCGAATCAACCAAGTTCCATCTTCAAGGCGTTTTACGTCGCCTTTCACATTGCCGTCAGCGCCGCGAACTTGCCAAGAGTCTTCTTCGGTGTTCTTAACTGCAGTAATGGTTTTGTCGCTGTGTAACGCCTCGATTGAGATACCGTCGTCGTTGATGATGATCTCACCAACACGAACTTCACCAATATAGACTGAGTAGAGCGTCTCGTTTTCGTCTGAACGCTCCTTAACTGCGGCCATTTTGCTGTCTGGGTTGTTGATATCAATCTCAATCGGATTTGATGGAGTGCCCATGATCGGGTGAGTAGGGACAGGCACTTCTTCACCTAAATCCGGAATGTAGACATAACCGAAGTCAAAACCGAGATCTGGTGTTTGATCGCCATCTGGAGCATCGACGCCGTAACCTGGATCCACGTTTTCAAAGCCTAAGTCACCGTCGAATTGTGGTGCAGTGTCACCACCGCCTGAGCTACCAGAAGAGCTACAGCCAGCAGCTAGAGAGACCATTAAAGCAACTGCGGTAAGTTTTAGAACGTTTTTCATGAGAACCTCATTTAAGTATCAATATTTGAAAATATGTTGTGATGAGTTTTACCCAGCGATCAAAATGAAACGCCTAGGCCGTATGTGATGGACCAGTCAGAGCTTTTGGATTTATCAGCGCCAACGGTGATGTTCACGTTGTCGAGCATGTAAGTCAGGTCCAAGCCATAGAGCGCTTCATATTGCGTGTCATCCATTTCTTCTCCTTTGAGTTCGTAACTGTTTTTGATTTGACGAACACCAAAAGCGGGGGTGATATACACTTTGTCTGTCGCTGCAACTGGGAGCGTTAGGGATAAGTCTCGTTCCGTATACCTTGATGAGTAGTCTTGAACACTGCTCTCATGGTCGTAACGATAAAACGCAGCTTCTGCGCCAATTCCCACACCACCTTGTTTGTAGCGTGTGTAGCCGAAATACATGTCCTTTGAATTTCCTTCGAAAGAACCACCAAAAGAGACACTATCAATGTGCTGTGGGATCCACTCCTCTGCTGATACCGAATGGGGCAAAAAGCTGCCCAATGCGATAGCGGAACAGGCGATGACTTTGAAAGCGTTTCGTAGTTGGCTCAAGTTTCGGCTCCTCTAATGTAAGAGTGAGAAGCGATGGAGTGGTGACTTCACCGCTGTCTCGGGACGAAACAAAGAATGCCAAAATGAGTACAGCGTTAGAAATGGTCAGTTTTCATGTGCGGCATAACTGGGAGTTATGGCGAGGAGGTTGGGCTATGAAACGATCTGTTTGCCTATCTTGATCATCTTGTCGATGAGCCATTTATAAAAAAGGTCGTTAGTGAGCCCGGCTGTCCAGCTCATACATATATCGATCTCTGGGACTTGTTCGAGTAACTGGCAACGATAGCCTTCAGTTTCTGATAGCAACTTCATGACACGGGTTGGACCAATGAGCACTGCATCTGAATATTCAAGCGTATCTAACGCCAACCACATGCTGGCTTGATCCAACATCACAGGGTTATCGGGAAGGATGGTATTGTAGATGTGCTGATATTGGGTTGAACCCGAAATCCGGATAACGGGAAACTGCGAGAAAGGTGGGGGCTCGCTAGTTTCGGTGAACAGTGGGTGATTATTACGAGCGATGAAAGAAGAACTTACAGCACCAAACTTGATACTTTCACAACGTGCACCAGAACCTATGATAGGCCCGAGCGCAAGGTTGATCTCACCATTCTCTAGTTGATTGATGTTTTCTCTACTCCACTCTTTACAAACCACAGTTACGTTTGGTGCTTCCTGATGAAGCTCTCGCAGCAAGGTGGAAATCCAATGAGGACTGCCATAATCAGAGAAAATGATACTAACGGTGGCATCTACTTCTTTTAAATCTAAATCATCTGGGATGACCAAATACTTGACTTGTTCGCATAGCGATTCAACTTGAGGCTTGATGCGTTCTGCTTTGGGGGTAAGAAGTTGGTTGTTACCCGATCTGACCAATAAAGGGTCGTTGAACATAGATCTTAGGCGAGTGAGCTGTTTACTGACCGCGGGCTGTGACAGAAACAATAACTCAGCACTCTTTGATACATGTTTATGTTCTAGCAATACCGATAGGGTTTTCAGTAGGTTGAAATCGAGTTCGCGCAACTTGGCGATGTCACTATTCCTCATGGCTATAGCCGTCTCTTATATTTATGCCTATTTGTTATTAAGCATAGATGTAACCATGGTTTTTCGCGTCATATTAAATCGAGATTAAAGTCAAAATTCTATTTTTGAAGTGTCACGCAATTTTTGCAGTAGGAATGAATGAAAAGTAGATTTTTGAGCGTTTTTTGTACGGAAATGTAAATTGTCTCAATTTTGAGTCAGTTGTTTTTAATAAATACTTTGAATAAATGTAACAAGAAATTTATAAAGTAATAACAGGTTGGCGAGGTGGTCTTTATAGAAGCGCAGAATACAAATAATAGATGCTTCTGTCGGTATTGCTGCTTTGGAATTGCTTGATGAAAATAAAACATAAACTTTTTGGCCTGACTGGCCTCGCGATTAGTGCGCTTATCGTTATCGTATTGATCACTGAAATCAGCAACTTAAAGCTGATCAAACTAGAAAAAACATTGATTGAAGTGAAAGATTTAGAGCTTTCGCTGCAAGAGATGAAAAGGATAGAGCTTCAGTTTCTGAACTCATCAGAAACCAGCTTGTCTGCTCAGTTTTCGAAGGAGTATGATCATTTCAATACTCTCTCACAATCTTTGCTCGCCCACCTTGTTGAGCTTGAGGTTGTGGTGGATGACATGCCAAAGCTGCTGAAAGAAATAACCCAATACCAACAAGGGTTTGAGTCGCTAGTCTCCATCTATGGAGCGGACAAAACCAAAGCTTCAGCCATCATCGCTCAGTCCGATTACCTCTATAACGATATCTATAGGATTTTCAAAGGGGTCGAAAAGCAGTTTGAACAAGAGATCGACTCTGCACAGTCCTCGATTAACCAGTTTATTTTGTTCTCACTTTCCATCGTTGTTATTGCACTTGTTCTGTTGTCTTACGGTTTAATCAACAGCATTCAACGCAGCATTTCCAATTTAAATCTGATTACTAACCAAGTTGCGCGTGACCATGACTTAACACTACGAGCAACGGAATCTAATGATGAAATTGGTGATATTGCTAAGGGCACCAACAAGCTGATTGTGAGTATCGAGAGTTTGATTACTCAGGTACAAAGCAGTGTTGAGAACCTAGGGGCTGTGTCTGTACAGCTTAGATCGAATAGTCACCAAACAGAGCTCTCATTACAGCAGCAACAACTCGAAACTGATAGCGTTGCAACGGCGATCACTGAGATGGGGGAAACCATCAAGGAAGTCGCGGCAACAACAGAGCACGCAGCAAGCAATACACAGAAAGGATTCACGGTTGCTCAGCAGGGTTTGGTTGAAATTGAATCAACAAAGCAAACGGTTACGGAGCTGTCTAGCGAGCTAGAATCCGCAGAACATGAGATTGAACATCTGTCGGAGCTCTCTTCTCAAATCAGCTCTGTGATAGGCGTGATCCATGAAATTGCGGAGCAAACCAATCTACTGGCATTGAATGCTGCGATTGAAGCGGCGCGCGCTGGTGAACAAGGCCGTGGTTTTGCTGTTGTAGCAGACGAGGTAAGAACGCTCGCGAGCCGTACTCAAACGTCGACAGAAGAGATCTCTAGCATCATTACTTCAGTCCAGAGTCAGACTCAAGCGGTTGTGTCGACCATGAAAGGCTGTCGAACCAAGGGCACAGTGAGTGTTGAGTCATCACAAGTGGCTTACCAACAAATCGAAGCGGTAATGGATGAGATGCAGAAAATCTTGGACAGCAGCACCCAGATTGCAGCGGCTGTAGAAGAGCAGAGTATGGTGTGTAATGAAGTCGCCCAGAACATTGTGGTGATCCGAGACACAACCACCACCAATGTCGAAGGTGTGTCAGACAATACTCGCTCAACAGAAGTCGTTAGCCAGCAAACGACAGATCTTCAAACAGCAATCGAGGTGTTTAAAGTCCATCGATAACACAAACCATTATTGAATTGTACTGAGCCTAGTCAGAAATTGGTCAAACTTCATGTCATGGACAACAAGTTTGCAGATTTCATGCTAGGCTCATGTTTTTGTTCAATAAAGGTAAAGTTATGTCAGAAATGTATACCAAGCATGCAACCAAGTATGCGGAAGTGGTTAAGGGCAATATCTATAACGCGCTGTTAGAGCGCCCGTCTACTTTATCGTTATTGGATGATGTAAAAGGTCTAAAGGTACTCGATCTCGGTTGTGGTCCGGGTGAATATGCTCAGTGGTTTCTGGAGCAATCAGTCGCAGAATTGACCTGTACTGATTTATCTGAAGAGATGGTTAGCTTGGTTACAGAGCGTTTTGGCTCAAAGCTAAAGGCTTATGCTCAAGACCTTGCTATTGGGCTTCCTAATGAACTTGACCAGAGCATAGATGTCATTGTGTGTCCCCTAGTGCTGCATTACATTGAAGACCTCACACCAGTATTTAAAGAAGTGCAAAGGGTTCTCAAGCCTGGTGGTTACATGGTCTTCTCTACCCATCACCCATTTGCTGACTTTGAATGCTCTATTAATGGTAACTACTTTAGTCGTGAGTTGATTCAAGAAGAGTGGAATACCATAGGCGACCCTGTGCAAGTGAGCTTTTATCGTCGTTCACTTACGGAGATCTGCAGTGCGATTGCTGCATCAGGGTTAGTGATTTCAAGAATAACCGAAGGTGAAGTAGATGAGCGGGTACTAGAGATCGATGAAGATAGATATAACCATCTGAAAAATAATCCCAACTTCATTTTTGTTCGTTGTGATAAACCAGCTTAAATAGAAATACTGGTTCTCAGCGCACTCACTAGTTTAACGCCCAAAGCGAAATTCGTTTTGGGCGTTTGCGTATCTTATTTTGCGATTAACGAATAGAACGGACGCTGGTTGTCATTAACCAAAGTGCTATTAGTAGCTGTGTAACAAAACACGAGACGAACAGCCACTCAATACCAATCAATGATGTTAAATAGCCTGAACCAGCAAGACCAAATGGCATTAGGAGTTTGAAGAGTGAGCCTGTTATCCCGTTTATTCGGCCGAGAACGCTGACATCAAAGGCTTCTTGGCGGTAACTCCAGATACAGATGCTGCTATATAGACCCACAGCGGATACCCAAAAGAACCCAGCAATAAGCGCTGTTTGATTCTCCATTACAAGTGGAATCACAAACCCGATGGATTCGAGTGCAATAGAGATAATAAGAAGCCATCCCAGCCCCCATTTCTTTCGTAGTTTATCGGCACTGAATGCACCAATAAGACCACCTAGGCCAGAAGCGACGATTAGATAACTGACGCCCACTGAATTTAATCCCAAATCTGCTTTGGCATAGTAGATAGCCTGAATCCAGAATACGGCACCTGTTGTGTTGATGACCATTACAGCAAGAGTAATCAACCACATGTTCTGCTCATTACGTAGTGCGTTCCATCCCTCTTTTATTGCGCTGAAAGTGCTTTGTTTGTCTCTGTTGATGGGTGTTTTAACGTCGAGCCTTTTGAGCTGCCAAAAAGCCAATAGCATAAAAAGCGCTACGCCGATAAAGACGTTATGAATGGTCGCCAGCAGCATGATTGCCCCCGAGAGTACAGGCCCAACGGTTTCCATAAAACTGCCCAAAGAGCTCATACGAGCGGTCGCTACATTCTGAGTTTCATGAGAAAGCGCGCTTTTCTGAATCGACATACGCGCATTATGGTAGCCATAGTTAAACGCCATCATCAAGAACGCACATGGAAACAGAACCCATAATTGTTCAGCTAGGAACTCAACCGCGAGGAACGAGATAAACACCGTCACAGCCTGTCCAAGCAACATGGCCAGCGACCACTGCTTTTTATCACTGCGATCAACCCACACGCCAATAAATAGAGCCAGCAATAGATTGGGCAGAAACTCAACGGCTCTTATCCAACCCATCCACTCAGAGGATTGGGTCAATTCATACACCAACAACGGTAATGCAAGTGTGTAGATTTGGCTTGCAAAGCTCACAAACAGAGCACTGCTAAACAACGTAACGAATGTTCTATTCTTCCAGATGGAGCCATGAGACTCAGCTAACGTATTCATCTAAATATCCTTTTTATTTTTGGTAACACGGCTATTATTTGAAAATAAAAGATGAAGAAAAATAGAAATATAATTTTAGGATTTCACCTTTATGCGTTATTGGTTAGCTTTGGTATTTTTGCGAGACTTTGGATTCGAGATAGGTCGATGGACACCGATTTCATTAGATGACATTACGAAAGCGTTGAACTGCACGCGTCGTAACGCTCAGTTGGTCATCAAAAGGCTGGTGGAAGAGTCGATCATTGATTGGAAGTCGGGCGTTGGTAGAGGTAATTTGCCTCAGCTTCTGCTTAAAGAGTCGGTAAACACCACATTAATCAAACAAGCTAAGTTCTGGATGAACGAGGGGAAAGCCGATCAAGCGTTGAACCTTATCAGAAGCAAAGATCGTGATCAGTTTATTGCCGAGTTTGTTAGTCAATATCAACAGCAAGATAACGATCAAGACATCCTCCAAATCCCATTTTATCGAGCGACACACAGCTTGATCCCCTATGAAATATCTAGGCGTACTGAACAGCACATCGCTGATTACCTCTATGCGAACCTGTTGAGTTTCAACAGAGATACAGGCCAGTTGGAAGGCGATTTAGCGCAAACTTGGGTGCATACAGGCGATATGCTAGAGGTTCGACTGCGTAAGTCACTTAAGTTCTGGGATGGCTCAGCACTGACTGCATTTGATGTGAAGGCAGCCTATGAGTCGATCATCTCGTCAAACTCGGTGAGCCGAGGTCTGTTCTTACTCATTGATGAGTTTTCTGTGGTCGACGAGTACACCTTACGAATTCGCTCCAAACGTTTGTCTCATTATCTGCCAAGGCTGATGGCGCATAGTGCGCTATCTGTTTCCAAGTTGAACGGCGACGGTTCGATAGTCGGAAGTGGAGCGTTTCGGTTGGCAGAGCAAACCGATTACCGAACGCTACTTACTGCATCTCCTCATTATCATGGCTATCGACCTTGGCTAGATGGCGTAGAAATCTGGAACATGGGTTTATCTGCAAATGACTTTCAAATGCATTGCGATATTGTGCACGGTAGCTCTGCCCCGGACATTGCTGATGAATTCACACAGGTACAACAGTGGGAAGAGGGCTGTATCTACGCTTGTTTAAACAGTGAAAACAACGCGTGGATGAAGTTGGCAAAACATCGTCGATACATCCAACTGTTGCTGCAATCCTTGCCGATGAATGGTGTGAGAGACACTATGATTTATCGACGAGCATCGGGTATGACAAGCCTTGAACCCTTAAAACTTGGTAAAGCAGTGGATTTGTCTTCGGCGAATCAGGTGCCGCTCGAGGTGTTAACTTATCAGTTGCCTGGGCATATTGAAGCGGCTGAAAACATTACTGAGCTTCTGTGTCAGCATGGTTTAGATTCAAACCTTACTGTGCTGCCATATCCTGAATTTGACCAAGTAGAGCGACAATCGAAAGCGGATATTATTGTTTCTGGTGAGGTGTTTGGTGAACATAAAGAGAGTTCTTGGCTTGGATGGTTGTTGTGTACTAACACTGTGACGGCGAGCTTGAATAAGCAATTGAAGCCTTGGTTCGAACAACAAGTATTTGATAGTTTGGCGCAATCAGATGAAAGTAAGCGGGTTCAAGGTTACCAGCGAATTGAGCGCGAGTTGATTCGAAAAGCGATTTATACCCCTCTGTTTCAATGCGCACAAGATATGAGAATTTCTCATAAAGTGAATGCGATGGATCTTCTTACTAATGGCTGGATCGACTTCAATCAGGTTGTCTTCGAAGGCCGCTAAATGTGTCTCTGTGGTTAAATAGAAATAAAACAAAGGTGGTGGATTTTGTCTATTCCTCAAGTTGGTTTTAGCCATCAACAATCGAATCAAGCTGAGCTTCAAATTCTGGAGTTATCTGATTTATACGAGCAAAATCGGCTCGACCATAGCCCTGAAAGTGCTCATCGTATTAATTCCTTCGGAATCATATACATAGAGCAGGGCACCGGAAGCCACATGGTGGACTTTGAGGATTATCCTTTTCAAGAAGGCTCGGTTCTTTTCGTGCAAAGAGAACAGGTTCATAGCTTTGATTTTTCTAATCGCCCGAAGGGAAAAATCTTACTCTTTACCCAAGCGTTTCTCGACCAAGTGCATGCCAATATGAAGCTGCCAAACTACACGCCGACTCACCTCAATGAAAAGCACTCACCATTGCTACAGTTGGAGGAGCAAGACCAAGAACCAACATTGGTCTTTATTCGACAAATGATCGAGGAAATCAACAGAGCATCCAGCGAGCCTTTAATCGTGATGTATCTTTTCTCGGCTTTCGCGCTCTCTTTACATCGATTAAGACCTGAAATAAGGCAAGACAAATTGACTCAAGATCAGAGCATCAGATTCGCACGTTTCTTCGAATTAATGCAAAGCCACTTTCACCAAATAAGAGACGCAAATTGGTACGCTCAACAGATCAACACGACTTATAAGACGTTGAATATTGTCTGCAAGTTGGCAACGGGATTGACTGCGAAACAGATGATCGATGCGTTTACTATCATCGAGATTAAGCGTCGTTTGGTGGTGAGCCACACTTCATCACAACAAATGGCGTACGACTTTGGATTTGAGGATGCCAGTAACTTTGTTAAGTATTTTAAGAATTTAACTGGATTAACGCCGAGCCAGTTTAGTCAAAAATACAAGAATCCGACGCTTTAGGTTCGATATTCACCATAATTTAACCCATTTTCACTCTGACGAAATCATGGTTGCCCGACTAAGCTGTTACTAACAAAAACGAGAGGGCAACAAAATGATTACATCTCCACTTTCTTCTTTCTTTTCTCGCACACTTCTTGCTGCGAGTGTGCTGAGCCTTGCTGCATGCGCTAATGATTCTATGGTGAAAAACGATGAGCTTTCCAACAAAGATAAAGCCGTAGCGGTGATATCGAGCATTGAAACCGGCGATGCTAACGCAATTAGCTATATCAATCCTACCCAATACACCCAGCATAACTTGGCGGTTGGCGATGGTTTGGAAGGCTTTGGTGAAGTGATGAAGGCACTGCCAGCAGGTAGCGCAAAAGCCGATGTAAAACGCGCTTATCAAGACGGCGATTATGTTTTTCTACATACGGAATATAACTTCTTTGGTCCTAAAGTCGGTTTTGACGTGTTCCGTTTCGAAGAGGGAAAGATAGTTGAACATTGGGACAATCTAGCCGAGCTAGCGACCCAACCAAACCCAAGCGGTCGCACCCAGCTTGATGGGACAACAAAAGTGACCGACCTTGATAAAACAGAAGACAATAAAGCCATTGTTGCAGACTTTGTAAGTACCATTTTAATGCAAGGTGATATGTCTAAAATCAATCAGTTTATCGACAACGAAGATGACGCTTATCTTCAACACAACACCATGGTAGCAGATGGCCTAAGTGGCTTAGGCAAAGCGCTTGGAGAGTTGGCAAAAGCTGGTATGCCAATGGTTTACAAAGAGAATCACAAGATCTTGGGTGAAGGTAACTTTGTACTCGCTATTAGCGAAGGTGTGTTTATGAATAAAGACGTCGCCTTCTATGATTTGTTCCGTCTTGATAACGGCAAGATCGTTGAGCATTGGGACGTGATCGAGAATATCCCGCCTCGTGAAGAGTGGAAAAACGATAACGGTAAATTTGGTTTCGAGCATGATTACGTGGTGGAAGTGGCTTCGTTTAAACTTAAAGATGGTGTCGACCCACAAGAATTCGCAAAACTGGATAAAGCCGTTGCCGATAGCTATGTTTCAAAACAACCAGGATTTATTCAGCGTGAATCTGGACTAGTGGATGGCGATACATGGCGCGTGATTGTGCATTGGGAATCTCTGGATGATGCGGATGCATCGATGGAGAGCTTCATGAGTGCTTCTGCTGCGCAAGGTTTCCTAGCTGGCGCAGATACCTCAACAATGAAGATGCAGCGTTACGAAAACTAGCCGCAATAAATTAAAAAAGACCTTATATCCGTAACTGTCCCTAGGGCGTGTTGATCTTTCGAGCTGATTTTTGCAGCGAATTGCTGGGTATTTCTACAAGGCAGAGGTTTTGATGTGTAGCTAGCCTACATGAAAAACCGATAACGCAGTAGAAATGACCAGCAAACGCTGCCCGAAGGGTTCGAGCTGGGCGCCCCCGCTAAAAGCGTTTTACTCTTTGTTGAGGGGGATTTGCTTAGAATGACTAGGCTACTTCCCCCTCGCCGCGATTAAAACGCTTTTGACTAGGCGTCCCCATCCGAACAAAACTTAACCACGAAAGGTCAACACGCCCTATTTATAGGACATGAGGTCTTTTTTGTGTCCAGAACTCGTATTTGTTGAGCGTTAAATACGAACTCTCAATTCAATCTTATTTCAGTTAGAAACGGAACTCTGCGCTTACTGCGTAGCTGTTTTCAACAATTTTTGCTTCGTAAGTCGTGTACTCAAGTGCCACGCGAGCTGGGCCAAGAGTAACACCTGCACCTACACCGTAGTAAATGTCGTTCGTGTCACCTAGGTTCGTTTGGAAGTGGCCTACACCTACACGTCCGTATACATCAAAAATAGTGATTGGCAGAGTTAGCTTAGTGCTTGCTAGCCATGCATCAGAGTGGATGTGCTCGTAGTCTTTGTGTGTATCTACAAAATCTGCGTAACCCGCTTCAATCGCTAAGAAGTCGTTAAGTTGATAACCAAGGTAAAGGTTGTAGCCGCTGTTTTCATCGCTGAAGTCTGTGTTGTTGCTTTCTGCTTGGTACTCAGAGTAAAGGTAGCTTGCACCCACGTAAGGGTTAGCAGATACCTGAGTTACGAAGAAGATAGCAGCGATAGGAAGAATAAATTTGTTCAGTTTCATTGTTTAAGAGCTCTTAATATAAAGGTTGACTAACATTCCCTAATCCTTCAGCAGATGATGATTTTTACATCGATTAACATATCCATATTGCAAGTGACTTCAGGGAACGTTGCGCCTTCTTATGTTTAAGCGTCTCGCCCCTCACTTGCGGTGTGGGGTTATGATGCGTTGTTCTGGTAGGTGTGGCATAACGGAAAGCTAATCTGTTCATAAATCTTCATAAATATCTCATCAACAAGATATAAAACAAATTAAAACAAAGGCTTGATAAGTTTTTCTAAAAGGATTGAGTCTATAAAAGTTCTATTTCAATGACTCTATGTCTTTTAAGAATGATGAAATGGCAAACAAGGAAGCTGAAATGTGACATTGTTCTCCTTGATAACTGATTTTGTGGGAAATGTACGTTTGCGAGTAATTAAATCCCTGCGAAATCATTGGATTGGGGCTATGTTTACTCAATGAGGTGAACAAAAAAGAGAGAGTTTTCGTGAATGCCTGACAAAAATATCAGTTTTATCGTTGATGAATGGCGTTTTGTACCAAATGAAGGACAGATCCAGTTTGGGGATACGTTGATCACGATTGATAATCGGTTGGCAAAGTTACTTGAATTTCTATGTATGAATCCTGGATTAACACATAGCCGGGATGAGCTTATTGAACAGGTCTGGAATGGCAGTGTATTAACCGATCAAGTCGTCACTCAAGCGGTGTTTGAGCTGCGGAAAGTACTCAAGAAACACAGTGAAAATGAAGCAAGTTACATTATTACGGTACCAAAGCGTGGTTACCGATTTGATGGTGAAGTAAAAGTCGAAAAAATTGCGGTGCAAAAGCCAGAAGCTAGTGAAGAGATGAGCAGCGAACCTGAGTTCTCCATCGCTGGGCGTCGTATTAGTGAGAAAATGACGCTGACACCGCCAAAACCAAACAGGCTAGTCTTCCTATTTGCGCTTTTGATAGTAGTGATTGTGGCGCAATTTGTCATTTTGATTTCCTATCAACAAGACGAGATCGATTCTTCGACGCAGCAACATGCAAATCATCTAAGCCATTATGAGTTTCGCTATGCGGTTTTGAATGTAAGTGAAGACGTGAAGTCTCGGCCCGAACTGTATGGAATGGTGATCAAATTCATCGAACACGTTGGTTTCTATAGCAACATTCGTGTAGTGAAATCGGAAGAGCATCGACGGCTAGCGGCTGCGGAGTTTAACTTCTCGACAGCGATGAGTCGTGATGGAAGCAAACTTAGATTGCTAATGAAATACCACAATCGAGTATCGGGTCAGACTCATTTGAACCGTCGATATTCGACCAACTTTGGACGTTTCCATGAGACGTTCCCTGCGATGATTGATGACTTGTTACGCGCGATGTACATCGAGGTACCAGAGGATGAGTTACAGCAGAACGTCTCAATATTCCCGAAAGATGAACAAGCGATCTTATCATTGATGTCGGCGACAGGTGTCTTGTACAACAAAGTTGGATTTGATGTGGCGTTGGAACATTTCAGAGAAGCGCGCGAATACGCCCCTGATAATGCTTATACCCTTTCGGTGAGCTATATCAGTGAGATTATGACGGCATTTACACGGGATGAAGACAATAAGAGTAAACGTATCGAGGAGCTAAACAAACAGTATTCATCTGCCTTGAAGACAGTGTTGCAGAAAGACAAAAACCCTAGAGTATGTGAAGCGAACGCGATACTCGCACTGTCAGAAAGTGATCCTGAGAAGGCATCGAAGATTTTACTGTCTATCCCTTACAATCAGCACACCTCATTGACCTATCTGTTAATGGCTAAGGCAGAGGAAGCGAGAGGGCATACCAGTGGTGCTAAAGAGTTGTATTTACAAGCTACGCAAAATACCTCGTCACCAATGGCGCTGACCTTGGCGGGGCCTCTGTTTTTTGACAGTAACTTAGATACTCTGATCGACCAATTGCAGGTGATTAAGGAAGACAACAGTACTTCCAACTAATCAACTCTCTCGATAGTATGTAAACTAAGCCCTGAATAGTCAGGGCTTTTTTAGGTCTATTGGATCTCATCAAAATGCCCCATGACATTGATATGTTATACAGCAATGCTTTTCGGCTTAGTTTTGTCTTTGTGTGACACTTGACTGGGGTGCTTGCCAGTTTTATCTATCTGTTGAGTATTTTTGCGAATCACCTTTGTGACACTCTTTTGAAGAAGCAAAGAGTTCGGGTAGGTGATTAGGTTGCCGCTTGGGTGCCTAATTAAAGTATGAAACAATTTTATCTCGAGAATTTTTCCTTCAATACCATCCCCATCTGCCACCACGATTGAGTCTCCGATTCGGTAAGGGAATACGAAGAAGATTAAAAAACTCGCAGTAATGTTGCTTAGAATTGACCACTGCGCGATAAACGCAACACCAAATACTGTGATGAGCGAAGAGATGAAAATGGTGAAGTTACCATAGCCAATCCCGCTGACGATGATGTAAGTGGCAAACAGCAATACAAAACAACAAATATTAAAGCAACGAATAATGAATGCAGTCCGTGTAGAAGATACCGACTTCATTTTCGCTAGATTAGTGATTGTTGCCGAGATAAAGCGTTTAAACAGCCAGTAAAAAAGGACAAAAAGCAGCGCGAGTATAATGTCATATTCGCGTAGCGTTTCGATGAGTTGGGTAAGATAGATTGGCATATTGACCTCTTTAATTTAGGAGCAATATTTTGTACCTTTGAAGTGAGAAACACATCAGAGTTTGCTTATAACTTTATTATTTCCTCGTCACTGCTGCCCATCTGATCGATGAAAAATCAGTGTTATAGATATAAAAACTGTCAATAACCATCTGATTTTATTTGTTTTATATTTATTTTATATTTCAATAACCGATAGATAAGCCTTTACTGATGCTTGATATCATTCAATTCGTAGAATGAGCGGCCTTTCAATCACTACGGGGCCAACCATGACCATCATCGTTATCAAATTGCTATACATCTATGTCTACAAAAAGCGCAGACAAAGGCTGGCGTTATCGCGTAATGCGGAGACTGCGTAATCATGCTGACGCTATTTATCACACAACTCATCATCCTATGGTCAGCAGCTGATCCGATTCGCTCTATTCCAGTTTTGGTTGGGAGTGGTTCTACTTATTCATTAAGCAATCGTAGAGTAGTTGGCTTAATCGCACGTTTTTCTGTGGGCGTCGTTGTCGGTGCTTTGCTCTTGCTTGCCGTGATTCAACATTTAGTTGGGGGCGCATAGTATGAATGCAGACTATATGGTGGCATTTGGAACCCTATTATTGTTAGAAGTTATCCTTGGTGTCGATAATGTCATCTTCATCTCGATTTTGGTTGAAGATCTACCAGAACGCTTACAAAGAAGAGTGCGTAACCTGGGCATCAGCTTGGCGGTGTTGTCACGAATCGGGTTAGTATTTTCAGTGTCTTGGCTGATGACTCTGACAGAGCCACTCGTATCGATTTCTCGCTGGGCTTGGTCAGGAAAAGATCTGATTCTGATTTTTGGGGGCGCTTTCTTATTGTTAAAGAGCCTACATGAATTGCACGCGTGGCTTACGGAGCCAAAAGTCAAACAACCGCGTTCCAACAGCAGTAGCTTGATGTTGGTCGTGTTGCAGATCATTGCGGTTGATGCGGTGTTCTCTTTCGACTCTGTGATTACAGCCGTTGCACTGGTGGACGAAGTCACGATTATCATAACCGCGATTGTTGTGTCAGCTGTCATCATGGTGCTACTAGCAGAGGCTATTCAAACCACCATTACCAAACACCCCGGCTTGAAACTACTGGCACTGCTTTTCTTGGTAATGCTTGGCGTCGTTCTTATGTTGGAAGGAGTAGGGATCGAGCTGGATAAGAGCTACATTTATGTCGTACTCGCTTTTGGTTTGCTACAGGAAGTCTTGCATATCATTTTGAACAAGCAGAATTCTACAACGCCACCGACACCTGAGGGAGGTGCACCGATTGGCTTAAGGCTCTCTAAGCCTAATCGTGGGAGCAGCAATGACAGCGGTTATATCGTTGATGTTGATGCAGTCGTTAATGTTCGAAGTCACCCTCGAACCAAAGTTCACCCATATAGCCGCCCAATGACTGGCGCACAATATGCTGAAGAGCTTGATTCACTGTGGTCAGAGCCAGTGGTTTACATCTCTCACAGACTGAAGCCTGCCGTATTGGATCGCGTGGGTTAAGGCTGCCAAATGAAGCCTAAATACCATGGACGGTTACATTTATATATAGGTTCACTTTAGAGCTTTCCATCAACGAACAGCGTCATTTTTATAAGCTTTGGATACATTGTCCCATAATGAAAAACGAACTGCCTATCGCAACCGCCCAACAGATCGAGCGCATAACACCAATATTGACCAAATACAGAATGTGGTAAGCCACTCGAAAACCGATATGGAGAATTGCAAACAACTGCACGCTCTCGTTGACAGTATCAGTTGCTATGGCAAGAAGTATCGCGGCTGAAAATACGATGAGAGATTCAAACGCATTTTGGTGCGCGGCAAGTGCACGAGCTCCAAACCCTTGCAATTTCGCCTGTTGCTCACGTGGATGATTGTTGTCGTAGCCACCCAGTTTGTTCATGGCGATAGCCACTGGGATTTTCGCAAGATAGGGAAGTAGGGCAGCTGCAATTAAGCAATAGATTAGAGTATTCAACGTATCATCCTTGTATCAATAATTTAGCCATTTCCCTCATCATATCAGTCCGTGTCGTATAATGTTAACTGGGTTGCACCAGAGGAACAGATTATGAGACCAGTGAAAATCATTTCATTAGCAAGTGTTCTAGTACTAATGTCCCCTGTTACTTTTGCGGAAAAACCAGAATGGGCGGGTAAAGGAAAACCAGATCTAGAAGAGATAAAGTCGTCTTCCGACATTGAAGATATTGAAAAGCGAATTGAAGATCGCGACGAAGAGCTTGATGAGTTAATAGAAGAGAAGAAAGAAAAAGCGAAGAAAGCCAAAAATAAAAAGGACAAGAAAAAGTTAGAGCGTGAAATAGAGGACCTAGAGGATGAGCAGGATGAAGTCGATGATCTTAAGGAGAAACTAAAAGATAAGAAATCCGGGCTCGAGAAGCAAAAAGAAAAGAAAGCAGACCAAGTTCGCAATGAAGTAGACAAAGGCTCTGAGCAAGGCCAAACGAAAAGAGAAGAGAATAGCCAAAAATGGTGGAAGTTCTGGGAATAAACCTTAGGCATACTCGAAAACCGCTCATCTGCGTTTATAGAGAGTGTGTAAACGCAGATGGGTGCACGAAAAGAGCTAGATACTCACGAACCTTACTTTGTGACTCTTGCTATTTTTTGCGTAAAAGTCTGCCACTTGTGTAGCAGAGCCAAATGACAAAGATTGAGAGTATGTTGACGGAGATTGTTATTTGATCGAAATTTACGCTTATCGGAAGTTTAATACCTGAAGATAAGGCCCAGGAAAAGTTGGGCGTATCTATATCTACCAATTGGATAAATTGCAGTACAGCTATCCACCTCAGAGCCCATAGTCTTTTCTTAAAGAGTCCATAAGTAGCAAATAAGTTTGCAGCCCATATTGTCAAGATTAATGAAAATACTAGATATTGTTGAGTAAGATGTAGTTGAGTACTCTGCGAGAGTAAAATAAATAGAAAAAAAGAAGCGACTAGTATCGTTATTATCTGAATAACTAATAGAAATTTAGTTCTTTTTAAATGATTTTCAAACAATTCATACTCCATTAAATTGGTTAATATTTAAGTGTCTAAGTTACGTTGTTTTATTTGGTGTATCACATATAGTTGATATTTAGCTTAATTTCCTGAAGCTCAGCTGCTGTCTCCTTGTCTTCAGGAAAAGGAAAGGCTTCTATGAGACTGATAGCATTTTTACTCGCTTGGCATAAATTTTCGTCACCAGATGAGTCAACTGACTCTACTTGACCGCTGGCTGTCAATATAATATTGAGCTTACATATTTTCCCTTGAAAAGCTTCCGGGATATCTAGTTTACTTTGAATGAGTTGTGCGTAGATCTGTCCGTATTTTGCTAGCTCAGAAGCCCTAGGTTTTTCAGTCTGGTTTACGCATCCATATAAAGTAATCATAGAAAGAAGTACTAGGAGTGCTTTGGCAAATGGACTATTCATTGAAGCCCCTGTAGTTGTGGGAGTAAAGTAAAATTGGTTCATGAATCTGAAAAGCTCTCGCATATTCTGCTCTGTAATAGGCACTGGACTTAGACTAAACCAGGTATAAGCCCAACTGTATGGAATCGCTTGTCTTTATATTCTTCTGTATCAAATACACCCAATAGCTTCAGTTTTTTATATGGACTTTCATAGTTTTTGATTTCATTGAAATCTAGTTCGGAGTTAAACATAAATGTTGTTATCTTGCTTGAATTAAAACCGCCGAATTTATTCTGACTATACTCTTGAATAAGTGCAAACTTTTTGAACTTCATTTTATCTGCTTGTTGAGCAGCATAATAGACATAATCACGTAGCAGCAACTCCTTGGTTTTTGGTGTTTCTACTTTTTGATATGTGTAAGCTTTGGCACTATTTAATATAGAAGATTTCTGCTCAAAATCAGAGGTGGTGCTACTGCAGGCAGTTAAAACTATTGATAGGAAACCGACTGTTAACTTATTTATTTTCATTGTTCTTTATATTAATCGCGTTTTGGGGTGTTCCAGTAGCCTAGACTGGTTGTGAGACGTCGTATTGCAAATACTAATTTTGGCTTATGATTGCAGTCTATATCATAAGTTTCAATGATTTACTGTGCATCCAATGTGATCTAAGAATCAGATTTATAAATTCATTGCCTAGATAGTAAGTAAAAAAACTGAGTTCTATGCTTATGGTGAGTTAATCGTACCTAATGTTAGCCTTTAACATGCTGGAACGTGTGTTTCCTTAGAAGCGGTATTCGTTTACATCGAAGTAACAAAATTATTCACTCTCTCATTTTTAACCTCCAAAATCTGATGAAATTGTGGACGAAAACGCTTTCGTTCACGCTTTAGTAAATAATAATCTGCAAAATTATTACCTCACTCTCAAGAGTGCTGTTAGTATGGATGCAAATAGTCGGGGGGCAATTACACCGTGTTGTATTTGCTGAGATCGAATTTCGAGACCCGTTGAACCTGATTCAGTTAGTACTGGCGTAGGGAACTATTGATACTAAAACCTATGCGGTACCGATTTTCATTCCATCGATCCTTCGATCTCTGGTGCCTGCCATCTTGGTTTTAGTTCAGTTCTCCTACGTCTTTTAGATGGTAGGAGCGACCATGACACAGCATTCCAGCACGCAAATCAACACTCAGTCCATTTCTTCAAGCACGCCAATTGTGTTAACCATTGCGGGTTCAGACAGTGGCGGCGGCGCAGGTATTCAAGCCGATATCAAAGCCATGTCTGCGACAGGTAGTTTTGCGTGTTCAGTGATCACCGCAATCACGTCGCAAAATACACAAGGCGTTTCAGCCATCTTTCCCATTCCATTAGATCATGTTGCAAGCCAGCTTGATGCAGTATTCAGTGACCTGAATGTCGTTGCAGTCAAAGTCGGTATGTTGGCGGATTCAAACATCATCAAGGTAGTGGCTGACAAGATTAAGCAGTACCAACCTAAACACTTGGTGATCGACCCTGTGATGGTGGCGACCAGTGGCGACTTGTTGCTTGAGCAATCTGCGATTAGTACCTTGAAAGAAGCGCTTATTCCACTTGCCGACATCATTACACCAAACCTTCCAGAAGGCGCAGCACTGACAGGTAAACCTGTGCCAGAAAGCGAAGCCGACATGCAAGACATGGTTGAAGAGCTTCGAGCATTGGGCGCAAAATCGGTGCTGTTAAAAGGTGGCCACTTAGAGCAAGACGAAAACAGCAATGATCTACTGATTCTGCCAACCAGCACTGCTCTTATCAGCTCAAAACGATTCCCAACCAAGAACACACACGGTACTGGCTGTACGCTCTCTTCGGCTATCGCCTCTTACCTTGCTCAGGGTAACGACCTGACTCAATCGGTGGAGCTTGGTAAACGTTATATCTCAGAAGCGATCGCTCATGCGGATCAATTGAATGTGGGTCAAGGTCACGGCCCTGTAAATCACTTTTACTCTGGTCACGCTGATGTCCGCTAAACCTCTTGGCGTTGAAATAATCAGCGCTAGCATTCGTTATCTCGATAACCAACAGTCGACGTTGCAAGGCCTGAGCTTATCGATTCCTGCATCTCAATGGACCGTGTTATTGGGTAGAAGTGGCTGCGGGAAAACCACCATTTTACGTTATCTCGCTGGTCTATTGGGTGAGAGCATTGAGTGGCAAGGTGTCGTGAAGACGAGTGATGGTCAATCGCTAGAGGGCAAGATTGCCTACATGGCACAGCAAGATCTGCTGCTGCCTTGGTTATCGGTGATTGATAACGTATGTCTAAGCCGGCGCTTTGCTGGGAAAGACTCTCAAAGCTTGGAAAGTGCCTCGAGCGATGCAGACAATCACGCAAGAGCTTTATCTTTGCTGAAATCAGTAGGGCTTTCTGATTATGCTCACGCTATGCCACAACAACTGTCTGGTGGCATGCGTCAGCGTGTGGCTTTAGCGCGAACGCTTATGCAAGACAAACCTATCGTATTGATGGATGAGCCTTTCTCCGCGTTAGATGCGGTAACAAGGCACAAATTGCAAACCTTAGCGGCTCACTTGCTGCAAGGTAAAACCGTGGTCCTGATTACTCATGATCCACAAGAAGCGGTGCGCTTGGCACACAACCTTTACGTTTTGCGAGGTTCACCCGCATCTGCTAAATCACTGCAAGTTCCGACAACATTGCCTCCAAGAACCATAGATGGTCAGTGCGCGAGCATTCAGCAGAAAATATTAGAGCAGTTGGAGCAAGACTATGCATAGTTCCGAAGCGCTAACCAAGCCTCAATCGGTATTGAACCATAAGGATCGCTCTATGAGCCCGTTACTGCGTGTCGTGATAAGCACCGCGATTATTCTGGGTCTGTGGCAGTTGGTGGTTGTGGTATTTGAAATGCCTAGCTTTATTCTGCCAGCTCCGATGGAAGTGTTTAACAAGCTGCTTGAACGCTATGACGTGTTGTTGAAGCACACATGGGTTACCGCCCAAGAGATCCTGCTGGGGCTGTTACTTGGCTTATCGATAGGATTGTTCTTCGCACTGCAAATGTTGCTATTCGAACCGCTTAAACGTTGGTTGCTACCTATTCTTATCGCAAGTCAGGCTGTTCCTGTATTTGCAATTGCGCCGGTACTGATGCTGTGGCTTGGCTACGGTATTGCCTCCAAGGTTGTAATGGCGGCGATCATCATCTTCTTCCCAGTGACGACGTGCTGCTACGACGGTTTACGCAATACCCCGCGTGGCTATCTCGATCTGGCTCAAACTATGGGCGCCACCAAATGGCAAAGGTTACGTCATATTCAGCTGCCAGCGGCACTGCCGACTTTGGCATCAGGTGTGCGTGTGGCTGTAGTGATTGCACCAATTGGTGCGGTTGTCGGTGAGTGGGTGGGTTCAAGTGAAGGGCTTGGCTACCTGATGCTACAAGCTAACGCACGAATGATTATTGATGAGATGTTTGCTGCGCTATTTATCTTAGCTGTGCTCTCTATCTCACTCTACTTTGTCACAGACAAATTACTCAAAAAGGCGATCCCTTGGGAAAGCCACAACTAAACAAAATCTATAAAAATAGAAAGTTCAAAAGGAAAGGTTAATCGTGAAAAACAGTAAATTTATGAGCGCTGCTGCTCTAATGGCTTCGTTGATTTCAGGTCATGTTATGGCAGATGAAACTAAAGTAACGCTGATGCTAGATTGGTTTGTAAACCCGAACCATGGCCCGATCGTGATTGCACACGAGCGTGGTTACTTTGAAGAGCAGGGCTTAGAAGTTGAAATTCAAGAGCCAGCGGACCCAAGCACACCAGCCAAACTAGTTGCCGCAGGGCGCGTTGATCTTGCTGTTACATACCAGCCGAGTCTAACGATCGACGTAGCAGCAGGTCTTCCATTAGTGAGAGCCTCTACGCTTATCGCAACACCATTGAACACGCTAATGGTTCTGGACAATGGCAAGAATGATTCACTGGCCGATCTTAAAGGTAAGAAGATTGGTATTGCGATTGCGGGTAACGAAGAAGCGACGATCGGCACTATGCTAGCGCAGGAAAATGTTGCGTTTACTGACGTTCAAACCATCAATGTGGGTTGGGCACTCTCTTCATCTCTGGCTTCTGGCAAAGTAGATGCGATTTGGGGTGGTTTGCGTAACTTTGAAACAAACCAACTGGCACTTGAAGGTTACAAAGCAAAAGCCTTCTTCCCAGAAGAGCACGGTGTACCTGCTTACGATGAGCTGATTTTTGTTGCAAATGCTAACAAACGTGATGAAGCGGCTATCAAAGCGTTCAACAAAGCGCTAGAGCAAGCGACGACCTACATCGTGAACCACCCAACTGAATCTTGGAAGCAGTTTGTAGCTTACTCGCCAGACACTCTTAACAACGAGCTGAACCAGCGTGCATGGAACGACACTCTAACGCGTTTTGCTCTTCGCCCATCGGCAGTCGATCATAAGCGTTACGATGATTACGCACAGTTCATGTACGACAAAGGCATCATCAAATCACTGCCAAAAGCGGCTGACTACGTACCGACGTTCGAATAAGGAACATCATGAAATATCAAGATTTAATAGCAGCTTGTCAGCAAGATTGGCAAGACTACACCGAGCATGAGTTTGTGCAAACGCTGGCGCAAGGTACTCTGCCTCAGCCGTGTTTTCTCCATTATCTAAAACAAGATTTTCTGTTTCTAAAGCAGTACGCCCGTGCTTATGCATTAGCGATTTACAAAGCCAACACGCTGGCGGATATGCGTCGTGCATTGCCAAGTGTACATGCACTGTTGGATTCTGAAATTGGTCATCACGTGACTTACTGCGAGCAGTGGGGGCTGACTGAATCGGACCTAGAAAATGAGCCGGAAGACTTTGGGACTGTCGCGTATACACGTTATGTACTGGATGCGGGTATGACGGGCGATTTGGTTGCTCTCTACGCGGCACTGGCACCATGCTCTATCGGTTATGCTGTGATTGGTAAAGCATTACTGGAAGATCCGAAAACAGTCTTGGAAGGTAATCCATACCGCAGCTGGATTGAGTTGTATGGTGGCGAAGAGTTCCAAAGTGGCGTAGCGGCAGGAGCTGAGTATTTCGACCAACTATTGGCGGAAATTGATATCAATAGCCAACGTGGACAGAACTTGATTCACATCTTTAAGACGGCGACACGCATGGAAGTGGCGTTTTGGCAGCAAGGACTTGATGCAAGCGATGCTGTATTACCCAACATTAACTAGAGGTCTTTATGCTTATTGAACAGATCACAAGCGCTCTGCAAGCGGTTCGAGAACAGAAACCACTGGTGGTTAATATCACCAACTATGTGGTTATGAATAACAGTGCGAACGCTCTGTTGGCACTGGGTGCGTCACCTATCATGGCACACTCAAAGCAGGAAATGGCTGAGATGATGTCTTTTGCAGGTGCATTGGTGATCAATATTGGTACGTTAGACAGTGTTTGGACGCCGCGCATGGAGTTTGCTGTTGAGCAAGCAAATGCGAATGGAAAAACCGTTGTGCTTGATCCTGTCGGCTGTGGTGCGAGCCAGCTTAGAACCGACACGTCACGTCGTATTGCTCAACAGGCAGACTGCTTAATCGTTCGCGCTAATGCTTCAGAGATCATTGCACTGGCGGGTGAACAAGCTCAAAGCAAAGGTGTTGATGCATTAGATAGCAGTGATGCAGCATTAGGTGCTGCCAAGTTCCTTGTAGCTGAATACAACGCAAGCGTGGTGATTTCTGGCGAGACTGACTATGTCGTAACTGCGGACTCGGTGACGCAACTGAACAACGGTCACGCCATGATGCCTTACGTGACGGGAATGGGTTGTACGCTGTCTGCACTCACTGGTGCATTTGCTGCGGTTGGTGATAATAGCGGTTTGGCTGCCGCTGCGGTACTTGGCGTTGCTGGCGAAATTGCAGCAGAGCAATCGCAAGGACCAGGCAGCTTGCAGCTGAATATCCTCGACGCGCTGTATCAATTGGACGAAGAGACGCTTACTGCTCGTCTAAAGCTGACGGCTTAGCTTACAGTTTGACTGATAACTTAATTGACAGTTTAGCAGTTCTCTAAAACCCAAAACAATAACCCCGAGTCTTATCAACTCGGGGTTATTTTTATTGGTATATATCCAACTGGCCTTGGCTGCGGCGTAAGTTAGGTGCTCTTAAAGCGGTCAACTTGGCTTTTAAGGTGGTGTGCAACCTCAGTAAGATCGCTCGCCGCTTCCGAAATTTTAGCCACAGATTCTTGGTTACTCTGGGCGATGGTATTCGCGCCTTGAGCGTTGTCACCTAGAGAGCGAGTTAGGCTATCTTGCTCATCGACCGAAGCTGCAATCTGGCTATTTGCTTGGTTAAGGTCTTGAATATGTTGGTTAATCACATGCAAGTTTTGAGAGGCCTGCCGCGCCTGCGTCGAAGCTTGAGATACCGTGCCATGGCTCTCTTTGATCGACTCGAGAGCGTCTTTAGCGCCGCGCTGCAATGAGGTGATCAAATCATTGATCTGGCTAGCAGACTCTTGAGTACGTTTCGCTAGAGTACGTACTTCATCTGCAACCACGGCAAAGCCACGGCCTTGTTCACCAGCTCGCGCCGCCTCAATCGCAGCATTCAGTGCGAGCAGGTTTGTTTGCTCGGTTACGCCCTGAATCACCTCTAAAATTGCGCCAATGTTCATCGACTCAGCATGTAGGTCGCTCACTTTCTGGCTGCTCAGCTGCATTTGCTCGTCAGCTTGGCCAATCTCTTGCAGGGTTTTGTCCACTTCTGTTAGACCCATCGCAACGTTTGAAGTCGCTTGGCTTGCCACTTCAGAAGCATGGTTAGCGCTAGATGCAATCTCAGACGTGCTTGATGCGAGCTGAGACACAGCTGATGAGATGTTGATGATTTCGTCATTGAGTCGCGACGCGTTGTTTGAACCCGTTGTGGTCACGCTGTCGAGTGACTCTGACATTTCACCAATGCGTAAGCTGGAATCATTTACTTGTTGAACGATATCGCGCAGAGACTCGATGGTGGTTTTCATGTTCTCCAGTAACTGACCAATTTCGTTCTGGTCAGTTACTTTAACGTCAACACTCAAATTACCTTGTGCTAGCTCATTGGTGATCTCTTTAACCTGAGCGATCCCCTTGTTGATAGAGCGAGTCACAAGAATCGCACTCGTTGTCCCAACCAATAATGCAATGCCTGTGAGTAATACGATGATTTGAACTGAACGCTCTTCGCTGAGTTCGAGCTCTGGGATAAGTGCGTTTTTCTGTTGCTCGATGATAGATTGTGCATCTAATACGGCAATGGCAAGGGTATCACCTAAGCTGGTCAGCTGGCTTTGAAGCTGAGCGTTCTCAAGTTTCTGTTGGTGGACTTGTTCAAAACCCGTTGCGTAGGCTTCGCGCTGAGCGGTGAAGCTATCGATCAATTCTGCTTGGTAATCTGATGACTCTAGAGAGCGGATGTCACCTTCAATACCTGGAAGGGCATATTCAAACAGATCTTGGCCTGTTTCGTAGGTTTTTGGTTTACCGTCGTTTGAGTAGCTTAGCACTGCGATTTTCGCGGCCAAGAAGTTCTCCATAAGCATACCAGCATACAGGCTCGCGTTGGAGTCATCGTTATTGTAAGACTCGTAAAGTAAGCTCTGAGCTGCTTTGAGCGCGTTCTCTTCTCTTTTCACCATCTCAACCGTGACTAACTGGTGGATTAATTGCTGGCTTTGACTCATCAATTGATAAGCTTGGTCAAAGGCAGTAATGCTCTGTTGAACCTGAGAAAGGCGTTCTAAGCTATCGGCGTGTTGAGTTTGGCTGAGTAAAGATTGCAGTTGTTGGTCGATGTCGCTTTTATTGGCGAGATAAGCTTGCTGATATTGGTCATCAAGCGTTGCTAGGTAGCGCTCAGAGGTGAGGCGCATTTGTAGAAAGTGGGTTTCAATATTGCTGGACTCTTCAGCTTGCCCACTCAATAGACTGTAGTGTTTAAAACCGTTAGACAGGGTTTGGATCCCTTGAAAGCTAACAAAGCCCGAGATGATGAAAAAGAGTAAGCAGATCGCATAACCCAGTTTCACTCTTAAAGAGATAGATAGTTGACGCATATACATCCTTATAATCCGCGTTTCACTGTATTCTTGCCTGTAAGTACTCGTAGAGTATTTCACATTTAAGATGTAAGAGCATGCAAAATGTAACATTAATGTGTCACTTGTAGGTGTTTTGTTGTCTTTGAGTGCTGGTTTTAGAGTTTTTGAGTGGTTTGATGTGTGCCTAGTAACATATTGTGAGGATGCTATAGCAGGCGCTATGGAAGGTGAGATTTTAATGTGCCCAACGCGATCAAACGGTAAACTAGGTGATCAACAATAAAAAGCGCTGTGATAAATCCTGAGTGCATTAAAAGGATCCGAAATCAATGAATAACTCTTACAAACTCTACCTTGTTACTGATGATCAACAAGACTTAGCCACACTAGAACATGTGGTGGAGCAAGCGGTCGCTGGTGGTGTAACTATGGTTCAAGTGCGAGAAAAGCATGGTGACGTCAGAGCGTTCATTGAGCGAGCACAGCGTGTAAAGGCTATCTTGGAAGGCACCGGTGTCCCTTTAATCATTAATGATCGCGTGGATGTGGCATTGGCCGTGGATGCTGATGGGCTTCATCTTGGTCAGTCAGATATGCCTGCGGAGATAGCGCGACGGCTGATTGGTGAAGATAAAATACTTGGTCTTTCGATTGAGAATGAACAGCAGCTTAAAGAATCGGAACACCTTCCAATTGACTACATCGGTTTGAGTGCGATCTTTGCGACACCAACCAAAACCAATACTAAAAAGCACTGGGGTGTTGAAGGTTTAAAGAGTGCGCTTGAAACGACGAAACTGCCTATCGTTGGTATTGGTGGAATTAATGAGAGTAATATCCCTGAGTTGATGGCGACTGGCGTGCATGGTTTAGCTTTAGTTTCAGCTATCTGTCAGGCTGATGATCCCAAAGCTGCCGCTCAGCATCTGCTCTCTTTGATGGGGTAATTTAGAAATCGATTAGTTTAGAAATAGAGTAGCTCAGATTTCAATTGACTAGAAAACAACGGCTCAAAACGAGTAACTTGTTTTCTAGTCATATTTTGGTGAGTTCTGTATGAGCTGAACTCAGCTTACTGCATACAAAGCGCGATGGTTCCTGCAATCGTCAAAGCGATAGCAATGTACCAACCGATTTGCACCTTGTTATCCGCCACGAATATCTTGATGTAATTCACTTCTTCATGCGCCATAGCAATAAAGTCGGTGTAGTTAATCGACAACTCGCGGCTAGTCTCTTTCAGTTCATTTTGAAGCTTGTTGAAAGCCTCATCCATAAACCCCTTCATCTCACTTGCAGCGGGGGTACCCATTAACAGAGTATCCCAAATTGCCATGCGTGAAGCATATTCACTATCACTAACACGATTCAGTACGCGCAAATCATACTCGCGCTTGTCACGCTCTTTCCCCATTTTAAGTGGGCAAATATTCTTTAAAACGTTCACAAATAATTCCAAAGGTTCATTCAGGTAGAAACGAGCACCAAATGGGCTCATAAACTGGGGACGAATCGAGATTCAAAAATGACCTGTTTAATGACCACGGATGAACCGACGCTTCTAAGTATTTGAAGATTCGTTGTTAAAACTGATGTTGCGCATAGTAAATTTGTGTCTGCACGACATCAACTAGGGTGTTTTGTCTAGACGACAAAGATAATTGGTAGAAAAGCATCAATAAGTCTATTTAATGAGCGCTTAATCAGTATTGGAGCTATATTTGTCTAAAGAGTCATTGACCTTACCCTTGGGGTAACCTTTATAGTGACGGTTCAAAATATATGGATTGGTTATGACGCATTCACTTAAGACATTTTGGATTACGATCTTCAGCATCTTTGCGATGTTGATGTCGACGTCTGTCTCCAGTGCGTCAACCATGGAAATGCAGATGATGGATAGAGAGACGATGTCTTGCCATCACGCGAGTATGATGACTCATGCAATGTCTTCAATGTGTGATGTTTCTAGTGATGATCAATCTATGCATAATATGGGACAACATGAGACATCTCATTGCTCACACGGTGGGGATATGGGCGCTAATTGCTGTGTGTCTATCTGCCTGAGCTGGTCTTACCCAATCCAATCTATCAATTCCTTATCCAGTTTTGCTTACTCGCTTGCTCCTTATCACTCTGTGATTATTGGCAGTAAAGTTGCGCGCATTCAGTCTATTCTAAGACCGCCTTCCGCTTAATTCACAATTCCCAAATCTCATTACCTAAGACCGACCTACGAGGTTGAGCCTAGGTGCGATCTATGCGTTTTTTAACGCCACAAAATGGATTTATTCTTGTGAATATTGAATCGAGATGGTTGGTGCTACCAATATGCACCAGCTTGATAGCGATGCCTGCATTTGTGATGGCAGCATCGTCAAATGAGGCAGTGACCTCTGCCAACGGAAGTCGTGTTGTTGTTGCTGGTGAACTAGAGACTCTACAAGCCCAAGAGCGCCAGTTAGCACTGCTTATTGACCAAGCCTTGCAGCGTGATAGCGGTCGTCAACAGATCATCGCTCAATCTCAAGCGACTCGTCATGCGGGTATCGCTTCAGCCACCCTCAGTGATCCAAAGCTAAAAGTGGGTTTTGGTGGCCTTCCTGTCGATAGTTTTAAGTTCGACGAAGATCCTATGACCAATATTTCTGTTGGGTTAATGCAGCAGTTTGAACGTGGTTCGACGTTGGATTTAAAGGAGCGCCAGTCAAGCCAGCAAGCAGATGGTATTGACTTGCAAGTTGCTGTCCGAGAAAGAGAAATCACCAACACCATTACCACACTATGGTTGGAGCTGGGTTATCAGCAAGCCGCACGTTCAACTTTGTTAGAAACGCGTCGTTTAATGGTAGAGCTTGAGCGTTTTATTGAGACCAATTATGGAATCGGTAACAGCGAAGCTCAGGACCTGCTCAATGCTCAACTGAATGTCGCTAAGTTTGATGAAAAGCTGCAAGCTAATCAGCAGCAACAGCGTCGAATTATTGCTCAGCTTTCTGAGTGGTTAGGTTCAGATTGGTTGAATTCATCACTGGCAAATTTTGCTATAGATGCGTCACAACCAGGCGCACAACCTCAATCTATTCAGGCCAGTAACGTCTTGAGTTGGCAAGCTTTAGAAGGCCAATTAAAGCCTTACGTTGGTCAATCCCAATACTACGCTTTATTGCAGTCACATCCTATGGTTCGTGCTGCGGATACGGCTATCACCGTCAACGAAACGCAAGTAGAGATCGCAGAGCAAGCGTATCTACCTCAGTTTGGTGTCGAGGTGATGTACGCCTATCGACAAGCGAATAATATGCAAGGTAATCCGGCGTCAGATCTGGTCAGTGCCTATGTGACTATGGATATCCCATTGTTTACGGGTAATCGTCAAGACAAGAGTGTTGAAGCTGCTCAGTACCAAGTGGGTTCTGCCCGTGCTCAGAAAGAGACGCTTCTTAGTCAAATGAACGCCAAAGTAAACGCGCTTTTGGTGGATAGAGACAACCTATCTCAGCGTATCGAACGTTATCAAAACAGCTTTATTCCTCAAGCTGATGCAACCACAAAGGCCGTTGAACGCGGGTATCAAAATAACACTGCGCAATTTAATGACGTGATCACTGCTATGACTAACGCGCTCAATATCGAGCTAGAACAGCAGAGATTAATCACGGATTTAAACATAGTTAACAGTCAATTGGCTGCGCTTGTTGGTGGCTCATATCACCAGCCTTCTCAATCATCAAAGACAACGCCACAAGCGCAATAAGGAAACATCATGAAATCATTTACAGTCGCAAGTATTGCTCTTGTCGTTGGTGCAGCAATCGGTGTTGGTGCGAGCCAATTTTTCCCGATGAACCACGCTGCTATGAGTGGAGAAATGTCAGAAAAAAGCGCAGATGAGCCGCTTTATTGGGTTGCCCCGATGGATCCGAACTATCAACGAGACCAGCCGGGTAAGTCACCTATGGGAATGGACTTAGTTCCTGTTTATGCTGATGACTTGGCAGGAAAAAAAGATAAACCGGGTACGGTCACCATTGATCCTGCGGTGGAAAACAACCTTGGGGTAAAAACCGAATCTGTGATGTTAGAACCTTTGACGCCAAAAATAGAGACGGTGGGCTACGTTGCCTTTGATGAAAGTCGTCTGTGGCAGACCAACGTCCGTGCGGCGGGGTGGGTTCAAGACCTATTTATTAATGCGGTAGGTGAAACTGTATCCAAGGGTGAAGTGTTGTTTACACTCTATTCTCCAGAGTTAGTTAAGGCACAAGAAGAGTTGTTGAGCGCTTATAAAACGGGTCGTAAAGGTATGATCTCAGGTGCTAAAGAACGACTGGTCTCTTTGGGAGTTGATAAACAGCAAATCAATCAAATCGTGAGACGTGGCAAAGCATCGCAAACCATAGAAATAAAAGCGCCAGCCGATGGAGTTATCGCAACCTTAAATATTCGAGAGGGTGGTTATCTTTCTCCTGCTCAAGCGGTAATTAGCGCCGGCCCTCTGGAAGAAGTTTGGGTTGATGCCGAGGTGTTTGAACGTCAAGCACACTGGATTTCACAAGGCACTGCAGCTTCGATGACGTTAGATGCGGTTCCGGGTGGCGAATGGAGCGGTCGTGTGGATTACGTTTACCCAATCCTAGATCCAACCACTCGAACACTGCGAGTGCGTCTTAAGTTTCCCAATCCTGATGGTGAGCTGAAGCCGAATATGTTCTCGAACATCACGCTCAAACCAGAAAGTGACGATCAAGTCCTGACAGTAGCTCGTTCATCGGTGATTCACTCGGGTGGCATGACGCGAGTGGTTTTGTCTGAAGGTGAAGGTAAATATCGTTCACATCGTATTCGTGTAGGGCGTGAAGCGGGCGATCGTGTCGAAGTGCTTGAAGGTCTTGAACAGGGTGTGAGCGTCGTTACTTCTGCTCACTTCATGTTGGATTCGGAGTCTAGCCAAACGGCAGATTTGTCTCGAATCTCTTCAATCAATGAAGAGCCAATGCAGATGAGCGATTCCGTGTGGGCAAAAGGCAGTATCACCAATCTGATGGTGGGACACCGCATGGCAACCATTGAGCATCAACCGGTTCCTGAGTGGGATTGGCCGGGAATGGTGATGGACTTTACCTTCTCTGATGAGGTTGATTTATCTGGCTTAGCGAACGGTCAGGCGATCGATTTTAAAATGGAGAAGACGGATTCAGGGCAATTCCAAGTCACCGAAGTGAGCCAAAGTGATAACACAATGGCGACGGAAGTCTGGGTCGAAGGCGATATCACCATGCTGATGGCAGATTTTGGCATGATCACAGTGAATCACCAAGCTGTTGATGAGTGGCAGTGGCAAGCCGGAGAGATGAATTTCACCGCTAGCGATGACATTCCACTTGATGATTACAAAGAGGGACAAAAAGTGCGTTTCCTCGTGGTGAAATCTGGCACGGACTACGTGTTGAAGAAAATTGAGTCGGCTGAGGAGTAGTGATGATTAATGCAATTATTCGCTGGTCGATCAGCAATCGATTCTTGGTGCTTGTCGCCACTATCGCTCTGACTTTAGGTGGCCTCTACAGTGTGAAGAATACGCCTGTCGATGCCATTCCGGATCTTTCTGATGTGCAAGTTATCATCAAAACCAGCTATCCGGGACAAGCGCCGCAAGTGGTAGAAGATCAGGTGACCTATCCGCTTACTACAGCAATGCTCGCAGTACCCGGTGCGGAAACCGTTAGAGGCTATTCGTTCTTTGGTGATTCGTACGTTTATATCATCTTCAACGACGACACCGACATGTATTGGGCGCGTTCAAGGGTATTGGAGTATCTCAGCCAAGTTGCCCCTAAACTGCCAGCCAGCGCCAAGCCAACACTTGGTCCAGATGCAACCGGTGTGGGCTGGATCTACAGCTATGTGCTGCAAGACAAAACGGGTCAGCACGATCTCGCTGAGCTCCGCAGCCTGCAAGATTGGTTTTTGAAATACGAGCTGCAAACCGTCAATGGTGTGTCTGAAGTGGCGACAGTTGGTGGCATGGTTAAGCAGTATCAAGTGCAAATTGATCCCGCTAAATTGCGTGCCTACGACCTAACACTGAAGCAGGTCAACAATGCTATTCAAAGCGGTAACCAAGAAACAGGTGCATCAGTTATTGAAGTGGCAGAAGCTGAGCATATGGTGCGCACGTCGGGCTATTTGAGTGGTATTGACGATCTCAAAGCACTGCCTTTGAAAGTGACCGCTAAAGGTACACCGTTATTACTTGGTGATATTGCTGACGTGAATCTTGGCCCTCAGATGCGTCGCGGTATCTCAGAGCTAAACGGTGAAGGTGAAGCCGTTGGCGGAGTCATCGTTATGCGCTTTGGTGAGAATGCCAGTGAGGTGATCGCGGAGGTAAAAACAAAGCTTGATGAGTTACAACGCAGCTTGCCGGATGGGGTCGAGATTGTTGCGACCTATGACCGATCAGCCTTGATTGACTCGGCAGTAGAAAACCTTTGGCAGAAGCTTGCCGAAGAGTTTTTGGTGGTTGCTATCGTGTGTGCGTTATTCCTATTCCATATTCGCTCATCATTAGTTATCGCACTGAGCCTTCCAGTAGGCATTTTGTCTGCATTTATCGTGATGCACTGGCAAGGAATCAACGCCAACATCATGTCTCTAGGCGGGATCGCAATTGCTATCGGCGCTATGGTTGATGGCGCGATCGTGATGATTGAGAACGTGCATAAACACATTGAGCGCACACCGTTGAATGATAACAATCGTTGGCAAGTGATAGGTAAAGCTGCTGAAGAAGTGGGGGCACCGCTTTTCTTCTCGCTGCTTATTATTACGCTGAGCTTCGTGCCTGTGTTCGCATTGGAAGGGCAAGAGGGCAAGATGTTCTCACCGTTGGCGTTCACTAAAACGTATGCGATGGCGGCGTCTGCGGGCTTGGCGATCACCTTAGTTCCTGTGCTTATGGGCTACTTCATTCGTGGCAAGGTACTTCCTGAGCATAAGAATCCAATCAATAAAGGCTTGGTTGGGCTGTATCGTCCACTGCTCAATCTAAGCTTGCGTTTCCCGAAAACGATCATCATGGTCGCACTGGCTTTGATGGCATCTGCGTATTACCCAACCAGTAAGCTAGGCAGTGAGTTCATTCCACCGCTGGATGAAGGAGATTTGATGTACATGCCGACGACCTATCCGGGTATCTCGATAGGTAAAGCGCGTGAATTACTCCAACAAACCAATAAGTTGATTAAAACCATTCCTGAAGTAGAAACCGTGTGGGGCAAGATCGGCCGAGCAGAAACAGCGACCGATCCAGCGCCACTAACCATGATTGAGACGGTGATTCAGTTTAAACCTAAAGATACTTGGCGTGACGGTGTCACACTGGAGTCGCTGCGTGATGAACTCAATAACCTGATTCAGTTCCCGGGCCTAACCAATGCTTGGGTTATGCCAATCAAAACTCGTATCGATATGTTGGCGACGGGGATTAAGACTCCGATCGGGATCAAGATTGCAGGACCTGATCTGAAAGTGATCGAGAAGATAGGGGCAGATATTGAACCTATCCTTAATGACTTACCGGGAACTGCGTCTGTCTATGCGGAGCGTGTAGCCGGTGGTCGTTATGTCACTATCGACATTGATCGCCGAGCTGCTGCGCGTTATGGCCTAAACATCGCTGAGATACAGCAAGTGATATCAACAGCGGTAGGCGGAATGAATGTCGGTGAGACGGTAGAAGGTTTAGAGCGTTATCCGATTAATGTTCGTTACCCACAAGAGTATCGTGATTCGGTGATCAAGTTGCAAAACCTGCCTTTGATAACGGCGAATGGTGCGCGCATCGCGTTAGCCGACGTCGCTGACGTGCGTTACGAAGATGGTCCGCCAATGATCAAGACGGAAAATGCGCGTCCAAACGGTTGGGTATTTGTTGATATTGAAGGACGTGACTTAGGAACTTATGTCGAAAATGCCAAGCGTGCGGTGGCAGAACAATTAGAGCTTCCTGCTGGCTACTCGCTGGCTTGGTCTGGGCAATACGAATACATGGAGCGAGCTAAGGAGCGCTTGAGCATTGTTGTGCCAATCACTATTGCAATCATCATGCTCTTACTTTACTTGAGCTTCCGACGTGTTGAAGAAGTCATGGTGATCATGCTGACTTTGCCGCTCGCGATGGTTGGCGGGGTGTGGTTGATGCATTACCTCGGTTACAACTTCTCGATTGCCGTAGGCGTTGGCTTTATTGCCTTGGCCGGCGTTGCAGTGGAGATCGGAGTGATTATGTTGGTGTACCTCAACCAAGCGTGGAACTTTAAAAAACAAGACCACGAGAATGCGCACACACAGCTGCAGCACAAGGATCTGCTGGATGCGATTCGTGAAGGTGCTGGCTTACGAGTTCGTCCGGTGATGATGACGGTTCTGACGGTAATCATCGGTTTGATTCCAATTATGTACGGGCAGGGTACAGGCTCTGAAGTCATGCAGAGAATTGCAGCCCCAATGATAGGAGGCATGGCCTCAGCGTTACTTCTGACTTTGCTGGTGATCCCCGCCATTTTTGTTTTGTGGAAACAGCGAGATCTGAAATAGGTTCTCTCTAGGTTATTGAATTAAATGGCCTAGTGAGACTTTCGCTGGGTCAAAACAACATCAGGAATTATTATGAAAAAGACAATTATCGCGTTGAGCTTAGCTCTATTCACTGCTTCTGCTTTTGCACAGATGGACCACTCTAAAATGGACCATGGAAAGATGGATCACAGCTCGATGAATCATGAAATGATGGATCATTCCACTATGGATCACTCGAGTATGATGGGAATGCAACGTACATCTAGTGTAGGGATGCCAGCTAATGGCGCTAACCCAGACAAAGTGGTTCATGTGGTCCTCAATGACGACAAAACCATCACTTTCAAAAAAGAAGTTAAGATCGAGCCAAACGATGTGGTGCAATTTGTGGTAATGAATGCGGGCAATGAGTCTCATGAATTCTCGATTGGTAGCAAAGAAGAACTAGAGAGTCACCGCAAAATGATGGCAGCAATGGCGGGCATGGAACATGACACCAAGAACTCTATTGTCGTAGAACCCAAAAAGGCCCGTCAGTTTATGTGGCACTTCCACGGTGACAATAACGTTGAATTTGCGTGTAACTTTAAAGGGCACGCTGAAGCAGGCATGACGAAATCAATTAAGCTTTAAATTGAGATTCGTCAGACAGAAATGGATTGGGTCGCATATAGCGACCCTTTTTTTGATTACAATAATACAGAACCCATTGTGAAAGGATCCATTAATGGCGGAGCAGAGTAATTCGACTGCCATCGTCAATGCTGATGATGTGGAGTGGTTTGTTGAACTGCTGCAGCAGTTTGAGCAAGACATTTATTTCTTACTGCGGGAAGCGAAGATCCCTAACGATATTTTTACTAATGAACGGGACTATCAGCACCTTCTTGAAACCGCGTTTAAGAACGTACTTGAATTGATGGAACAGTCCGCATCCAGAGAAGAATTAACGCTCTTGCTATGGAGTTTCTGTAAGCAAGTCTATGTCCCTAAGTTTTTCGCCCAGTTATCTGAACGGACTTCGCTGAAAGCCGCTTTAGATGAGTTCGCTGAGTTGCTTAAAGCTCGTTCCACGGGGGCCACTATTTACACTAATCAGTCTGGCGGAAAATGGTGGTTGGTGCGCGAAAAACCTTTTTCTGACGCGCCATGGTTTAAGCTGTCAGAGATATTCTCGGTCATATTTATTAATGAGTTACTTCTGAGTCTGACTCAAGGTAAGTGGCGTGCAACTGAGGTAGGGATCCAAAGTAGTGATTTGGAGTACTTTCAATCATTACCTGAGATGGCAGAGGCTCAGTTTTTATCGGCCGTCCGGTCACGGCATTTGAAATTCCTGACTCACTTATGCAATCGCCTATCGTCTTAGCTCGCAATTTGAGTACGAAGGCTGAGAATTTTCAACAACCCATTAAGCAAATCGGTGGCGTTCACTCATTTGTTAGCTCGTTTCAGTTAGCGATTAACCCCTATTTGTCTGTGGGTAAACTGCCGATTAGTCTTGCCTCTGAGATCCTCAACATCAACGTGAGGACAATCCAACGCCGTTTTGGAAAAAGAGGGAGTGATTTACAAAGCCTTGGTAGAAGAGATGATGCTAGAGCAGACACTATTTTTACTTGAGCACTCTGATTTATCAATTACAGATATCGGCGCCCAAATGGGTTACTCAGACTCATCACACTTCACTCGCGCCTTTAAACGTCAAATGAAAATGACACCCAGACAGTATCGTAAAGAGCGCAAGGTCTAGAAGACACAGTCTGTCTTTATCGGCGTTTACCGCAGTCTCGTCTTAAATCGGTGGCATAAAATGGTAAGTAAGTGGTTTGGGAATCCGCCAAGATGGCATTTCATTCATTATTTGAAATCCTATCAACGACGGAGGACTGGCCATGATCATTCACTATCGAGTACAAGATGTTGAGGAGCTTTATGGGGCAATCGATCTTGCGAGTTTTTTACAGCTCGCTTTGCGAGGTGCTCGATTCCCAACTTTAACCCTCTGATTGAAATAGCGAATTTTCCAATTACACTTGAAGCATAAGTTTGAATGGAGTCAACTTAATGCTTTCACCCCAATTCCTCAATCTCCCCACGATTGGTGTACTTTTAACAGGTCTTATTTCGTCCAGTGTTTATGCCTCTAATGAGGCGATTCAGAACCGTTTGGAGAAGATTTTTGCAGCGTCTATCGCGCTCACCGATAGCGATGCTGTTTCGATTGGTTTTGTAGACTTTGACCCTAACTCGTTTATTAACCTCAACGACAGTGGCTTTGGTTCTGATAAAACCGTTGATACTCGAAGCCAAGTCAGCGTGGGCTCAATTCCTTACTCATCTTTGATAAACACCGAAGACCCTGATGTTGATCTAATTTGGTCGGTACGTGGCTCGTACGCGTTATCTGAGCAGGACATTGAGATTTCATCGGATGTGACTAGTGATCGTCGTGTGAACCCAAATAAAGATTCGGTATTGGGTTTGTATGGCTTTTTCGGGGTGAGAAATCAGTTAGACCAACATTGGTCTGTCGCTTATGGACTGGGCACTCATTTGCTCTATTACCGCAACGAATATGAATACAACAACAGCTATTCCCAAGCATTTCAGCCTGTGCTTGATGGTTACGCGCTGAATACGTCGGCATGGGCCTTGATAGGTGAACCGTCAGTTAAGCTCAAATACCTTCAAAAGAAAGAGTGGGGCAGTTGGAATATTTCGTCACGAGCGCGTTATTTCTATGGAACGGGTTGGGGAGAAGCCAACGATGGTGACATCGGTAACCCAGAGGGCCTAAGGTTTATTAATGAACTCGAGTTTAGGCAGAATGTAGTGCTGGACGTTTGGTCATTAAAGAATCCTCAGATTCACTATAACTTCAGAAGAATCGATGTGGCTGGAGACCTGACCGAACCACTCGATACACACTACTACTATGAGTTTGGTGCTGGCTTGGTGTTTGATATGCCTTATGACTCTTACTTCTTTGATAACTTTGGGGTTGGTATCAACTTCAACTATGGCAGCTCTTTGAGTGGTGGCAGCTTACTTTTCCTACTTAACAACTAATATTGTCTATCTTTCAAATCGTTAACTTCGCGACAAGAAGGTAATACCTCACACTCAAAATTTCGATATGGCGTGAAATGGTAAAAGTCATTGTGAAAAATAGTGACAATAACCCAACGCACTCAACGATTTAGTTCTTCTATCAAGTAGATGAAATAGACCGCTGGTAAATTTTAGGCGTTAGCCCTGATACACGTTTAAAGGCTCTCGAAAAGTGCGAAATATTGGTGTAGCCAAGTTGGCTGGAAGTGTAGGTTAGCGTATGGCCTTCTTCCATCAGTTCACATGCTACCGAAAACATTAGGTTCTCTTTTATTTTGCGAAAAGAGGTGTTCTCTTGCTTGAGTTTTCTCTGGAAAGTTCGCACCGAAAAGTTAAGCAGTTGAGCGGCATCTTCGATGGATAGATCTTGCTCTTTCATATACGGCTTAAGTAGCTCGTAGATACTATCAGTAAAGCTGGTGTGCCATTCCACAAGGGCAGGCTTGGGGCTAAGGTCTTTACTGGTAAGTTGAATCGGCAATATCAAGATATCGCTTGGGATCATCACTGCTGTCATGCCTTGTTCTATAAAGAGTTGGCAACGGCTGGTAGTGATAGTACTGATGACATCTGTTTCTCTACCTTGAAGTCGGATTTTATCTGGCTGCCACTGATTGTTTGAGAGAATCGTAATGAGCTCAATGATGTAGATGATGGCAAAAGCCTCGCCCCATTGAAACATCGTTGAATCATCGTCCGGTGCCTGACGGCAGAACCAAACCTGACCGTGCTCTTTCACTAAAGAGACGCGGCTACCTGGCGAGTCGTTGGAGAAAATTTGATTGATGTGTTGAAGCGCGTCGCCAATGGTTTGGTAATCGACAAACTGATGCAAGACATGTGGGATGATGCGGCGTCGAAATGCTAGCCCAAGCAGGTCAGTAAACTTTGAAACCCCAAGTTGAGCGGAAGTGAGGTAAATCAAGCGTTTAATGGACTCTGAAGGCACAAAATCACTGTCGGACTGGATTAGATCGGGAGGAAGACCAGAGTCTTTCAACAACTGATGCAAGTCGAGTCCATAGTCACTAAACATCTGCACCAAGATCTTTGCATAATTGGTTTGTATTACAGGAACTTGATACTTGGTTTCTGCCATCACGAAACAATCCTTTGTGTGTTTTTGCAATAGACATGCGTGTATTGGCAATAAATTAGACGCATCTATCAGTTACAGAGTGCCATCAGATAAATTTAACTGCAATTTCTTGAGTTTTCCACGAGTACGCTTATTTTTAAAGTATTAATTTTGTTGATGTTACCTAGATGAAAGGGAGTGGTATGTCTGAAACTAAAGAGTCGGAATCATCTGCAAACAGTGAATCCACACCTCAAGTAAATAAAAAAGATAAAGTCAGGAAGGTGACCAACTATTTGTTGTTGTTTGTTGCTGCCATGCTGATTTTTAGTGTTGTATCAGATCGTGTGATTCCAATTACTGACAACGCCCGCGTTAAAGGTTACATCGTTCCTATCAAGCCAGAAGTCTCTGGCAAAGTCCTAGATATCCGAGTTCAACCAAACCAATTGGTGGAGCAGGGTGACGTGCTAGCAGTATTGGATGATTCTGATTATCGGATTGCTGTGGCGCAAGCAGAGCAAAACCTAGAAATTGCTGGACAGAACGTGGGTGCTCAAACCGCCAATATCGCTTCTGCGCAGGCCAAACTGACTTCTGCGATTGTCGAAAGACAGAACACAGATCTACAAGCGAAACGCGTACTGGCAATGGCAGACAAAGGCGTGGTGTCAAAGTCTGACGCAGATAAGGCACGAGCAGCGGTTGCCACAGCGCGTGCAGCGGTATCCAATGCAGAGGCGGATCTAGAGCGCGCCAAGCAACAGATGGGTAAAGAGGGTGAAGAGAATAGCCAAGTTAAAGCGGCCTTATTAGCGCTTGAGCAAGCACAACTCAATTTAGAGAGAACCGTTATCACGGCACCAACCCAAGGTGGTGTTTCAAATTTCAGTTTGTCCGAGGGTTTCTATGCCTCTTCTGGTCAGCCAATCATGACCTTTGTTTCAACTCAGGATATCTGGATAGAAGCGTATTATCGTGAAAACAGCTTGGGCAATGTCACGGTCGGAGATGAAGTCGAAGTGGCTTTAGACTTTGCGCCGGGCAAGGTCATTAAAGGAAAAGTGACGAGCATTGATTGGGGTGTTGATTGGGGGCAAAACGATCAAGCGGGTAAGCTCGCTCAAGCTAATCAGCAGACAGGCTGGTTACGACAAACCCAGATGTTGCCTATCACTATTGAGTTTGAACGCAATGATGTGTCGGGTTTACTTCGAGTGGGCGGCCAAGCGGATGTGATTGTCTACAGCGGCGATAACTTCATCTTTAATACGATTGGCAAACTCTGGATTCGTTTCATCAGCGTGCTTTCTTATGTCAGATAACGTCATCTTAGATGAACAGGTGCAGCGACGAATTTTACGTTTCACTGTGGGCGTAACCATATCGGTTTTTATTGCCGCCTGGATCAATTGGCCCTTGGCATTCGTTGCGCCTGTGTTCACTGCAAAGTTCTTGATTGATAAGCAAAATCTACATAAAGAGACGGTTTACGAGCTGCTACTTGCATTGGTCGCAACCATGGTATTGGGCTTGTTGCTCTCAAGAGGGATTACCCAGTACCCGGTCCCGTTGTTGGTGTTGGTTGGTTTGATGATGCTTTGGGGTTACTACTTGTTTGTCGACCCCAAGTGGAATTTATTCGCGACCATTTTGCTGATCGCCGTACTGATGCTGCCGTTTATGGCGATATCTAATCCGGGAGTCTCTGTACTTTTGGCATCAGGATTAGCGACGTCTGGCGTGGTATCGGTGCTGCTCTTTGCGTTGGTTCATATCTATTTCCCTGAACCAAAATCCGATTTCTCAGGCTTTGCGGCACCGCCTCTTGATCGCCAACAGCGTTGGTATGCTGCGTTTAGAGCGATGATCATTTCTTATCCAGTGGTTTGTTTCTTCTTCATTTTTCAAATCTCTGAAGCATTGTTGACTATGATGTTTATTGCGCTTCTCTCTTTGATGATCACGGCAGAGAAGTCAGTGAAACTGAGCGCCTTCTTGGTGATCAGTAATGGCATCGGCGGGCTACTGGCTATTGCGGCGTTCTCTATTCTTGCCATCGTGCCTAACATTGTTTTTTACTCGCTGTTTATTGGTTTAGTAGCGATCTTTATGGCTCGGAAAATCTATACCGTGCCAGATAAAGCCCCGATATTTGCGACGGCGTTTAGTACCTTACTTGTTCTTATTGGCAGTACCTTGATGAGCTCAGGTGACATTGATAGCAATACACTGATACGCATTGTTCAATTGGTGATGATCGGTGTTTATATGATTTTGGCTTCCCTATTTCTTGAGACCCGGAATTGGAAGTTTCTGCAAAATCAGCCTTAATTTTTAGTGAACAAGGATGTTTTATGAAGTTAACTGACGACTTTTCTAAACAAGCGATTGATGCTGCCATAAAAATTGCCGCGGTAGCGATCCTTGTGTATTGGTGTTTCTCAATTCTACGTCCCTTTATTCTGCTGGTGGTGTGGGGAGCGATCATTGCGACAGCGCTCTATCCTGTAGCGGTGGCGATTTCAAACAAAACTGGAATGTCTAAAGGTAAAGCCAGTGGATTGTTGAGTTTTATTGGTGTGTTGTTGCTCCTGATCCCTCTTATCGCTTTGTCCTCAGGCATCTATACCAGTGCATCTGACCTAATGAGTGGTCTTCAAGATGGCACATTGTCCGTCCCTAAGCCTAAACAGTCTTTGCAAGAGATCCCTCTTGTGGGTGAAAAGATCTATGGCGCGTTAGTTTACGCATCAACCAACATTGAAGGCGCTTTTGTTAAATATGCGGATGAGATAAAACAGTTCGCATCAAAAGCAGCCTCGATTCTTGGATCTCTGGGTGGTGGTTTTGTTCAGTTTATTATCTCTACCATCATTGCGGGCGTATTTATGAGTAATGCTGATAAGTGCCAAGTGGGTTTGACGCATTTGGTCGCACGCCTAACTGATGGTCGAGGCGAAGAGCTCGTTAAGCTCTCTAAAGTAACGGTGCGCAGCGTGGTTCAGGGCGTTATTGGGGTTGCTTTGATTCAGTCAGTGATGTCTGCAATTGGTTTAGTGATTGCTGGTGTTCCTGCCGCTGCTTTCTGGGCTTTAGCGGTGCTGTTAATTGCGATTATCCAACTGCCACCGATTCTGGCGCTACTCCCTGCGATTATCTACATGTTCAGTGTTGAGTCGACACTCGCGGCTAGCTTGTTCTTGGTTTGGTGTTTGATCGTTAGTGGTAGTGACGCGATTCTAAAGCCTGTTCTATTAAGCCGTGGTTCTCACATCCCTATGCTGGTTATCCTTCTTGGTGCACTAGGTGGGATGGCGATGTCGGGTATTGTAGGTTTGTTTGTAGGGGCAGTGGTACTGAGCTTAACTTATGAACTGATGATGGTTTGGCTCAATTTGGAGCAAGAGGGCCAGGTTAACCAACAAGACCAGAAAGAAAAAGAGGCAAGCTAAATGAAGCCAGTGTCGAAGGATGACAATTTTTACTTTCTGTTTTTTGCCTTGCTAGTGCTGTTCTTCGGCTGCGCCGTAATGCAGCAGTTCTACCCTCAAGGGCAAAAGACAATTTTGTTCCTAATAATCATGACATTGGCGGTTTCTATTGCAGGGATACATCAAGAGCGAGCACTGTATCGTTCTTGGTATGGGTTACTTTTGCTCACGGCGGGGGTCTCTGGGGTCTTCTCGTTCTTTGAGGATTATAACCTTTCTATTGTCACTCTATTAGCGCTCGCGGCGTTTCTGTTCTCTCATATTTACTCGGCACTTAAACAGGTGATGCAGGCATCTAATGTCACCAAGAACCACATTATAGGTTCCATCTGTATCTACCTTTTAATCGGTTTGGCTTGGGCAACCATCTATCTTCTGATCTTGGAGATTCTCCCCAACGCGTTTAACGGGTTAGAAGAGCGAGAGTGGCTGAGTAATTTGTTTAACGCGATGTATTTTAGCTTTATTACACTTACGACCGTTGGTTATGGTGATATTTCTCCCGCGCTTCCTGTTGCACAGTTCTTCGTGTTTATGGAATCAATCATCGGAAGTTTCTATCTTGCTATCATGGTGGCAAGCTTGGTGAGCATTCGATTGAATCAAGGGCAGGATAGCCAAAATTAGCTAGCACTGGGAATAAACGAGAAAGGCAGTTGAGAGTGATGTGACTCTCAACTGCCTTTCTGTTCTATTAACGTCGAATCGAACGTTTAAATTGCCTTATGCGTTACCTTTCTTCAGGGCTTCTAGCTCGCTAATGGTCGTTTGAGAAACGAGCTCACCATTCATGTAGTAGCTGACCTCTTCACCCTCTCTAATACCCGTCAAGGTTGCACTTTCGCCTGTGTTATACACGATATCCATTTGGATAGTGTTTTCATCAATCTGAATCATTTCGCCTGTTTCAATGGTTCGATTATTAGACAGGGGCGCAACTGGAGCCTCTTTCAAGCTTGGGTCGAGTTCATCATTCACTTTGAAGTGTGTGTCTGCTTCCGTATCAAAGACGTGTGGCGCGCCACTGATAGGGTTTTTGCCAGTCCAGAACTCTAGTGAGTTGAACACCACGTAGTCGGCGGCTGTAGTGATACCGTAGACTGGGGCAAGTAAGAAGTTCACGCCTGCTCGAGCGTAGCGGTTATCTACGACTTCTACGTTGAATTTCATCACTTTCCCTGTGACAGCATTACTACCGATACAACCCGTTAGCGCCGAAGCTAAAACCGTGAGTCCTACAATCTTTAGTGCCATCTTTTTCATCTTAGTACCTGTATTATTTAAAAAGTCTGTTTCGTTGGAACAGGTGTAGTATCGGCGATTTATTTTGATAAGTTTTACCATTTAACGCCACCGGTTGGATAAAAGTTCATCGCTTTAGGTTCTACGAGACTGTTAACCTGAAATGTGAAAAACGAAAAAGCGCTACCTTTTATTAGGTAGCGCTTTTTGAAATTTTGGTTGGGGTGCTTAACGCGTTAAAGTCTATTTCATGACATATCGATAAGCCTTAATAGCGACCCAACGAAAACACTTAAATAGAGTGGTGCTGGCTTTGATAGCAAACTTGGCTGTCGATGTGAGTAACTCGCCCGTAACGATAACGCATTTGTGTAGGTCGGATTCTTTGTAGTCTGAGTATGTCATGGTGTTCTCTTATTTAGTTGGGAGACTCCTGTCTGCGATACAACCCTTGTGCACGTAATGTACAGAATTCAGAAGTTCAGGATTTACCATTTAATGCCACGAGTGCCTATTATCTCGTCACTTAAAGAGATATTTGGACTCATAAGGGGGACTCGTTCCTACAGCAAGAGTGAATGATGTTATGCTCGGCAGTCCGTTGAGAGTTAGAAGAGATTAAAAGGACAGAGAATGAGTAACCTTACACCTGAACAAGAGGCGGCTTTGGCGACATTTAAAGAGAACCTGCATTTACCAAATGGTGGTTTTCATACACTGATCACTGAGCTAGGTAAGGAGTACCAACTTCCTTTTCAAAAAGTCCGTTCTGTCGTTAAGCAAGCGCAAAAGAACGTTGAGCGTCGCATTAAGTCTGATTTTGAGACAATTGACGCTGACGCACTTACTCAAACGAGTTGGATCGCTGCGATTAGAGTAGAGCTCGAAGAACAGGCTAAAGAGATGGAGTCTGTTATGGACAAGCTCAAGTCCAACCCAAAGTACCTAAACGTTATTGCAGCGATTGAAGGTGCTATTTCAACTGAAGACGAACGTGACGAATGGATCGAACAGCTGATTCAAGTCTACGAAAAAGAGGTGCTGAAGCCGTTACTGGCGATGTTACGCACCACTAAGTTGTATTGGACGCTAATGCTAGTCGATGAAACCTGTAAGATGACGCCAGAACAGCGCGAGAAATTTGCGGATTATCCTCAACATATGGAAGCTGCTAAACACCTGTATGAACTTGACCAAAAGCTAAGAGCCAAAGCGTTGGCTGAATAAACAGCAGGTTCAATAAACAGCAAGCACAACAAACAGTAGGGCAGTAAGGTCTTATCTTCTTCAGTACTGAACATAAAAAAACGCCCAAGCATTTGTGCCTGGGCGTTTTGTTTGTTATCGGTGTATTCTTGCTAGAAGCTGTTTTGCTGCTAGAAGCAATGCTTATTTCATTGCCGCTGGCTCATCGAGCTTTTTTACGCCACCGCGAGAGGCGTTAACCAGTAGTGCACCAACTGACAGTACAATCGAACCACACAGTAGGAACAGTGCTCGACCAGTAATGTCATTTGGAATTAGAGCCATCGCTAGGATACCGAAACCTGCAGTACAGATTAGCTTACCAAGCATTGAACGCTGTTTAGTGTCTAGGTTTTGCTGCTCTTGAGATTCTGCCACAACCGGTGTGTTCCAGTTCTCAAATAGCTTCTCAACTTCTGCTTCACGCTCCGGTGTACGACCCTTGTAAACCAGTGTTGTTGCTAGGAAGAAGCCACCAGTGAACACAACGTGTGCTGCTAAGCTCAGTGCTACTTTCAAGTCAGACCATTCGCGACCTGTTAGTGCGTGTTCTAGGTTAAACCAATTCTGTACGTCTTCAGCTTGTAGAGAGATACCGAAGATGTAAGAAACGAAACCACCAACAATCAGTGTTGCCCAACCAGCCCAGTCTGGAGTCTTACGAACCCACATACCTAGAAGTACAGGGATAAGCATTGGGAAGCCAATCAATGCACCAACGTTTAGTACGATATCGAACAGGCTTAGGTGACGCAGTGAGTTGATGAACAAGCCAATACCGATGATGATGAAGCCCATCATTACTGTCGTTGCTTTACTTACTACAACCAGCTCTTTCTGTGTCGCTTGTGGGCGAACAATTGGGCTGTAGAAGTTCATCACGAAGATACCTGCGTTACGGTTTAGACCAGAGTCCATAGAAGACATGGTAGCCGCGAACATTGCTGACATTAGAAGACCAACCATACCTGCAGGCATTACGTTTTGTACGAATGCTAGGTAAGCAGCGTCTGCACCCACTGAACCGTATTGCTCTGCGAAGTCCGGCATGAATGCACTTACGTACCAAGCAGGTAGGAACCAAATCAGTGGACCAACAATCATTAGCACACATGCAAGGCCAGCCGCTTTACGCGCATTTTCACTGTCTTTTGCACACAGGTAGCGGTAAGCGTTGATACTGTTGTTCATTACACCGAATTGTTTGATGAAGATGAACACAACCCAAAGGATGAAGATGCTCATGTAGTTCAGGTTGTTACCAACCATGAAGTCGCCATCGAAGTTTGCAACGATGTTGCCTAGACCGCCACCGTGGAAGTATGCCGCAACTGCACAAGTAATCGTCACAGCCATGATAACAAGCATCTGCATGAAGTCAGATGCAACAACGGCCCAAGAACCACCGGTTACCGCCATCAACATGAGTACTAGACCTGTTACAACGATGGTTGCTTCCATCGGAATGTTGAATACAGCAGCAACGAAAATTGCAAGACCGTTCAACCAGATACCCGCTGAAATCAAGCTATCAGGCATACCAGCCCAAGTGAAAAACTGCTCTGAAGTTTTACCAAAACGCTGACGAATTGCTTCGATTGCTGTTACAACACGAAGCTGGCGGAATTTTGGAGCAAAATAGATGTAGTTCATGAAGTAGCCAAATGCATTGGCTAAGAATAGGATTACAACGACGAAACCGTCGCTGAACGCGCGTCCTGCGGCACCTGTAAACGTCCATGCTGAAAACTGTGTCATGAAGGCGGTTGCACCAACCATCCACCACAACATTTTGCCGCCCCCTCTAAAGTAATCACTTGTCGACGTTGTGAACTTACGGAACATCCAACCAATGGCTACAAGAAAGAAGAAGTAGGCAAGAACAACAAGAGTATCAATAGTCATTTTTTCAGCCTTTTAAGTGTGATCATTAACTGATTCCTAGATTACTCTTTTATAGCTTTATTTGTACTACAATATGCTTTTATTGTGATCCAAACCAAGAGCTTTTTGATATATGAAAATCCTGACAAAGCTATGACATATGGGGCTTTAAAGCACTTTTGTAAAATCTAATTCGTAATACTAATTGCTTTTAAATGTAACCATTTATAATACCATTAACTCCTTTTAAAATCATGAAGTTAGATGCTAAGGGTGTGACTCTGTTGTTTAGACGAAATAACTAGCATCTATTTTTGTTTCCAGATCTCTTCCTAAAACAGTAAGTATAGGCGGTTCTAAGACTGGGCTAACGATGAGCGTCTTACTCATCTTTGCGTCATTATCATCATACTATTGAAGTGTGAATCTATCGCAAAAGCAGCTTAAACAAAAAAAGCGAGCCAAGAGGCTCGCTTTAAACATAATTTGTCGTCAGATGAATTACTTTGCGACGTGATTCACTGCATCACGTACTAGAGCACCTAGCTCGTCCCACTTACCTTCGTCGATAAGTTTTGTTGGAACCATCCACGTACCACCACATGCAAGAACAGAAGGGATAGACAAGTATTCATCAACGTTCTTTAAACTCACGCCGCCAGTTGGCATGAATTTTACTGGGTACACGGCTGTCAGTGCTTTAAGCATGCTTGTGCCGCCTGAAGGCTCAGCAGGGAAGAACTTAAGTGTGCGTAGGCCCATTTCCATTGCTTGCTCAACTAGGCTTGGGTTGTTTACACCAGGAACGATAGCAACGCCTTTGTCAATACAGTATTGAACAGTGCGTGGGTTAAAGCCTGGGCTTACGATGAAGTCCACGCCCGCTTCGATAGATGCGTCCACTTGCTCGTTAGTCAATACAGTACCAGAGCCAATCAGCATGTCTGGGAACTCTTTACGCATGATACGAATCGCTTCGATTGCACATTCAGTACGTAGCGTGATTTCCGCACATGGCATGCCGTTTTCAACAAGCGCTTTACCTAGAGGTATAGCGTCTTCTGCACGGTTGATTGCGATTACAGGGATAACTTTCAGGTTAGCCAGTTGTTCATTTAATGTCGTCATGGATAATATCTCACGTCTAAATTGACTGATAACTATTGAATTATCAGCGCTTTAAAATCTATTGGTTCATCTCGTCTAGCACTTTGATTGAGCATAGCATGACGCAGATAATGGCGTCATGCTTACATCAAATTAAGAAGAGAGAGACAGTGTTGGCATTGCTTCTTTAGGAATAATTGCACCTTGGTGTTGAATCACTGCGCCAGCGACACAGTGGCCTGCAAACGCAGCATCACGAGCATTACCACCACAGAATCGCTTCGCTAGGAAACCTGCACTGAATGAGTCGCCTGCGGCAGTGGTATCAATAACCTTGTCTACCGGGTTTGGCGCCACATAATGCGCGGCATCCGCTTCAACAACTAGGCAGTCTTTGCTACCACGTTTAATGATGATCTCTTTAACACCGCTTTTTGTGGTGCGCTCAATACATTGTTCAATGCATGCGTCGCCATAAAGCTCTTGCTCATCGTCAAAGGTCAAGAGCGCGATGTCAGCGAATTTGAGTAGTTGTAAATACCAAGATTGCGCTTCTTCTTGGCTTTTCCAAAGCTTAGGTCGGAAGTTATTGTCAAAAATAACTTGGCCACCTTGCTTTTTGTACTCTTCCAAGAACGCCAGTAGGGCAGTGCGACCTTTCTCTGTCAGAATCGCTAATGTGATACCACTAAGGTAAAGTGCATCGTACGAGAACAGTTTGTCTAGCACTAATGATGCATCATCACCATCAAGCAAGTATTTTGCTGCTGCATCATTGCGCCAGTAGTGGAAGCTGCGCTCGCCTGTTTCATCAGTTTCAATGTAGTAGAGGCCAGGTTGCTTGTCATCGATTTGCTTTACCAAGCTAGTGTCGATGCCTTCTGCATTCCACTTATCCAGCATATCTAGGCTGAACGGATCATTGCCTAATGCGGTTACATAGCTTGTTTTGATGTTGTGCTCTTGGGTTAAGCGAGACAGGTACAAAGCCGTATTAAGTGTATCACCACCAAATGTTTGCTTAAGCCCATCATCTTTTTTCTGTAGCTCAACCATACATTCGCCAATGACCGCGATATTAAATGATTTCATGTGCTTACCTTAGCAACTGAGGTTGCGCTATATATTATTTTAGGAAGTCTTCGCGAGCTGGGTTGAAGATATCAAGAAGAATGCTGTCTTGCTCAAGAGCAACTGCACCGTGCATCATGTGTTTACGTGCAAAGTACGCATCGCCTTCTTTTAGAACTTTTTTCTCGCCTTCGATTTCAGCTTCAAAGCTACCGCGAACCACATAACCAATTTGATCATGAATTTCGTGAGTATGAGGATGACCAATCGCGCCTTTGTCAAAAGATAGGTGTACAGCCATTAGATCGTCAGTGTACGCCACGATCTTACGCTTAATACCGCCACCCAGTTCTTCCCAAGGCTGCTCGTTATTGATAAAGAATGCGTTCATTGTGTCTCTCCAAAGCGTGTAAATTTTCTATATGTTCATTAAGTTGTATCCATCATAAGTGATTAGGTTTAATTGTAATACAATATATCTAGAAATGTGTGATATTGATCAAGTGCTACTTTTTATTGTGTCGTAAAATCAAAGACTTAACGTAATGTTGATAATTGTCATTGGCTTTTTAGATCAAGGAGTTAGCGAGATTTATGTGATTCTGCTCATCATTTAGCGATGAATAGGTAGGATTAAACCTCATATTGTATTACTTTATGTGGGGTTTAAGAATTAGATTGAAATTCAAATATAGAAACTCTTCATCGAGGGTGATAAAGAACATGACTACACAACCAATACTACTAACGGACGCGGAAATTGAAGCACTTCATTTAGAAGTTGGCCGTTCAAGTTTAATGGGTAAGACGATCGCAGCGAATCAAAAAGAGCTGGAAGCCTTCATGCGCTTGCCTATTGACGTGCCAGGGCATGGCGAGGCGGGTGGTTACGAGCACAACCGTCACAAACAAAACTACACATACATGAACCTAGCTGGCCGTTTGTTCCTTATCACTAAAGAGCAGAAGTACGCTGATTTCGTTACTGAACTATTGGAAGTATACGCAGACAAGTACCTGACGTTCGATTTCCATGTTCAAAAGAACACGAACCCAACAGGGCGTCTTTTCCACCAAATTCTAAACGAACATTGCTGGTTAATGTTCACTAGCTTGGCGTATTCGTGCGTTAAGTCTACTTTGACGCAAGAACAACGCGACAATATTGAGTCTCGCATCTTCGAACCTATGCTTGAGATGTTCACGGTTAAGTACGCACACGACTTCGACCGCATCCATAACCACGGTATCTGGGCTGTAGCCGCTGTGGGTATCTGTGGCCTAGCACTGGGCAAACGTGAGTACCTAGAGATGTCAGTTTACGGTCTTGATCGTAACGACACAGGCGGTTTCCTAGCGCAGATCTCTCAACTGTTTGCACCTTCTGGTTACTACATGGAAGGTCCTTACTACCACCGTTACGCGATTCGTCCAACGTGTGTTTTCGCAGAGGTGATTCACCGTCATATGCCAGAAGTAGACATCTACAATTACAAAGACGGCGTGATTGGTAACACAGTACAAGCGATGCTTTCAACGGCTTACCCTAACGGTGAATTCCCAGCACTTAACGATGCGTCTCGCACTATGGGTATCACAGACATGGGCGTACAAGTTGCAGTAAGTGTTTACAGTAAGCACTACACAGTGGATGGCAAAGTTGACGAAAACATCCTAGGTATGGCGAAGATTCAAGATGCAGTATGGATGCACGGCTGTGGTCTAGAGCTTTCTAAGGCATACGAAGCGGCAACCGCTGAGAAAGAGATCGGTATGCCTTTCTGGCCAAGTGTTGAGTTGAACGAAGGCCCAGAAGGTCACAATGGTGCTCAAGGCTTCATCCGTATGCAAGACAGCAAAGGCGATGTGTCTCAGCTTGTGATGAACTACGGCCAACACGGTATGGGCCACGGCAACTTCGATACACTAGGTATTACTTTCTTCAACCGTGGTCAAGAAGTGCTACGTGAATACGGCTTCTGTCGTTGGGTGAACGTTGAGCCAAAATTCGGTGGCCGTTACCTAGACGAAAACAAGTCTTACGCACGTCAAACTATCGCTCACAACGCGGTAACGATTGATGAGAAATGTCAGAACAACTTTGACGTTGAGCGCGCAGACTCAGTTCACGGTTTACCTCACTTCTTTAAAGTAGAAGACCAAAAAATTAATGGTATGAGTGCGTTTGCGAACGATCACTACGAAGGTTTTGACATGCAACGCAGCGTGTTCATGCTAAATCTTGAAGGTCTAGAATCTCCGCTACTATTAGACCTGTACCGCCTAGATTCAGAGAAAGGCGAGCACCAATACGACTACTCTCATCAGTATGAAGGTCAGATTGTTCGTACCAACTTCGATTACCAAACCAACAAAGAGCTACACACGCTAGGCGGCGACTTCGGTTACCAACACCTATGGAATGTAGCAAGCGGTGAAGCGAACGATACTGCGCTAGTGAGCTGGCTACAAAACAACACTTACTACACATGGTTAGGTACAAGCTCGAACGACAACGGTGAAGTTATCTTTACTCGTTCTGGCGCGAATGACCCAAGCTTCAACCTGCGTTCTGAGCCTGCGTTTATTCTACGCAGCAAAGGCGAAACAACATTGTTTGCTTCAGTTCTAGAGACGCACGGTTACTTCAACGAAGAGTTTGAGCAATCAGTGAACGCTCGTGGTCAAGTACAAGACATCAAAGTACTGGCGCACAACAACATTGGTTCTGTTGTTGAAATTGAAACGAATACCTCTCGTGTCACAGTAATGATCAGCAACCAACTGGGTGCGACTGACACTACTGAACACAAAGTCGAATTAAATGGCAAAACGTACAGCTGGACAGGTTTCTACTCGCTAGAAGAGAACCTAATTGACTCAACTTCAGCTGGCCAGGAGAAATAAGAATGAGCTATCAACCTCTTTTACTGAACTTTGAAGAAGCAGCAGAGCTTCGTAAGGAACTTGGCAAGGATAGCCTATTAGGAAAAGCACTGACTCGCGACATCAACCAAACTGACGCATATATGGCAGAAGTGGGTATTGAAGTTCCGGGACACGGCGAGGGCGGCGGTTACGAACATAACCGTCATAAGCAAAACTACATCCATATGGATCTAGCGGGTCGTCTATTCCTTATCACAGAAGAGACAAAATACCGTGATTACATCGTAGATATGCTAACGGCTTACGCGAAGGTGTACCCATCGCTAGAGAGCAATACTAGCCGTGACTCAAACCCGCCGGGTAAGATCTTCCACCAAACACTGAATGAAAACATGTGGATGCTGTACGCTTCATGTGCATACAGCTGTGTTTACCACACGATTTCTGAAGATGAAAAAACGCTGATTGAAAACGACCTATTCAAGCAGATGATCGAGCTGTTCGTTGTGACATACGGCCATGACTTCGACATCGTGCACAACCACGGTCTATGGGCAGTAGCAGCGGTAGGTATCTGTGGCTACGCAATCAACGATCAAGAATCGGTAGATAAAGCGCTTTACGGCCTTAAACTAGATAAGGTGAGCGGCGGTTTCCTAGCACAACTAGACCAACTGTTCTCGCCAGACGGCTACTACATGGAAGGTCCGTACTATCACCGTTTCTCACTGCGTCCTATCTACTTGTTCGCAGAGGCAATCGAGCGTCGTCAACCTGAGCTTGGTATCTATGAATTCAACGATTCAGTAATCAAGACAACCTCTTACGCAGTATTTAAGACGGCATTCCCTGACGGTACGCTACCAGCACTGAACGATTCATCGAAGACGATTTCTATCAACGATGAAGGCGTGATCATGGCAACATCAGTGTGTTACCACCGCTACGAGCAAACTGAAACGCTACTTGGCATGGCTGATCACCAGCAAGACGTATGGGTCCATATCTCAGGTAAAACACTATCAAGGGCGGTTGAAGCGGCTGATGAAATCAAGCCATTCAACTGGGGTAGCCTGTTCGTGACTGACGGCCCCGAAGGTGAGAAAGGCGGCGTGAGCATCCTTCGTCACCGTGATGAGCAAGATGACGACACAATGGCGTTGATCTGGTTTGGTCAACACGGTTCAGACCACCAGTATCACTCTGCGCTAGACCACGGTCACTACGACGGTCTGCACCTAAGCGTATTCAACCGCGGTCATGAAGTGCTGCACGACTACGGCTTTGGTCGCTGGGTAAACGTTGAGCCTAAATTTGGCGGTCGTTACATCCCAGAGAACAAGTCTTACTGTAAGCAGACTGTGGCGCACAACACAGTAACGGTTGACCAAAAAACTCAAAATAACTTCGACACGGCACTGGCTGAATCTAAGTTTGGTCAGAAGCACTTCTTTGTAGCAGACGATCAGTCTTTACAAGGCATGAGCGGCACAATCTCTGAATACTACACAGGTGTAGATATGCAGCGCAGTGTGATTCTTGCTGAGCTTCCTGAGTTTGAGAAACCACTAGTGATTGATGTGTACCGCATTGAAGCAGATGCTGAGCACCAGTACGACCTACCAGTTCACCACTCTGGTCAAATCATCCGTACTGACTTTGATTACAAGGTTGAAAGCACGCTTAAGCCACTTGGCGAAGACAACGGTTACCAACACCTTTGGAACGTTGCTTCAGGTAAAGTGAACGGCAGCTCTTTGGTTAGCTGGTTGCACGACAGCAGCTACTACAGCTTAGTAACAAGTGCTAACGAAGGCAGCGAAGTGATTTTTGCTCGTACTGGCGCGAACGATCCAGACTTCAACCTGAAGAGCGAGCCTGCGCTTATCTTGCGTCAATCTGGTCAAAACCATGTGTTTGCCTCTGTACTAGAAACGCACGGCTACTTTAACGAGTCTATCGAAGCCTCTGTTGGCGCTCGTGGCATTGTAGAATCTGTGTCTGTTGTGGGCCATAACAGTGTCGGGACTGTTGTTCGCATTCAGACCACCTCTGGTAACACTTACCATTACGGTATCTCTAACCAAGCTGAAGATGTTCAGCAAGCGACTCATACTGTTGAGTTCGCTGGTGAGACTTACTCATGGGAAGGTGCATTCGCTAAGCTTTAATTGTTTAAAAAGCGAATAACGATGAATCGGGTGTCTTCGGATGCCCGTTTTTTTTGTTCGGATTTTTGGGTTAGCCGGTGGTTTATAACTCTAGAGAAATCAGAGGCTATATGAAGATAGTAGTGAGAGTACTGGCAATAACAACCTAGTTAGCGGAAAGCCGCGATGTGAAATGCAAATGACTAGGTCTGTCTTGGTGTTGCTTCTACGAATGAAACGTGGCTATGTTTCTAGTGGAGGATAGAGCGATTTTGATCTAGAGGACTGTGAAATGTCCTAGCTTCTGTCCACTGTTCGAGATAATGGTTCCGATACTCTCTCTTTCATCAAATTCGAAGTCGATGAGATAACTTGTGTGTTGCAGCCTTGGTAATATGTGGCGATGCAAAATGTCACTGTTTAATTGTCGTATCTCCGTGACCCAAGAGATGTTTTCTTTCAATAAGTCTATTTTGATTTTGAGCATTTATGGCCTTTAAATTTATTGAGCGATTTCTCGCGAGTTAGTTGGTACCAATGGATTTGTCGTGTTGTTCTTCTAGACATAACTGTGCCTTGTGTTTATTACATTAATATTGAGATTAACCAGATAGTTTTGTTGACGATCGAGTATTTGCTACAGCAAAAACTAACTGGAGTGTTGGAACAAAAATGACGCTATTGAATGACTATCGAAGTAAAGCTGACGCAGAGGCGGTGTAACGAGGTATCGCGAACTGTCTTTGTGGGAACTTGGACTGGGATGTTGCATTAACAGCTCATGTTTTGAGCCAGGTGGCGTAATATACGCCTCGTTTTTTATATTTCAAGCATTATTTCGATTATTTTCAAAATAGATGCTCAGGTTTTTCCTATACAAGTACGTTGAGTGCACGCTTCGCATAAATATTGTTTGTTATCTACAGCAAAGTCTCCAGTAATTTCTATACTGATCATTAGGTTACCGAAAAAGTAAACTCGATTGAGTATTTAAGGATGATTTAATGAAATGGATTGGCTCACTTGTAGCCGCAAGTTGTTCTGTCAGTGCTTGGGCTAATGTAGAGCAATTTGTACGTTACGAATATCAAGAACAGATAAGCTATGGTCAGCTCAAAGGTGACACGATAACTCCAATCGTTGGGGATATTTTTTCAGAGTATAGTGTGGCAGATAAAAGCATATCACTTGCGGATGTGGAGGTATTGCTCCCGACACAACCGGAGAAAGTATTCGCAGTTGGGATGAATTTCCGCAGTCACGCAGCTTCTCACCCTGATCTTCCTCCTCCCATGTTTCTTAAACTTCCTTCCTCTCTGATCCTTTCAGGGCAGCCGGTGCACGCGCCTTTTGACGCTCGAAATGTGCACTTTGAAGGGGAACTGGTATTGGTGATTGGCAAAACACTTCACAAAGCTGATCAGGAAGAGGCGGAAGCGGGGATCTTTGGGGTTACTGTTGGTAACGATCTCACAGAACGTTCGTGGCAGGGGAGTGATCTTCAATGGTTGAGAGCCAAAGCGTCTGACGGATTTGGACCCATAGCCAAAACCATATCGCGAGGAGTTGATTATAACAATGTTGAATTGACTACCAAGCTCAACGGTACCATTGTCCAACAAGAGAACACGACCTTTATGATCCATAGCCCGAAGAAAGTCGTCAGTTATTTGAGCCACTATTTCACTCTGAAACCGGGTGACTTGATCTTTATGGGAACGCCTGGGAAAACCAAAGCATTAAAAGATGGCGATATGATCTCTGTAAGTATCAAAGGCGTGGGTGAAGTGAATAATACGATCTATTTTTAACCAATGTTAATCAGACAGTTAGTTTTAATTTACATTGTAAACTGATCAACGAACACATTTATTTGTGAGGGTTCATTTACTCGTTATTTGAGCCGAAATCAGCCAGTTTTATTGAAGTTAACTCAGATTCTTTTTGAGTTAACTTCTGTTCTTTAAGTATGCCTCGTTCGAGTAAAAATATGATCAAGAGAGGCATTATTCTCTTTTGTAATACTCATATTTACATTTCTAAATGACAAAGTTGTTGTAGCCCCAATTTTGCGAGAATATAATTGATAATAATTCTCAGTTGCGTTACAAATTTGTTGTCAAGTTAATGACATACTTTAAATAATCGTTATCTCGCAGTTGTACGGTTTATTACACGGCAATCGCTTTCGTGTGTTTGATAGAAAACCGTCATAACAGCAAAGGAATAGAAATGAACAAAATACTTAACTCAGCTCGCAAGCTAGTGACTGGTTTAACTCTGGTTTTAGCGTCGTCTGTATTCATGACAGCTCATGCAAAAACAGTGACGGTAGAACACATTAAAGGCTCTACGGAAGTCTCTGGTGTACCTCAACGTGTTGTTGTTCTTGGCCATGGTAGCTTAGATGTTTTGGATCAAATCGGTGTGGCTCCAGTGGGTGCTTCACACATGTTGTTGCCTGACTACTTAAAGTCTTACGCAAAGACGACGAAAAATACAGGTTCTCTGAGTGAGCCAGATTTCGAAGCAATCTACATGCTTAAGCCTGACCTGATCATTGCTGAAAACCGTATGCTGAAGGTGTACGACCAGCTTGCTCAAATTGCTCCAACGATCATGTTCTATGTTGAAGGTGACAAGTACTGGGCTGATACGCAGAAAAACTGGCGCACGTTAGGTGATATCTTCTCGAAGCAATCTGAAGTAGAAGCGTTGATTGAGAAGACTCAAAAGCAAATTACTGCGGTAAATCAGAAAGTAACCAAAGATGAAACAACAGCAATGATGCTAATGAACAATGGTAGCAATATTGCTATGTTCAACAAAGGTAGCCGTTTCTCTATCATCTTTGACGACTTTGGTTTTGTTGAATCTAAGAGCGCAAAAGTTGCGCCAATCAAAGGTAGCCACGGCAACCTTATCTCTTTCGAATACATCGCTGATGCGAAACCAGAAGTGATTTACGTACTTGATCGTGAACAAGCGATTGGTCGCTCAGAGGGACGCGCGAAACAGTTATTCGATAACGCGTTAGTGGCAGAGACTCCAGCGGCGAAGCTAGACAATATTGTATTTATTGATTCAAGTGCATGGTACCTAGCTGGTGGCGGTGTAACAGCAACTCAACGTATGCTGAATGACATCGACCGCACTGTTAAACAATAAGTCGCCACCTTAGCTATCGGGCTTATAAGTATTGTCTTATAGGCCCTTTTTGAATTTTGTATCGGGCTAGTCCCAACCTTCCTTAGTATTACTTTTATGTTTAAACCCATTGCTGCCGCCGTTTTTCTGGTCGTGCTATGCGTTGCTTCTTTGATGATTGGTGTGGCTGAAATCAGCTTCAGTGATTTTTTCAACGGAAATGACCACGCTAACTCTATTTATGTTGTAAGCCGAATTCCTCGTTTGCTCGCTATTATTCTCGCTGGCGCTGGATTGAGTGTCTCAGGCCTCATCATGCAGCAGATTGTGCAGAACAAGTTTGCTGCACCGTCGACTATGGGCACCATTGATTGTGCGATGCTTGGCTATATTGTCGGTTTAGTCTTCTTAGGCAGCGCAGCGCAATGGCACTATTTAGGGTTCATTTTCACATTCGCTGTTCTGGGCACTATGCTGTTGGTGCGCTTTTTACAGCACCTGAAATTTAAAAATGCGGTTTTGGTGCCGTTGATCGGCATCATGTATGGCAATGTTGTTTCGTCTCTTACTACCTTCATTGCATACAAGTATGACCTTGTACAAACGATGTCTGCGTGGACCATGGCGAACTTTGCGACCGTACTACAAGGAACTTACGAGATCTTATACCTCGCAGTACCGGCCTGTATTTTAGCTTATATTTTTGCAAGTCAATTCAGTGCAGCCAGCATCGGCGAAAGCTTTGCTCGCAATATCGGTTTGAACTACCAAAAAATTGTTTTTATTGGCGTTGCGCTGGTGGCAGTTTGCGCTTCGTCAGTCGTGATGATCGTTGGCGTAATCCCTTTCCTCGGCTTGATTGTGCCAAACATCGTTTCTCTGATGATGGGCGACAACATGAAGAAGATCCTACCTTGGACCGCGTACTGGGGTGTGATTCTAGTGTTAGCGTGTGACTTGCTCGCAAGGGTGATTATTTTCCCTTATGAAATTCCGATCTCTATGGTTATCAGCATCTTTGGTGGCTTGATCTTCATTTATCTAATCTTGAGAGACAAGTCCAATGCGTGATTCTATCAAAATGGCTCTATTGGCTGTTGTCTGCATCGTGGTGATTGGGGTGTTTATCGGACAGGGTCTTACATGGGATAACTACGAGTTTTTTCTAAAGTTACGTACACCAAAGATCTTGTCAATCGTGTTGGCTGCGATTGCCATTTCAACGTCTTCTTTGGTTTTTCAAACGATCACCAATAATCGTATTCTGACGCCGTCGATTCTAGGCTTCGATAGTCTGTACATGTTAGTGCAAGTCTCGTTGTTGTTTGTATTTGGTAGCCTGAGTTTTTGGGTGGTTGATGCAGTTGCGAACTTTACACTTTCCGTGTGCATTATGGTGCTCTTCTCATTTGGTTTGTTCCATTTTTATTTCAAAAGTAAACGCAACAATGTGTTCACGCTGCTTCTCATCGGTATTGTTTGCGGCAGTATTTTCGGTAGCTTATCGAACTTCCTAGGCATGCTTATCGATCCGAATGAATTTGCGGTATTGCAGAACGTGATGTTTGCGAGTTTCAACAATGTAAAAGGGGAGTTGGTTTACTTAAGCATTGTGCCTTTGGGCGCGTGTTTACTAGCGCTGTGGTGGATGTCTCCGAAGCTTGATGTGTTGTGGCTTGGCGTTGATAACGCAACCAGTTTGGGTGTAAATACTAAACGCTTAACACAATACATCTTGGTGATTGTGTCGATTATGGTGGCTGTTTCTACGGCATTAGTTGGCCCAGTTCTCTTCTTCGGATTGATTACCGTGAGTTTGGCTCGTCAAATGTTCAAATCTTATCAACATCGAGTACTTATTGTTGCGAGTAGCCTGCTCGCTGTCGCGCTGCTGGTTTCAGGGCAATGGTTCGTGGAAAAAGTGATGAACTTTGAGACTACAGTCAGCGTGATTATCAACCTAGTCGGCGGTTTGTATTTTATGTTCTTGTTGTTACGCACCAGAATTCAGTAAAGGTAGTGAGAAGTGATTAAGTTAACAGGTTTAAGTAAGAAGTATGGCAAGACAACGGTTGTTGATGACGCCAGTGCACTGTTTCCGAAAGGGGAAGTAACTTCCATTATTGGCCCAAATGGTGCGGGTAAAAGTACGCTGCTTTCAATGGCGAGCCGCCTTACAGATAGTGATGCGGGTGAAGTTCTAATTGGCGACAAACTCCTTGCTGAGTGGGATACCAAAGAGCTTGCAAAGCACCTTGCTGTTTTGAGACAGTCGAACAACATCAATATGCGCTTTACTGTGCGTGAACTTGTCTGTTTCGGACGTTTCCCTCACTCTCAAGGCAGAATGCAAGATAATGACCACAAGGTGGTAGATACGGCTTTAGAGCACTTGGGTATTACCGATATTCAAGATAAGTATCTCGATCAGTTGAGTGGTGGTCAGCGTCAAATGGCGTTTATCGCCATGGTTGTCGCACAAGACACGGACTACGTTTTCCTTGATGAGCCACTTAACAACCTCGATATTAAGCACTCAGTCGAAATCATGCAGACTCTGCGCCGTTTAGCTCATGAGTTCAATAAAGCTGTGGTGATTGTTATTCACGATATCAACTTCGCCTCTAGCTACTCGGATAACATTGTTGCGATGAAACGCGGGCAAGTGATTAAAGCTGGCAAAGTGGATGAGGTGGTCGACAAGGAAATCATGGAGTCTATCTATGAAATTCCATTTGAGATCCGTGAATTCGATGGCGTGAAGATCTGTATGTACTACTCAGGTCGATAACGTCAGCTATTGAACGATTTGATAATCAGAAAGAGCGCCAGATATAGGCGCTCTTTTTGTTGGGGGCATGTCACGATAGCTATAAGCCTATAACTGAGAGGTAAGTCTTTCTAGCAGTTTGCATTCCAAAGGTTGAAGCGCTTTAATGAGTGAATGTGCAACTGGTTTTACCTCTTCCGTTATGGAAATGAATCAGAAATAGCAGATTCAGGATGAGTTTGAGAGCTATCAATGGACTTAAAACAGTTTGATCAATTTTTAGAATTGTTAGATACCGATGAGCGAGTCATTATTCAAGCGCATGATTTTCCCGATCATGACGCTATAGCATCGGCATTTGCTATGGCTTATTTATTGAGTCAAAAAGGCTTTAAACCTTTTCTTTCATATCAGGGCTTTATTGACCGAGTCTCACTGCATAATTTGATCGGTTGGCTAGATATTCCAATCGTTAAGTCACACCAATTAGATTTAAAACCCAGCGACAAGATTATTGTGATCGACGGTTGTATCGGGGAAGAGAACGTTACTGACCTGCCCGGTTTGGAAGTGGCAGTGATTGATCACCACGACGTTAAAGTGCCGAGCTACGTTTGGTATTCGGATGTACGAACAGACTATGGGTCGACTGCGACAATCATGGTGGAGTACTTTGATTACTATAAAATGCGTATCCCTAAAAAGATCGCTACTGCACTGCTGGTGGGTTTGACGTTTGACACAGGAAGCTTTACTAAATCGATAGGTGAGGCGGATATCAAGGCACTGTTTCAGCTGCAAAGACGCGCCGATATGGTGATGGTGAACGGAATCTGTCGAAACCAAATCGAATATCAGGAGCTCGAGTACTTTGATTCCATGTTAGCTTCAATGAAGCGTGACAAAAACAGCGCTTTTGCGACGTTGCCGGAAGGGTGTCCAGAGAACATGCTTGGAGTTCTAGGCGATTTTCTTTTAACTGTCGATGAGATTGATGTCGTGGTGTTGAGCGCGAGATCTTATCAAAGAACGTACGTTTCCCTTCGGTCTGAATGTCAGGATAACGATGTAGCTGAGGTAGTGCAAGCAGCATTAAATGATAATGGCATAGGTTTTGGAGGAGGGCATCCACATATGGCAGGAGGCGTTATTAATCGTCGCTTCAATATCCCAGATGAGCTTGCTTATTTATACAATCTGATTCGACCAAACCTAAACCTAGCGTAAATAAAAAGCCCTATCATCACGTGCTAGGGCGATTGATTAACAAGAGTTGTTCTTTGTTTAGTCGTACATCAACTCTTTCGCTTTTTCCTCATCGAATTCATTCAATGATTTTCTTGCTAAGTGTCTAAATGGTAGCGCTTTGACGATCTCTTCAAAAGGTTGAATGGCGAATGCCCAGAAGATCGAGCCATCAAAACCGAAGATGATCAACGCGCATAATGGAATCGATATGATCCACTGGCCCGTGAAGTTGATTTTGAATACGGCTGTTGTTTTGCCTAGAGCCCTCAATACATGGCCGTGAACCGTGTTGTAGCCACGTACGAGAGGTAAAAATATGTAGAGTGGGGCGATCACAGTTAAGGCGTCATAAGTCGCGCTGTCTAAATCAGGGTAAATGTCGCCAATAAAGAAACTCAGCACCACAAAAAAGAGCATCGATAGAATAGAGATTATGACAGCGATATCGATACTGGCGTCGACGTTCTTTCTTAAGTCAGCCATTTGCTTAGAGCCGATCGCTTGGCTAATGGTAATGGCGGAAGAGTGCGCCCAAGCAGTAATGAATTGTGTACCAGCTCGTATCCAAGGCATTACCAAGGTGATTGCTACATACGCATTGATATTGAGTTGGGTGTAGAGAAGCTGATAAATAGTTGCGCCAATTGATAACATGGTGACATTCGCTGCAACTGGGAAAATCTCTTTGAAATGGTTGAGTACATTGCGTGAAAAGTTAGAACCGAACGCATTGAGTGAGAGTTCAACACAGTTTTCAAAACGAATGCATAGGTAGAGATAGACAGCACGAATGATGATCGCCACTAGGCTGCCAATGGCGGCACCTTGAACCCCGAGACCTTCCAAGTTAGACCAACCATGAATGAAGATGTAGCTGACCAGTGCGTTGATTGGTAACTCAATTAGATAGCCTCTAAATGGCACTTTGGTTTTGCCCAACCCGTTAAACAGCGCAATGATTACTTGGGTTACCGCAGTGAATAGAACGATGTACTTAGAAAAACTGAGGTAGACGGCAATTTCGCTGTGTAGAGATGTATCTTCCGTCAGTGTGCTTATCAACGAGTCATCAAAAAAGGTTAGAGCTAAGAAGAAGAGTAAAGCGGCGCCAAAGTTGATGAGCATCCCCGCCAAAAAAGACCGAGATAATGTAGCTTGAACGCCGGAGCCTACGGCACGACTCAACACCAGTTGCGTACCGTTAGCGAGCGCCATTTGGATACCAAGAATGAATGCGATAACTGTGGTCGCAATTCCCATTGCAGCAAGAGAGACTTCACCGAGTGGCGATACCAGAAGCGTATCAATCATCAGCATGGACTGCATTAACAGGGCATTAAGAGCTAATGGCCAAGCGAGCGAAAGATTCTTTTTGACGTAAGATTGAGAAAGCACAGTGACCTCGTAAGGAGCAAACTCATGATACAAGCGGGTGATATCATGAGTGTTTCAAGCCAGATGTATAGATTGCGATTGAAGTCGCTATCGTTATGCTATCGCAACTTGCTTTAAAGGCACTTTGGATAGCTTTTGGTTGTCGTCGTTTAGTAGGCTTTGAGAGGCTATCCGTGCTCCCTCGCTATTCCCAGACATAATAGAGTCATAAATCGCTTTGTGTTCTGCTAAACAGAAGCGTCCACCTTCTGCCGAATGATCAATAAATTGTCGAAAAATCGCTGACAAAATATTGCCAAATGGAATGTAGAACTGGTTGCCTGTTGAGAGGAAGATTGTTCGATGGAACAGGTGGTCGTTAACGGTCCAACTTCCGTAATCAAAGCTCTCTGCTGCGAGCGTCATTTTTTGGAAGAGTATTGAGAGTTCTTTACGCTGTTCTACCGATGCATTTCTAGCTGCAAGCGCACAAGCTTCCGGTTCTATTGCTTTGCGAAGGCCTAAGAATTGAGCCAGGAATGGCTTGGTGTCTTCAAGATCTTGAATCCAATCCAGGAGTTGAGGGTCCAAGAAGTGCCAGTTAGAACGAGGCATAATACGTGTGCCGACTTTGGGCTTCGACTCGATCAGACCTTTGGCTGATAATAGTTTGGTTGATTCTCTCAACGCAGTACGGCTTACACCGAAGATTTCACATAGCTCCATTTCGCTGGGTAGTTTCTCTTCTTCTTTCAACTCTCCAGATAGGATCTTACGGGCGACTTGTCTTGCAACTTGGACATGAATGCGGCGGTTAGAATCTTCCACCAGCGTGAATACGGACATGTAAACCACCTATATTAAAGGGTCAAAGCCAGAATCAACTGGCTTTGGGTTGTCAGTGTTACGTCGTTTAGATTAGAAAAGGCCGTCAGTGTAAGATGTGATAAAGAGAGTTAGCTCAACCAAATTCACCATTTCAAAATGCTGATGACCATATTTATATCTCAACGCGAGTGTTTAGACGTACTACTGCAAATTAATGAGATGTATTAAAAGACACCTCGTTGTTTGGCCCATAAATGGAACCGACGTTGTTAGTTATATGACTTTCAATGAGACAACGGACTCGTGATCGACGCGATGTCCGATTAAGGGGACTGACAATATTGAAAATCAACACTCAATTAATAATACAATAGCATCTATATGAATCAAGCAGTACATCGTGAAAATCTGCCATATGCGGCTATAAATAGTCAGAAATGTAAATATATGTGACATTAGTCGTACAAAATAATGCGCTAAGTAGAAGTGAGAATTATTATTAAGCTATTAGTTGATAGGCAATTTTGAGCGTATTATTTGCGTAATCTAATTTACATCATTTGTTTTGTTTAAATCTGGGACGGAGCGCAGTAAGGATATTTGGTAGTTGAATATATAAGTGATATAGTAAGGATTAAATAATACATAAATAACAACAAGTGAACTTATGGTCGGAACATTCAATTCAATCTCAGGCTCCAAGCGCAGCCTGCACGTGCAAGTTGCTCGTGAAATCGCTCGCAGCATTTTATCAGGTGAGCTTGCTCAAGGCTCTATTATCCCTGGTGAGATGGCGCTTTGTGAGCAATTTGGTATTAGCCGTACTGCATTGCGTGAAGCGGTTAAACTGCTAACATCAAAAGGTCTATTAGAGTCTCGTCCAAAAGTTGGTACTCGTGTTGTTGATCGTGCTTACTGGAACTTCCTTGATCCGCAATTGATTGGTTGGATGGATGGCCTAGCGGATACAGATGACTTCTGTTTCCAGTTCTTGGGTTTACGTCGTGCAATTGAGCCTGAGGCGTGTGCACTAGCTGCGAAAAATGCATCAGCTGAACAGCGTATCGAGCTTTCAGAGACCTTCCAAGAAATGGTAGAAGTATCAGAAGCCGAAGTATTTGACCAAGAGCGTTGGACAGATGTGGACATGCGATTCCACAGCCTTATCTTTAACGCAACAGGTAACGATTTCTATCTTCCGTTCGGCAACATCTTAACAACGATGTTCGTTAACTTTATTGTTCACTCTTCGGAAGAGGGTAGCACTTGTATCAATGAACACCGCCAGATCTACGATGCGATCATGGCTGGTAACAGTGAAAAAGCACGTGCTGCTTCTGCGAACCACTTACAAGCGTCTAACCACAGATTGCCAGCAAGCTAACCTGCCTTTCTGCCTGAATTAAATACAAAAAATAAAGCCAGCAAATATGCTGGCTTTTGTGTTTTTTAATCAAAAGCTGGGTATTGATTAGAAGCTGTAGGTAATACCAACACGGCTACGTAATTGACGATCACGGCTGTCTTGTACGTTACCGAACTCTACATACGGACGCCAGTTCCAGTCAGACTCTTTGTAACCTACTTTGAGGTTGTAATCCCACTCATAGTCAGCACCGCCGCCGCCAGTCCATTCATTATTTGCAAAATCTTCCGCGTAGTTTGCTTCAAAGCCGAACTGGAAAGCGTTCCAGTTGTAGTCTAAGTTACCGGTGATTTTACTACGGTTGCGATTATCATTTGAGGAATCCGACGTGTAGTCGCGGAACTCATGACGGTAGCGTAGTTTCGCCTTTAAACCCGATTCGAACGAGTACTGCACGCGAACCTGAGGTTTATAAGTCACGCTATCAGAACCAAAAGTCACTGGCATACTTGGCTGGATCATCCATTGATCATTCAATTTGAAACGGTAACCATATTCAAACTCATTGTCTGCTGCTTCCCACTCTGAGAACGGTTTACCTTTTTGCTTCATCTCAGCGCCAAAAAAGTGGTTGTCGACTGAAGCGCTCATTTTTATACGGCTTGCCCACTCTTCGGAGCCATGTTTGTACTCTTGGCGCGCGTCGAGTGATGCAGCTGAAACGCTGCCAGCAAAAAGAGATGCCGTAATAGCTAAAGCAATTTTATTTTTAGAAATCATAATGTTGTTCCACTGTAATTAAAGTCATAAAGAGTGGGCGTTAATGCACCCACCAGTAGGGGATTTATAGTTTTGGGTAGAGCAGCTCGATATCACGTTGTGCCCAAACTTCCGCCAAGTTTTTCTTCACTGTGAACTCGCTAAAGTCTGTTTCGGTTGCCAGTTTGACCCACTCAGGTTTGTCCATTGCTACACCAGCTTTTAGGTAAAGTGGTGTCATGCGTTCAATGCGACGACGTTTGTCTTTTTGGGTGTATGGCCACTCTTTATCTAGGTCGTGATAGTTAGCCATAAGTTGGATACCAGTCTCTAAAGAGCCGCCTTTCTTGTTGGTGTAGTTCCAAAGGTCGACGTCTACCTTTTCGCCGATCTGCGCCATGCCAACCAATGGATCTAAACTGAAGTAGTGGTAGTGATAAGCTCGAGTACGCTCAATTTCATGCGGTTGAGAGCCATCCTTTTCGAACTGAGTATCGATGCGCATTTTGCCTTTCTGAACCATTTGTTTTGCCAGTGGTTCGTTACCAATAAAGTAGGCAATACTCGCGACTTGATAGTCATACCAAGTACCGTGGTTGTTCTCAGCGTAAGCCTCACCTTTAGGGCCTCCTGATAGGTCATCGACAATCAGCCAATCTAGGTAGTCGCTGTACCATTGCTTGATCTGTTTTTCGTCTTTTTCAGTCCAAGAAGGTGATTGAGAAAGCATAGCGATTGAATCAAGCATGCGATCAGCTAAGGTACGAGTATCAATGATTCCACCACGACGTCCTTCTGCAACACCTGGAACGCCTTGGCCATAATTCACATTAGGATTCATCTTTGTCTCTTCATTGATGAACCAAGTTCTAATGTAATCAATACCTTGCTGCGCATACTTTTCGTCTTGACTAAAGTAATAAGCGATAGCTAATGCGCGAACTGAGCGGGTGAAGTGGCCAATTCGCTTAGAATCAGTTTCGTCTGTTTTAGACGCTGGATTTGTTTTTCCATCGTGGCGAACCCAAGGCAGCCCGTCATCTTTAGATTCATCTGGCCACCAATATGGGCTAATACTCATGTAATCATTTTTGTTACCGCTCGGTGGGGTCATGCCTTTATCAGCGACACTGAATGGCCCGTCTTGCATTGCAAGCTCTGCTTCTTCGAGTAGTCGCTCATAAGTGACCTTCATTGTTGAAGGTGCTTTCTCAGATTGAAGTAGAGTTCGGTTTGCTTCTAATGTTGCTTCATTTAAGAAGACGAAATCTGCTGCCATAACATTGGAACCAAAAGTGATGGCTCCAATACAAGCCGCAAGGTGTAGGGGACGTAGGGCTTTCATAAAATGCCTTTTTTATTGAGTTAAAATAATACAAATATGCTATCTCAATATTTTCACGTTGATCTGTGAATTGGATCTACTTGTGATGACAAAATCGACGGTAACAAACCGTTACACTCTGAAATAAATATGCTAAGAGACTGTTTTGTAAGGTGTTGGTGTATTTATAAGAAGTTTGGTTGGAAAATAGACATTTGAGAATTGTGCGTTCAATCATGTAATCGCGAATAATCGCTTTATTTTTATTTGTAATACATTAAGATTATTGCAGCTGTCACGGAGAAGCATTTGGCAACGGTATGTTGCAGTTTGATTAATTCGTTTTAGCTATCGGATCTTAGGCATTGATTGAAATGCCTTACACCGGTATTTCTATTCTTGCTCCCAACTATACTAATGACGACTTCTGTTGAACGATGTTGAGATAGAAGAAGGTGGTGGCAATACTGCCTTTGCGCCCATGTTGATACAGGCAACATGGGCGTTTTTTTTGCCTGATTGAAAATTGTCCTCACCTTGTTGAACTGTCCACTCCTCAAACTCAGTATTTTATAGCTTGTATCGTCATAAAAATTTAGGTGTCGACTGGGTGTTTATAAGTTCATTAGTATTACTTAATTTCTATTGATAAATGGGGAGAGTCGTAAAGAAACGATTTAATTAGGCTGTTTTAGATGAGTAATCTTGCTTGATAAGTGAAATTAAAAATCTAACCTAGATGTATAATATCTAAGTTTTATATGATTATTTCGCGTCCATTTGTGCTTTTTATCTTCGATTTTCTGCTTTTATAGTTTTTTGCTTACTCTAACAATCGATGACTTTGAACTCGATCACTCCCCGCGTTGTTACAAGTCCAAATTTAAGATTTGAATCACGCAATTGAATTATTGTAGTACAAATGTTGTCTATCCATATCTATAGTCGAGACAACAAAAAAACAAATAAAAGGTCTCTACAATGGAACTCAATACACTAATAGTAGGTATCTACTTTCTATTCTTAATTGCAATAGGGTGGATGTTTAGAACGTTTACTAGTACGACAAGTGACTACTTCCGAGGAGGAGGTAGCATGCTTTGGTGGATGGTTGGTGCGACCGCCTTTATGACTCAGTTTAGTGCATGGACATTTACTGGTGCGGCTGGTAAAGCGTTTACCGATGGCTTTGCTGTTGCGATCATCTTTATCGCCAATGCATTCGGCTACTTGATGAACTACTTGTACTTTGCACCAAAATTCAGACAGTTACGCGTGGTGACGGTTATTGAAGCGATTCGTATGCGTTTTGGTAAGGTCAATGAGCAAGTATTTACTTGGTCTGGTATGCCAAACAGCGTTATCTCTGCGGGTATCTGGTTGAATGGCCTTGCAATCATTGCATCAGGCATCTTCGGTTTCGACATGACGACAACCATCATTCTGACAGGCCTAGTTGTATTGGTAATGTCAGTAACGGGTGGTTCTTGGGCTGTTATTGCATCTGATTTCATGCAGATGGTCATCATTATGGCAGTAACAGTTACCTGTGCTGTGGTTGCTATGTACCACGGTGGGGGTGTAACCAATATCGTCAACAACTTCCCGACGGACTCGTTCATTACAGGCGACAACCTTAACTACCTGAGCATCTTTAGTATTTGGGCGGTGTTCATCTTCCTAAAGCAGTTCAGCATCACCAATAACATGTTGAACTCTTACCGTTACTTAGCGGCAAAAGACTCGAACAACGCGCGTAAAGCGGCACTATTGGCTTGTGTTCTGATGACGCTTGGCCCAATCATTTGGTTCATGCCTTCTTGGTTCATTGCTGGGCAAGGTGTCGATCTCGCTTCTCAATATCCAGAAGCAGGCAGCAAAGCGGCGGATTTCGCTTACCTTTATTTTGTGCAAGAGTACATGCCGGTAGGTATGGTTGGCCTATTGATTGCAGCGATGTTTGCCGCGACGATGTCTTCTATGGACTCAGGTCTTAACCGTAACTCAGGTATCTTTGTTAAGAACTTCTACGAGCCGATTTTACGTCCAAATGCGAACGAGAAAGAGCTGGTTATCGTTTCTAAGCTAACTTCTACCTTCTTTGGTATTTCCATCATCCTGGTTGCTCTGTTCATTAACTCACTTAAGGGACTGAGCCTATTTGATACCATGATGTATGTGGGTGCCTTGATTGGCTTCCCGATGACAATCCCAGCGTTCTGTGGCTTCTTCATCCGTAAGACTCCAGACTGGGCAGGTTGGGGCACGCTAGTTGTCGGTGGCTTTGTATCATACTTTGTAGGTTTCGTTATCACTGCTGAAATGATTGAAGGTTGGTTTGGTTTGAATGAACTGACTGGTCGTGAATGGGCTGACCTGAAAGTTGCCATTGGTTTGATTGGACACATCGTATTTACTGCTGGCTTCTTCGTACTTTCAACGCTGTTCTACAAGCCACTTCCGGAGCACCGTGAGAAAGACGTTGATACTTTCTTCGGTAACTTGGCAACACCACTCGTTGCAGAAAGCACAGAACAGAAGAAGTTAGATAACAAACAACGTCGCATGCTGGGTACACTTATTGCTGTCGCAGGTGTCGGTGTGATGACGATGTTCGTCTTACCAAACCCAATGTGGGGACGTCTAGTATTCATATTGTGTGGATTGATTGTGTTCTCGGTGGGCTTACTCTTAGTTAAGGCCGTTGACGACAAAGTCGAAGGAGCTCAACAAGAAACCACGGCCTAAGACAAGCCGATAAATTCATAAAGCCGCTCCATTGAGCGGCTTTTTTGTGCTTAGAAAACGGGTTTGTTGTGGCGTAAATACCACCTATTGTGAGCGCGTAGAGGGTTTAGCAAAATTTTTACATAGTTCTGTTGATGACCCAAAATTGCGACCTACACTTGGTAAATAACTAATTGATTTATATATGGGGTTGTAATGAGTAGTAAACCGACCGTTTTAGTGATAGACGATACGCCCAGTAACTTAGATGTGCTTACCGGAATACTCAAAGACACCTACCAAGTTAAAGTCGCGATCAATGGTCATATCGGTATAAAAATCGCTAAGACTGTACCGCAGCCCGACCTGATCCTACTTGATATTATGATGCCAGATATTGATGGTTTTGAAGTGTGCCGTCAGTTGAAGTCTCAACCCAATACCGCTCATATCCCCATTATATTCGTGACCGCAAAAATAGATCCTGAAGATGAAGTGAAAGGCCTGTCATTAGGCGCTGTTGATTACCTGACTAAGCCGATTACTCCACAGATTGCTCTTCAACGGGTGAAGACTCATATCGCATTATATGATCAGCAGCGTGCGCTATTTAGCCAAGTGAAAGAGAAAACTCGAGAGATCAACTTAGGGAAATTGGAAACACTTAATATTCTTGGAAGAGCTGCTGAGTTTAAAGATAACGAAACGGGTATGCACGTTATGCGGATGAGCCACTATTGTGAAGTATTGGCTAAGGCGTTGGGAATGACTGACGAAGATGCTGAGACTTTGCGCGACGCAGCGCCAATGCACGACATTGGTAAGATTGGCATCCCTGACAGTGTGTTATTAAAACCGGGTAAATTGGATGCTGATGAATGGACTACTATGCAGAAGCACGTTGAATACGGTGTTGAGATTCTCGGTAGACAAAGTGACTCCAAGTTGATGCAAATGGCTATTCAAGTCGCGCAGTACCACCATGAAAAATGGGATGGCACTGGCTACCCAAACCAGATATCTGGTGAGGAGATTCCTTTGGTTGGTCGCATTGCAGCAGTTGCGGATGTGTTTGATGCGCTAACAGCAGAAAGGCCGTATAAAAGAGCATGGAGTGTTGATGAAGCCTTGAACCTGTTCAAAGAGCAGAAGGGTAAGCATTTCGACCCTAGAGTTGTTGAGCTGCTCTTTGAAAACTTACCTGAAATTTTAGCGATTAAAGAAAGATTTAAAGATGAGTGATCTCTTTATTCGATCCCGTGCATTTGTAATGAGACTGCACGGTTTTTCCATTTCATTCACGTTATGGTTACTGACAGGCTTGCTATGCTTCGGCTCTGTTAGTGCTGCTGAAGTGTCGGAGGGCGAGTTGGAACGATGGTTGGCTGACAAACCAACTCTGACTTTTATCGCGCTTACAAACCACTACCCTTATTCCTTTCTTGATTACAACGGAAAGGTTTCTGGGATCATCAAAGATTGGACACAAGATCTTGAAGAGAGGTTTGGCGTTCATGTGAGATTTATTAGTGTTAGCTCGCGCAGTGAAGCGAAAGCTGCGTTACTTGATGGTCGAGGAGATGTTTTCCCATTCCAACAATTTGACCCGAGTGACGGCGGACGTTTTTTAGCGAGTGAACCGTATATACCGTATCAGGTTGCTGTAATAGTCCCTACTGACAACAGAATAGATGGAAACTTAGACCAGAATACTAAACGACGCATTGCAATGGTTAATGAGAACATTGACTTGCAAAGAGCAGGCGTGCAGTTAAGTTCTATAGAAAGGGTCGATTTCGAAAATGTGGCTGATGCAGTACGTGCATTAGGAGAGGGGAGTGTTGATGGCATTGTTGGAGAGCCGATTACCACAATGGATTTGGCAAGCAAAGTGGGCGTTCATGATCTTGCCGTTAACTACGTATTGGAGCATTGGAAAAAATTAGAAGCTTCAATGGTAGTGAGAACTGGTGAAGTAGAAATTCTGAAGCTATTAAACAAACAGATTCAAACATTCTCCATAAGTAAAAAGAACAAAATTCTTTCGAAGTGGTTAGATAGTTCGCCTTATCGACCAGCTTTAAAAGGTGTGTTTGGTTTCGGTAATCCTCCTTATATGTATCCCGGTAGCACGGCTGTGGGCTTAGAGCACGACATAATACAGCGCGCTTTAAATGATATGGGGTACAAGTTAGGTGATGTTGTTACTTTGCCACCCAGCGCAGCTCGTAAAGCTATTGAAAATAACAATTCAATCTCCTTTGTATCTGGCGTTCAACTTGATGACCCAGATGCGCACTTCTTAAGTAATAGTGTGATTGATGTTGAGTTTGTGCCGGTTTCATTAGTGCGACGCAATCTGAACCTACAATCCAAAAGTGATCTCTCGTTAGGGGCTCTCTTATTCGACGATACCTCTCCAATTAAAAACTCAGTTGAAGTTCTGACTAGCCAGTTAAACATTGAGCGGGTTGAAGACTATGAGAGCCTTGAGTCAGCATTTGCGCAATTGAGAGCACAAAATGTCGACCTTTTAATGGTCGAGAAACGTGTTTTGAAATGGTTTATCACTAACACTCGTTTCATTGAAATGGCGGAATTGCAGCTGCACGAGGGTTATAAAGTCACATACCCTATTTATGTAGATTTTAAGACTCAAGAATTGAGGGATAGTTTTAATGCGGCGATCTCAAACCTAAAACAGACAGATGACTTGCGTCAAATCATCGAGAACCATGTCCAAAGTGACCTGAGCCAAATATTAAAAAAGGCGAGTATAATCGCGCAAATTTCAGCGTACTTCATCGTAAATGATCGTTTTGATGACCTGTCGGAGCTCTTCGACGTTTTTGATACGGATAGCACTTTTCAAGTGATTACCGCTCAAGCCGAGAACAACAATCGACCAATTAAGTCTTGGTATATCGGCAATTTAGTGGATGATCTCGGCGAGAAAAAAAATACTTCTCATTTTGCGTCGGTAACAAAGACTGCAAATTATAGAACTAAAGCTGGCGCGATTAATTCTGGCTCAATGACCTTCTATTTTGATACCCAGTCTCCAGTGCGTAAACACGTTTACTTTCCCAACATAGAACAGTTTAGCCAGTTCGGCGATGCTGCGAAGCGTTACATTGCAGATGTGTATCAAGCGAATAACTTAATTGGGGAAATATTAGATTTAAGCCCAGATGAAAGGTTGTGGGTCAAACAAAACCCTAACGTTAAGATCGGTATTGATCCTAATTCACTTCCTTATGAAGCGGTTTCGAGTGCCGGTGAGTATATTGGAATGATTGACGATTACTTGAAACTCATCGAACAAAAAACAGGGCTAAATATTGAGCACGTTGATGTGGCGAGTTGGTCAGAAACCAGGGGTTTAGTCGATCGCCAGCAGGTCGAGCTAGTCTCTGCAGCTAAAGAGAACAAATCGTTAGGTGAAAACGTTAGAGCAGCGAAAAGCTTGTTTTCGAGTCGTTTAGCCATAGCGTCCAGACGAGATGTAAGTAGTTTGGTATTAGAAGAAGCTTCGGGTTGGAAGATTGGTATCTTAAAAAATGCCGCAAATACCGATGCGATAGTTAAGAAATACCCTAATGTGGAATGGGTGTTGGTTGAATCAACAGCCGATGGCCTCAATAAACTTGATGACCAAACCTTAGATGGGGTGATAGATACTGTTGATGTCCTTAATTATCTTATCGACTCATTTGGCCATCGTGAGGTGGGAATTATTGGTCGACTCGACTTTTATCTCTCCCCCACACTACATGTAACTAAAGCAGAGCCTCATCTTTATTCAATCATTAATAAGGCTATCGAAAGTATTTCCGCAGAAGAACACCAACAGATATCTGCAAAATGGGCTGCACCTAAAGCGATAGAAAGGGTCGACTACCAATTAGTTTATACGATCTCAATTTTTTCTCTGGTAATTGTTCTGCTTATCATTTTTTGGAATCGAGAGCTCGCCAAACAGATTAGTATTGCAAACGAAGCGACGAACGCGCTTAAGAAAGCTCAAGCGGAGCTTTATAACATGCTGAATAGTTCGCCAATAGCGGCTGCTGTTGTGTTTGAGGAACAAGTTCGTTACGCAAACGATACAGCGAAGCAGTTGTTTGGAGTTGAGGATATGGAACTGAACTCGATAGATATTGCGTCTATTCATGTTTCATTGGATGTTCGCGATGATATCCACAATGAGCTCGGCGTGTATGGCAAGGTTGAGAACAAAGAGTTGGTACTCAAAAAACTTGATGGTACGCAATTTGTAGCCCTAGTCAGTTATTATTTGTTTGAGCTGGATGGTGGAGTTGCCACGCTGTTTTGGGCTTTCGATATATCTGAGATGAAACGTCTTAACGAACAATTGGGGGAAGAGAAAGAGAGGGCAGACCTAGCAAGCCAAGCCAAATCTGAATTCTTGGCAAATATGAGCCATGAAATTAGGACGCCAATGAACGCCATTATTGGTTTGTCTTATTTGGCTCTTGACGAGCTAACTAACCCTGTCGCTAAAAACTATATTGAGAAAGTTCATCGTTCAGGTCAGTCGCTACTCACTATTATCAATGACATTCTGGATTTTTCTAAGATAGAGGCTGGTGAGCTTGGCATTGATAGCATTCCGTTTAGTCCGTTTCAGCCTTTGAATGAAGTGGCAGAGTTAATGGAATCGAAAGCGATCGAGAAGCGGCTTGTTTTGCGAACAGATTTCAATATCCCAGAGCAACTTGCACTTGTTGGCGACCCGTTGAGGCTTTTCCAAGTCCTACTCAACTTAGTCGGTAATGCGATTAAGTTTACTGAGCATGGGAGAGTCACCATTCAATGCCACGTGGTAAGAGAGTCTTTAGACACAGCAACGTTAGACATTTCCGTCATCGACACCGGAATCGGCATATCGAGTGAGCATAAGAAACACCTCTTTGAAGCGTTCAAACAAGCGGATAGCACAACGACGAGACGTTTTGGTGGCACTGGGCTTGGTCTCAATATTAGTCAAAAACTCATTCAGGCTATGGGCAGTGAGATACATATCGACAGTGAGTTAGGGAAGGGTAGCCGCTTCTACTTCGAACTTGAGCTGCCTAAGACGTCACAAGCCGAAGTCGCTAAATTTAGAACAGAAGAAGCGGCAAAAACGCAAACTGTGTTATTTAACGGAGAGCGCGTGCTGTTAGCTGAAGATAACGAATTGAACCAAGACCTAGCGATGGCGTTTCTTAAAAGAATGAACTTAACGGTTGATTTAGCAGAAAATGGCCAGCAAGCGATAGATTACGTTAAAAACAATGACTACAAGCTTATCTTGATGGACTTGCAAATGCCGGTCATGGATGGCTATGCGGCAACTCGCCACATCAAGCAACTTAAGCGCGAAATCCCAATTATCGCCATGTCTGCGAACGCATTTTATGAGGCGAAGAAACGTGCAGTTGAAGCTGGCATAGATGACTTCATTGATAAACCTATTGTGCTTGATAAAGCGATGTCGACGATTGCACATTATTTGGGAACTGGTGTTGTGAGCGGCACGCCAAAAGAGAGTGAATTGCAAACAGTAAGTCAATGTCCAATGACTGCACCGAACGATGGTAATGACATACTGTCAGTGAATATTCTAGATCGATCTACTCAAGGTGATGAGTCGTTAAAACAGAAGCTATTCGCCCGTTTCAACGACCAAGCTCAACCTATGCTCAATAAGGCGCAAGGTTATCTGGATAATGGAGAGTGGGAGGGTTTAGAACGCGAACTTCACACGCTGAAAAGCATGTGTGGTGCCATTGGAGGAAGTAAGGCTCAGGGTGCATTTGCTGATTTTGAAGGTAAAGCGCAAGATAAGGCTTTGACTGATGCCGACTTAAAGGTTGCTACGAAAAGAGTCATTGAGCTGGTGGAAACTATTCAACCCTTAATCACAAAGGGGTTACAAGGCAATGATAGCTTGACCGATGAAACGCCCGATAATAAGCAAATGGCGGTTTCTCAAGAGCAGATACAGAAGTTGACCGAGCTCATCTCAAATTACGACAGTGAAGCGCTCGATTTAACCAATCAACTACTGTCGAGCACTGAGGTGTTATGGTTAAAAGGGGTGCAGCAAGCCCTTGAACAGTATGATTTTGATAGGGCGTTGGAGCGTATTACTGACGTGAAATCATAACTGCTTTAGGGCTAGAATATTTTTATAGGCTGTTAGCGAAAGTCTGTTTTATCAAGTCAATCACAGTGTCGTATCGACGTGGTAGGGTACGGTTTCTCTTCTGTACTAAGTAGAGTGCCTCTTCCACTTTGACCTTGGGTGGAACTACATGCAGTTGGTCTTTGTTTGGGAAGTTATCAACTGCACCTTCAGGCAGCACCGTAAATCCAAGTCCTTTGGAGACGGGCAGTAGAATTTGATGGAGCTGGTTAATGTATCCCGTTTTAGGAAGCTCGTTGATATTGAGCTTTTTCAGCGCGTCATCACCACATAAATCGAAATACAGAGAGAGATAATGGGTTGAGTCAGGGTGAGCGATTAGGCCCAACTCGTGGAGCTTTTCAGGAGTAATCTCGACGTTTTCCAAGCTCTTGTGAGTAATCAGACACAAGGCTTCCTTACCAATCATTTCTGTTTGATAGACTCGATCATTCGGTAGTTGAGTCACGATGCCTACATCAATTGTTCCTTGTAACACATCATTGAATATTCGTTGGTTGGGTGAAGCCTCGACGTGAATACTGAGCTTTGGATGCTCGGTTTGCAGTTCGAGAAAGTCGGGGTAAAGCTGCAGAGCAAGGGTACCAGAGCAAGACAGGTTGCATTGACCTGCAAAAGGGTTGTCAAACCGCAGAGATTCAAACAGCTCTTCTTGCTCTTTGTTTAACTTAAGCGCGTAGCGATAGATAATTCGACCTTGCTCGGTTAGCTCGAAGGTTTTGTTTTCTCGTGAGAGCAGGGAGCAGTTGCAGGCTTGCTCTAGTTTCTTGATATGTTGGCTGACTCCCGGTTGAGTCATATAGAGTTTTTCTGCCGTTTGAGTGAAGTGACCCACTTCCACAAGTGTTTTAAAAGTATTAAGCCAAAGCGGATTAATCATTACGCGCCCTATATAACAAATCATTATCACAATCTCTAATTAGCATAACCCATAGTAGTCAGAATGGATAAAGATATCGTTATAAATCTCAGCGATTAAAGGGTTGCAAGTTTGTTGTTGATTTGTTGTAGTTGCCACCTAGTGCATAAAAGGTGGCAAAATGAACAGGAACGTTTGGATACTCTCTCTCTGTCAGGCTCTATTGATGACGGGCAACATTCTTCTTATCTCGGTGATTGGTTTGATCGGTAAACAGATCGCGCCGAGCCAAAGTATGATTACTTTACCTGTTGCACTGCAGTTCCTTGGTTTAATGGCGGCGACCATTCCTGCGTCTCTCATCTCTGGAAAGCTTGGCCGTAAGCGTGGCTTTAGTATCGGTAATATCGTGGGTATATCAGGGGCGAGTTTGGCGACGTTCGCTCTCTCAACTCAACACTTTTACCTGTTCTGCTTTGCGACCTTTTTACTCGGCGTTGGTATCGGCTTTGGTACTTTGTATCGATTTGCTGCGATTGAAGTGTGTAGTGAAGATGCGCGCCATCGAGCGATATCGATTTCAATGGCAGGTGGTGTTCTGGCAGCCGTATTAGGGCCAAACTTGGCGGTAATGTCTCAGCAGTGGTCACAAGATAGTCTTTATATCGGCGCTTTTGCATCTCTAATCGGGCTGAACGTACTGGCACTGCTTATTCTCCAGACTGTTCAATTCCCTAAGTTCAATCTAACAACCCAACAAGTCAAGCCAGACCCTGTGTGTACCATGATCAAAGCGCCCAATTTCGTGGGTGCGGTGTTTGCCGCTATGGTCGCTTATGCCGTGATGAACATTCTAATGACAGCAACTCCGCTTGCGATGATTGGATGTGGTTTTGATTTCACCAAAGCCGCCGGTGTGATTGAGTGGCACGTATTAGGTATGTTCGTCCCTGCATTCTTCACGGGTGGACTCATCGAGAAATTTGGGGCAAAACGTATGATTCTAGCTGGAGCAGTACTGTTCTTGTTGTGTATCGCTATCAATATTCACGGTGAGTCAATTTGGCACTTCAGATCGGCGCTTGTGTTACTGGGGGTAGGTTGGAACTTTATGTTCATTGCGGCCACAGGGTTATTTAGTCAATCTTACCAAGCGAAAAACAAGTCTAAGGCGCAGGCCCTGAATGAGTTTGTGGTATTTAGCTGCGTTAGTGTCACTGCTCTTCTCTCTGGGTGGCTTGAATCTACGGTTGGTTGGCAAATGCTTAACATCTACGTATTACCGTTTGTTCTTTTGGTGATCATGGTGTTTGCGTTTAGTGCTAAGAAAGCGAGCCGCCCTTCATTGACTCAGTAATTCAATCAACATCAGCTTCTATAAACCCACTTTAATTGAAGTGCTCGCCCTGTTTAGGTGAGCACTTTTTTTGAATGTTGTATTGTTAAATATTTGATAAATAATTAAAAAGTTCAAACTTTCTCCATCTTTTATTGGGATTGTGGATTGTAATCCCATAATCGACAGATTTTATGCATAGCTTTATTCGATATTTACTTTTTTTTTATGAATCATATGTATAATTGCGCCGCTTTTATTCTAGGAGGCGTAATGAAAGTAGTAGAACGTCCAAAGTTAACGTTGTCTTTGTTGTTGCCAAAATATTGGTGTGTCTGGTTTGGTTTTGGCTTTTTAGCTTTATTAGTGAATCTTCTACCTTATCGAGTATTAGTTTTTATTGGAGAGGGCGTTGGTCAGCTTGCAAAGTTGATTATTAGTAAACGTGCGAAGGTGGCTCGACGTAACTTTGAGTTAGCATTTCCTGAGTTATCCGAGCAAGAAGTTGAGAAGTTAGTTCGCCGAAATTTTGATTACGCGGGAATGGCTCTGATTGAAACAGGTATGGCTTGGTTCTGGCCAGATTGGCGAGTAAAGCGCCATATGCGTGTTGTGGGTAAAGATCTTATTCTTGAGCAAGAAAAGAATGGACGAGGCGTGCTGGTGGCATGTGGCCATTTTCTAAACTTAGAAATGACAGCAAGAATTTTTAGTCTATTTGCACCGGGTTACGGTGTGTATCGACCACATAGTAACGCCGCTTACGAGTTTATTCAGCATCATGGTAGAACGCGTAAAGGGCATAAAATGATTGATCGCTCTGATCTAAAAGGCATGCTCAAGGTACTTAAATCTGGCAATCGTCTATGGTATCTACCTGACCATGATTACGGAGCAAATGCTTCTGTATTCGTGCCGTTCTTTGGTGTCGACAAAGCTTCAACCACGGCGGGCACTGGCTTCTTAATTGATGCGACCAAGTGTGCAGTGATGTCAGGAGTCAGTGTCAGAAAAGGTGGTGTTTATGAGCTGCAGATCAGCGAGGACTTTAGTGATAAGTTCCCACGTAAGCAGCCAGAAGTTGCAGCGCAAGTCATGAACCAAGAAATTGAGCGGTTAATCTTAAAAGACATCAGTGCTTGGATGTGGTTACACAGAAGGTACAAGACCCTGCCTGAAGATCATATCGGCCCTTGTCGCTATGCATAACCTATTTGTACAAAAGATTACATAACAGAATTCTGTTCATAATTTCCATTAAGCCTTGGGTGTCAATCCGAGGCTTTGTTGTATTTGTGACCTATTACGATAAGAAACGAACAAAGTACCGTCATTTGCGTAAAATGTGAGGTTCATATTTTGTCATAATTTCAATAATTGTATATATTCGCCTGCTAAAACTATAAATACCAATAAGCAACGAATAATGACTGCCAGCCTATCTTCTCAACGACGTGAAACACTTTTAAACGATACCGATCAGCTGGTATCGACGACCGACCTAAAAGGTGTGATTACCTACAGTAATGAGGCGTTTTGTCGCATTGCAGAATATGAACAAGATGAACTATTGGGTCAAAACCACAATATTGTTCGTCACGATGAAATGCCTAAAGCTGCGTTTGCCGACATGTGGGTTAACCTCAAACAAGGTAAGGCTTGGCGTGGCATTGTTAAGAATAAAACCAAGTCGGGCGGCTATTACTGGGTGGATGCCTATGTGACGCCAATTTACGACAATGGTGCAATCAGTGGCTATCAGTCGGTTCGTGTGAAGCCTAAAGCTCAATGGGTACAAATCGCAGATAAAGCGTATCAAGGTCTATTGAAGGCAGAGAAGAATGGTCGTCAATGGTCGTTGCAGATCAGTGATAGTGTTCGCTACGCTATTCTTCTCGGATCACTTTCAGCGCCGGTTCTATCGAACATGATGGATCTAGGTCAGGCTGCGCAGTGGCTGTTCAGCTTACTGCCTGTTTCTGCACTGGCACTGCTATTTAGACAAGAGCTTATCGACACACCGCGCGAGCTTAAAAAGCTTCAATCTAAGTTTGATAGTGTTAGTCGCTTAGTTTACTCGGGCAATAGTCAATTCTCGGTTGCAGACTTTCACCTTAAGTTGGCTTCGGCTCGTATTCGTACTGTATTAGGTCGAATGACAGATTCTGCGAAGCCAATTCAAGACTTGGCAGATAACTTAAGCGCGACTTCTTACCAAGTAACGGAAGCGCTTGATCAACAAACCAAAGACATTCTTGAAGTGCGTGAAGCAACTGCGGAAGTTGAAGTGACGGCCAATGAAGTGTCATCGACAACTCAAGAAGCGCACCAAATTGTAGATATCACCTTTAAGACGTGTGCGAGTGCTAAAGAGAGCATCGACCAAACACACAGTAACCTTGATAGTTTGAATGTACAGGCTGAAAAAGCGACTCAAACAACGTATCAGTTGAGCGATCAAGCTCAGAGCGTCAGCAAAATGATGGAAGAGATTGGTGGCATCGCAGAACAGACTAACTTGCTGGCTCTCAACGCTGCAATTGAAGCGGCACGTGCAGGCGAGCAAGGCCGTGGTTTTGCTGTTGTAGCAGATGAAGTTCGTGCACTGTCAGGTCGCACTTCAAAAGCAACTGTACAGATCAAAGAGAGCATTGAAACCATGCTGCATACCATTGAAGGATGGCAGCGTGATATCTTGGATAACCAAGCTCAGACAGCAAAGTGTGGTGAATCTGCACAGGTAAGTTCAGAGCGCTTATCTGAGGTTGAGTCGCTAATGGGGCAAATGAATCAATTGATGCAGTCTGTTGAGAGCGCAGCTAACCAACAGCGTCAGTTGACTAGCGATGTAAACCTGCATATTCAGTCAATCGCTTCTACGGCGGAACAAAACCAAGCGGCGACACATTCAGTTAAAGAGAACTCAAACGATCTAAAGAATCAAGTCGGGGAGTTCCATCTACTTGCGCAGCGTTTTGAAGAGAAGTAACGCTAGCAATTGGACCACATAGAATATGAAGCCCCGCACTCGCGGGGCTTTTCTTTTTTAGTTTCTTAGCTCTTGCCTAGCCATTGAGGCTCTTGTAGAGATACTTTTCACACGTGACGTCACTGATGCGTTTGAGTGCGTGGGAGATCAGTGCAACCACGATTAAGCCAAACAACAGCCGGCCCCAGAAAATAGTGATGAAATCCGCGCCAATTAACATAATAAGAATCGTGTCTTCGATCATACTGTGGACCAGATTCAACAGCATGATTGCTGTAAAGATATCTCGTGCGGGGATATGTCCTTTATTTGCTTCATTGATCAATAAGCCTCCACCAAAAGATATTCCTAGAGTCATGCCGACGATAGTCATATTGGTCGCTTCAGGGCTTATACCCAACACTCGCAGAACGGGACGCAGTGCAATGGCGATTAGCTTTTCGATACCTAACATCTTTAGCACTTTAAGTGTAAACAACAGCACAGCGATGATGATGAAAATCATAAACAGGCTTTCGACTTGGCTCCAAGCCCACTCAAGATAAGTCTGCTCGCTGTTTAAGTCTGGGGCCCATATTACTTGTGCCGTTTGTTCTAGTAGACCACCCCATGTATAAATTTGGTGAAGTATCCAAGCAAACAATAAGCCGCCACCGAGCCTTAGTACCATAGTCGCAAAGACACTCACACCCGCTCGTTTAGCGACGGCGGCTTCAATCGGCAGTGAGTGTGCAATCAACATTAATGAACCTAATACCGATACTTGTGCGACACTGAGTTCAGCATTGGTGTTCATGAAGACCAATAAGCCTGCATAAATGTTCGTTAGAAGGGTTGTAGCCCATACCAACCCCATCTCGCTAGGTAAACCGACAAAGCTCATTAAGGGGCTTAGCCATTCGCTCAGTAGCGTGATGCCGCCCATCTCTTCAACGATTTTGATGATAATGATGATTGGGATCATCAACTTGTATAGTGTCCAAGTTACATCAAATATTTCGCGCCAAAGCTCGGAGAAGAAATTTTGGAACTTTCTCATTGTTTCATCCTTTTCATTACAACTGATAGGATGAATGGTAAGATATTCATAAGAAATATGATTAACCAGTTTAGAGTTGAATTGAGCTAATTATTTTTTATTTATCGATAAGTGATAAATTTATTTCGCAAATTCTGGGTGTGGAGAAATATATGGAAATAGATCGAATTGATAGAAGTATCTTGAGCCTTTTGCAAAAGAACAATCGAATTGCCAATATCGATCTGGCCGAAGCCGTTGGGCTGTCTCCACCCGCTTGCTTGAAGCGTGTTAAGAGACTTAGAGAAGGCAAGATCATTGTTGGTGACGTCGCGCTGATTAACCCAGCATTGGCAGGAAACAAAATGACGCTGATAGTATCCGTCGAGATGGAACGCGATAGAGGGGATATCTACAGTGTATTTAGGCGTTCAATTGAGCAGGCTCCTGAAGTCACACAGTGTTATCAGATCACCGGAAGCTATGACTTCCTGATCATTGTTTCAGTACCCGACATTCAAGCCTATGAGCGCTTTATTGAAAGGGTGCTGCATCAGGATAAGAACATTAGAAAGTTTCATACTTCAGTGTCGACCAAAACCGTAAAGTTCAGTACTGAAGTCAATGTTGAAGAGATCCAATAAAAAATGCCCCGCTCAACGAGCGGGGCATTTTAGTTTCGAGATGCAGAGATTAAGCTAGAAGCTCTTTCGCTGTGTTTACTACGTTTTCAGTAGTGAAACCGAACATCTTGAATAGCTCACCTGCTGGTGCAGACTCGCCGAATGTTGTCATACCGATGATCTTGCCACCGAAGCCAACGTACTTGTACCAGAAGTCAGCGATGCCAGCTTCTACAGCGATACGAGCTGTTACGTCAGATGGAAGTACAGATTCACGGTACTCAGCGTCTTGTTTGTCGAATGCGTCAGTTGCAGGCATAGATACTACGCGTACCTTCTTACCTTCAGCTGTCAGTTCAGCTGCAGCGTTAACCGCTAGCTCAACTTCAGAACCTGTAGCGATAAGGATTAGCTCTGGCTTACCTTCACAATCTTTCAGGATGTAACCACCCTTCGCGATGTTAGCTACTTGCTCTTCGCTACGCTCTTGCTGTGCAAGGTTTTGACGAGAGAAGATTAGAGACGTTGGGCCGTCTTTACGTTCGATAGCCAGTTTCCAAGCGACTGCAGACTCAACTTGGTCACATGGACGCCATGTGCTCATGTTTGGAGTTAGACGTAGAGAAGCCATTTGCTCAACTGGTTGGTGAGTTGGGCCATCTTCGCCAAGACCGATAGAATCGTGCGTGTAAACTTGGATGTTCTGAACTTTCATCAGAGCAGCCATACGCATTGCGTTACGAGCGTATTCCATGAACATCAGGAATGTTGCGCCGTATGGTACGAAACCACCGTGCAGAGCGATACCGTTCATGATCGCTGTCATACCGAATTCACGTACACCGTAGTGGATGTAGTTACCCGCTGGATCTTCAGCAGAAACAGACTTAGAACCAGACCACATAGTTAGGTTAGAAGGTGCAAGGTCAGCAGAGCCGCCTAGGAATTCAGGTAGCATAGCACCGAACGCTTCTAGTGCGTTTTGAGACGCTTTACGTGATGCGATGTTTGCTGGGTTAGCTTGAAGATCAGCAATGATTTGGTTTGCTTTATCTTCCCACTGTGCAGGAAGTTCACCGTTTACGCGGCGTTTGAATTCAGCTGCCAACTCAGGGTGTGCTGCTTCATAAGCTGCAAGTTTCTCGTTCCACGCTGCTTCCTTAGCTGCGCCTGCTTCTTTCGCATCCCACTCTGCGTAGACTTCCGACGGAATTTCAAAAGGACCGTGCTCCCAACCAAGTTCTTTACGTGTAGCTGCAATTTCTTCAGCGCCTAGTGGTGCACCGTGACAGTCGTGTGAACCAGATTTGTTTGGAGAACCAAAACCGATGATAGTCTTAGTACAGATTAGAGTAGGGCGTGGGTCCGCTTTAGCGGCTTCGATTGCTGCGTTGATTGCTTCAGCGTTGTGGCCATCTACTGCTGGGATTACGTGCCAGCCGTAAGCTTCAAAACGCTTAGGAGTATCGTCAGAGAACCAACCTTCAACTTCACCGTCGATAGAGATGCCGTTGTCATCCCAGAAAGCGATAAGCTTACCAAGACCTAGCGTGCCTGCTAGAGAACATGCTTCGTGAGAGATACCTTCCATCAGACAGCCGTCACCCATGAATGCATAAGTGAAGTGGTCAACGATGTCGTGGCCTTCTTTGTTGAATTGTGCTGCTAGAGTTTTCTCAGCAAGCGCCATACCAACAGCGTTAGTGATACCTTGACCTAGAGGGCCAGTTGTTGTTTCGATACCCGGTGCGTAACCGTACTCTGGGTGACCTGGAGTCTTAGAGTGCAGTTGACGGAAGTTCTTAAGATCTTCGATTGATAGCTCGTAGCCCGCTAGGTGAAGCAGAGAGTAAATCAGCATAGAGCCGTGGCCGTTTGAAAGAACGAAACGGTCGCGGTCAGCCCACTCTGGGTTTGACGGGTTGTGGTTTAGGTGATCACGCCAAAGAACTTCAGCGATGTCAGCCATACCCATAGGTGCGCCTGGGTGGCCAGAGTTTGCTTGTTGTACGCCGTCCATGCTTAGAGCACGAATAGCATTAGCTAGATGTTTACGGTCCATAATAACTACCAGTGTTTAAATATTGGAATTGGAAATTGAAAGGGGAACGCAAACGTTCCCCTTTTTTAATTCTGTGTGATTACAGCTTAGCTGCGATCATGTCTTCTAGTTTGCCTTGGTCAACTGCGAAGTTGCGGATACCTTCTGCAACTTTCTCAACTGCCATAGCGTCTAGGTTGTGCTCCCATAGGAACTCAGCGTGAGTCATTGGAGCAGGGCGCTCTTTAGAGCCTTTAGAGTCAACTAGCTTCTCTACAACGTCACCTTCAGCAGCTTCTAGTTCAGCTAGAAGAGCAGGAGCGATAGTTAGGCGGTCACAACCAGCAAGTTCTAGGATCTCGCCGATGTTACGGAAGCTTGCACCCATAACAACAGTGTTGTAGCCGTGCTCTTTGTAGTAGTTGTAGATGTCAGTTACTGAGATTACGCCTGGATCCTCAGATGCTTCGAAGTCACGACCTTCTTTCGCTTTGTACCAGTCCATGATACGACCAACGAATGGAGAGATTAGGAATACGCCAGCTTCAGCACATGCGCGAGCTTGTGCGAATGAGAATAGAAGCGTTAGGTTACAGTTGATGCCTTCTTTCTCTAGGATTTCAGCAGCACGGATACCTTCCCAAGTAGAAGCCAGTTTGATTAGGATGCGATCGTTAGTGATGCCAGCATCGTTGTACATTTTTACTAGCTGACGAGCTTTAGCAACGCTGCCTTCAGTGTCGTAAGAAAGACGAGCATCAACTTCAGTAGAGATACGGCCTGGGATTGTTTTCAGGATTTCTTTACCGATGTTTACTGCAAGCATGTCACAAGTGTCTTGTACTTGTTGTGCTTTATCAGCGCTTTGTGCTTTAGCGTATTCGATTGAAGCATCGATAAGTGGCGCATACTCTTCGATTTGAGCCGCTTTAAGAATCAGAGATGGGTTAGTTGTTGCGTCTTCTGGCTGGTACTTTTTGATTGCATCAATTTCACCAGTGTCTGCTACTACTGTCGTTAGTTTACGAAGTTGCTCTAATTTGTTGCTCATTTTGATCATCCTATCTATCGCATAACATCTCGTGTGAAGAGAGATGTGGGCATTTGCAAGCTAGCTAATAAACTTCTCATCACCAAATCATTGGTTCAGTTGTTCATTAATTTTAAAATTTCGAGCTGACGAACATTTGCTTCGAACATATGTTCGTTGGCTGAGTAAATGATGAAGCCATATTTATCCGATCTCACGGCAAAGTCAATGGCAAATAGTGCAGTAAAGTGACTTTAATCAAATATAATTTACTCCAATAAACACGGGGTCTGAAAGCAAACGTTTAATGGTTGTGTATTGAGCAGTTCAATTACACTTTGGTGATATTGATTGTTGTGAGCATTTGTTTTCTACCATTACAAATATTCATGGTGTAAACTGATGCGACAGTTGCTTTGCTATCGGGCATTTGCTGCTTATTTAGGTGAATAAATTGTTAAATAGTTGTTGGGTGGTATATGAGTAAGAATATTCAAGATGTGTCGGAAGAAAATACTGATCTTCTCACTGAAGTGGCGGTTGCCTACTATCAAGACGGTGCGACACAGGAAGAGATATCGAAAAAGTTCTCAATCTCTCGTGCAAAGGTTGGTCGAATGCTCAAGCAAGCTCGAGACGAAGGTATCGTAGAAATTACAGTAAAGTACCACCCAGTATTTAGCGCTAAAATAGAACAACGCTTAATTGAGCGCTTTGGTGTCAAGCGCGCACTTGTTGCTCTGGATCAGCCGAACGAAGAGCAGCAACGTCTTCAAGTAGCTGGCTTAGTATCTAACTATTTAACCAGCACCTTAAAAAACGGCATGGTAGTGACAGTGGGTCAAGGCCGCAACGTATCGTCTGTTGCACACCACACTGGTGTAATTACCCCACGTGATTGTAAGTTCGTGTGTGGTATCGGAGGCATTCACCCAAGAGGCGGTATGTTCAATGCCGACCACATTTGCCGTCAGCTGGCGAAAAAGTACGGTGGTTCATCGGAAACTCTGTATGCTCCAGCCTATGCGGAGAACAAGGCTCAAAAAACCGCATTCATGGAAAACAGCACAGTTAAGCAAACACTCGATCTCGCTCGAAAGGCCGATGTGGCATTAGTGGGTATCGGTGACATGAGTGAAAACAGCTACATGGTTGACTTAGGCTGGTTTACCGCAGGCGAGGTAGTTCAATCTCGTTTACTACAAGGTGTCGTCGGTGACTTCGCAGGCTACGACTTTTTTGACGTACATGGTAAAGCGGCAAACACAGTAATGAGTGACCGTGTTATTGGCTTGGGATTGGAAGAGTTTCGCCCGATTGCAGAGGTGATTGCCATTGCTGCAGAGAACAGTAAACCGCTCGCGTTGTTGGGGGCTCTAAGAACTGGCGTGGTTGATGTAATAGCAACCAGCGTAAGCAACGCATTGACCGTTCTTAACTTGGATGAGCAGATGAAATATGCCGAAAAAGGCGAGAGTGCCAAATAACTGATTTGCCAATGAGTTTAGTTATTTAGCGAGATTCGGTTGGATTTGCTAGGCAATGAGATTAAAAAATGGAAGCACACGCTTCCATTTTTTATGCTTCACACTCTTCTTTTGTCGAAGGTGAATAGTGCTTCAGATATTGGCTAAGTTCTTCGTACGGTAATGGACGAGAGAAGTAATAGCCCTGCATTAAATCACAGTGACAAGCTTTTAGGACATCGAAGTGCTCTTTGGTCTCGACACCTTCTGCCAATACCACCATGCCAAAGTTTTTACCGATGGCAATGATGTTTTGAACCATCGTCAAAGATTGAGCATCGCAGTTAATGTTCTCGATAAAGCTCTTATCAATCTTCAGTTCGTAGATTGGTAATGCCTTAAGCATACTCAAAGAAGAGTATCCTGTACCGAAATCATCCAGTGAGATCTTAATGCCTATATCGTTGAGCGATTCAAAGATAGGACGCACTTGTTGTACGTCTTCTATGAATAAGTTTTCGGTGATCTCCAGCGTTAGGTAGTCACTCGGGAATTGATACTTTTCAAGTGTCGCAAATAGATGCTCTGCAAATGCAGCATGCATAAATTGACGCACAGAGATGTTGATCGATAAACCTAGTTTAAACATCTCAATTCGGTGTAGGTGCGCAATCTGTTGGACACTGGATTCAATGATGAACGCGCCTAATCTTGGCATCAGCCCGGTTTTTTCTGCCACGGGGATGAATACGTCAGGTGGTACAAAACCTAGTTCATCGTCAATCCAGCGCACCAGAGCTTCCACACCATGAACACTGCCATCTGCACATAGGAGAGGCTGGAACACCATAAAGAGTGTCTGTTTCTCAACGGCGACTCTTAGCTTTTGTTCCACCTTCATCTTATACAAGTGAGTTTCCTGCATCTCAGCTGTGAACATGCTGTACGAGTTCTGCTGTTGTTTTGCTTTGTACATTGATATGTCGGCTGAACGCAGAAGGCTATCGAGGTCCGTACCGTGTTGCGGGAATTGTGCAATACCGATACTACAGCTTAATAGGAATTGTGATTCGTCTACGTCATAAGGTTTCGATAACACCTCGATTATTCTTTCCGCCAAACGGTGCAATTCGCTCTCATTGGTCAAGGGCGTTAAGAATAAGAACTCATCACTTGAGTCCCTAATAACAAGGCTCAGGCGTGACTGGAAACGGCTCAAGCGAAGCGCAATTTGCTTGAGGATCTTATCGCCAAAGTCATGCCCATGAGTGTCGTTCACACTCTTAAAGTTGTCGATATCAATAAACAACAAGGTAAACGGATGTTTCTCATCATCAAGCCATTTACTGATGTTTTGGCGCATATAGAATCGATTCGGTAGCGAGGTTAATGGGTCGTGATTCGCTTGATAAATCAGCTGCTTACGAGTGCGAAGCTCACTCTTGGAAATCGATTTAACCAGTGCGTAAAAGCAAGCATGTAGCAGCAAGAACACAGCAATGTAGATGCTAAACTCTTCCCAGAAAACCTTATCTACATACGCAAGTTCTGTTGTGCCGATAACCCAAAGTTTGTAATCGTTCAGGTACGTAGTGGTGACAATGCTGTTATTGCCTTCTTGTTCAACGATCGCAGAGTAGATCTTTCCACTCTCTTTAGCGTCTTGAATTTTTATGTTGTACGACTTGGCGAAGCTTTTGGCGATGTGCTCGACCATATTGGCGTCAACGGGAGTAGAGTAGGCTCGTAGTGAAACCACATCCTTTGAATAGAACTGACGATAAAGGTCGTCGCGCAGCAGGCTCAAGCTGTTGTACTCAGCGGTGTTAACGTTCTTTTTAAATAGGATGGTACTGTTAAGTTTCAATCCTGCCGTCATTACCGCGGCGACATCAGTGCCGTTGGTGGAAATCGATTTACGAATAGGGATGATCAGTGTGCCAAGGGAGTCCTGGAAGTAGGTACGACCTAACACCATTTTTTGGCTTTCAATCGCCTCTAAAAAGGAGTCACGGGTGTAGTCATAGTCGAGAAGATTGCGCTGCTCAGTCAGCATCAAATTTGAGCTAACGGCTAAGTATTCACCTTTAGGATTGATCAAACCAAAAGCGGCGATCGCCGGGTGAGTGTCGAGCAGTTTGTCCAAGATAGGACGAATTTGAATTGCTGCAGTACGAGTAAAATCAGATTGTTGGAGTAATTGATGACCGACGACTTCTAGTAGCGCCTCTTGGCTAGTTAGAAGCGATTCAATAGAGTTCGAAAATAGCTCCAACTGCATGTGCTGTTGGCGGGTGAAGTCGTCTCGGTTAGTTTGCCATTTGATAAGCCCAAACGCAGAAAAAAGTATCAAAGTCAGCAGTACGATCAATACGTACAACGTCCAGATATTTTTTTTGAATACAGCCATACAACGCCTTTGGGTCTAGATAACACTCATGTAACGGCCAATTTTGAGAAACCTTGAATCGAAATTGTAAAAAAGAACGCCGTATTTATTCTGTTGTATAGTAACAAAACACATAGCGACTCAGTATTGTTTCGATCAAAATTATTTGTTGTCTAGACCTTTTATTGTGACATTCTTACCGTTATTTCTATTTTGGGGTGACCTCTATTGGCAATTCTTCGTTTGCTCCCCATTCAGTCCATGAACCATCATAAACACTCATTGGGTTGTTGTGCCCTGCAATTTTTGCAGCCAGAAGAATGATACAAGCCGTAACACCAGAGCCGCAGCTGAAAACCATAGGCAGTTGTTGTATCTCTAATCCGCTGAAGATTGTTTTCAGTTCTTGCTCTGACTTTAAGCGCCCATTTTCCATAACTTGTGCGAAGGGTAGGCAAACAGAGTGTGGAATGTGGCCGCTTCTCAACCCAGGTCGAGGCTCTGGTACTTTAGAGTCGAAACGTGCTTGAGAGCGTGCATCTAGAATATTGGCTTGTTGCGTTTTAGAGTAGTCGTTGACTTGAGTTGCATCGATAAAGTAACTCTTATCTAGCACTCCTTCAAAGTCCCCAAGGGCATCAACGGTGCTGTAACTTGGAACTGTCTCAAAGCCACTTTCGACCCACGCTGGTAAACCACCATCCAGAATCAGAGTATTGGTATGCCCCATAGCTAAGAACATCCACCAAGCGCGTGGTGAAGCAAAAGTGCCTGCGTTGTCATACACCACGACGGTACTCTTATTGTTTATGCCAAGCGCTTGAGCACGTTCATTGAAGTGTTTCTCGGTCGGAAACATATGAGGAAGCAAGGTATGCTTATCACAGAAATCTTTGTCGTAGTCGAATTTTACCGAGCCAGGGATGTATTGGTCAGTAATCTTTTCTGCTTCGCCCGGAATTTGAAATTCGATACTGGCATCGAGAAGGATAACGTCTTGCTGTTTTAACAGCTCGTTCAACTGAGCGGGTGTGATCAGAGGTTGAGTCATAGTACTCCACTTCCTGTGTTGTTATTGTTTGAATTGATATATCTACAAAGGTGAACTTTGGGCAAGCTATTGGGTGGTGTCTGCGGCAATACAGCGCTGATATTTATAACTTTGTTGCCCGGTTGATTGATTCAATAATGCATCAACAATCACTATAGAATCAATGGGGCATTCAATAGTTGCTGGGACTGACAATCGAAAGCTTGGCTCATCATCAAGTTTTAAAGTCAGATAGCGACGATGGCCATCAAGCGATTGGGTAAGGGTATTCGCCATGACGGTCGCCCGCTTTTCTACAGTGTTGGAGGAAGGGGTGGTTAATTGAATCAACGCCACTAAAACTACAACCCCCAAACCTAGAATAACAAACGCCAACTTTAGCTGTTTCATAGAGTTGTTTGAGCTCCTAGACTATGTGCAGTTAGTTTTAAGATACGCCAGTTATAACGAATTGAGTATAAAGATGCGCGAGTTCGTGAGGCAACTAACAACAAAAAGCGAGCCCAAATAGGCTCGCTTGTATTTACTCGAATATCTACCAGGTCACTTGCATCACATCGGATGAAACAATTTGCTGAAGCGGCGCTTGACCATCATAGAACCAGATCTCAATCAGGATGTTCTCCTCGCTGATTGGAGCGGTAAATGAAGAATTAAACTGCCCATTGTTCAAAGAGCCAGCCAGCAATCTGCTTGAATAGTCTGGCTTAAAAGTCGCGTCACTGCGTTCAGAATAGCGGCTATATACAGATACGAATGAACGGTTAGTTGATATATGACTGATATCGATATTAAGGTCGTGCTGTTCTACCGGGTTGTAGTCAAAACCATCGGGTACGGTTAAGTCGGACATCGTGCTTGCCACTGCTGGAGCGGGTGCAGCCGTTGAACCGCCACCTCCGCCGCCACCTCCACCACAACCAAAGATCAAAGTGGTACTAGCGAGCAGTGAAATTAACGAAGCTTGTTTAACCATGGCTCTGCATCCTTTTGTTGGTGTTTCCTGTAGTGCTGACGACTCAGTGTTACTACCGTTAGTATATGGTTTTGAGGATTTCATTTGCGTATTCATCATGATTACTCCTCTGAGCTCAAGTCATAACATTGGCCGGCTTCAGGTGACTGGAACCAAGTTGTCGCATCTTCGCCGCCAGACTCTGCAAACGTCTTGAATTGTGGGTATGCCGTTACGATGTCTACACGTTCTTGTGGCCATTCCCACTCGGCTGTTGACGTAATCATTAATGCCCAAGGGTGATTCTCTGCTGTTTTGAAGTACTTGCCCTCACTTGGACTACTGTCATCAACACCTAGGCCAGTCTCGAATAGGTTTGCACTGTCGAAGGCTTCAGTTGGTGCTTGATCAGCCAAGTGGACTTCCCAACTACGACCTGGGTGTAACGGTAAGTTTGGACCGTGGTAGTGACCAGGAGTCGCAAAGATGAATGGGTCGTACGGCATATCTGTCCAAGCACTAGTGTCAACGCCTTCACCGTCTAATGAAATACCAATTTGGAAAGCAAATTGTTCATCGTCTTTACAACCATTTTGTGTACGATAGAAATCACAACTGGTAGCGATTTTTTCAGTCAGGTTCTCAGCGACAACAAAAATGGCTTCACTGCGACCGCTTTCCATATTGAGAGACGTGAACACACCATTCTCTTTCATGTAAGAGTTACCAGTGTTGACAGAGCTTGGCGCTAAGTTCGGAAGGCGAACCGCAAAGCCATTAAGGTAGTCCGCGCCGACAGCCACCAGACGACCATCAATCGTTGATTTGACGACTTTGCCATCTTTTAAGATCTCCGTGATTCGGTAACGAAGTACGGCATCATTCATGTCGTAGTCAGCTTTGTAAGGCCAGTTATCTTCATACGCGAGAGTGGCGTAACCCGATGCGCTTGGGAAGTAACGAGCGGTAGCACCGTCATTTAGTACATCGACTTGAATATCAACAACTTCACCGGACGTTGAGCCGCCGTAATACTCGAGGTTGGTCTGTTGACTGAAACGGAACCTAGCCCACGTCGTACCGGTTAAGGCGTTAACGTCGACGTTGAGGAAAAGCTCGTTTTCACCAGCAGATAGTTGATAGTCAGCGAACACTTTTTCGTTCTCACCATCAAAGCTACCATCTTGGTTCCAATCTATCCAAGCAGACAGATAACCCGTGGTTGACGCTTCAACCATCACTTTAGAATCAAGCCCAGCCTCAAGCGCAGTAACAAAGCCGATACCGCCGTTGGTCCACTCATCATCTATACCGGTTGTCTCATCGGACTGTGGAGATACAAAACCGTCTTGCTCGCCATCTGGGGCTTCACTGCCGAGCCAAGTCACACCATCGAGCTCATGTCGCGGGCCGTTGCTATTAAGCAGTGTTAGATAGCTGTCTGGTGCATCACCAAAATCGATGTTGGAGTCTTCGTCAATAACAGGAGCGTTTGCACAACGAGCACCATCATTCTGATTAGAGCTAGGGCCGTTAGATACAAACTCAACGGCAGGAACGATACCTGCAACAATATTGGCCGCGTTATCTGGAGATAGATTCACACGGTAGATTTTACCGTCTTGGTTACGTGATACGTAGTAGTTACCGTTAACATCGAAATAGCCCGCACCAAACGTACCCGTTTCCCCGGTATCACCAATTGAGGTTGTGGCGCCAGTGGTTGGGTCGAAGGAGTAGAGCACCCCTGAGTTGTTATCGATTCCGTAAAGCTTGCCGTCACTTGGGTGGAATGCGAAGTCAGTGAGCTTAACCGTGGCTATATCAGACACTTTTACAACAGGTAAGACTGCGTTGGGGTCTGACGCGAGCGGCGTTAAGTCGATTGTGAACAGTCCTTTGCCAGTGCGATATAGATAGTAAGTACTGTTATAAACATCGCCAACATAAAAGGTGTGGTCGGTTGGTAAACCGCTGGTATTAACGACTTCAGCTTGGAAATTAGATCCCAGTCTTACGATGCGTTTGTTAGTAGTGTCGTAACCGTAGATATAGCGGTCATCAAAGCTAAAACCGACACCATTAATATTGGCGTTCATGCCTGTGTCTGATTGCAACAGCGTTGTAGACCCTGTGACTAGATTGACGCCATATACTTGAACTGGCGTTGATTGAAATAGGTATGCCTTGCTTGGGCAAGTGTCGAATGGCGCGGCTTGAGCTAGAAGCGGGGCACCGAGTAGCAAACTTAACGTTGGGATTCTCATATCAACATCCTTGTAATGGAAGATACTGTATGAGTATCAATTCTTATGCCATTTTTAAGTTGTTGTATTTATTGGTTTTATGTTTCTGTCTCTTAGTTTTCTCAAAATGAGAATTGAATTGGCGTCGAAATAAGCCAAGTAGCGAAGAGAGTTTTCAAAATGAAAATAAGTGGAAGCGGATAGAAAAAGAGCCTCAATCCAAGGAGTGAGGCTCTAATAAACGTGTTTTAGAACGAGACAGTACAGTGCGATGTTTACTTGGATTCGCCACACACTGTGCAAGTTGGCATTTTCATTAATTTCATTTCACGCCAACTGTGTGACATCGCATCTAAGATAAGAAGTTTACCTTCTTTCGGAGAGCCAAATTGCGCTATTACTTTAATGGCTTCTAGAGCCTGTGCAGCGCCGACCATACCTACAACAGGTGCCATAACGCCAGCCTCAACGCAGCTAAGCGCAGCAGAACCGAACAGTGCACTTAAGCATTGATAGCAAGGAGCATTTTCGTCTTGGTAGGTAAATACACTGATTTGACCTTCCATACGAATTGCTGCTCCAGAGACTAATGGAACCTTCGCTTGGTAGCATAATCGATTGAGTTGATTACGTGTCTCTACGTTATCACATGCATCCAGCACCAATGTGTGTGATCTAATCAGATTACTGAGTTCATCGTCTGACAGACGTCGGTCGACTGTCTCTACAGTCAAATGAGGATTCAGCAGTTTGAGTGATTCAGCTGCCGATTCGACCTTTTTCTTTCCGACGTCAGCATCGGTATGCAACACTTGCCTTTGCAAGTTAGATAGCTCTACTACGTCATCATCAATGAGCGTGAGCTTGCCAATACCCGCTGTGGCCAGATATTGGGACGCTGCACAGCCTAAGCCGCCTGCGCCCAACACAACAATGGAGCTTTGCTTGAGGGCTTCTTGTCCCTCAAAATCGAACTGTTTAAGAATGATCTGGCGGTTGTAGCGAAGCATCTCCGCATCAGACAGAATTTCCATTAACAAGCCTCGTTAGTAGAGTGTTGAATTAAACAGTTGGATTTGAACAGCTTCACCTGCTTCGACACGACCGCGCTCACGTTCAAGTACCACAAAGCAGTTCGCAAGGCTCATCGAGCGGAACGCGCCTGAGCTTTGGTTACCGGTTGTTTCGACGACAAACTGACCATTTTCGATGGTGTAGATACCACGTTGATAGTCGGTACGACCCGGTGCTTTTTTAAATGCTGAACGCGTTGTCGCTGGAATAGATTCAGGTGCCTTCCACGCTGTGTTGCCGGCCAATTTAGCGAGCATCGGTTGTACGAGTACGTACATAGTCAGAACTGCGGATACTGGATTGCCCGGAAGACCACAGAACCAAGCGTTCTCTAGTTCGCCAAACGCAAAAGGCTTACCCGGTTTGATTGCGAGTTTCCAAAAACCAATCTGACCAAGTTCTTCAAGAATGTCTTTGGTGTAGTCCGCTTCACCAACACTCACGCCACCAGAAGTCACGACAACATCAGCGAGCTCTTGCGCTTTTTCGAATGTTTGCTTAAGCGTAGCAGGGCAGTCAGGAATGATGCCTAAATCAATGGCTTCACAGCCGAAGGCTTCAATCAGAGGCTTAATGCCGTAGCGGTTGCTGTCGTAGATCTGACCATCTTCTAGTGGTTGACCTAAAGGCTTAAGCTCGTCACCAGTAGAGAAGAAAGCAACCTTAGGTTTGCGCAGCACTTGAATGTGGCTAATACCCAGAGACGCGATCATTGGAATGTCACGAGGTGTCAGACGTTCGCCTTTACTCAGCACAACGTCTCCTTGCTTGATGTCGTCACCCGTTGGACGAATGTTGTTGTTCGGCTTGATGTCAGTTTGCTGAATCTCGATGCCGTTTTCGGTTTCACGCGTATTTTCTTGCATGATGACCGCATCGCAACCTTCTGGAATTTTAGCGCCAGTCATGATGCGCACACAGGTGTTTTGTGGCCATTCGCCTTCAAAAGGCTGACCTGCGAATGATTTACCTGCGAGTGGGAGTGTATTGCCGTTTTCTAGGTCTGCTAGACGAAGGGCATAACCGTCCATTGCTGAGTTATCAAAAGGAGGAACAAAAATAGGTGAGAGAATATCTTCAGCAAGAACGTAACCTAGAGCATCCGCCAACGGCAGTGATAGTGTGTCTTGAATTGGTGTAATTGGTGATAGCAGCTTATCAAGTGCTTCTTCAATTGGCATTAAGCCCGGAGCGTCGCAACAGCCCATAATTGAATTCCTTTGATCGTTATTATTTTGATTTGTTTGTTGGTACATCGGTATCAACGAAATTGATGCCACTTTAGCATAGTTTGAGGCCCGTAAATAATGACCTCCCTTAAAATATGGGTGTAATTATTCAAAATTCCGAGTATCCTTGTCTGCCATCCAAAAGGGGTAATAGAAGAGGAAGTTCAATGTCAGGTCTTAGCGAATCAGCGAAGTTGGTTAAAGATGCGCTAGCGAGCCGCGGGTTAGAAACACCAATGAGCCCGAATCAGGTAAGCCGTGAAGAGAAAAAGGAACGAATCGAACACCATATGCGTGAGATTCTGACTCTTCTAGAACTTGATTTAACCGATGACAGCTTGGAAGAAACACCGCATCGTATTGCTAAAATGTATGTCGATGAAATTTTCTCTGGTTTGGATTACGCCAACTTCCCTAAAATCACCGTGATCGAAAATAAGATGGGCGTTCGTGAAATGGTACGTGTGAAAGACATCACAGTAACCAGCACGTGCGAACACCACCTAGTAACTATCGATGGCAAAACGGCGGTTGCTTATATTCCTCGTGGTAAAATCATTGGTCTTTCTAAGATCAACCGTATTGTTCGCTTCTTTGCTCAGCGCCCACAAGTTCAGGAGCGCATGACTCAGCAAATTCTTGTTGCACTTCAAACTCTGCTTGAGACGGATGATGTTGCGGTAACAATGGATGCAGTTCACTACTGCGTGAAGTCTCGTGGTGTTATGGATGCAACGAGTGAAACGACCACAACGGCACTGGGCGGTATTTTCAAGTCAAACCCAGCAACTCGTCATGAGTTCTTGCACGGTCTACGCTAATCTACGATTGATTAGATAAGTTCGATTTCACTATTTAAATCGACAAGAAACATTCGAAGCCTCGCATTCTGCGGGGCTTTTTTGTATCTGATTCGCACCATTGCCTAACGCGACAGCAAGCGTCATGGGGAGTTTCTTTAAACATATGTGTGTTTGTGCTGGCGATAAATCCCCGACTCAGTCGTCCCTCCTTCTCGGGAATGACGGGTTAGAGTTCCAGTGGCTGTTCGATATGCTGTCGTGTCTTAATAACTTTCGTCATTCCCTAAAGCGAGGGACGAGCGTAATAGGGAATCTGTGTGACTTTTCGACTTGGTATGAGATCCCCGACTCAGTCGTTCCTCCTTCTCGAGGATGACGGATTGAGCTTCGGAGGTAGATTGGTGTGCTGTCGCGTTTAAATAACTGTCGTCATTCCCTAGAGCGAGGAACGAGCGTAGTAGGGAATCTCTTGCGAAGGTAATGAATGCGAATAAAAGCGCTCTACAGGTAGCAAAGCGCAATATTTATAAGAGTAGAAGCGATTAAGACAGGTTAAACAAACGCTTGAGGTTATGAATTAAACCTGATGGCTTATTCTGATCTTGATAGATACTCAAGCCGTCGTAGAAGCTACCCATAAACGAGACACGAATCTCATCCTCTGTTTGTTTTACGATTCGACAAAGTAGGGAAGCTGTCGCGGCGGCGTGATCGTTCGCTAGGCTATAATCCATACCCATGCGGCCTTGAACAAATAGCCATAGGTGAGTGATGAATTGCAGCTTCTTTGAACTTGAGTGGCTAAATTTCTGACTATGCTCTTGGCCAACGGTCTCTTCCAGCACTTGCTGCATAGCTTCGCTGGCATCTTTATCAGAACTAAATTCATAGCTCGCATCGATGTGCGTTTTTGTCAGCAAGCCAAGCAGAGTTTGAATACTGGAGTTGTCAGGTTTGTTTTCACACGCGTGCTTGAACAAAGACTGATTACTCTGGATAAAGTCTTTCGATTCCTGCTCAAACCCAATTTTTAAGGCTTGGATCTGTTCAAAACCTGCTTCTGATAAACAGTGTTCGAGTTTACTCATCGTGCTGGTGCTATTCGTTACTTTGTAATTCTTCCCAAGTCACTTCAGCTGACTCGGTATCACTGTTCACAAAGGCTGAATTGCCCGTTAACATCACTGACAGATCCATTGTACGTTCTGTCATTTCCGCCATTTGCTCGATGCCTTCATTGCTCAGACGAACAATTTGAGCGTCCAAGTAACCAAACTTACCGCGATTTTGTTCCCACCAAACATTTGATTTGGTGTTAAAGCTAAATACTTTGACTGACTTTGCTAAGCGAGTGGCTTTTTTAACGCGCTCTGGATCCGGTTCACCGACATCGATCCACTCTAAGATCTGATCATCAAGAGACTTTTGCCAAAGGTCTGGTTCTTCAATAGTCGACAAGCCTTTGGTGAATTGAAGCTCTGGCGATGCATTGATACAAAACGCCATGATACGCGCCATCATGCGTTGCTCTGTCTCAGAAGGGTGTTGTGCGATAGTGAGGTTGAATGAGTCGTAGTAGTCTCGATTCATGTCAGTGAGTGAGATACGAAATTTGTAGATTGTAGGTTTAAGAGCCATTAGCGCAGTCTTGTATTATAAATTGACCTCTATCTTACCTTAACTGGATGAATTTTGGGTAAAAAAATAGCCAGCGTCGGCTGGCTATTTTAGGAATGCGTTAAGCGATCAATTAGATTACTTTGATGCTGTCTGCTTGAGGACCTTTTTGACCTTGAGATACTACGAACTCAACTTTTTGGCCTTCAGCAAGAGTTTTGAAGCCGTCACCAACGATTGCAGAGAAGTGTGCAAATACGTCTGGACCGTTCTCTTGTTGGATGAAGCCGAAACCTTTAGTTTCGTTGAACCATTTTACTGTACCAGTAACTGTGTTAGACATGATGATATCCTAAATTATTTTTTATTTGAGCCTATTGCGGCACCGATAGCGTGGAAAAGTTTATTGCTATTGCGTACAACACAACGGGGGGTTACTAGTAATCCGACGATATGTTTATATACAAAGAACTTTCTTTCTAGCCGAAATCGAGTCTAAATCAAACAGGGTAGGTGTCAATGGGATATTGTGCTAAAGGTTGCAGAACTTTGGGGACAGTCAAACTTTCCATCCCTTAGATATCATGTAGTTACAATGGTATGGTGTTTTGTTGTACTTTTTGTGACAGATAGGTGTGATTTTTGGCAAAAAACTGGAGTCAAAGCACTAATTCAACAATTATTAATATCAATAATGGATGTGAAATGTGAGGCGTAAAACAAATATAGAAACGAGACTCATTCGAACAATTGATTGATTACCGCCCCGTCTCTAAACGGGTTTTTAAGGCAGGTATCACACCCAAACGACTGCAATACCCAACCTTGGGAGTCTCTGCTTAATGGGTTATGCGATACAAATTCCCATTGTCGGTACTGAAATAGATATCACCTTCTGGCGTGACTTCAATATCACGGACTCTCTCTCCCATATCTTCAAACAATCGTTCTTCAGCTACGGCCTGGTTTTTCTTATTCAGGGTAACAACATTAATATGAGCGAGCTTCAACGCACCCGAAAGTAGCTTGCCATCAAGCTCAGGGAATTTCTCTCCTCGATAAAGTACTAAACTGCCCGGAGCGATAGAGGGAATATAAACCTTTACAGGTGACTCAATGCCTTTCTTCGTTTCTGCTTCGCCAACTTTAATTGGGCCCCAATACTCTTTGCCATGGGAAGTCACTGGCCAACCATAGTTTGCACCTTTCTTAATCAGATTGATCTCATCACCACCACGCGGCCCATGCTCAATCGACCAAAGCTTCTTAGTTTTTTTATCATAAAAAAGACCTTGTGGGTTTCGATGGCCGTAACTCCAAATCTCATTAAGTACGTTTTTGTTTTTCACAAAAGGATTGTTTTTGGGTACCTGCCCGTCAGGCGTTAGTCGTAAAATAGAACCGGCGTGGGTTTGCGTGTCTTGGCCGTTGTCCCGCTCACCACGATCACCAATGGAGAAGTAGAGACTGTTGCTATCGAAAGTAATGCGGCTACCAAAGTGACGACCTGTATCTGTTAGGGATTGAGAGACGAAGACATCTTGCCAGTCGGTAATCTGCGTTCCGTTATAGGTCGCACTTGCGAGAGCAGTGACGGCATCACCTTGTTGCTTTTTACTGTAGGTGACGTAAATTTTGTTTTGTTCAAATGGCGATAGGGCGATATCTAAGGCGCCACCTTGACCTTTAGCCCAAACATCAGGCAGACGAAAAAGAGTCTCTTGTTCGCCAGTTTTGAGATTAACCTGTTTGATCACGCCTTCTCGTTCAGTCACTAACATTGTATTGTCATCAACGTACGTAAGCCCCCAAGGAATCAATAATCCATCGGTGATCTTCTCAACTTGAAGCGCTTGGCTGGGTAACGCAACAGCTAGGCTTAAAGCCGCTGTAATACAATGACTTAATCTCATACAGTCTCTCCAAACAATCCCTTGTCTTTTAGTGTAGCGTTACTATTGCTCATGAAAAGTGACTATTTCGAAAATAAATGTAAATAGTATTGTATGAATAAACCATGTGGCGTATGTTATCTCGTCTTTCCTCACGATGCTTAACAAGCATGCTGATACGGTGGCTTGTTATGCAAGCATTGTTTCTATCGCTCTAGTAACACTCATCAAAATTAGGTTGTGCAACCATGAAGTCCAGTTTTGAATTTAAAACTATCTTGCTCGCTTGTCTGATCATCAGTGTTGGTCAACTTAGCATGGGCTTGGTGTTTCCATCACTACCTTGGATTGCCAAAGACTTTGATGTTTCACTGGAGCAGGCTCAGCTTTTGGTGAGTATCTATCTACTTGGCTTTGGACCCTCGCAGTTTTTATATGGCCCTATCTCCGATGCGTTAGGGCGCAAAAAAGTGTTATTGACCGGTCTTTTGATTGCCTTGATGGGACTACTAGTGATCATTTTCCTGAGTCACTCATTCTCGAATATGGTGCTTGGTCGCTTCCTGCAAGGTCTGGGTACGGGTTGTTGTGCTGTATTAGCTAGAGCGACAACACGAGATAGATATTCGGGTTCAGAGCTACCCATCGCAATGTCTTATATTGCTATGGTGGCATCAATTACACCTCTAATTGCGCCAATAATCGGCGGTTTTATTAACTTCCACTTTGGCTGGAGTATGGTGTTCATCTCGCTGCTTGGCTACGTGAGCTTGGTGTGGTTTGTGATTGCTTTTCGTTTCAAAGAGACGGTTAGCCAGTTTTCGAAGATTCCTTCACCAAAACGAATGACCATCCAGTACAAAGAGTTACTGAGTTCGCGATATTTCATCAGTTTTGCCAGCATAGGTTGGCTTAACTTCAGTTTGATGATCACAACTGTTTCAGTGATGCCATTTATCATGCAGAACCAAATTGGCATGACGTCGGATCAATACGCAATGTGGGCGGTGATACCGGCATTAGGTATGTTAGGCGGGACCAGTTTGTGTAGTCGGATTCGACCTATCTTAGGCAGTAAGAAAACTCTGTTGATTACGCCTGTTCTTCATACCTGCGCGGCTGTCTGGCTGTTTGTGTGTCCGCTAGAGCCGATGTACCTAATGCTCGGACAGTTATTGATGATTCTTGGAAACGGTATTGCATTGCCATGTGCTCAAGCCCTAGTGATGCTTCCATACAAAAAGAATGCAGGTGCGGCTGCAGCTATGTCTGGAGGAGGGCAGATGGTGGTGTCGTCACTGGTGAGTATGGGATTGGTTAAACTGGGTTTAGGAGAAGCTTGGCATCTGTCGATTGTGATCGCTGTGTTTACGTTAATTACACTGTTTAATATCACTCGTGGTTTTAATAGCCCAGAAGCGCAGCAGGCAAATACTTAGCCTGCTACAAAGTTGGTCTCGTTCGATTATTCACACACAACGGCTACTTTTTGACTCGCCAATGTATCCGCTGGAACAGGATGATCGATTAGTTTGATGGGTGATTCATACAACTCTGAGAGTGTTTTCTCACTCAATAAGGTATCGGTGCCACCTTCAAAGGCAATCTCTCCCTGCTTTAGAGCGATAATGTGAGTTGCGTAACGCAGTGCCAAATTCAGATCATGAAGAATGACTATGATACCCACACCTTCATTTCGATTGAGCTCCGCAAGTAAACTCATTAACTGAAATTGGTGATGAACGTCGAGTGCCGATGTTGGCTCATCGAGAATCAACAGTGGGGATTGTTGAGCAAGTAGCATTGATACCCAAGCTCGCTGGCGTTCACCACCAGATAGCTCATCGGCCAACGCACTTGAAAACTGATCTACGCCAGTGCGTTTCATCGCTTGTTCAATGATCGCGGTATCTTCTTGATTCCATCGTCCAAAGGCACCACGCCAAGGGAATCGTCCCAATCGAACCAACTCAGAAACTGTTAGGCCAGCTGAAGTAGGAAGCTTTTGTGGCAAATAAGCGATGCGTTTGGCGAGATCTTTACTTTTGAGCGAGCTCAACGAGGTGTTGTCGAGCTTTACTTCTCCCTGTTCTGCTTGCACCTGACCGGACAATAAATTTACCAACGTTGATTTTCCCGAGCCATTATGACCGAGTACCACTGTGAGTTTATCGGTGGGGATCGTTAAGTTAGGCACTTGTAAAATGGTTCGATCATCACGAATCACTTCAATATTAGAGAGCTGGAACATAAATAACCTTTGTTAGGGTAGATACTCAACGTCAACGTCGTCTTTTATCTTGTCGGTTTAGTTGTTTGGCGTTTGTTGTCTGGGTGTCGGGGACAATCATCACACAGTTTACGAGAATCACATTTATAGACCAGACAACAGCTGGTTCTAACCAACTTTAACATGCCCGTTTCAGGATCCGTTTTGAGGCTGGTTAAGTGGCGGAGTGGGAGTTCACATGCTTCTAGCCATAGTTTCGCTTGTTCAAGAATGTACTCGTTACTGAATTCATTGTGGTGACGTTGAACCTTTATGAGTGCTGCCAGAAGATGGTCTGCTAACAAATGCTGAGTAAAGCCTGGGCGAATGCGTGTCCAAGTATTAATTTGTTCTCTATAGAACTCAGCTAAGGCCAGCAGCGCTTTTCCTGCTTCTGGGATTAACTCTTCCGGCGTTCCATGTTTGTGCGCATCAGTGCCGAAGCGGTAGCCAGTGATAAATCCTTTTAAACGCGACTGACCAATATTTTGAATATCAGGCAGTGAGTGCAACGCATAAATGGAAATAAAGCTGACGTATATCGGTTGCCAGCTGAGTAGATCCCAAGTGCGAGTTAACCAATATGGATTTCCTGCTTCCGGATGGTTTTTTGCCAAGCTATCATAAACACGTTTGATCTCGATATGGCTACCTGGATTGCTGATCACAATGCTTTTGCCGTAGATGGGCCCGAAGCTACCTTTTAAGAAAGGAGTAATTTCTTTTGAAAGCGAAAATACTTTTTGATGAAGAGGAGGGGCTTTTTTACGGGTAACAATATCGTGAATCTGGGCCAGCATAAGATTGGTATAAATGATAATCAATTTCGTTATCATAACTAAACGATGCACACTTCACCATACAAATTGGTGCATTGATGTCGTTTGAAATGGATTTTTAAGGCAGAACAACAAACGATACGTGACCAGAATAGAGTTAAATGATACTAATATTTGTAAAGTGAATGTTATTTATCGATCTATCACCCACTCAAGACGAAGAAGTATAAACGTTGAATAAGAATACCCCTGCATTTGAGCGAATTAGTAAGGTTCTAGGTTTTATTCACACTAACCTTAGTAGCCAACTTTCTTTAGAAGAGATAGCGACCCAGAGCTGTTGGTCTCGTTGGCAGTTGCAGCGCGTTTTTCAGTCGGAGACGGGGATGACAGTGGCGAACTATGTCCGAGAGCTCAAATTAAGTAGAGCCGCTGAACTGCTGTTGGATGATGATCAAAGAGTGATTGATATTGCGATTGCTCTGGGCTTCAACTCAGAAATTAGCTTTAGTCGGGCGTTTAAGCAGATGTTTGAGATTAGCCCTAGCCAATATCGAAAAAGTGGTAAAAGGGTTGGCTTGAAGAAACCTATCGAGGTTTCGGATTTCTCTACTGCTCTAGAAGAAGAGAGTGGTGCTCGTTTTGTTGAGGTAAAAATTGATGAGCGTGATGCCTTTTTGATTAAAGGCATGAGCACAGAAATCAGTGGCTTGTTTTCTCTTACGCAGGACTTTGCTCAAAAAGTTCCACAGTTGTGGGCACATCTCGAGCAAGAAGTGGTGTTACCAAAAGAACAAGACCTGCGCTTTATTGGGGTTGTAGATATCACTCAAGCGAATTTTGATGGTACTAACCTTAAATATTGGGCTGGTGTCGTATTGGATGAACAAGTCTCTATGCCAACTCTTCCTAGCGTGGTTTCAGAAAAACTAGAAGTGCTTACTGTGCCGAAACAGACCTATGCAGTAGTCAAACATAAAGGGCCTATCCAAGGTTTACCTAAAACACTGTCATGGTTTGTTCTAAATTGGCTTCCAGCTTCAGGTTATCGAGGGATTGATGGTTATGAATTGGAAGTGTATCCAAAGGACTATCAATCACAGTCACAAGACGCTGAGATGGAGTATTGGGTTCCAATAGTAAGAGCCTAATTGACCTTGTCCTGTTTATGGGTAATCCATCATTTGACCGTATTTATATAAGGGTCAATTGCTTTTTTCGTAAGCAATTGACCCTTTTTTATAGATATTTGCACCAAATTGTTAATTATCACGCTGCCAGATACATACAATGCAAATGAGATTTATTATTATTTAACTTAAGCATTGGTATCTGAGGGACTCATGAACACCCACACTCATTTCAAGTATTCCGCAATAACTATCGCGCTCGTTAGTGCTTTATCTGCCACAGCATATGCAGAAGAGTCGAAAACAAACTCTGAGCAAGATGTAGAAACAGTAACGATCCTAGGTAAGGCGTATCGTAATACGGCGACTAAGACCGTTTTGGCTCCAGAAGAGACGCCGCAAACTTTAAATGTGATAGAAGGCGAGCAGTTAGAGCAGCGTGGTGTGAAGTCTGTAATGCAGGCACTACGTTATGCTCCAGGTGTTTCTACCGAAACGAAAGGTGGTGCGGTTGTTCTAACGGATTGGGTGAACATTCGTGGTTTTAGTTCTTCAGACAACTACTACGATGGCATGATGCTTCCAACTCTTCCAGGATGGAACGTGAAACCGCAGATCGATGCTATCGCAATGGAGCGTTTAGAGATCTTCAAAGGACCTACATCGGTTCTTTACGGCACAATGCCTCCTGGCGGTATGGTTAATATCATTGCCAAGTCACCTCAATTTGAAGAGTCGACAACCGTAGGTTTAGCGACAGGTTTGAACAACCTTGTTGAAGCATCAATTGATACAACTGGCGCATTGAGTGACAACGTGGCGTATCGTTTGGTTGCGCTTGGCCGCAAGCAAGATACGCAAGTCGATGGTGTGGAAGAAGAACGTTACTTGATTGCACCTTCTATTGACTGGTATCTATCTGATAAAACCTTTATTAACTTCAATCTTTATTATCAGAAAGATCCGGCACTTGGACAAAACGTAACGGTTCCTCTAGCTGCAATAAAGTCAGGCAAGATTTCACCTTCAACGTTCGCTGGTGATGTTAACTACAACACTATCGAAAGAGACTTTTTCATCGCAGGTTACAAGTTTAACCACGACTTCAACTCAAATTGGGCATTCTTGCAGAACTTCCGTTATATGCAGGCTGATTTTTATCAAGAAAGTACCAGTAGCGACGCATTTGATGCCACAACAGGTACGCTGAGCCGCTCTGCTTTCAGCACTGACGAAAGCTCAAAAGGTATTTCGGTTGATAACCAACTTTCTGGTTTGGTAACGACGGGTGCTTTAAACCATTACTTGCTGTTTGGTGTCGATTATCGAACTGTTGAAGGTGATGTCGCTTATGACTATTTCGTCGGCGTTGACAGCCTTAATCTCTACAACCCAAACAATGACAAGTTAAATCCGGGTGACTTCACTAAGACATATTACGAAAACAGCGACATCGAGATGAGCCAACTTGGATTCTACTTCCAAGACCAAATGTTGGTTAACAACTGGGTATTTATCGCTGGTGGCCGTTTCGACAAAGTAGAGACGACGACTAAGAAATCTGTGATGGGAGGTGCTGCGACCAAAAGTGACACCGACGACACAAATTTCTCGTACAGATTGGGTGCGTTGTACCAGTTTGAAAATGGCCTCTCTCCATTTGCCAACTTTGGAACTAGCTTTGAGCCAAGCGTAAAACTGGACGCTGCGGGTAATAACTTAGAACCGGAAACAGGTGAACAAGTCGAGCTAGGGATCAAATACGATTCTTACGAGACTATGTTGTCGGGTTCTGCTTCTTTGTTCCAGATTAAGAAGAAAAATGTTGGTGTTCGTCCTGATGGAGCGTCTCCTTGGACCGCTGTAGGTGAAATTCGCTCACAAGGCTTGGAACTAGAAGGACGTGCTGAGGTTACCGACAACTTAGACGTTATTGCAAACTACACATACACCGATATGGAGATCACCGAAGACAAAGACACATCAAACATTGGTCAAACACCAGTATTTGTTCCAGACCACACGGCTAACTTGTGGGCGAACTATTTCTTCCGCCAAGGTGCAATGTCTGGCCTAAGAGTCGGTGGTGGTGTTCGTTATTTCGGTGAAACGGTGTTGAATGACACATCAGATAAGAACGCAGGTAAAGTGCCTTCGTACACATTAGTCGACCTGTCATTGGGGTACGATCTTGGTGAAATGAATAGTTCATTGAAGAATGCAACGGCAAACATTATTGCTAACAACCTTTTCAATGAAGAGTACTACACCTGTTGGAACGAAAGTTACTGTTGGTACGGTCAAGAGCAAACCGTAGAGTTCAATGTTAAGTATGAGTTCTAACTAAACAAAAGCAATTTTATGAGCAGCCCAATGTGGCTGCTTTTGTCGTTTAAAAGAAACAACTAAAACCGATAGGGAATAATATGGATCTATTAAATAAAGGCTTACGATTTTCCAAGGTAGGAATTGGTTTATCGTTCATGGTTTGGATGTGGTCAGGCCAAGCATTGGCTGAGTTTAAAGTACAAGACAGCGAAGGTACAAAAACCTTACCGGCAGAGCCTGCGCGAATTGCTGCACTCAACTGGGATATTGCAGAACAGGTGATTGAGCTAGGAGTGACACCTATCGCGGTGCCTGATATCGCCGGATATAATGAATGGGTTGTTCAGCCTCCTATCCCAGAAGGGGCGCAAGATGTTGGGACACGTACAGAACCTAATTTCTCCGTTCTTAAACAGCTAAAGCCAGATGTTATTTTGATCGCTTCACCGCAGAAAGATCTCGAATCCCGTTTGTCTGAAATCGCACCTGTTCTCTACTATCAGACATACAGTGAAACACATAATAACGCGCACGCTGCGATCGATAACTTCAAGAAAATCAGTCATGTCCTTGGTAAAGAAGAAGTGGCTGATCAAAAACTACAAGCGATGAATGAAAGAATCGCTGAACTTAAAGGCCTGCTTGATAAAGCATATCCGGCAGACAAACCGAAAGTAACGTCGTTTCGTTTTGCAAGCACCAACTCGGTGTTCATTTACGGTGATAACTCGATTCCTCAATATGCGCTGGAACAGCTTGGCTTTGAAAATGCGATTCAATTGCCAGCCAGCCAATGGGGTATCACTCAGAAACGAATTACAGAGCTTAAGCACGTAAAAGATGGAATTGCACTGTACTTCGAACCTTTCCCTTACACGGCCAAACTAAATCGTTCACCTGTATGGAAAAGCATGCCGTTTGTGAAGAATAACCAGGTAGGGCCTGTTGCGCCGAGTTGGAGTTATGGCGGTGCGATGTCAATTCTTTACAACGCAGAAGCGATAGCTGAATCAATGCTGGAGCTCGCTGAGAAGTAATGAAATATAACGGGTTAATTGTTGTGGCTGTATTGTTGTTAGCAGCCACCATTCATTTGTGGCTAGGGCAGAGCGATTTTGGGCCCGTATCTTTATTAATGAATGAGGTAGCGGCAGCAGGAAGTTGGTCGGCTCTGCAAACCTTATACTCAGAATCGTTTGAGCTGATGGGGTTTATTGATGTCAATTTACCGCGTTTGGTGATGGCGATATTGGTGGGTGGGTCTCTGGGTACCATTGGTAGCCTTTTCCAGCAATTAACTCAAAACAGAATGATGTCACCATTGACGCTGGGTACATCAGCAGGTGCTTGGCTTGGACTTGTGCTGATGAATGTCTTTACGCCAATGCTAGTCGGTCAATTTTCGGTCTTTTTTGCTCTATTAGGTGCTTTGGCTGCGATGGGGCTGATTGTCGCGATTGTTGGTCTGAAAAACATGAGCGGCTTGCCGATAGTATTAGCCGGTATGGCCGTCAACTTGCTACTTGGCGCATTTGCGACGGCGATTATTCTGCTCAACGATCAATATGCACAGAATCTATTTATTTGGGGAGCGGGTGATCTCGGCCAGAATGGCTGGGAGCAAGTTGAATGGCTGCTTCCAAAGCTTCTACCTATTATCGCTATATTCCTGTTTGCACCGCGAGTATTGACGTTGTTATCTATTGGAACCGAAGGTGCTGCAGCTCGTGGTTTAAACATTGGTACCACATTCTTTCTTTTGATGTTTATCGGTGTTTGGCTGGTTTCTGTGTCAATTACTACAGTCGGGGTGATCAGTTTTATCGGTTTGATTGCGCCCAACATTGCTCGCTACCTTGGTGCTATTAAGGCGAAACACGAGTTGTACGCGAGTGGGTTATTAGGCGCCTTACTTCTGTGCGCAACGGATAGTCTTGCTATCTTCATGGGGCAATGGTCATTAGATATCATCCCTACAGGTACAGCGACGGCAGTTATCGGTGCTCCCGCGCTGATTTTAATTGCAAGAAAACAGTTAACCGCGCAAGACCAGATGTTCTTTTCGATGCCGAAAGGAGCAAAGCAAACTGATGCTAAAGTCTATCTTGCGATAGGTACGGTAATGCTAGTGTTGCTTGGATTGAGTTCTTTTTCACATCCGTTATCTAACGAGCACTATTTTCAGATTCCTGATGCGTTTGAATGGTCGATTCGTTGGCCACGTATGTTAACGGCTATTTTTGCTGGTGGTGGCTTGGCGGTGGCTGGGGTGATCCTTCAACGATTGGTTTACAACCCGCTTGCGAGCCCAGATATTCTGGGGGTATCGTCGGGGGCGGTATTAGCGTTGATTCTGAGCAGTTTATTATTTGGTCATTCAATCCATACATTAAGCCCTTGGGTCGCGTTTTCGGGTAGTTTAGGCGCTCTTGCCCTTCTACTTTTTCTCGGAAAGAAACATCAATACGCGCCTTCCATCTTGATCTTAACTGGGATCTCGTTGACCGCTGTATTAGAAGCTCTAGTGCAGTTTTCATTAACACGAGTGGGTGAGGGTAAGTACACTCTGTTGGCGTGGCTCGCTGGTTCGACTTATCGTGTTAAGCCAGAGTCTGCGTTAATTCTTGCTTTAATTATCTCACTGGTCGTTATCACTGCTTTGTCGCTGAGCCGTTGGGTCACCCTTATTGGTTCAGGGCGTCAATTCGCATCCGCTCGTGGCCTAAATATTTCAACTGCTTACTTGGTGTTACTGTGTTTGGTTGCGGTATTGTGTGGTGTAGTAACGACAACGATGGGGCCAGTGGCATTCGTTGGCCTATTAGGTCCGCATATCGCCGCTATTGTTGGTGCTCGAACGGTCAAAGAGCAAATCTTGCTCTCAATGTTAATCGGCGCAACGCTTATGTTGTTTGCCGACTGGTTAGGACAAATTGTGGTATTTCCTGCTCAACTGGCAGCAGGGACTCTGGTCTCGGTCATTGGTGGTAGTTACTTTATCTTCCTCTTGTTAAAAGCAAGACGCGATTGATGAACAACGTGATTATGTTGATTTAATACTGGGCAGTACTTCGGTACTGCTTTTTTATGTGAATCAACATGAATACATCGACTACGTATCAAATTTACCTATAGATATTTGAGTATGTTAATAAAATGTTTACTCTAAAAGTAAGCCCATGACATCGGATGTCTTACATTATGCCTAATCAAGATCGTGTAACTTGCGCTATAGATGACAACAATATCGCGACAGTAACCCTCAATCGACCAGATAAACTGAACGCCATCGACATGGATATGTTTATGGCAGTGAACCAGCTCACTCGAGAACTAAAGAAAAATAAAACCCTTCGAGCAGTGATTGTGACTGCTAACGGAAGTGACTTTTGCTCGGGCCTCGATGTGAAATCACTACTCACCAGCAAAGTCGGTGCATTAAAGCTGCTGTTCAAATGGTGGCCTACCCAAGCGAATGCTGCACAACGCTTTTCAACCGGATGGCGAGAGATTCCATGCCCCGTCATTTTCGCAATTCACGGTAAGTGTTGGGGAGGAGGTCTGCAGTTAGCCTGCGGTGGGGATTTCCGTATTGCGAGCTATGATTCAAACTTTTCGATAATGGAAGGTAAGTGGGGTTTGATCCCAGATATGGGAGGCTCGCTTGCTTTTCGAGAAGTGATGCGCCAAGACCATACATTAGAAATGGCAATGACGGCGAAGGTGATCGATAGCCAGACAGCGAAAAGCTACGGTTTGGTTACTCACCTCTCTTCCGATCCTTACATGGAAGCATACAATTTGGCGCTTGAGTGCGTTAACCGAAGTCCAGATGCTATTGCTGCAAACAAAAAGTTGTACCAGAAAACGTGGTGGACGAGCCCCGGCAAAGCACTCATGTTAGAGACTTGGTATCAGATAAAAGTTGGTATGAGTAAGAACATGATTATTGCTGGTCAGCGAGAGAGAAACAGAGAAGAACCGAGAGCTTTTGAGGCAAGGCAGTTTAAGTAGGCCTTGGCTAGTAATACGCGTTATTCCATTTGTTTATAGAGGTTTGAGATACCCTAAAGCTAGTCAAATTATTCACTAGCTAGATGAGCCTCCTTTAATGAAAAACGGTTTAAAAATCTCAGTAGCTGCAGCCGCGATTATGGCAAGCCTTAACGTTTCTGCTAGCGGTATCTTTCTCCAAGAAGCAGTGATAGCAAATGCAGGTACCGCAGGTGCGGGTGATGGTGTCTACACTCGTTCTGCTGCTGCGATGTGGACTAACCCAGCCACTATGTCTTATATGGGCGAGAGTAAAACGACCATCAATACCATGGTGTTCGATCTGGAGATGGAATACACAGACAACAATAATCCTTCTGGTGATGGCCGCGGTCACTCAGTTTTACCTTCAGCTGGTGCGTTCCATGCCCACCAAATAACTGACAAACTTCATTTAGGTATTGCACTGGGCGCAGCCGGTGGATCTAGCCTAGATTATGGTAGCAACTGGGCGGGTTCAGCTTTGCTCGAAGACATCACGCTCACAGCGATGCAGATCAACCCTGCATTGAGTTATCAAGTGAATGACCAACTGGCTATCGGTGCTGGTGTTCAGCTGGGTTGGGCAGCTTTTCAGCAAACCACCTCAATGTTAACGGCAAAACAAGACACTGATTGGGCTTATGGTTATAACTTGGGTGTGATGTACACGCCAACCGAGCAGTTGAAACTAGGCCTGAGTTACCGCTCTAAACTGGAACATGAATTCAACAATGAAGTAAAAGGCCCAATCGGAGGCGATCGTTCACTTGCTACAGATGTCGCCTTGCCTGAGATTGTTGACGTGAGCGCTAGCTACGCTGTTAATGAAAGACTCGATCTATTAACTAGTGTTCAACTGCATCGTTGGAGCGCATGGGATGAAACTGTTTTAGATTTTGGTGCTGCGGGTGGTGTGCCAATCAAGCGGGATTGGGATGATGTTTGGAAATTGGCTGTTGGTGCAGATTATCAACTGAATTCTGACTGGCGATTAAAGGCCGGCTTCTCTTATGAAAGCTCTCCACAAGATGATCCTTCAATGCAGTGGGTCGATGTACCTGTAGGCGAACAATACCGTTACTCAGTCGGTGCCTCTACCTATTGGGATGATATCTTGATTGATGTTTTCTATGAATACGCAGACTTTGGTTCAGTCGAAATGGAGCGAGCGGGTGTAGATGGTACATTTGACGGCCGCATCCACTTTGTTGGGATTAGTGCGACGTTCTAATGAGATCCAAAAGCAGACTACTCGCAATGATTCTTTTACTCTTTGGCTCAGCAGGGTTGCATGCTGAGGAAAAGCATCATGAAGACCCGACGAAGATCGTCACCAAAGCAGGGCTGGCCTATAACGAAGAGCTGAAATTTTCGGGTTCGATAGGGTTGGATGACGCTCGAATGATTAACGCTCGCATTAATGCCGATGGCGATGAGTGGCGTTTAGGTGGGTCGTGGTTGCTCCCTTTGGGAATTGTTAATTTCAACTTCAGTCGCTCTGAATACGACAACGATGCATACAAGAATAACTACAGTATCGGTACGTTTGTTCCACTGAGTTATTTTGGTTTTGAACCCTATGGTTGGCAGCTCTTCCCTATGGCGGGATACAGTTACAATGATGGTGAAGTTGCGTACTTTGACGACTCTAGCGTTGATAACGACTATGTCTTGATGCCAACGTCGACTCATGGTGGCTATCTGGGAGCATTTGGCCTAAAGCCAATCAATGAGCAATGGTCGCTGTTAGCGTTTGGTGGCGGTTCGATGGGGTCTGATGACTATTCTGGTTATTGGGCTGGGATTGGAGCTAGCTACAAGATTTCAGATTCACAATCCTTCAACCTTTTCAGTATCTTTGCTGAAGACGATTTTGGGGAAAACAACAGTGTTGGTGTCTCTTATACCTATGAGTTTAATTAAATCCGTTTAGTTTTTATCTGAATGAGACAAGGCTGGCTTTTATAGTCAGCCTTTTGCTTTTCTGGTTGGCACGCTGGAGCACAGGTGTGAAAATACGAATGATTTTCATTTTATTGATCTGTATGTAAGAAACTGCAACGAAAAATAGATAGTATCACCGTATATTCAACTGTTTAGAGGTCTGTATGAAAACTGTCGCAATCTGGGGGGCAGCAAGTGGCTTAGGTGCTGCTATGGTCGAACAATTTCACCAAAGTGGCTTTAACGTTATCGCTATAGCTCGAAATCCGAGTAAGAACCCACGTTTGGGCGAGCTTAAAGTGCAAACCTTAAGCTGTGATGCAACTCAACAAGACCAAGTTGAAGCCACAGTGGAGGCGTTACCTCAAGACTGTTTAGTTGTGTCTAGTATGGGTAGTTTTAGAGCTGAGGTCCCAGTTGACTACATCGGGCATCGTTACTTGATTGATGCTCTACAGAAGCGTGAGATTAAGCGATTTTTATTAGTGACATCATTAGGATGTGGCGATTCATGGCAATATTTATCGGAGCGTGCGAGACAAGGGTTCGGCGCTGCAGTAAGAGAGAAGAGTCTTGCTGAAGCTTGGCTTGCGTCAAGTGATCTGGACTTTACGATTTTAAGACCGGGTGGACTTATGGATGGCGAAATCACTAACCGAGGTGAAGTATCTCAATCGGGCGAAATCCATGGCGTAATTTACCGTCAAGAGGTGGCACGCATCGTAGAGAGCTTGGTAATAGATAACGCGTGTATTGGTGAGATATACCAATGTGTCGATCCAACGGTTAAATATGGTTAATTGCAAGTATTAGCACCCCAAAAGCTGACTATCAATTGGCTAGGTGTTTGTTTCTCACTAAAGGATGCATCAACCTTAATCTAGATTAAGTTTTGGCTTGTCATTAGTCGTTACTATTCGCGTCATTCACGACATCGTTCGTTTTGAACAGTGAAGAGCAATCCTCGATATTGTATCGGTGGTTGCTCTTTTTTATTTGTCGATATCGAAAACAGATCTAGAGGGTTTCACTTGAGTACTTTGTTCACCGAAAATCGCCTTGGCAACATGCTTCTAAAGAATCGCTTCATGCGTAGCGCGACGTGGGAAAATATGGCGACAGAAGATGGTCATATGACGGATAAGCTCTATGCGATTTATGAAGAGCTTGCTCAAGGACAAGTTGGGTTGATCGTTACAGGTTATGCGAACATTGTCGAAGAAGAAAAACCAAACGCAGGAATGATGGGGATCTACGATGATTCGTTCATCCAAGAGTACCAAAAGCTTACCCAACTGGTTAAAGGCTATGGTTCGAAGATCGTTATGCAGCTTGCCTATGGTGGCACCAAAACCACCTATAATGTTGGTGAACGTGTCATTTTTGCACCGAGTGATGTTCCTGAAATGGGCACTAAAACTCAAGGTAAAGCGATGTCGAAGCAAGATATTGACTACATTGTTGACGCTTTCGCTAAAGCGAGCCTTAGAGCAAAACAATCTGGCTTTGATGGCGTAGAAATCCATGCTGCTCATACCTACCTTATTAACCAGTTTCTCAGTCCTTACTACAATCAGCGTCAAGATGAGTACGGTGGCTGCTTAGAAAATCGTATGCGTTTTTTGATCGAAATTTTCAATAAGACACGTGAGCTGGTGGGAGAGGATTACCCAATTTTCGTAAAACTAACTGCTACTGAGTTTTTTGAGGGCGGCTTATCATTCAGTGAGACTCGACAAATCTGCCAACGTCTTGATCAACTGGGTGTAGACGGCATCATCATGTCGGGGAACGTGCATGGTAAAGCCAATACTATGGTGGGTGATTGTTACGATGGCTACACCGTGCAAGAAGAGGGCTACTTTCATGAGTATGGTGATATTGTTAGCCGTGAGATCAAAGCACCGGTTATTACGGTGGGCGGACTTACCGATATCGCTGCTATCGAAGATATCGCAAACAACACCGGTATTGAGTACTTTGCTTTGTCGCGTCCTTTGCTTTCGGAACCCAAACTAATTAAACGTTGGCAAGAAGGCGACCGTGCTCCAGTAGAGTGCGAACGCTGCTCTAAGTGCCGAACCAAACGTGGTAATTTCTGTGTTGTCAATAAAGACAGGAAAGCGCAGCTAGCACAAATGTAGAAATAAGATACTGTGTAAGTAACAGCACAGGTGCTCTAACCATCTGAAAGGCAGTCCAATTGGGCTGCTTTTCTGTATTCTTGTCGCCCTACTCACAAAACACCTCAATCTTCGGGTTAATAGGTTTTCTAATGTGCGTTGTTTGTTAATTTATAAACTGAGTCCATCAGCAATGAATTAAGAAAACGATATGTCAGGAACGCAATCCATAATCAAAGAGCTCAAAAAGCAGCTCAAACTTCACGATGTTCATTATCAAGATATCGCGACAAAGTTGGACTTGAGTGAAGGTTCGGTGAAAAGGCTACTTGCAGACGGCAATAACATAAGTTTGGCGAGACTTAGCGCGATATGCGAACTCATCAGCATGGATATATGTGAGTTGGTTAAGTTAGCTGCGAACGCTGAGAAAAATCTCCAGAGCTTAACGTTCGAACAGGAACAACAGATTGTTTCAGACAAGGCTTTGTTAATGGTCTCAGTATGTGTGCTGAATGGGTTTCAATTTAACGAAATCATCGAACGTTACAACATCAATAAACAGCTGTTGATGCAAAAGTTGATTGAGCTAGACAGGTTAGGGGTATTGGAGCTGATGCCTGACAATCGAATTCGATTACTGTTGTCACCCAATTTTGATTGGATAGCGGGCGGACCGATTCAAACCTTCTTTTTAACTCAAGTGCTACCAGAGTTCTTTAATAGTCACTTTAGTCGACAAGATGAAAAGCTATTGATGTCGACCGGGTTAATGTCACCACACACCAATCAGAAGTTCCAGTTGCGTTTGCAGAAGTTAGTTGAGGAGTTCTATAGCGCTTGTCAGGGTGATAATGAACTTGATATGAGTGATAGAAATGGAACGTCTTTGGTTATTGCCTTAAGGCGCTGGCACTTTGATATGTTCGATAATATTGATTATATCAATGCTAAGTAACATTTTATAAGACTTAGAGTGCCATTATAAGTTACTTGATTGGTTTTGGTTTCAATATCTGATTTATGAATGCATTCTTAAATCCAGTGGTACGAGGAGTAGTTGGCAGTGTTATCCCCTCGAGAATATCGGACTCAGATTTAAGGACAAAGCAATGAAAATCAAAAACAAACTTCTAGTGGCTATGGTTGGTCTTATCTCAATGACGGGATGTACTGCGACACAACAGCTTTCCAGAGTAAAAGTACCTGTACCTACTAAAAGCATCAATATCGCTCCTACAATGATTACACTAGCAAGAGTCACAAAGGCATTGACTCCTGTAGTCCTGACTCTTGCTCAGCCCGTTGTGATTTCCCCTAGAATCGTAATCAGTCAATAATAATAAAAAGCCCAGCAAATTAGTTGGGCTTTATCAATCTAGCGGTTTTGTGTACGACGTTGAGTTTGCTCGTTACAACAGGATAGAGGCCTCAAGGACATGGTGTGCTTCGCCGCTAAGATCAGGCATATCGGTCATGATCTTTTTCAGCTTATCGTCTATCGAATCCGCTTCGCTCAGTGCTTGGAAGTTGAGGATAGCCTGTGTAGGCTGCTGCTCAATGTAACCCTTCAGCATACTAAGCTCAACCTTGTTCGCATTTTCTACTTTAGTCAGCGCCACTGTAATGGCTTCTATGCTTAAATCTTTGTTTTTTAACATTTTAATTATTACAACATTGCTTTTAATGCGCGAACACTAACACAAAGAAAAGATTGCTATATTGATTGAGATTATGAAATGGTTTTGAGCGGTTAAAAATTTCTAAGTATGTGAGTGTGTACTCATATGAATAGAATGTTGCTGATATAAAACTAAATTAGTAATTTTAGTTTGCAATACTGAGATGTTTACGTGGACAGGAGAGTATTGGAGCGTGCAGCGGGAATCGAACCCGCATCATCAGCTTGGAAGGCTGAGGTAATAGCCATTATACGATGCACGCTTATCGTCTTATTGAGAAAGACTAAGCAGGTTGAAGAGTTGGAGCGTGCAGCGGGAATCGAACCCGCATCATCAGCTTGGAAGGCTGAGGTAATAGCCATTATACGATGCACGCACATCGTCTTAACGAGATCGATAATGCCACATCTAACTGAAAACGAAACCTTTTTTTCCTGATTTTTATGCTAAGTGGTCGCATAATCACCGTTGCGCTATTTTTTTGTACGTTATGGTCTTATCACCGCGTATTCTGCGTGAGCAAAGTCTCACTTGTGGTTGGAATTGGTTTGTGAATGATTCAGGTGTCTATATGGCATTGATATGATTGATAACTACAAAGTAGTATGATGTGCGCTATTATTTTTGTACAACGAAAAAAAGTATAAAAATGAGGAACTAATTACTCCAAATTGCTCGTCAAGCAGCCTTACGTTTGTTACATTTGCCGCATATTTTTTCACCTCTATAACGTCCATGCCTTCCCAGTATCGAATTAACAAAATTGTTGAAATCGGCGACACTCTGCATCGCAGTGGCTGTGCACCATATAAGCTCGAAAAATACACACAGCACTATGCGAAAAAGCATGGTGTAGATGTGATGATCCAAGCGACTCCAACGGCGATTAACTACCAGTTCCCTGATGACAACAACGCGGTTATTTTGAAGCGCCTTAAACCTGCTTCAATTAACTTGAGCCTGTTAGCAAATACGATCATTCGTATTAACCAGCCAAGTAGCGAACCCGTACCTGAGCCTGTAGGTTACTCGAAGTTTGTCACGGCTCTAGCGAATATGGGCATTCCACCGGCGTACTTAATGTTGGTTGGTAGTACTTTGGAAGCGGTTGGTTTTTCTGTTCTACTGGGACTTATGGTGTGGCTGTGTCAGCAAGTTTGTCATGGGCGACGTGCTATTGCAGTAGAGTTCATTGCCGCTTTGATCACAGGTATTTTCGTTGCCTTCCTTGCCAGCACTGGCTTACCCGTTCCTGTATGGGCTTTGTGTATTGCTTCGATTGTTCTGTTTGTGCCCGGATTGTCGATTGCTAACTCCTTAGAGTGTTTAGCATTTAATGACTTAGTTTCGGGCACAAGTTTATTGGGGCAGAGCGCGTTAACCTTGATTAAGCTGTTTGTTGGCATTGTCATGGGGCTGAATATTGGCGAAGCGTTATGGGGACAGGCGGCGTCTATCTCATACACCAATGAGGTGCCAACGTGGATGCATATATCCGGTCTAGTATTGATCTCAGTATCGATTGGTGTGATGTTTAATGCTCGTCCAACAGATATCTTGCTGGGACTGCCAGTCGCCGTGTTGGGTATGTGGGGGCCGTTCTACTTAGGCTTTGATAGTGGCTGGGTTGTGGGTACTTGGGTGACTACGGTATTAATCACGCTATACGGTACTTGGATTGCCAAGAAAATGGATCTCACTGGCTCTATCTACATTGTTCAAGGCATTATCATCCTAGTTCCCGGTAGTCGTGTGTTAGTGAGTGCCAGTCAATCGGTATTTGAGCAATCTATTTTGCCGATTCCAAGCATTGGTCTGTCAGCGCTATTTATGTTCTCGGCTATTGTCGCGGGACAAATTACTGCATATTCAATTTACTCTCCGAAAGTAGAAAGATAACCTTCTATGCTAATGGTGCCTGTTTTACCCGGGCACCATTGATCGCTTCTTGGTTTTTGTTTTCATTTTTCAACTTCTAACTTATAGCCGTGTTGCGACTAACGCTGATTAGCGCTATTTGAACGCCAACCAACTTGTTTTTGCCTCTCGTACTTCACTGTGACATACAGTGTGCTTTACCTCTCTCCCCCCAATTGAAGGTGCTTATAACTCGATCAGATTTGTAAAGTAGGTCTTAAGTTATTAAATTTATTCATTTATTGTTTGAATTCTGATAATGTTCGCGGATTATTAAACATAGATATATACAGGCTTAATATGAAACGAATGATGGCGGTGGCCCTAGTTGCTACTTTAGCAGGATGTCAGGTGACATTACCTAATACGTCTACGGAAACACTATCTGAACCTCATGGTAAGGGCGCATTAGCAATCGCGACGGCAATCAGTAAACAGCAAGTTACATACCCTTGTGAGACCTTCTCGTTTGATTTATACGAAAAGGTAGATGGTGAGATATCTGATTCAGAAGCACAAACGCTACGATTTTTTGTGTACGAAGATTCAAATTACGCATTATTCGATGGCATTGCGCCAGGCGAATATGTTTTAAAAGAAGCACGTTGCAATATACGTCGCGGATTTGTGGTTGATGGCAAGTCGTTTTTGACTTTAGAGATGAACTCTGAGCACATAATTAAGCCTAACACTGTGACAATATCACCGAACTTTATTTATGCAACTCAAGATAAAAACGGCTATTTTAGTATCCAAATTTCTGAATTTGAACCTAAACATGCAGCTCAATTTCAGAAATTTCTAGGTGACGAAATTAAAAACGACAGTTGGTCTCTAGGTTACTTTAAGGGCTAATAAAGCTGATAATGACTATGGCTATCACTATCACGGTTAGCCATAGTCATCATTGAGCTACGCGCGTTACGACTTCAACGCTAGCGCCGACCCAAACAACACCAAACCTGCACCACATACCTGATTTAAGCGTTGTTTGAAGCGATTTAACCAACCTTGCAACAACGGTGATGTAAAGAGAATCGCTACTAGCGCAAACCATGCCATATGCAGTGCCATCATATAGATACCGTAAGCCAGTGCGAATGTATTGTCGGTTGAATTATTGGTGATCAACTGACTAAAAATACTTAAGAAAAACAGCATTGTCTTTGGGTTAAGAACGTTGCAGAAGAAACCTTGTGCAAAGTAGCGCTGCCCCTTTTCTTGAGTTACCTCCGCTTCATTTGATACTTGCTCTTTTGACAAGATACCTTTCAATCCTAGATAGACTAAATATCCCGCGCCTAAATATCGAATAGTCTGAAAAGCTAATTCATTTTGTGAGATTAAGTAACTTATCCCAAACATTGAATAACTGATGTGTACGCCAATTGCGAGGCTAATTCCCACCGCAGATAGAATACCAGCCCTGCGTCCGAAGTTGATGCTGTTCTTTAATACCAGAACAAAGTCAGCCCCTGGACTGATAACGATTAAAATACCCAAGATGGCTAAACTGATGAATTCCATATTATATGACTCTGATGTGAACCGAGCCGCTATTGTATGGACTATCGTGCAGAACTATAATCGAAAAGAATTCTGATGATATGTGAGTAAAATTCACCAATGAGGCATCTAAAAGCTTTTCAAGTATTTAACGTCGCTGCCAGTGTCGGGAGTTACAGTGAGGCCGCTAAACAGCTCAATATTACTCATGGTGCTGTGAGCAAACAGATTCGAGTATTGGAAGAACATTTAGCCTGTTCGCTGTTTTACAAACAAGGACGTGGGGTTCGTTTAACCTCGGAGGGGGAATTGCTTAAGGACTATACTGAACAAGCATTTTCGGCACTTCAGGCAGGTGTTAACGTGTTGAGCATGCAAAATAACAATGTTCTCGAAGTATCCTGTGAGCCAACATTGACCATGCGTTGGTTAATGCCGAGAATATCTGAATTCTTTGCTAAGTCTGGTATCGATGTGCGTTTATCGACAGCGGGTGGTCCTGTTACGTTAGGCGCTTCGGGGCTTTCGCTAGCCATTCGCCGTGATGACTTTGAAGCAGGAGCAGACTACCAAAAACTGTTTTTAGTGGAAGAGTGGGTTGGGCCTGTTTTCTCTTCGCAATATTGGGAAGAGATATCTTGCAAAAATACTGATGTGACATGTTTACACAGCGAGACTCGGCCAGAGGCTTGGAAAAACTGGTTATCCCATTTTGATATCGCCAATTCAGCTAAAAAACAGCCAGAGCGCAATCAATGCTTGAATCAATTTGAGAGTGCACTTAAAACATCATCCAAGAACCACACCATGGGTCACTTCTATTTCTGCTTGCAAGCGGCGGTTGATGGGTTAGGGGGCGCAATTGGTTCTTATCCTCTAATACAGGACGATTTGAGTCGAGGTAATTTGATAGCGCCGTTCGGCTTTGTTAAATCTGGTTTTAATTATGTTTTACTCGCTGAGCAAGACAAACTGACTCATAACGAAGAGCAGTTTAGCGACTGGCTTAAAGCGGAACTCGCAAAATCGGTGCCTCAATAGCTTAAGCTTTTACTGATTTGAGCCGGAGTTTATGACGCCCTTGCAGCAATATCATGAGGTGGCATGCCGAAGGTCTTCTTAAACGCGTTGGTAAAATTGGATGGATGTTGATAACCCGCTTCGTAAGCGGCTTCAGTGATAGAAACGAGGCCTCTCTCTAAATGTTGTCGCGCGATTTCAAGGCGTCTGAAACGAATGTATCCGTTGATCGTCATGTTATAAGACTGCTTGAATCGTCGTTGAATATTAGAAACACTCATCGAGAACTGCTTGGCTAGCGTTTCTAAGCTGAGTTCTTGATCCAAATGAATTTCAATATAGCTGATCATCGCCTCAATACGTTCATCATTACTTTTGTTTTGTATTGCACTCGAACTTTTGGCCAAGCCTAGTTTCGTAGGACTACTTTGACAAATTTGGCAGCAGGCTAAGGGAAGTTGTGAAAGTGAGCTCGCTAACAACTGTTGTGTTAAGGCTTCTATATGCAGCTTTTGGTGGAAATCATCCGGAGTAGAACTTGTTGTTAGTTTTTGGGCAAGCTCTAAGATTTGGTCGGTGATTTCTAGATGGTAGTTAGCGGTATGCGATTTAATAAAGTTGCGACTGGTGCAATCTTCGTTCATACGTGCTTCGAGCCATTGCGGCTTTATTAAGATATTGATTTTATTTAAGTGGTTGTTGGCGACCATCGCACGACGAAAATTCGCAGGCTTAGCGAGATTGACGACAACACCTTGCGGTTTTTCGGACGCATCGAGGTTAAATTCGAGGTCGTCGTAGCCAAACGATAGCTTACCTTCCAATAGAATGGTTACTAAGACGGCTGCATGTGCGGTAGATACAATTTTAGTATCGACCAACTCTACACATCGCCCACCATGAACAAAAATCTGGTCATTGTACTGATAAGAGAGAAAGGTGCCTTCTGCAAGCGAAGTCTGTTTAGGTTGGCCTTGTGTGACAATAATCTGCTTTTCTGTCTGCTCTAGCTTTTTTGTTAAAGTGACTTTGCCAATTCTAGCTCGTTTTGATGCTACTTCACCCATTTGACCTTTCCTCATAACACCTATGCGATTTTGCATAAGTGAATCGCCTGTCCATTTATAAACTCGACCCATATTATACATGAGAATTATTATCATTTATATCTAGGAACAGAATTTATGGAAAGCCCAATCCATTTGACCATTAAGCGCTCAACATTATGCCTCGCAATTGGCGCGGCTATCGCTAGCCCAGCCTTTGCCGACGATACAACATCAAACTTTGAAGAAGTGGTTGTGTGGGGTACTAAGGTATCGAGTAACTCTGAGTCTATGGTGTCTGAGGACATGTCACTCAAACAGGCGGACCATATGTCTGATCTACTGCGCGATATTCCTGGTGTTGATGTCGGGGGAACGCACTCTGTTAACCAACGTATTACTATTCGTGGCTTAAGCGAAACGGATCTTGATATTCGTTTAGATGGTGCGTCTCAACATGCGAACATGTTCCACCACATCGGTAACCTGACGCTAAACCCAGATATTTTAAAGTCTGCTGACATTCAGGTGGGTAACAACTCAGTGACTCAAAATGGTTTAGGTGGTGCGGTTTATTTTGAAACGAAAGATGCGAAAGACTTACTGCGTTACGATGAAACCTTCGGTGCTCGCGTCTATGGTGGTTATGCGACGAATGACAGCCAACAAGGCTCGTTAACGGTTTATGGTACACCGACTGATACTATTGATCTAATGGTGTACGGCAACTTTGTAACTCGTGATGATTTTGAAGATGGAGATGGTAATAAGACCTTCGGTGCGTCAGGTGATGTTTATAACATTCTAGGTAAAATTGGCTACGAGCCGAGTGACCTGCATCGTTTTGAATTAGCTTATGATCTTTACAGAGATAGTGGCGACTATAGCCCACGTCCTGATATGTCTGGTGGTGCGAATGAAGGTTTGTCGAGTGATAAGCTTATTCCAACGGATTATGATCGTGACACGGTCACGTTAAGTTATGAGATGCGCGGTGATACTCATCAAGCTGACGTAACACTGTATAACACCATGACTGAGATTATTCGTGATGAATCTGTTATGGCTCCAGCATGGCCGGGTAATCGTCAATCAAAAAACAAGGCGAAAAACCAAAACCTTGGCCTGACTGCAAAAGTTCAATCTGACTTCAGTATCGCAAGCTTCGACAATACTGCGACCTATGGTTTTGATTACATGGATAAGACATCAAGTTCTTACTACGGAAGCCGTAAGTTCATGGATGAATCTGCAATTTCAACGGCCTTGTTTGCAGAAGACCAATTCTACTTTACAGACAATTTCTCTGTGACAGCCGGTCTACGTTTTGATGACTATAAACGTAAAGCGGAAACCGGTACTGACAACTTTGATGATGTGACATGGGCTTTGGCAACCGAGTGGGGTGTAACACAAGACTGGACTCTGTTCGCCAGTGCACGCTCGCTATTTAAAGGCCCAGAGCTGCTAGAAAGTTTTATCGCTTATCAAGATGTGGCGTATTTAGCTGATGACATCAAAGCTGAAACAGGTCTAAACACGCAGGGTGGAGTTCGATTCAACAAATACATTGAAGATCATTTCCTAGGCGCAAACGTAACGGTCTTCCAAACTGACATTGATGATTACATTGTTGAAGCGTACCAAGGTGCTACATCATCTTATTTAATCTATAACTTGGGTGATGTTGAAATCAAAGGTTTCGAAGCGAGCGTATCTTACGGCTACGATATGTTTAACAGTAAGCTGTCTTACTCGCGTTCAGACACCAAAAACAAAGAGACGGGTGGCTATGTACCGGGTGGTAACGGCCGAAGCATTGATATGGGTGACAGCATAGCGCTGACGTTGGATTATCAAGCGGACTCACTAGAGACAATTTTCGGTTGGACGTCGATCCTTGTTAAGGATGAAACAAACGTGGCTGATGGTGCGCCAATCAAAGAGGGTTACGATGTACACAACCTTTATGCTCAATGGGTGCCAAATAGTGTTGAGGGTTTATCGGTTACGTTCGGTATAGATAATGTATTCGATGAGTTGTACACCTCTCATGCGTCACGTTCAGGTACAGCTCGTGGTTTTGTGCTAGACGATTACGAACCGGGTCGTAACTACAAACTGTCAGCAGCATACCAGTTCTAACGGCGTAGGGTTTTGAAACAGCGCGACCAAAACGAGTCGCGCATAATCAGAAGAATACATGCAAGCAGGTTAACGTTCACTCAATATGATTTATCCCCATAGGTATCAGTATTGAGTTGGCTTGGGCGCTAAACGAACGTTAATTTTATTGTGGCAAAATGGCCTCGGGCAATCAGCTTGAGGCCATTTTTTTGTTTAGCGATTGAGATAGGCGCGAGAGCGTATTTCAATCCACTTAAACAGGCGAGATAGGGCGAAGCACAAGGTGAAGTAAACTGCGCCAACAATCAGCCAAATCTCAAAGATAAGCCCAGATGAGTTTGCCATTTCTGTTCCAACAAACGTCATCTCCTGAATCGAGATCAAAGAGACGATGGAGGTATCTTTGACAAGAGATATTGCTTGCCCCGCAAGAGGTGGGGTAATTGCTGTGAGTACTTGTGGGCCAATCACGAAACGGTATTTAGAAAAGCTTGACAACCCTAATGAATCCGCTGCTTCCCATTGTCCTTTCGGGACACTCTCTAATCCAGCACGAATTACCTCTGCAATATAGGCAGAAGAGAGCAAGCCAATACAGATAACGCCAGAGGCTAGATTTTCCCATAGGTTAGAAGGGCCGAATAGGAAACTCTGCAGACTGTTAATCTCTCCGTTATGCTCGCGCAAGAGACTCTCAAGCCCGAGTAAAGGGATGAGCTGATTAGAGATAAAAAAGTAGAAGATGAACACAAACACCAAGGGTGGAATATTACGAACCAGTTGAATGAACAACAATGCAGGAGTTCGAAACACAGCTATGGATGCGTGACGTGCAACACCGAGCACAATGCCCACAGAGAGTGCTAATACCATACTCCATAGACTCAAGCGTAATGTCGCGATTAAGCCCTGAAAGAAATACGGAATGCTTCCTTCAGATGGTGGAATGAAGATGAGATTAAACGCATCTTCCCAGCGCCAGTGATAATTGATGCCAACCGAGGAACGATAATATAGCCAACCAGAAAAAAGGCCGACAAGGAGAAGTAGCACGCCATCGAGAAGAGTAAGGCGTTGGTACCAAGCTTTGCTTTGGGGGCTAGGTTTGGTTGCTATGAGAGGGCTTGTATCCGTCACTGATAACCTATGTGTAGATTCATATTTAATAATTTTCGTTTCAAAGTAGGCTCATAGAACCCACTTTGAAACTCAATTATAAAGCGGCCAGCCAATTCACTGGCCGCTGTGTTTGTCTTTTTTGGAGCTTAGAGATTACTCAGAGCGCCGATTCTGATTACTGACCTTGAGCGATCTGATCTTGCCAGTCTAGAGTTGAGAACCAATACTCGTAACGCTCTTGTAGCCAGCCATCTTCAGTACGTGCTTGAATCCATTTGTTGAAGAATTCTGCTTTGTCAGTTTCACCTAGGCGTACCGCAAAAGCTTCGTTACCTTTTGATAAGCGCTCTGTGAACGGAATGAACAGAGTATCAGAGTTTTTAATGCTCTCGTGCTCAGGTTTAGGGCTCGAAGCAATCACAGCGTGCGCGTTACCGTTAAGAACCTCTTGGAATGCTTGAGCATCGTCATCAAACTGTAGAACTTTTGCTTTCGGGAAGGTCTCGCGAGCGACTTGAACGGTGAATGCGCCGCGGCGAGCAGCTATTTTCACGCGACGAGAGTCGAAGTCAGAGATTTCAGTGAAACCTTTCGCCAGTTCTTTGTTCGCTGCAAGCTGAACGCCAGAGTGAGAATAAGGTTCAGTGAAAAGAACACTCTTAGCACGAGCTTCAGTGATCGACATACCACCGATAATCACATCAAATTTCTTAGAAAGCAGAGAAGGAATAATGCCGTCCCAAGCTGTTGGAACAAACTCAACTTTCCAGCCTGAATCTTCTGCTAGGCGTTTCGCAACATCAATCTCAAAACCGACAAGGTCGCCTTGCTTGTTACGCATTGCCCAAGGAACAAAGGTAGACATACCAACACGAAGCGAACCACGTTCGTTAATCTTGTCTAGGTTAGGTGTTTCGGAGGCTAAAGTCGGTATGCTGACGGCTAACGCTAAAAGCGCAGTGATGGCAGATTTAAATAGCTTCATGCTGATATTTCCTTATTGTGTGCGCCAATTAGCGCCGAGCTTGTGCTCGAGCCAGGCAGCGATGGCAGAAAGTGAAAGAGTTAATGCAAGATAAATAAGTGCCACAGAGAACCAAATCTCAAACGGCATTGCGGTTTCAGAGACAATGTTACGCGCCTCTGTTGTGAGATCGAAAATCGCCATCACACTCACGATTGAAGAGTTCTTGATAAGCGAGATCACTTCATTGGTTAGTGGTGGCAAGGTTCTTTGTATGACTTGAGGTAGCACAATATCCCAGAAGGTAAACGTTCTTGAGAGCCCTAATGATTGTGCTGCTTCAAATTGGCCTTTGGCGATACTGTTCAGGCCCGCACGGAAAATTTCTGCGGTGTAAGCGCCCTGAAACAGAGCGAGCGCAAGTACTGCTGTACTAAAACGCTCTAAACCAAGTACCGGTCCAAAGACAAAGTAGAGTAGATAAATCTGCACTAGCAGTGGTGTGTTGCGGATAAGTTCTACATAGCTACTCGCGATGGTACGGCCAACAATGGAATTTGAGTTACGTAGTAGTGCCGTTGTTAAACCAATCAATAGCGTCGCGATTAAAGCGAGCAAAGATATCTTAATGGTGACGAATAGTCCTTCAATGAGCTCGGCTGGCCACCATTCACCATCTTCATAAAATGCTATGTAGTCAGGAACACGCTCCCATTGCCAACGATAGCCCATGGCTTGTGCACCGGAGTCTAGAATCCAGCTTACCGCAGCAACGAGCACAACGATTTGCAACAAGGCTGAAAGGGTTGGCTTTAAAATTCGGATGCTCATCAATAGCTCAGTATTTGATTCAAAAAGGCTTGAGTTCGCTGATGTTTTGGGTTTTCAAAAAGCTCGGTTGGCGTATTTGACTCAACAATCTCTCCCTGATCCATAAAGATGACTCTGTCCGCTACTTTCTTGGCAAAGCCCATCTCATGAGTCACACACACCATAGTGATGCCTTCTTCAGCAAGTTCGACCATTACGTCGAGCACTTCGTTGATCATCTCAGGGTCGAGTGCCGAGGTTGGTTCATCAAACAGCAGTAGGTCGGGTTTCATGCATAGAGAACGAGCAATTGCTACTCGTTGCTGTTGACCGCCTGAAAGCTGAACAGGGTATTTGTGTGCTTGCTCAGCAATGTGTACGCGTTCCAAGTAGTGCATAGCCAAGGCTTCTGCATCGGTTTTACTCATTTTGAGTGTGCGGATTGGCGACAAGGTGAGGTTTTCGAGCACTGTGAGATGTGGAAACAGATGAAAGTGTTGGAAAACCATGCCGACTTGGCCTGGAGTGTTGAATTTACAAGGCAGAGTTTGATTGACGACACTGAGCTCACCAGAGTCAAAAGGCTCTAATTGGTTAATGCAGCGAATCAAAGTGGATTTACCTGAACCAGAAGGGCCGCAAACCACCACGATTTCACCCTGTTGGATACTCAAATCAATGTCTTTCAGGGCATGATAATCACCATACCACTTGTTAAGTGACGTAAACTTAACCATCTTAGAAGTTGCGTTCAAATTGCAGTACATCTGTAGTTACGGAATGAATTACCTTAACAATATAGAAATATGATTGCACATAAAATTAAGAGCTTATGAGAATTTCGTTATATCGTTTGGACAAATAAAAAGCAGCGCCCAAATTGGGAGCTGCTTTTGTATTTACGTAAGAACTCTGCGTTTGGTTCAATCTGATTGAAAAAACGTTGTAGTGCCTTGTATCAATAAACTCGGTTTTATGAATCAACCAATCTCGAGCGCAAAAATAACAGACTACGCAATCGCTGATTCTAGGATTTCACGCGTTTTCTCAGGAGTAATCGCTTGGTTTTCACCTAGTTTTACATAACCGTGAGACTCCAGTTGAGCGATAATATTATCAATTGCGCTTTCTTTGCTTGCTTCATAGCCGTCGAACTGAGTTGCGACGTCTAAGCTATGGTAGAAGGCTTCGATTGCATCAATGGCACGCTCTGCTAGATCTGCGCCCGATTCAAGGCCAAACACGTTGCGACCCATTTGTTCTAGCTTGCCACGTTTAACTTCGATTTGGTTACGTAGAAGTGAAGGTTGAACAATCGCTAGAGAGCGAGCATGGTCTACATGCCATAGTGCTGTGAATTCGTGGCCAATCATGTGTGTTGCCCAGTCTTGAGGAACGCCAGTACCGATCAGACCGTTCAACGCTTGGTTCGCTGTCCACATTAGGTTTGCACGCCATGAGTCGTTATCGCGCTCATCGTATTGTTTACCCAGAACAAGCAGATTCTTGAGCAGTGTTTCTGCATAGCCGTCTTGAACCATCGCCTCTGTTGGCATCGTGATGTATTGCTCACATACGTGTACCCATGCATCTACTAGACCGTTGATAAGTTGGCGTTCTGGAAGAGACTTCATTACATCTGGGTCCATAACTGCAAACTTAGGCTGAACTGCAGGGTTCATGAATGCCAGCTTCTCTTGAGTCTCTTTACGAGTGATTACTGCACCCATGTTAGATTCAGAGCCCGTAGCAGGCAGTGTCAGTACTGCACCGATTGGCGTCGCTTCTGTTACTTGGTGTTTGCCTGCTAGGATATCCCAACCGTCACCATCATATTTTGCTGCTGCAGCAACGTATTTCGAACCATCGATTACTGAGCCACCACCGACAGCGATAATGAATTCAACGTTTTGCTCTTTAACGATAGCCACCGCTTTGTCTAGTGTTTCTTTGGTTGGGTTGGCTTCAACGCCAGAAAACTCGATCCAAGAGTGATCTTTCAGGGATTCTACAACTTGGTCGTAAACACCATTCTTCTTAATTGAACCGCCACCGTAGATGACCAGTACTTTCTTAGCGGTATCCACTGCCTGGCTGATTGCGTTGATTTGACCTTTACCAAAATGAATCACGGTTGGGTTAACGTATGTAAATTGCATCATTGTATCCTTGTGTAAAGCGGAACTTGTTATTCTGATTGATTGCTCAATTTCTATATTTGCATATTAGTACAGTAATCCTGGGTCATGAAGAGCTGATCCTCCAAATAAATTGCCTATTTCTACAATCTTGTTATTCTCTGTTGGCTTTCGACTCTCAATCAGCACGGAAAATGACCGCCAATGAAGACACTTGCACAGTTACTACAATCCTACGTTGAATATAAAGGTTGGGATGATCTAGAAGGGATCAGAGAAACCGGTATTGAGGGCGTTTGGCTATACAGAAGCAGTCGTGGTAACCATCGTCAGCCGTTTACCTATCAGTCTGGAGTCATCATGCTCGGTCAAGGTAAGAAGAATATTTATATTGGTGACAGGCCAGTCACCTATGCAGCAGGTGATTACTTAGTTGTTGGTGTACCGATGCCGTTAGAGTGCGAAGCACTGCCTGTCGATGATGAACCTTTGTTAGGTTTATCGATTAATATTGATTCCCAACGATTGCATAGCTTAGTGAAAAAGCTGGAAGACCAAGGCTTTTTGGAAAGCTATTGCAATAAGCACAAACAGAATGCGAGTGGCTTAGAGTCAACACCGATGGAAGAGGCGATGTTAGAGAGCTTTAAGCGATTGGTGAAAATGCTGCATTGCGACATAGAAGCCAACATTCTTGGAGACTCTATTGTTACCGAGATTGTTTACCGCGCGCTCACTGGCTCAGAAGGACGTGTTCTTTTTGACCTTGCCCATCATGATGGACATTACGCTCGTGTCGCTAAGGCTTTATCTAAGGTGCATGAAGAGTACGATCAAACCATTACTGTTCAATCTCTAGCTGAAGAAGCAAACATGAGTGTCTCTGCTTTCCATAGCGCTTTTCGTAGTGTTACTTTTGAATCGCCACTTCAATATCTTAAGAAAGTACGGCTTAATAAAGCTAAAGAGCTGATCCAGCTTGAAGGTGTGCGCATTAGCGATGCTGCGCGTCGAGTGGGTTATTCAAGTCCATCTCAATTCAGCCGTGAGTTCAAGCGCCACTTCAATACTACACCAAGAGCGGTGTAAATCGTCGCATAGTTCCATTTCCCTTTGTGCTTGTTTCCAATCAAGAGTGATTTCCCCATGAAGCTCGCTGGAAATGAGTGCCTGATATGGAAAAATAACCTTTATTTGTAATACAAGTTGGGCGCGGGAAATGGTTTTTTAGATAACATTAAGACAGGTTGTTTATCGACTTGTCTTTGATCTTTCCTTTCAATTTATGAGTGAGCATTGAACGTTGGTTTGATTGCTTTCTGATCTAACTTCACACAACTCCAACTTCTCTCAAATATAGGTAAGACTTGGTATAAGTGTAAGGAAATATTTATCGATGAGCGTAACTATTGAGATTTTGCATATCAAATCATCCATTCAGTTAGGCGGTTTCTGTTGCCAATAAATCAAATTTAAAACTGCAAGATCGCTGTCACGCAATTAAATTATTGTAGTACAAATTAGCTCATCATCTATCTATATTGTTCTCAAAAAGAAACAGCAATAAATAGCCACAAGAGCAGTGTAAATAGAACGCTCACCCATTTAGGTGGCGGTTAATTTGATAATCCATTATTTAATGTGAGAAGTAAGATGAAGAAAAAACTAATTTCGGTAAGCATTGTTAGCGCGTTTACCTTGGCTTTCGCTACGGGTTGTACAACTCAAGACAACTCAGCATCAGAGGTTACAGCGGTTGAGCAAGCGACTCCTGCAATTAATGACATCGATCGCAGCTACCTTTTAAGCAGCGACCGCTTAACTGAAGTTGATGGCGACACGCTAGCGGTGGCCTCTGAAGAGCAAGTTGCTGCTCTGAAGGCGCGATTTGAAAACCTACAAGATGGCGACGAAGTGGTTATCCCTAACGGTAAATACGCCAACTTGGGTCAAGTGACGATCACAGCAAATGACATCACTATTAGATCGGAGCAAGCGGGCTCTGCGTGGCTGACAGGCCTGATTCAATTCGAGTTAAAGGGTGACGACATTACGCTCGATGGCTTAGTGTTTACCGAAGGTGGTCCAAACGAGCGCTTCGGTGCAGTTCGTATGATGGGTAATGGCAATACGCTTCAAAATTCGACCTTCTATTACTTCAACCACGACTACACTTACGAGCCTGATGAGCGCCGCTCTGAATATCCTAAGTATCTATGGGTTTCACTGTGGGGCAAAGACGGTAAAGTGATCAACAACCGTTTCGAAGGTAAGCAGAAGCGCGGTACCTTGATCGGTGTCCAAAAAGACGATACGTCAGATAACCATCTGATCGCGAACAACATCTTTATGGATCAAAAGCCAAATCAGTTTAATGAGTTCGATATCAAAGAAGCGATTCGCTACAACGGCAATAGCTGGGAAGCGATCCGTATTGGTGATTCTAAATCTTCACAGTGGGATTCGAGCTCGAAATTTGTCAATAACCTGATGATCGATATGGATGGTGAGCGTGAGCTTATCTCGATTAAATCGGGCGACAACACAATTGCAGGCAATACTATCTTCCAAAGTGCAGCGTTGATTTCATTGCGTCACGGTAAAGGTAACACGGTTGAGAACAACATGATTTTGGGTAACGAGAAGCGCCTAACAGGCGGTGTTCGTATCTATGATGAAGACCATGTGATTCGTAACAACTATATTACTAACACGCGTGGTCGTGATGGTGTGATCGAAGGCAATGCTGACTTGCGTGGTGGTATTGTAATAAATACTGGTATTATCGATGTTGCGAACGGCGAGCAGCTTGATCAATCGGTGAAAGGTAAAGAGCTTAACAAGCAGTGGACTCCGAAAAATATCACGATTGAAAACAACTCTCTGGTCGACACTGAGTGGGGCATTGTTTATGGAAACCAAAGCCACCGTGTAAGCTTGTTCAATAATGCAGAAGTAGAAGGCATTTATGCCGGTGTTGATATCGCGTTCAATAGTAACGTGGTAGATAACTCTAGAACGCCTGAGTTTGTTAGTGTTCGAGCAACCCAAGACTTCCCATTAGTCGGCGCGACTTACAGCGATGAAACCTATGTTGGCCAAGTCACTGAGTCAGAGCTTATTGGAAGCTATTCGGTTGAACTACCACAAGTAACGGTTGAGAACGGCGTTAATTCTTACCAAGGTGAAGGTGCAGACGTGTCTAAGCTTGCCATTGTGACAGCAGAAACAGCAGGTCCAGACTATGTGCTTGAGAACACGACTAAGTAACCTTTCTTTTGGAGGCGTGAACGTTCAATTAACGTAGCGCTGGTTGCCCTAAAACTTAAAAAGCCTCAGCAAGGTTAACTTGTTGAGGCTTTCTCGATCTAAAGGGGGATTTAGAGTATCTATTAACATAAGTTCATAAAACAGTCGCCTAAGTATTGTAAATCCGCTCTGGTGAACAAACATATAGTAAGAGCGCGCATGCGATTGTATGAATCGTCGCGCTATGTTCCCAATCTCAATACCAAGTGAGAATTAGCCTAACTATGTTTGAGCAGATTAAAGATTTCATCAACCCGAGCAAGAACCCTGACCTGACTCAGGCGCACGAGTATCAACGCAAGCATTTGCCCACTTTGTGGTTGTTGGGAAAAACGGGTGCAGGTAAGTCTTCGTTTATTCAAGCGCTCACGGGCGATTCTTCGGTGGAAGTGGGCAATGGCTTTGCGCCATGCACAATGACTGCAATGTCGTACGTGTTTCCTCAAGCCAAGCCGATAATGCGCTTTCTTGATACTCGAGGCTTGGGTGAAGCGGATTATGATCCCACAGAAGATCTGAAAGAAATCGGCCAGGCGGGTAATGCGTTAGTAGTTGTGATGAAAGCGGATGAGCCTGAACAATCGTCTGTGCTGTCTGCTCTGAAACAGATCAAGAAGCAAAACAAGATTAAGCACTTGCTGCTTGTTCATACTGCCGTGTTGTTTTCCCAAGAACCAGACCGCGCAAGGCAAATTCAATTTAACACTCAACAAGTCGAGAAGGTTTGGGGTAAGAGTTTTGAATCTGTGGCAGTTGATTTCGAGACTGGTAACGATGATGTCTATAACCACGACATCTTGTTAGAAAAACTGACCAACATTCTCCCGGTAATTGGAATGATGGTGCAAAACAAAGAGCATTCAACCCAAGAAGAAGCCAACTTTGACAAAGTCGAAAATGAAGTGCTTTGGTATGCTGGAAGTGCAGCGGCTAGCGACTTAGTTCCGGGCGTGGGCTTGGTTTCAGTGCCTGCGATTCAAGCGAAAATGCTTCATAGCTTGGCCAACCAATATGGGGTTGAGTGGAATAAGCGAGTCTTTAGTGAACTCATTGGTACTTTGGGAAGTAGCTTTGCGGTGCAATATGGAATGAAGCTTGGCACTCGGCAACTGGTTAAGTTGATACCTGTGTATGGGCAAACGGTTGGTGCCATCGCCGCTGCGGCTATGAGTTTTGGTACCACCTATGGCCTTGGCAGAGCGGCGTGCTACTACTTCTATCATAAGAACAGAGGCGAAGAAGTCTCTGAGCAAGAGATGCAAGCAATCTATAAAGAATCCCTGAAAAAAGGTAAGGCAGCGTCGGGCTATGAAGAAAATTAGAAACTTATTTCGACTACTTTCTGCGCTGTCGAGTGGTCGTTGGGGTATTGCTCTGATTTCGGCTATCTTCCCAAGCCTTATCATGATGGGCTTTGGTTTGTTCTTGGCGGTCAAGTATGGCTACCTATTGGAAATGTCGATAGCCATTGCTCTGAGTACCTTGCTATTCACGACTCCGTTATACATCTCCAGTCGTTCTTCACGTAATTCGACCAATAGTGATGCGGAAGTAAATACAAGAGATGAAGTCAAAACTGAGCCATCGAATCACAACATCGACGATGCGTTGGTCAAAGCGTCGAATGAATGGTCTCAAGCTGAGCTGTCGATCTGGAACGACTCAAAACATTACATTCGCCAACAATTAGTCGACGACATTGAGTGGGGAAATCTAGACCAAATTGGTTTGCAGGTACTAGAGTTCGTCGCCAAAAAGTTTGGTAAGAAGTCGCTCGATTTTTCAATTCCTGAAGGGCTCAAGCTGTTTGAAGAGGTAAGCCGTCGTTACAAAGTGGTGGTAAAAGAGCACATACCGGGCATTGAGTACCTTAAGGTTTCTTACATCAAGGCAGGCTACGAAGCCTATGACAAATATGGTGAGTTGGGGCAAAAGATTTTCAAAGCGGCGATTTGGGGCAATCACCTTAAAAACCTCTATTTGAACCCATTGAAGGTTATTTCTGACTTAGGTCGTGAGCAAGCGACGGCCTCTATGACAAAGGGCGTTGTCGATGATATGCAATATGCCGCTAAACAAGCCTTGCTCGATGAAGTGGCAGCCGTTGCTATTGATTTGTACAGTGGGCGTTTCAGTATTGAAGATGAATCGATGAGAGCCTCAGAGGTTTCAGAAGCTGACGAGAAACGTTTTGCACCTGAATTAGAACCAGTGAGAATTGTGCTGGTGGGGCAAACTAGCTCTGGTAAATCATCGCTTATTAATGCTCTCAAAGAGGAAATGGTTGCCGAGGTAGACGTTCTGCCATCAACGGATAGCTCTACCGTTTACAACGCATTTGTTGATGACAATGACGTGAGAGTGGTTGATCTTCAAGGATTGGATGGGAACCCGAAAACCGAAGCTGTGATGCTGAAAGAGATGACTCAAGCCGATGTGGTGTTATGGGTACTTAAAGCGAATCAGTCTGCTCGTGAACTGGATAAGCAGCTTAAAGATAAGTTTGATGCATTTTATGAGGATCCAAAGAACATCTCGCGCAAGCAGCCGATCGTGGTCACTGTCGTTAACCAAGTCGACCGGTTAAAGCCGGTGGAAGAGTGGCAGCCACCTTACGATTTGGATAATCCAAGCTCGGCGAAAGCGAAGATCATTGAACAGGCTCTCGACTACAACCAAGCGCTTTTGAACTCAGATATAGCGTTACCCTTGGCGATTGCACCTGATAAGACGCAGTTTGGTTTGGAAGTGTTGAAGCAAACGCTGATAGAACACATTGCAGACGCCAATAATGTACAAAGAAATCGCCAACGCCTCGAAGCAATCAACAGAGGAACATCGGTTAAGGGGCAATTAAACAAAGTCGTGAAGGCAGGCAAGAAGGTTGCACCGAGTGCCTTAAAAGCGGCTTCACCGAAGCTAGCTGAGATGGCGATAAAACAAGTCACTAAGAAAAAATAACCAACAATACAAAGCGATATTTGTTAAACCGTAATATCGCTTGGATAGTTAATTTTTATTTTTCGGATTTTACTGGTTAGTTCTATTTATAACTGAAATTTAATGAACTAGTATAATAGTTCGCTAGGTCGATACACTGATGAGTTTTATATGATGTTAATCACTGTAAGTACATCAACGTAAATATTGATCACATTTATGATTGATAGGTCTTTATTTATAAGATTACTACACTATATTTAAATTTCGGATCATTTTGATTTCAACATAGGGATATATTGTGAACATGTATCTGAAATGGCAATCAACAACATGGCTAACCTTGTTAGCTTGGTATACTTTAGATCATCAGATCTCGTTCCATCTTTCTTCAGAGTAGTACCTTTTGGGCGTCACGTGCCAGCAGAGCTCCTGTGCTTTGCCAATCCTGTTAATTTTGTTTTAAGAAATGCCGTAACCTGTGCGTAAGATAATAATTTATTTATGCATGGCACTCTTTGTCTTAGCCATTATTAATAGGGCCTCAATCAATATCTTATTGATTCAATAATTTGTCTGTCGCTATTAAGTTTTATCGTAATTATCACGTGTGTGATGGTGCAATAAATAAAATTAGTAGTGATGATTTGTGACATCTGAAAAATAATGAGCTTAAACTTTTTTTAATGTTTCTTCATTAGGAAATACTGGGTTCGTTGAAAGGTACTATTATGGAAAACTTCAAACATCTACCTGAACCGTTTCGTATTCGCGTTGTAGAGCCAGTTAAAAGAACCACCTACGCTTATCGTGAGCAAGCCATTGTCGAAGCGGGTATGAACCCATTTCTACTCGATAGCGATGACGTGTTCATCGACCTGCTGACAGACAGCGGTACGGGTTCAATTACTCAACGTATGCAAGCGGCAATGTTAATGGGCGACGAGGCTTACAGCGGCAGTCGTAGTTACTACGCACTGTCGAATGCAGTAAAAGATATCTTTGGCTATGAGTTAACTATTCCGACTCACCAAGGGCGCGGTGCAGAGCAGATTTATATTCCGGTTCTGATCAAAAAGCGTGAGATGGAAAAGGGGTTAGACCGCAGCAAAATGGTCGCCTTGTCGAACTACTTCTTCGATACTACTCAAGGTCATACACAGGTGAATTGCTGCGTGGCCAAAAACGTCTACACCAAAGAAGCGTTTGATACTTCAGTGAACGCCGACTTTAAAGGTAACTTTGATATCGATAAGCTTGAACAAGCGATATTGGAAGCGGGTGCTGCCAATGTCCCTTACATTGTGAGTACCATTACTTGTAACTCGGCTGGTGGGCAGCCTGTTTCTATCGCTAACCTCAAAGCGGTGTATGAAATCGCTCAGAAATACGATATTCCCGTTATCATGGATTCGGCTCGCTACGCTGAAAATGCTTACTTTATTCAGCAGCGTGAACCGGGCTATCAAGATTGGACGATCGAACAAATTACTCGTGAGTCCTACAAATACGCAGACGGCTTAGCCATGTCCGCTAAGAAAGATGCGATGGTGCAAATGGGCGGTTTGTTGTGTTTTAAAGATGATTCTTTGATGGATGTCTACACAGAGTGTCGAACCTTGTGTGTGGTGCAAGAGGGCTTCCCGACTTATGGTGGCTTAGAGGGTGGTGCCATGGAGCGCCTTGCGGTTGGGCTATACGACGGAATGCGCCAAGATTGGTTGGAGTACCGCATCGGTCAGGTGCAATATCTGGTTGATGGCTTGGAAGCGATTGGTGTTGTGTGCCAACAAGCGGGCGGCCATGCTGCGTTTGTTGATGCAGGTAAGTTACTTCCACATATTCCGGCGGGTCAATTCCCTGCCCATGCTTTAGCGTGTGAGTTGTATAAAGTAGCGGGAATCCGAGCCGTAGAGATTGGTTCATTGCTGCAAGGGCGAGACCCAGCAACAGGTGAGCAGCATCCATGTCCTGCTGAGCTATTGCGCCTAACCATTCCACGCGCGACTTACACTCAAACTCATATGGACTTCATTATTGAAGCGTTCGAAAAGGTCAAAGAGAAAGCAAGTAAAGTGAAAGGGCTCGATTTTGTTTACGAACCACCTGTACTAAGGCACTTCACTGCACGTTTGAAAGAGGTGGAACCTCATGAGAATCAATCAGTAAAAAAGAGTGAGCCAACGCTCGAAGAAGCATTTTAAAATAATAAAACAAGCGAATAGTCACTAATGTAAAAAGCGTATAGGTTTAGGCCTATGCGCTTTTTTTGTATGGTTGAATGACCAACGCGAATTGCGGAAACCTAATTTAAATATCTGTTATTTATAGAAAATAATCACAGGATGTGTTGCATATAAAGCAGGAGAGGCTTACTCTGCCTAATAATCGTGATGCAATAAGGACAGTACGCAATGATCATCAACACAGATAGACTCACCATGGCTCAAATCACTACCGAAGACTGGGCCCTTTTTCAGTCTTTAAATCGTGAGCCAGAGGTCATCCGACTGTGCTTTGACGAACCATCACCTTCCGATATTAAAGAAGCTTTCGAATCTCGATTGCCTGCTTGGAATAAAGATTCAACACATTGGCTGTGTCTTACTATCACAAACAAAGAGACTGGCGAAAAGATTGGGGTGACGGGCTTTCGTATGGTCGATGGTGTTGCGGAAGTCGGTTATCTGATTTTACCTAAGTTTCATGGCTTCGGCTTTGGTACGGAGTCTTTAAAGGCCCTTATTAGCTGGGCAACCAAACAGCAAGGGATCACTTCATTTCAAGCTATTGTAACAGAGGGGAATATTGGGTCTGAGAAAGTGCTATTGAAAAGTGGTTTTTCACTCAAAGAGGTCGTTCCAGACGCTTACACCATTGGTGGCAAGCTCTACGCTGATCATATTTACACCCTTTAAAATCAATGCCTAACCCTCAAAACCGTGTTGTTTCCTTAAGCACAACGCGCCAGTTTTGAGCTTTTCACTTTCTGACAAGGATTGAAGTATATGGACGTCATGGAACATGCCGTTATTTCTGAGTTTATTACACCATCTGAATTTACCGACCTCGCCAGTATTAAGTTGGATATCAAGCAAGTGCCAAATGATGTCGAGGGAATCTGTCAGTTTGTACAAGGAAACCTTATCCATGCTTATTGGTTAGAGCATTATGGTGTAGAGATAGACATTTCTATTCAACGCACTGAAATGCAGACGCGATATGCGAAGGATTTGCTGTCGTTAGCCATGTTGAAATCAGGGCAAGCTGCGCATGTTATTAAAGCGCCGAATCATAGAGTGGTCAGTATTTGCCGAGACTTCTCCCTTTTGGTGTGTTCTATCTTCAGGATGAAAGGAGTGCCTGCTCGTATAAGAAGTGGTTTCGCAGTGTATCTAGGGCCAGATCATTTCGAAGATCACTGGGTTTGTGAATATTGGAATGGTCAACGTTGGGTATCGGTTGATGCACAGCTCGATGGCGTTCATCAACGCATTCTGAAGTTTGAATTCGATCCGTGTGATGTTCCGTCATCTCAATTCTTAGTTGCGGGTCAGGCTTGGAAACTCGCTCGTGAAAACTCAGTACCAGCTGGGAAGTTCGGTTTTGCCGATTTTAAAGGGCTAGCCTTTATTAAAGCGAGCCTGATTCGCGACCTGTTCGCGCTGTCTAAATATGAAATGCACACATGGGATATCGGTTGGGGGATCTTGCCTCACTTCATGGCCCCAGTTTCTAATGATGATGAACTTCACTTACTCGATGAACTTGCCAAAGTGAGTTGTTCTGGGGACGCGACGCAGGCGCACAAACTGGTGGAATCGTGTGAAGCGATCAGGCTTCCTAGTGACTGGAATACTACAAAATTCCCAACACTGAGTGAGCTTTATGCTTCTCTATAGTTTTAAGCTTAGGTGTCATTGAGTAAAGAGTTAGCTCAAAGGAAGCTATGCAGTAGGTCTTGCCAAGAAGTTCAGGAATTGGCCTTAATGCCGCAAGGGCAATGATACTGTTTATGATTCTTAATATATGGCATCAATAATGTGAGATATGTTGAAAATCTCAACTGCAGAGAAATAGTTGATATGAGTTCACGATTAGTTTTAGAGGAATAGCGCATTGAAGTTAACGAATAAACTTGTACGTTACCCGCACATAGATGTTGATCGTGCGTTTGAAAAAGAAGATGAGCTACTGCAGCAAATTCAGTCTGGTGAGATTGGACAAGCCTTGTTGTTGTGGCAAGCAAAAGCGCCGACACTCGTTTTGCCTTCAGGTAAAAAGTGGCCAGTAACCTTAGAGTCTCGAAAACAACTTGAGGCGCAAGGTTGGCAACTCTCTTCGCGAAAAACAGGTGGCGCTCCCGTCCCCCAGTTGCCGGGGATTATTAACCTATCGCATATTTATCATTGGCCTAGTAATGAAGCCTACGACATCAAAAAAGCGTATCTACATCTATGCAATGTCTTAACTCTGTTTTTTAAAGACTTGGGCGTCGATGTGGATGTGCATGCGACTCCCGGTTCTTATTGTGATGGCGACTACAACCTCAATATCAACAAACAGAAAATAGTAGGTACGGCTCAGCGTGTTTTGCTTAAACGCGGTGGCGGTCAAATAGTCCTTTCGCAAGCCTGTATTTTGTTAGATGTCGACTTAGAGAGCAGTGTTGCGCCTGTTAATTTTTATAATCAAATATGCGGTAATCCAACCGTTATAGACCCGCACGTTCATACTCTGTTGTCTGAGCATGTGAAGCCTCTGCCTAGCGTAGACTCACTTTTTCAGCAGTTAACTCAAGCCTTCATTAAGTATGCTTAGTACGAGTTTCTGATGCTGAAACAACGGAACAGATAAAATAAAGCCACCCTGGTGAACCCTAGAGTGGCTTTTTGTTTTAATACTGAGCCGAAGTTTGTCGGCTTTGGTATTAGGCGATACCTTGTTCTTTTGCCATTTGCGTCGCGATCTTAGGTGCGTGCCATAGACACGGCAATAAGATGAATGAGACAGGAACTGCGGTGATTACAATGAATGACTGAAGAGCAGAGATGCCGCCAGAGCCCATAGAAATTAGCGCAATAGCCACTGCACCCATGATGATGCCCCAGAAGGTGCGTACCGCTGCGTTTGGTTCAGTGGTGCCTGTCATAACCACACTGATGGTGTAGGTCATTGAGTCACCTGTCGTTACGATGAACGTGGTGGTCAGGATAAGGAACAGTATTGCAATCAGAGTCGGAAATGGCAGTTGTGCAGTGATAGCTAGTAATACAGCCGGAAGATTAAAGCCCTCGAACGCACTAGAGATCACGCCTGGGTTTTCTAACTCAAATGCTAGGCCACTGCCACCAACAATACTGAACCAGAAACAGGTTACCAATGGAGCAACGATACTGATAGAAACGATCATTTGGCGAATGGTGCGACCACGCGAAATACGAGCAATAAAGATCGCCATCATTGGACCATAACCTAAGAACCAACCCCAGAAGAATACTGTCCAGCCACCAAGCCACGCGGTATCTTGGCGATAAAGCGCCATAGGGATAAAGTTGTCGATCATTTCGCCCATGCCTTGCAAGTAGCCGTCAACGATGAAGCTTGTTGGGCCGACAACAAGGATGTAGCCGATCAGGCATACAGACAAGATGATGTTGTAACGGCTCACTAGTTGGATGCCTTTGTTGACGCCACTTAATGCCGAAAGGGTATACATCGCAATAGCAAACAGGATAACTACGCTTTGTGTCGCGAAGTTGTCGGTGATACCGAATAGTTTGCTCAGTGCGTAGCTAATTTGAAGCCCAAGGAAGCCAATAGGACCAATAGTGCCCGCAGCGACAGCAACGATGCTACATGCGTCAACCACGTTACCAATCCAACCATTAATTGCTTTATCACCTAGAACTGGATAAAGCAGAGTACGAGGTTTTAGAGGCAGACCTTTGTCGTAATGTAGGTGCATCAATACGATAGAAGATAAACCGCCTAAGATTGCCCAAGCAAGAAAACCCCAATGCATGAAAGACTGAGAAAGCGCGTTGAACGCCATTGCTTGTGGATCCGCTTCACCATACAAAGGCGGTGCAGAGACGAAGTGAGCGATTGGTTCAGCCGCCGCCCAGAACACGCCACCACCTGCAAGTAGGGTACAAAGAACAATCGACATCCATTTGAAAGTGGACATTTCTGGTAGGTCAAGCGTTCCTAAACGAACTTGACCTGTGCGGCCCAGTGCTAGCAGTAAACCGAGAATAAAGTTGAGCAACAATAGCACTTGCCAATAAGCACCGAACCATTGAGTAGAGTAGCTAAAACCGATGTTGACCAGTGCAGACAAAGCTGAAGTGTTGGTAAAAGCGAGAACGACAAAGAGCGTTAAAAAACTGCCGCTGAGCCAGAACACTGGGTTTCCAAGTTCGAGCTTTTCACCCAGAGACTGGGCTTTAGTGAAGTTGATAGAAGTAGATTCTGCGTTGATGTTTTCGTTGGCGACTTGCGTCAAGTTAGACATTATTTGTTCGCTATATTTGGCCGTGAAGCCTGTGTATTTCCCGCACATCTCCCTTTGAAAATGTGAGGTTCGTCAAAAAAGTCGCAGATACTAACATATCTATCACCAGAAAGTCGGCGAATTGCAAAAAGAAATCCATTCCTCCTATAAATCTGTCCTTTTTGGTTACTTTAAGCTCATCTTGCCCATGTTTTAGATACGGGCTTTAACGATGAATAGCGATTATTTTTTTAGCTTTGCGAAATAAATTTAATATTAGTTGTCGGTGCAAAATAAGTGTCGAGTCATTGCAGAGTGTAAGCAATTATTTGCGAGTCATTTTATAAATAGTGAATATTCTAAGTGCGAAACTGGCTTTGTTATCTACAGTTGTTTTGCGAAGAGATTTAAGTGGTCGTACGAATACAACCGAAATTAAACATCTTGAAACAACAACTTAAGGGATAGCACACATGCACCTAAACCAAGGAAGAGTGGCCAAGAAGGTTTTCACACTCAGCACACTCACCGCGTCATGCTTAATGGCGTTCAACAGTTATGCAGCTGTTGATTGTTCAACATTAGAAACATGGGACTCTGCGACCGTATATACTGGCGGTGATCAGGTTTCACATGACGGCAGCGCGTACTCAGCGAATTACTGGAATCAAAACAACAACCCGAGCCAATTTGAAGGTGACTATGCACAATGGAAAAAGATTGATGTGTGTAGTGGCGGCGGAGGCGGTGGCACGCCAAATGAAGCGCCAACCGCTTCGTTAACAGCACCTGCCGCGTCAGATGTGATCGTTGAGGGTGATGATGTCGTGTTAAGTGCAACGGCACTTGATGCTGATGGTAGTGTCGCTTCAGTAGAATTCTTTGTCGATGGTACTTCAGTTGCTGTAGTCACAGCGGCACCATTTGAAGCGGCTTGGGCTGCAACATCGGGCAACCATCAGGTATCTGTTGTTGCAACAGACAATGAAGGTGCAGCGAGTGTAGCAAGCGCGGTATCTGTTTCTGTCGATTCACTGCAACCTGGAAATGAAGCGCCAACGGTATTTGTTGCACTTTCAGCGGCTTCTGTCGATGTAGGTGGCGTGGTAACGCTCACGGCAACGGCTGCAGACAGTGATGGTACGGTTGATAAAGTTGATTTTTATGTGGCAGGTTCTTTAGTTGGAACGGCTGCAACAAGCCCGTATACGCTTGACTACACAACCACTCAAGCAGGTACTTTAGCTGTTTACGCTAAAGCAACCGACGATCAAGGTGCGACAACGGATTCAGCCTTGGCTTCTTTAAAGGTGAATGGTGCTCCTACGGTGAGTACATGTCGTCCTGATGGCTTGTATCAAACGCAAGGTGTCGATGTTCCTTACTGTACCATTTACGATGATGAAGGCCGTGAGAAAATGGGCGCGGATCACCCTCGTCGTGTGATTGGTTACTTCACCAGTTGGCGTGCAGGGGACGACCCGCAAGCAGCTTACTTGGTAAATGATATTCCTTGGGAACAACTCACACACATTAACTACGCGTTCGTGAGCATCGGTTCAGATGGCAAAGTGAATGTTGGTGATGTAAATGATCCAAATAATGCTGCTGTCGGTAAAGAGTGGCCGGGCGTAGAGGTTGACCCTGCATTAGGCTTTAAAGGTCACTTTGGTGCGCTCGCAACAGCCAAGAAAAAACACGGTGTTAAAACGTTAATCTCAATTGGTGGTTGGGCGGAGACTGGCGGTCACTTTGCCACAGACGGCAGCCGTGTTGCTGATGGTGGTTTCTACACTATGACGACCAATGCTGATGGTTCAATCAACCACCAAGGCATCGAAACATTCGCGACATCAGCGGTTGAAATGCTGCGTAAGTATCAATTCGATGGCCTAGATATCGATTATGAGTACCCAACCTCAATGGCAGGCGCGGGCAACCCATACGACAAAGACTTCATGGAACCGCGTCGCGAGTACCTATGGGCTTCATACCAAGTATTGATGAAAGTACTGCGTGAGAAGCTTGATGTGGCGTCTGCTGAAGATGGAACACACTACATGTTAACTATCGCAGCCCCTTCTTCTGGCTACCTATTACGCGGCATGGAAACATTCGATGTCACTCAATATCTCGATTATGTGAACATCATGTCTTACGACCTTCACGGTGCTTGGAATGATCACGTTGGTCATAACGCTGCCTTGTTTGATACAGGTAAAGATTCAGAGCTAGCACAGTGGAACGTATACGACACGGCGGCTTATGGCGGTATTGGCTACCTGAACACGGATTGGGCTTACCATTACTTCCGCGGTTCAATGCCAGCTGGTCGTATTAACATCGGTGTGCCTTACTACACGCGTGGTTGGCAGGGTGTAACAGGTGGTGAAAATGGTCTTTGGGGCCGAGCTGCACTGCCTAATCAATCTGAATGTGCCGCTGGTACAGGTGAAGGCGAGAAGAACAACTGTGGTCATGGCGCGATTGGTATCGATAACATGTGGCACGATACCGATCCTAAAGGAAATGAAATGGGTGCAGGCTCGAACCCAATGTGGCATGCGAAGAACCTAGAGAAAGGCATTTGGGGTTCTTATGCGGATGCTTACAAGCTTGATCCTGTAAACGATCCAACGGATGTCTTAAGAGGTACTTACACACGTAACTACGACAGCGTTGCGGTTGCACCTTGGCTATGGAATGCTGAAAAAGGCGTGTTCCTTTCTACGGAAGATAAAGAATCTATCAACGTGAAAGCGGACTACGTTATCGACAAAGAAATCGGCGGCATCATGTTCTGGGAACTGGCTGGCGACTACAACTGTTATGTACTTGATGCAAGTGGCAACCGCACAACGGTTGATACCACAGAGCAAGCGTGTAACAGCGGTAACGGTGAGTTCCACATGGGTAACACAATGACTAAAGCTATCTACGATAAGTTTAAGTCGGCAACGCCATATGGCAACAAAGTCGCGACTGGCGCAATTCCTACCGAAGCATTAGACATCGCAGTATCGGTTGGTGGCTTCAAAGTCGGTGACCAAAACTACCCAATTAATCCTAAGATCACGTTTACCAACAATACGGGTCAGGCACTGCCTGGCGGTACAGAGTTCCAGTTTGATATTCCTGTATCTGCACCAGATAACGCGAAAGATCAATCTGGTGGTGGCTTGACGGTGATTGCTTCGGGTCATACTCGTGCAGATAACATCGGTGGTTTAGACGGTACTATGCACCGCGTAGCCTTCACATTACCTGCATGGAAAGAACTGCCTGCTGGTGGCGTGTACGAGCTGGACATGGTGTATTACTTACCAATTTCAGGCCCTGCAAACTATGCCGTTAACGTGGGTGGTGTCGATTATGCGTTTAGCTTTGAGCAACCAGATTTACCTCTAGGTGATATCAGTTCTGGTGGCGGTAACCCTGGCGATGGTGGCACAAACCCTGGTACTTGTGATACTGCAGGCTTAACTGTGTACCCAGATCTGCCTCAGAAAGACTGGGCCGGTAACCCAAGCCATGCAAACACGGGTGACCAAGTGGTTCACAACGGTAGCATTTATCAAGCTAATTGGTGGACAAGTTCAGAGCCAGGTAGTGATGGTAGTTGGACTGTTGTTTGTCAGTAAAATGATGACTATGAATTCTCAATACTGAGAAAAACATTTATAAAACAAGTGTTTATAAAATTATAAATTCGCCACATTGATATTATCAATGTGGCGTTTTTGGTATTGGTCACATATCAATGAATCAAACGTTTTTAAAGGCAATACCTTAATTCATACCCCCTACCGTTTGTGATATAAAACTCGCTGCTTATTGAGGGCAAAAGCCAGACACTGTTGTAGTGAGGGCGCATGGGGTAATTTTGAAATTCAAACGTAAATATATTCTTAACTTCTCGATAGCACTGGCCACGGTTTCTATGGTGCTGTCTGCCATCCAATTTAATCGCACTAAAGAAGCGTTATTGGAATCCAACCAAGTGTTTTTTAATACCATCGTAAATGCGAGCTATGACATTGTGGATACGACGGTTAATGAAGCGATTAAAACGTATCTAAAGGGAGTTATTGATACAGCTCACTCTTATGTAGAGAGCCATAAACAGCTACCAGAAGCTCAACAACTGGCGGATCTCGCAAATACATTAAAAGTAGGGCAATCCGGTTATCTCTATTTGCTTTCCCCTGACGGCGTTCATTTATATCACCCATTTTTGCAAGGTCAGGACAGATCAAACGTAGAGCATATTCAGCGGCAACTGAAGTTGGAAGAAGGTGTATCGCAGTATTATCACGCCAACCCTCATGAAACAGGGATGAGGCCAAAAGTTGCGTATTCGAGAAAGTTGCCGAGCGGCAATACCTTGGTAGCAACGACTTATAAAGATGAATTGATGTTCTTGGTGGATCAGGTGCAGTTGAAGGAAAAACTCAGTAAGTATGCCTATGGCGAGAGTGGCTACATCTATATCGTTGATCTTGATGGGAAGCGTATTCTACAGAACCAGTTTGATAATAGAGCCTTTGAATCCGTGGTTGAGTCAACCTCTCAGAGTTTCATCCGACAGGTTCTTAATAATCGAGAAGGACACGTTAAGTTTGATTTAGAAAATGAGTCTGGAGTGGCGACTAAAAATATCTTCTACAAGTTTTATCCTTACCTGAACTGGGTAATTGTTGCTGGTATCTCTGAACAAGAGCTAAATAAGAATCATAGTTTGCTGTTTGTTAGCCTGATGGCGCTCTTTGCCAGCTTAATAGCGATCATTTCAGTGTTAGTCCTCTATCTCAAGAATCGACACGATAAAATGTTAGAACTGGCGAGTCTTGACTATCTAACAGGGATCAACAGTCGCAGAAGCTTTATGGAACAGTTTAAAGTCAGAATACAAAAGCATCAGGCACCTGTTTCACACATAGGGGTTGTTCTGCTCGATATCGACCATTTCAAACGTGTTAACGACGATTTTGGCCATACACAAGGAGATAAAGTGATTCAGGCCGTTGCTGTTAAGTTGAAGGAGTATGAGACAGAAAATCGTTTGATAGCACGCTATGGAGGAGAAGAGTTTGTCGTTGTGACATTTGATTGTGAACAAGCTGAATTGATGGAGTTGGCAGAGACAATACGTTTGGATGTGGAGAAGACTCATGGGTTGTGCCGACAGATCACAATTAGTGCAGGTTGTTGTTATGCACCAGTGAATCAAGGCGTCGAAAAGGTCATAGAGAAGGCTGATGCTGCGCTCTATCGAGCAAAGGAGGCCGGTAGGAACAACACCCAGTGTTACTCAAGTCCTAATTGGGAGTGTTTGCCTCATATTAAACACTGCATATGAAAAAAGCCCGAACAAGATTAATTGTTCGGGCTTTTTATCAGATTCGAATGCTAAGCTTTAGCAGCTTTTAACGCTTCCGTTTTTTTTTCCTTTTGCATTTTAGCAAGGAAATAAACGTTTACGATTGCGATGAAACCATTGGTCGCTACTACTGGCCATGCATCAATCATTACACCGTAAGCAGTGAAGAGAGCACAACCAATAAAGTTAAGAACACGTAAGCGAACGATGTCTTTCATAGTTAATGAAATCGCAACCATGATAGATGCTGCGTAACCTAAAATTTCAACCATATTAAATTCCATTGTTGGACCCTCTTAGTTTTGCCGATACAGTGTCGGTACCAATCCTTCTCTTCATGAGATTATTGAGGAAGCTCCGTGCCTCGAATGGTCTGGTTTTGTTTAACTGGTGCTGACTATAGCAAGCCTTTTTTTGTGATAAAAGCCCCAAAACGAGTGAAAGTGAAGGTTAGCGATTACGCAAACGTTTAAAAGGTTTTTGGATAATATAATTACTGAATGTGTTGGTGTTGAATCCAATTGTAGAACATATAACGAAAAGGAAGCGACGAATGAAAAATAAATATCTAGGCGGCTTTTTAGCGAGCGTTATCTTGGCGGTTAGTTTGATGGGATGCACAACAGAGCCTACGCCGATGAAGCATGATTTCGGTGTGGTAACCAGTGGTGGCTTTACGTTTATGAATCAGGGCGTACAGACGTATTCATGGCACCCAAGTTCAGAACAAGCTTACCTTTCCAAAAACTACAACAAGACAGAAGTCACCGATATTGTTCGTTCTGCAATTGAAGACCATTTGACGCAAAAGGGCTATCGATCAGCTAATAATGGTGCCCAAGGTGACGTTGTCATTGGCTTTGGCCTAGCGCAAGAGTCAGAGCTGAGTGACCAAGCTATCTTGAATCGATTGAATCTTTCGACTGGCGTCCCTTTTTATAACGAAAAGGGTAAAAAAGCAGAAAAAGGGTCGCTATATATCGTATTTTTGCTTCCAAATAGCGCAGTTATACAGTGGCAAGCACTGGCACAATCTGGCATTCAAGGTGGGCTAACTCATTCGCAGCTCGACCAACGTATATCGAGTTTTGTTGATAGGTTATTCAGAGATATACCTAACCGATAGAATCATTAGTTAGGCCAATAATATTGACTCAATATTTGAACATAATTCAAGCTATCAATTGAAATTTGTAACTAAAGGTTCATTTGAGTAAAGCAACGTAAAGTTTCGGCGTCTTTTCTCAGTATTTAGCTATACTGAACAAAACGTTAACTCAGGTTTGATCTAATGAAATTGTTCGCTAAATATTCACTTTCCCTTGTTGGTTTATTGGCTGCGAGTAATGCTGTAATGGCAGCACCAACGATTGTCCCTTCTCCTCCTAGCCTGGGCGCAAAAGGCTATGTCTTAATGGATTTCAACTCAGGTGAAGTCCTAGTTGAAAATAATGCGCATACGAAATTGAATCCTGCGAGCTTAACCAAGTTGATGACCAGTTACGTCGCTGGTCAAGAGATGAAGCGTGGTAACATCTCAGCGGACGATAAAGTTAGAATCAGCGAAAACGCGTGGGCCAAAAACTTCCCAGATTCCTCCAAGATGTTCATCGAAGTTAATACCAATGTCGATATGATGGATCTCTACCGCGGTTTGATTATCCAATCGGGCAATGATGCCAGTGTGGCTATTGCTGAACATGTGGCTGGCTCTGAAGGTGCCTTTGTCGACCTAATGAACTCATGGGCGGCGTCTCTTAACCTAGAAAACACGCACTTTGCAAATGCTCATGGACTCGATGCTGAGGACCTTTATTCAACACCTTACGATATTGCGTTGTTAGGTCGTGCAATTATTCGCGATCTACCAGATGTTTACGGTTTATACAGTGAGCGTTCGTTCAGCTATAACGGTATCACTCAGCATAACCGTAATGGTTTGCTGCGTGATCGAAGCATGAATGTTGATGGTATGAAAACGGGCTACACCTCTGGCGCGGGCTACAGCTTGGCGAGTTCTGCAACACAGGGTGAGATGCGTTTGATTGCGGTAGTCATGGGATCAAGCAGCATTAAAGGTCGTGAATCGGATAGCAAACAGCTGCTGAGCTACGGTTTTAGATTTTTCGATACACTAAATCCACATCAAAGCGGAGACTTGATCTCAGAAGAGAGGCTATGGTTTGGTGAGCAAGACACACTTAAGCTCGGTGTCGACCAAGATACTTACATTACGCTACCAAAAGCAGACGGCAAAAAACTATCAGCGTCGGTTGAACTGACTTCTGATTTGAAAGCACCGATCGAAAAAGGTCAAACCTTGGGTGTGGTTCACTACACCGTTGATGGTGAAGATATTAAGACTCAACCATTGGTCGCGTTAGAGTCTGTACAAGAGGGGAGCTTCTTCAAGCGAATTCTTGACCATATCAAGCTGTTCTTTACTAACTTGTTCTAAGCTTTGACTTCGCATTATCCTGCATGAGCTGATTTGCGAAGTTGGGCAATTAGCTGTTACTTGATGACGAATGGACCTTTTGTATTCTACATCAGAGTGTAAAAGGTCCATTTTTTACTGCATCAACTCTTAGTCGATAGCATATTCTGCGAAGTAGTCTGCAAGGAAATCGATCAAGGCGCGCAAGCGAACAGGAAGGTAGTCACTGGAGTGATAGAGCAGATACATAGGGAGCTTTTGATGGCTCCAAGGCTGTAACACTTCGATCAATTGACCCTGCTGTACCCACTCTTTTCCCATCCAACTTGGCAAGGCACAGATCCCCAGGCCAAGCCTACTCATATTCAGTAACGTTTCTGGACTGTCAGTCGAGAAGCTTTCATTAACTCGAACTTTTGTTTCGGTTCCTTTCGAGTCTTTAAAGATCCAGTCGCTGGATGGCTTCATCAGCGAATATGTAAGGCATTGATGGTTAATCAAATCCGCTGGTGTCTCAGGCAAACCATGGCGCTCCACATAATCTGGCGAAGCGTAATAATGAACATGATTTTTAAATAACAGCTTTGCTTTTAAGTTTGAGTCACTGAGCTGAGAGGCTCTAATCGCAAGATCAATCGTGTGATCATTTAAATTAACGAAGCTATCGCTGACACTCAGATTAATCCTGATCTTTGGGTGTTGAACCATAAACGCCTTGAGTGCGCGAGTGAGGACTTGGTTTGAGAAGGCTGAGGGGGCTGAGATTTTTATTTCTCCCTCAACGGATTGAGCCTCCCGAGTCAACTTAGCTTCGAAACTGCTCATCTCGTCTAATAGTCGCAAACAGTATTGTTGATAGTCTCGTCCAGCCGGGGTTAATGAGATCTTTCGGCTATTACGCTGAAAAAGGGTGAGCTTTAAGTTGTTCTCTAGCCACGCAATTTTTTTGCTCACAGCACTCTGAGTGGTGTCGAGCTCTTCGGATGCCAACGTAAAGCTGTTGAGTCGAGCGGTAACAACAAACGCCTTAATACAGTCAATTTTATCCATTTTGCATTCCATTTGGGAATCTTAACTATCTAAATATTAGCATTTAACCAGTTAGTTAAGAATGTTCAAATGTCGTCAGTGTTTTAGAAAGCAGAAATGAACAAGGTGGGTAGTATCATGAACGTAGTGAGTATTGTATTGATCGTGTTTTTTATGTTGGCGAGTTCAATTAAGACGTTAGGGTGGCAGAAAAAGGTATTTGAAACTCAGTTGGCGTTTTTTAAGAACTATGGGTTAAACAGACAAATCATGTTTGTAGTAGGGTGTTTAGAGCTTACTGGCGCGGTGTCTCTGTTATTGGGCTTGGTTGGATGGGTACCTGAGTTAGTTGTGTCTTTGGGGGCGTTATTATTGGCTGTAGTTTCAATCGGCGCGATATTCTTTCATTTACGCTTTGACTCATGGCAGGCTGGGATACCTGCCATGGTGACGCTTTCATTATCAAGTTATGTTGCTTATCCATTGATTGCGCTGTTTCATTAGGAGCAGCGTCAATAAGTCAAACCTCTTAGCTTGTTAGAACTCGCTGGGTACTTCGAATTCGATCCACTCCCCAGTTGTTGGATGCACCAGTTTTAAGTAGCCCGCATGTAAATGGAGGCGGTCGCGTTTATAGCCGTACAGGTCATCGCCCGTAATTGGAGTGCCTAGACCATCAGGGTGAGCACAATGAACACGAAGTTGATGCGTTCGTCCTGTTTTAGGGTAGAGGTGAACCTTGGTCTTGCCGTCACCTCGACGTACCACTTGCCAATGGGTCTCCGCTTTTTTCCCGTATTGATGACAAACCAATTGTCTTGGGCGGTCGGTGATATCGCCTCGTAATGGCAGGCTGATATCACCACTTTCACCTTTGATGTCCCCATCAAGTAAGGCGGTGTAGCGCTTCTCGACAGTCCGCTCAATAAATTGCTTTTGGATATGGCGGTTTGATTCCGCTGTGAGCGCAAGTATCAATAAACCTGAAGTCGACATATCTAGGCGATGTATGATGAGTGGTCCCGTTGCGTCTGGGTATCGCGCTTTAATCCGAGAGTAGACGGAGTCCTCGATAAACTTCCCTGGAACAGACAGGAATTCTGCAGGCTTATTCACCACAACAATCTCTTTGTCTTTATAAACAATATCGAAATGCTTACCAACTGCTGGGTTCACGATTAGAGGGTTATCTTCTAACTCGATGCCTTCAAGATGATGCTCCAGAATTTCGAAACTTCGGCTCTGACAAACTGGGTATAAATTGCCATGCTGACGTATTTCTTGACGCGGTGGACGACCCCACCAGAACTCGGCAAGAGCAAGTGGTTTTAGGTTGTGTTTAAAGGCGAAATTTAGGAGTTTTGGTAGGCAACAATCACCAGCCCCCTCTAGAGCCTCTTTACCGTTCAAAAGTTCCAACAGTGATTTGGTCTGATTATTCGCATTGAGAAAGTGATAATGCGACAAGCGCTGTTCTTCTAGTTGCGCAGAAAGTTCAGAATATTGCTGGCGTTGATCGCGAAGGGTGGCGTCTATTGTATTTATGTTTGATTGCAGCTCAGCGATCGCTTGTTTCCATTGAATTCTCAAAGCCTTGAGATCACGCTTCTCTTGACTGCTTTCTGCACCTAACTGCTTGAGAAGGTCGCTGTTTTTAACAGTGTGCTCAGAGTTGTCCGAGCTTGATTGTATAGACGCTTCATAGTTAGCACGAAGAGCATCGCGTTGTGCTTTGTTCGCTGCCATTTGCTTTTGGAAGTTGGCAATTTCCGTTGCAGCTTGTTCTTTAGATGATTCGAGTCTGGTATGAAGCTCAGCAAGGTTATGGCGTTGTTCGAAAGTCTCGATCTGTTTAGCTTGCGATGTAACTTGGTCGATTAAACTACGGCACTCTAGTTCGTATTGGGCTTTCTCAAAAGCAGAAGGCACAAATTCAATTGAAGACAGTGAGACAACAAGGCTTTCATCAAGTGCTAACCCTCCATGCGCCGCCAAATAGCCAAGTTCACCTGTGGTTGGGTCTTGTGTAAGCAATACTGCATAGAGCTGACCAAAAGAGTCTCCGTCAATATCTGCTTTTTGTAGGCGTGATTGCAAATCGAGCATCGCCAGTTCACACGTTTTATGAGGCGTGTAGTAATACGGGAACGTAAAACGGTCTGGTAGTGTGTGATGGTCAGCCGGAACGGTATACAGTGGCGTGAAGTGCAAAAGACGCTGTGGCATGGGATGAACTCTTTGACGAACGATAGAGCTCGGTATTGTTGACGAAATGAAGTCAAATGAGAAGCCAAAGCAGCGCTAAAACGTACTTTGGCTTCGAGGTAGTGGTTAACTAGCCGTGTTTTTGCTCGATCTCATCCGCTTTTTGGAAACTTGGATGAGATTTAAGACGCTCGGTGTAAGCGACAAGGTTAGGATAGGTGTGTGATGCACCAAAGTTATCCATCGCTTCCACAATAAATGACATCATAAAGTCTGCACCGGTAAGAGTCTCTCCCACAAGGTAGCTTTTTCCTTCAAGCGATTGCTCTAAGTAAGCCATGATCTTACTGTTTTCGTCTTCAGCATATTGCGCCAAGAAGTTGGTTTCACAACCGTCTTTTGCCACAAAGATCTTAAGTAGAAGCGGCAGAATGCCGGAGCTTTCTGCAAAGTGAAGCCACTGACTGTATTCGAGGTGCTCTTTAGTCCCTCTTTGTGGTGCAAAACGACCATTACCGTATGTTTCAATGAGGTAATCTGTAATGGCGCCCGACTCAGTAATGATCATTCCTTGATCTTCGATTACAGGCGATTTGCCGAGAGGGTGAACTGATTTTAATTCAGGTGGTGCTAGAAACGACACGGAATCGCGCAAGTATGGCTTGATCTGGTAATCAACGCCCAGCTCTTCTAGTAGCCAGATGATTCGCTTTGAGCGAGACTTGTTTAAGTGGTGTAGAGTGATCATAGTTATTGCCTACTTTGCTTGATTAGTTTTAATGACGAGTTTGCCGAAGTTCTCACCTTGCAAAAGCCCGATAAAGGCTTGAGGCGTATTTTCAAATCCTTCAACCACCTGTTCTTTATATTGAATTTTGCCTTGTGCTAGCCAATCTGCCATTTGAGTTGCGAACTCGTTGTAACGGTGTGCGTAGTCATCAAAAATAATGAACCCTTGCATCTTAATGCGCTTCACTAGCAGCATTCCCATCAGTGCCGACATGCGATCAGGACCGTCTGGAAGTGATGTTGCGTTGTATTGAGAGATCAGGCCACAAACAGGTACGCGCGCACCTGTGTTTAGCAATGGCATAACCGCATCGAAGACTTTTCCTCCTACATTTTCGAAGTAGACATCAATGCCTTTGTCGCACGCTGCGGCTAGCTGTTCTGCAAAGTCTTCTGCTTTGTGGTCGATACACTCATCAAAACCAAGTACTTCTTTAGCATGGCGACACTTTTCTTCCCCACCAGCAACACCAATAACTCGGCAGCCTTTAAGCTTACCAATTTGACCCACAGTTGCGCCTACTGGCCCTGTAGCCGCTGCAACTACAAGAGTGTCCCCTTCTTTTGGCTGACCGATATCGAGTAAGCCCATGTAAGCGGTGAAACCTGGCATACCCATGATGCCGAGGGCGAAAGAAGGGTGGCTCGGTTCCATGCCCAGCTTTACTAAGCCTTCACCGTTCGAAACGCCGTAATCTTGCCAACCGGTATATGCCAATACCCATTCGCCAACTTGATAATCTGAATGCTGTGACTGTTCTACTTGGCAGACTGTTGCGCCAACCATCACTTCATCAATCGCTACCGGTTCTGCATAGGATTTTGCGTCATTCATTCGACCACGCATGTACGGATCAAGTGATAGGTAAATAGAACGTAGTAGAACCTCGCCATTTTTAATGCTTGGCACTGCGGTGGTTTCTAGTCGAAAGTTGTCTTGCGTAGGTGCGCCAACGGGGCGAGAGGCGAGCACGATTCTTCTGTTGTTATCAGTCATTGGATATCCTTAATGATCGCTGTTAAATATTAGACCAGTCGTCTAGTTTTGATTTCTAAAAATCCCGCCTTTTTATACGTAGACGGTAAAATACGTAAGCGGGAGAGTCGTTGTTATGTTCGTGTCATTTGAGTGACTAAGCTAGTGCGATGATACGTTTTGTCTCGTCAAAAGCACTGTCTAACGTGTCTGGACTTTGGCTCAACTTGCTTAAAAGACTAGCGCCTAACCAGAGCGAGTATAGATTCTTAGCAACTTGTTGGTGGTCCATCGAAGTGATAGAACCTTCTTTAACGCCATTTTCTAAACACGTGGCCATTTGCTGAACCACACTGTCAGCACCTTTTTGCAAAGCGAGTCGCATTGAATCAGAAAGATCGGATACCTCTGCTGAGAGCTTCACAACCAAACATTTGTGAGCGTTGCAAACACCGTTTTGCGTATCACGCCAGCGAGATAGATAATCGAGCAGCCGCTCTGCATGATCACCTTGCCCGTGTACCAAGATAGACTCAATTCTTGTTAAGTAACTATCAAAGTAGTGCTCAATCAAGGCCTCACCAAAAGCTTCTTTTGATTTGAAGTAGTGATAAAAAGAGCCTTTTGGAACATCAGCAGCCTTAAGCAGTTGAGATAACCCCACAGCCGTAAAACCCTGATTTACGATAAGCTCGTAGCCGACATCTAAAATGTGTAGGCGTGTGTCGTTTGTTTTCTGATTCATGGCGATACTATAAATAAAATTAGACCAGTCGTCTAGTTGGTTGGTTTTCTTTGACTCTATCTATGATTGGGTCAGAGGCTGACAAAAAATCGGGATGAAGGTTGGTTACTGATTGGCATAAAAAAGCCCTGCATTACTTGGCAGGGCTGTCACTGTTTCGTTAGCAGGTTACTTGATTGATAGTAGCTCTACGTCGAAGATCAGAGTTGCTGAAGGTGGGATTGGACCTGTACCACCTTTGCCGTAGCCAAGCGTGCTAGGAATAAAAAGGCGAACTTTTTGGCCCTCAACCATGTAAGTTAGACCTTCCTGCCAGCCTTTGATTACTTGCTTAAGTGCAAATGTGATCGGCTCACCACGCTCTACTGAGCTATCGAAAACTGTACCGTCGATCAGAGTGCCGTGGTAATGAACCGTAACTTGGCTGTTCTTCGTTGGGTGTTCTGTACCAGTACCTTCTTCAAGTACTAGGTACTGCAGGCCGCTCTCTGTCGTTACAACGCCCGCTTTTTTACCATTTTCGATAAGGAATTGTTGGCCTTGTTCGAAGTTCTCAGAACCAGCTTTGTGGTTAGTCCAAGTACGGTAAATCATGAAACCAGCCATGATGAAAACAATAATTGGAATGACAAATTTAGACATATTGAAACCTATTTATAAAAATAATCTGTTGTTGAAAATCAACCATTAAGGCTGAGTCAAAAGGAAGTTGATGGTTTTGCCGATACCTTCCAAGTCTTGATGACCCGCAGTCAGTACTTGGTATTTACCGTTAACGATGAAGGTCGGTACTGAGTTGATCTGACCTTTTACAGAGATCTCTTCGGCTTTTTGCACGTACTCAAACAGCGCAACTTGCTGCTCTTTTTCTAGTTGGTATGGGCTTACTAAACCGCGAGAAGTAAACGCCGTTTCCAGAGCTTGCTGGCGAGCTTCTGGTGTTGCGTCGCCACCCATCTGAACAGCGGCAAATAGGTCTTCCATGAAGGCATGGTCTGGCGTGTCATTCAACTGCATTACGGCAGTGTAAAAGATCATTGCGCTGATTTGAGCGCTTTCATTAAAGGTAACATGTACCTTACCAATCTTCTGGTTAGTCAGTGATTCGATCTCAGGAATCGCGCTCTCCATTGTGCGGCAGTGGCCACAGTTAAGCGAAAAGATTTCTGTCACTGGAGATAGGTCGTATTCAGTTAGCGCAACAGGAAGCGCTTCGTATTGAACGCCGGCTTGCGGCTCATTGCTTTCACTACAACCAGCTAGGGTTACTGCGGCGATAAGAGCAACAAATAATTGGGTAAATGGCTTGAACATATAATTTACTCTAGCGTTAAAAAGTCGGTGAATTCTAACGATTTAGTGGGAATAGGAAAACAATTATAAAGTAATTAAATGCAAACAGGTCGATGTGTTGAGCAGTGAGCAGCCAATTCCCTGTTAACTGTGATCTAAACCACTTTTTGCTTGGAACACTCCATATGTCGATGAAAGGGTATAACTCCAGTGGCTTACCTACGCCTTATTCAAATGGATCGTAAGTTTGGGCTAAAGTTATAGCAAAGCCGCCGATATAGAGTTTGGTAGAAGTAATACGTTTACGTGGTGGATGAATTAATGAAGTATTTAGCACTGATTTGCAGTTTGGCGTTGGTAGGGTGTGAAGCCACCGACTCAATGGCAATGCTGGGCGGTAACATGTTGGAGACCGCACCACAAACTGACTACGATGTGATGTACCCAGAGTGGGGCGTTGTACAAGAGACACGTGTTGTGACCAATTACCGTCAAGCACAAAACTCTTCACAGAAAACCATCACCACCAATTACGGCGTAGGCATTTCTACCGATGACCCGCTTGAAGTCTTCCTCAGACAAAATCGCATTGATTACGAAGTGCTACCGGGTAATCACGTAATGGTGAAATTGAACCATCACGTGAACTTTAAAACAGGTTCGGCAATTCCGGCTCCTGTGAATGATCACTGGTTAGATACGTTAGGTAGCTACCTTTCACAGCGTTCGGACATCGATATCGTCATTGAGGGGCATACCGACAACACGGGTAACGACCAAATTAACGATCCTCTCTCAGAGCAGCGAGCGAAAGAGGTGAAAGCGAGATTGGAGCGCAATTACGTATCGAGTCAATCTATCTATACGCGTGGCTTCGGTGAATATGTTCCAGCATGTACCAACGCCTCTTCTCAGGGCAAAGCGTGTAATCGACGAGTGGAGTTAATGCTGATCGTTGCTAAATAGTCCAGCTACCACCACCTACACACAGATATAAAAAATCCCTCAACGACGAGGGATTTTTTGATTCTGGCTTTCAAGAGCAACTGTTACTTGAAGAACACATGTTACTTGGAGAACGACTGCTATTTTGAGAAAGAGTTAAGCGAAGTTCTTTTCTAGGTATGCAACGATGTCTGAAGACTCGTACATCCATTCCGTTTTGCCGTCTTTCTCAATGCGAAGGCATGGTACTTTCACTCGACCACCACCAGCTTCAAGTTCAGCGCGGTGTTGATCGTTATTTTTCGCATCACGCAGCTCAATTTTTACAGATTGACGCTTCATTGCTCGACGCACTTTTACACAGAACGGACAAGCTTCGAATTGATACAGAGCGTAGCTCTTTGCTTGTTCATCAACTTTAGATTGATCTTCAGCTGAGCGTTTAACGCCACGCGGCGTAAATACAAAGTTAAGTAGCAGAATGATGCGGCCTAGGAACCAACGGATAAACTTCATAATTATCTCTATATTTTCACAATTAGGATTACAATTCGCAGCATTATATACACAAGTCTAGAAAGATGCTCGTAACAATTGTGAAACTCTATTTCGTTCGTTCAATACTGTGCGACTTGGCGACATTAAGACCTAATCGCTTAGCAAGGCGAGTTAAGTTAGCCCTGTCGGTTTTTAATGTTCTACCGGCTTGAGCCCAGTTGAAGTTCGCTTGTTCGAGAACATCAGTAATGATGGTTCTTTGGAAATCTTCTGTTGCACCGCGTAAACCTTCTGATAGGTCAATTTCAGGCGCTGCCATTGAGCCTTGACCTTGTGTATTGGAAGCGGGTGAATTGAGCGCGAGCTCTTGATCCAGCGGCCCACAATCTTCTTTAGTGATGGTCACTAAACGTTTGTTGGTGCTTCTTGCTAATGCTTTGAGTGCCGAACGGCTGATTACGTGTTCAAGCTCACGCACGTTACCTGGCCAGTTATAACGATTCAGGAATACCAATACATCAGAGCGGAATTTGATCTGATTAATACCCAGCTTGCGTCGAGCTTGCTCTAAGAAGAATCCCGCTAGCAGGCTAGTGTCATCCCCGCGTTCACGAAGCGCTGGCACAGCGATAGGGTAAACACTCAGTCGGTGGTATAAGTCCGCTCTGAAGTTACCATCTTCGACTTCTTGTTTTAAATCACGGTTAGTGGCCGCAAGTACACGTACATCAATGGTTTGAATGTTGTCTTGGCCGACAGGCTGAATCTCATTGTTTTGTAGCGCACGCAACAGTTTACTTTGCGCGGCTAGAGGCAGTTCGCCAATCTCATCTAAGAACAGTGTGCCGCCATCTGCCAAAGCAAACTTACCAGAGCGGTTTTTGTCAGCACCAGTAAATGCGCCACGTACATGGCCGAACAGTTCACTTTCAACTAAATTTTCAGGTATAGCCGCGCAGTTTACGTAGACCAAGGGTTTGCGTTTACGTGCAGACTGATGATGTAACGTTCGAGCAACCAGTTCTTTACCAACACCGGTTTCACCATGGATGAGGATATTAAACTCAGAAGGAGCAACGACAGCGATGTCGTTTTTCAGAGCCATCATGGTATCGCTTTTACCAATGAGCTCTCCGCCTTCGCGTTCCCAAGCTTCTTCATTAAGCTCTTCTAACAGCTGCTTTGACTGTTTAGCTTGGCTCTCTAGTTGAGAGAAGGTGAGGGCCATCTGCATGGTTGAAGCGGCAATGGCTGCCAATACCTCTAAGTTGCGCGCTGGAATGTTAGCGAAAACATCTGGCGTAAGACTATCTAAGGTAAGAACGCCAAGCAGTTTGTCGCCAAAAAGAAGTGGTAGCCCCATACAAGCGTGCATTGGAAGATCGCCATCATGGTCGATCAGCAGACCGTCGAACGGGTCAGGCAGCGTGCTATCAGAGTCGAAGCGAACAGGAGTTTTAGAAGCACAAATTGCATCAAAACGTGGGTGCTCTGAAATGATGAAGCGGCGTCCGAAAGTGTCTCGACTGAGACCTTGCATAGCAATAGGTACCAGCGTATCGCCTTGGAGACTCAATAACGCCACACAGTCACAGGTAATCGTCTTACGAATCGCATCAATAAGGCGATTGAAGCGGTCTTGGTCGTTAACACCACTGGCAAGGCCGATGGTCATTTCCATAAGGGTTGATGCGGAGATATCTTGCATGATTCACTCTAACTGCGTGGGTTTATGTACATGATAGAGTCTTAATGACTCAAATAAAAGGTCTTTTTGACATTTTTATAAAGTGTATTTTTGCTCGAAAGCTAGTGATGACGGGAGTTGGGAAAGTTGGCACTGAATGTGCAAAAGAGACATCGAAGGCTAATTATACCAATGATTTATTGATGTATTTTTGATCTCAATCAATCGATGTTTATTAATTGGCTTTTGTGATTTTTTGAAATAAAAACAAGTCAAAATAACTTAGATCTCAAAAAGTCGAACAGTCATTCTTATTTTTTAAAGGTAGTCAAAGTGACACACATGTCACAAGGCTCAGTGTTCGGAGTAAATTCATGCTTAACAATGTACATATCGATATCATCAAGTCTACGATCCCACTACTTGAGAGTGCTGGCCCAGCGTTAACAACACACTTTTATCAACGTATGTTTTCTCATAATCCAGAGTTGAAAGACATTTTCAATATGACTCATCAACAAACTGGACGCCAAGGTGTTGCACTGTTTGAGGCTATTGCTGCTTACGCAAAGAACATTGAAAATTTAGCGGCGCTGCAAGGTGCTGTTGAACGCATCGCTCAAAAACACACCAGCTTTAATATCCAACCAGAACATTACCAAATTGTTGGCCACCATCTCATTGAAACATTACGTGAGTTAGCCACTGAAGCGTTTACACCAGAAGTTGAAGAGGCGTGGACGGCTGCGTATCTTTTCCTTGCTCAAATTTTCATTGATCGTGAAGGTGAGCTTTACCTACAGCGTAAACTGGCCGTGGGTGGTTGGGAAGCCGCGAGAACCTTCGTTGTAGAGCAAAAGATTGTAGAATCTGATCTGGTTAAGAGCTTTGTATTCAAGCCTAAAGACAATGGTCCAGTATTGGATTATGTTCCGGGTCAATACATCGGTATTGAAGTGAAACCTGAAGGTGCGTCGAATAATGAAATTCGTCAGTACTCGCTTTCAGATACACCAAACGGTGAAACTTACCGTATTTCGGTTAAACGTGAAGGTGAGGGCGGTCAGTTCTCAGGTCTCGTTTCAAATCACCTACATAACTCTGTAGAGGTGGGCGATGAAGTGAAGCTTTACGCGCCAGCGGGCGACTTCTTCTATCAAGAGCGTCAAAAGCCGGTAACCTTGATCTCTGCAGGTGTGGGTGTTACTCCAATGCAATCTATGCTGGAGTACTTAAGCAAACAGCAGAAAAACGAGCCAGTTCTGTACCTTCACGCATGTGAAAAAGTAGAGCAGCATTCATTTACCCAACGTGTGTCTGACATTGTTGCTGATAAAGGTTGGTCAGCAAAAACGTGGTACATGAACAAGCCTTCAACGGAGTGTGAAAACGTGTTGGAAGGTCAGATGAACTTATCTCAAGTGAGCGAAGCTGCAGGCTTCGAAGACAGCGATTTCTACATCTGTGGCCCAGTTGGCTTTATGAAGAATATCGTTGAACAGCTGGATGCGCTGAACATCGATCGCTCTCGAGTACACTACGAAGTGTTTGGACCTCACTCTCAGTTTTAGATTGAATCCTAACTTATCGCTACGAGGCCTCACATTTGTGGGGCCTTTTTTGATCGTGAAGTGGCGGATTAGGCAGTCGCTACTGGAGATCTATTGTGAATTCAGCCACTAGAACGATAACAGCACATCAAGCGAACTTCATAAAGCGGACTTGTTTGAGTTTCAGGTGAGCTCTATTCCATATAATGATATCGCTCAGAAGAGCAAAGCAATCATATTTGGGCCAAAAATACCGTTATATATCATATTGTTAATTTGAGGGTGCGGTCTAAGTAAAGCCTCAAAAGATCAACTCTTCTATTGGTGTGCTTTACAACACTCTACATGTAAGCGCGTGTAACTGCTGATATATTGCGCAATTTATAGAGTTTTAACTCTAATTTTGCGTAAGTTGTGTCCTTTTCTATTTTTTATTTCTTCAAATAAAGTTTTAGTAAATACAGGTTTGCCTAATTAGCTGATCAATTCGGTAAATCAATTGATCTGCGTAAGTTTATGTAAGAGATGTATCCTTTGTGACGCTAATCCAATCCTCCCTATGTGTCACTAGTTGCACCTTTTTGGCTGCCGTATACTGTTTTTGCCACATAAAATGAATGTTGGACACATATTCATTCAAAACAACTCAATAAGTGGTTCGAATTAAAATTAGTAAATTTGCTTGCAAATAAGTAAAAATGAGACAGAAAATGATCACTTATAACAAAGATGAACAGGTTCTTGAAATACAGATACTGGGATACAAAATACAGAGCGTTTACCAAGAAATTAAAACCGAAGAGGGGGTAATTCACGGCTACGAAGCTCTTTGTCGAGCAACTAAAAACGGTGAGGGTGTCAGTCCTAAAAAGTTGTTTAATTTTCTAGAGAAGTTGGATGACGACCTCGAGTTTAAAGTTAAATTTGCAATCAATGTAATGCACATTCGAGGCTTCATAGAGTCAGAGATTTACAACGAAGAAACCAAACTGTTTCTAAACTTTAGCCCATGTTTCTTTAGAGCTTTGTCTAAACAAGACAGTTTAATCAATGATTGCGTCAAGCATATTCTGACAACTGGTATCAAACTAGAGCAGATCGTAGTTGAGATAGTTGAGGATTACTGCCCAATCGATGAGATCACTAACTTTTACGATGGTATTAATAAAATCCGCTCTCAGGGCGTGTCACTTGCGGTTGATGACTTTGGTACGGGGTGGTCCGGTTTCTCAAGGGTTGCAGCGATCAGTCCGGACTATATCAAAGTAAGCCGAGAACTGCTGGTGGCGAGCCAGGTTGGGTTAACGGAAGAATTAGAAGAGCTGAAAGTGATTTGCGGATTAAAAAATACGATGCTGATTTATGAGGGCATTGAGTGTATTGAGCAGCTGGAATTGGCGAAGGCATACGGCTCCAATTTGTATCAAGGGTACTACTTATCTTTTCCACGTAAGCACCCATTTCAGCGCACGGTTAATCACAAAGCAAAAATCGAAAAAACGATAAAAACCAACGCATTTACTAGCATCCACCTGAAATGCTAGCTTTCGATTAGAATCAATTAGCATTTGAACAACAAACACAACACATACACTTAGGCACATGGATGTGCCACTCTCTTCCCATTTCTAGATTTCTTCTTATTCGTTTCTTCAAAAACGATAGCCGTAAGTTCGAGAGGTGATTATCCCGCGATACAATGGCTTATTTCGCTTTTTTCATGAGTTGCCTGGGATTGAACAATTCTGGCCAGTACATTTTTACGTAACCCCCTGCAACCCAAATGACTAAAATGGTTGCAATGGTGAGTTCGAAGAAACCAAATTTATGTAACCAGTACCACTGTGGATACTCGGCCCCGAAAAAGGTAGTTAACCGATGCATAGCGATCGCACTGATCACTGATGGAAAGGTTACCGCCGCGATGGAAGGCTGAAACTTCAATCTCATCAAGCGGATGTAACACAGGTAGATTAGCAGCGTCATGGTAATGGCGATACCCGCTAAAGCGCCTGTAAGAATTGGATCTGGGTGGTCGAAATTAACTAAGTAAGCTGCTAGTGACAAGTTCACCGGAGCTGCCATGATTGCCAATGTAGGTCTTGCTCTACGAGGCAAGTTCCCTTCAAACACCAAGCGATACAGCACTACTGGAAGTAAGAAGAAGTAGATACCGATACAGGTCGCTGCGAGTGTTTCTGAAAATACCGTGTGCCCAAATTGTGTACCCGCTAACGAGCTGCTGATCAAACCTACTGGGTATAAGAACCAGCTGGGAACAATGTTCGACATTTTAAAGTTGATGATCTGGAAACTAAAAAACAGCACCATCATCGTAAAGTGAAGCAACAGGGCGCAGAACCAGATAGGGTAGGCGATGATCGGTGATATCTCGGCTAGGTAGTCACAGAGGATCAACAGAGCCATGCTCATAGGGGCCATCAAGCTTCCACTTAACGGGTGGCGAATGTCGTTGATGAAGGTATTAAAACTTGTGAGATAACGAAGTAAAACAGGGACTAACAGTAGTGCGCCAACTGAAGCGAGGTAGGGACGAACGATTTCACCAATCCCCGGAATATATAGAGCCCATGCTTGTCCTAGCCCAATAACGCCAAGTGCTAACGACGCCTGAGACGGCGGCACATTTTTTACTTGGGTTAATCTTCTCCAGTTCAACGACTTGTTCCACCTTAAGTTACATATTAAACATTAGACTTATTGCTCTAGTTAGAGCGTGTAGTTGTGCTCTCAATAGATGTTAAGGGTGCTCAACTAATTTTGAGTGGATGATATCAAGATTAACGTTTGCTTTTTTGATTTTGATGCGAAATCGGGACACTAAGCACGTTGAATGTGTGCTTTTGTTTCATGAGTCTTTTGTTACTAACGTACTTCCTCTTGTTGCGGTAGATCTTGTTGTCTTAATTTCTCATTTTTTAATGTACGGTTCAGTAGTTGACTGTAAATCGGCTGGCCGCCTAACACCTGAGCAATGATTACGGCACCTAGGCACGTGATGATCAACGGTAATATCAGGTAGTAGTTATTAGTCATTTCGATAACCAATAAAATCCCTGTTATCGGGGCACGTACAGTCGCCGCAAATAGTGCTCCCATACCTGCAATCGCAAACATGCCCGGATCGATATTGAGTTCAGGAAAGAGGGCCGAAGCGATAAGTCCAAATGCGTAACCAAAGAGTGTACCAAGTGCAAGCATCGGGGCAAAGATACCGCCCGGTGCACCAGAGCCGAAACAGAGTAGGGTGGTAAGCACACGTCCCAAGAAGATAAGTAACAGCACGTTGGTACTGTAATCACCATGGGTGACATTAGGGATAATACCAATACCACCGCCAGTTAGCTCTGGAATATAGAGAAGCAATAAGCCAAAGCAACCGCCAAGCAGAGTACCCGTCATTAAGTAGCGTTTGCGGTCGTTTTTGTGTATTGCGACAAACATGTCTTGTGAAAGGGTGATCAGCTTATTGAAAATTACGCCAAAAATCCCGAACAGCACGCCTAGTAAAAGGAATAGCCACAACGCATTTAGCTCAGGTGGTTGATATTGGGGCATGGTGATAACAGCCGACTGACCGTTGATAGAGCGAAACACGATGTTGGCTGAAACCGCAGAAATGATCACGGCCTTGATAGAAATGAGTGAGTAACGAAACTGCGGTCGCATCTCTTCAACAACGAACATGATCCCAGCTAAAGGTGCATTGAATGCAGCGGCTAATCCGCCGGCGGCACCAGAAGCGAGCAAAGAGTGGCGGCTGTCGTCATCTTTTACACGAAAGATATCAGTGACCATGCGACCGATGCTGCCACCCATTTGTACCGTTGGTCCTTCACGACCTAACACCATGCCTGAACCGAGAGCGCCCATACCACCGAAGAACTTGACTGGAAGCACTCGCCACCAACGAACAGGACGCATGCCGTCCATCGCACCTTCAATTTCAGGAATACCTGATCCTGCGGCTTCGGGTGCAAAACGGTGGACAAGAAAATAGCCGATGAATGCAAAGGCTGCACTAATAAGAAATGCGGCTAGCCAAAGCGGTAGATAGCTGCCAATTTCATCTTTTAGCCAGTCGGTACGAGTTTCTGTGATGAAATGAACCGCAACTTCAAAATAGGTACCAACTAAACCTGCAAGGATACCGACGATACAAGAGAGGATTAAAACAGATACCGGGGTTTTGTCTCTGGAGAGAAATTGGTTGATAGCATCCCTTGGCATTTTTGCTAAAAAGGATTGCTTTATTTTCTCTCTGTTGGTCATTGAAACTGGGTTCCTGAGTTGGTGCGGTGGGATTGTCGTAAATTATACGCCTCCGTTACTTATCCTATAGCAACAAAGATGCAAAGTTGAATTCCATTTATGAAAGTAGCGTGCGACATAAATAAGAACTATAGCCAATACTGTGGAATCGTCGTCACAAATTTGGTCGAATCTATAGTGGCGACTTGAATTACTGCAAAAATGAACCATAGTTAAATTGTAAAGCAACATAACGAACCGCAAGGAGAAGTGAGGTTTTACACACAATTTGGATGGATTCAAAAAAGAAATTTTCTAGTTCCTCGTTAAATGTTCAGGTCGATGACAAGACTTCCTGATTCGCGAACTCACGATTGAGTAACGAGGGTAAGGCGCGCTACCGAAGTGCGCCTTTAGTCTGTTTGGGACAGCATAAATTTTGACCTCCAACCCACTTCATTTCATCCAGATTTGAAACTCTTGTAATACGCTTCCCTAAATCTACTTTTATTCCTTTCTAGTCGTCATAAATCCGATGCGGACAAACCTTTGATATTCGGTATATACTCCTAAAAAAAGGAGAATGGACTATGACGAACAGAGTTCCTACCAATATTATTACTGGCTTTCTCGGGGTGGGTAAAACGACCGCGATTTTAAACTTGCTGAAGAACAAACCAGAGAACGAAAACTGGGCGGTATTGGTTAACGAATTTGGCGAAATCGGTATCGATGGCGCACTGATGACTGATCAGGGTGCGTTGATCAAAGAGGTCCCTGGTGGATGTATGTGTTGTACGGCAGGTGTTCCTATGTCTGTTGGAATTAACGCATTACTTCGTCAAAAGCCAGATCGTCTCCTAATTGAGCCAACTGGACTAGGACATCCTAAGCAGGTTATTGCGACATTAACCTCTGAACAATACACACCTTATGTTGACCTAAAGGCGACATTAGGTTTGGTTGACCCGCGTTATCTTTCAGATGAAAAGTACACATCGAATCAAAACTTTAACGACCAGTTAGACAGTGCAGATGTGATTATTGGCACTAAAGTGGACCTTGTTCACTCTGAAGATATCGATACCTTTAATGACTGGGTAACGAATCAATCTCCGGCCAAGGTATTCCATAAACTGATCCATGATGGCGAAGTGCCGCTTGAAGTGTTAGACATCGAACGTGTTCGAGGTGGTGCATCGTTTGGAATTGAAGCACATCATCATGAACATGCTGAACAAGAGCCTCAGTTTGAGCTTCCACCGGGTGAAGATTTCATTCGCAAAGAGAACAAAGGGCAGGGCTACTTTAGCTGCGGTTGGTTGTTTGGTGCTGAGCACAAATTTGATTTCGACCAGCTGTTTTCTATGCTCTCGGCACTGCAAGCTGAAAGGGTAAAAGCGGTAGTCAATACAGATCAAGGCTGTTTCGCATTTAATGTGGCTAACCAAGTGGTATCGGTTAATGAAATCAGCTTAGATGGCTTTGAGTCTCGCCTTGAAGTGATTGATTCGCAACTCATGCCGTGGGCAGACCTTGAACAGGTATTGCTCAAACTTTGTGGCCTGAAGTAGTAAAAGATGGCACTTGTTGGGCTCCAAGCTCAATAAGTGTCAATTAGAGTGATAAAATTTGCGTTATATCACGATAAATGTGAGATAAATCACTCTAATTACTTTATAGTGCTCGGCTGAAATAAAAATGTAGGCTGTCTGCTTAAGGAACTCGTAACAATGTCATTTTCCTCTCAAGGTTTTGCTCCTGAACTCGTAAAAGCGCTGACTGAGTGTGGTTATGAAAAACTCACACCTATTCAACAAAAAGCGATACCAATGGCGCGTAAAGGCCATGATATTTTTGCTACGGCACAAACGGGTACGGGCAAAACAGCTGCGTTTTCATTACCTGTCATTCAGCATTTGTTGAACAGCGGCAACAAAGCATCACGCGGTACAGCTCGCGCTTTGATCCTTGCGCCAACACGTGAACTGGTTGCTCAAATCGCACAGAACATCAAAGATTACGTTAAGTACACAGAGCTGAGCGTAGCGGCGGTTTATGGTGGTAACAAGATGTCATCACAGGTTCGCCAGTTAGATCTGGGTGTGGACATTCTTGTAGCAACTCCGGGTCGTCTAGAAGAGCACCTAGAAGAGGGTAATGTCTCTATCTCTAATCTTGAGTTCCTAGTTTTTGATGAGGCAGACCGTATTCTCGATATGGGCTTCATCAATGCGGTACGTAAGATCATGATGGATGTTGAAACATCACCTCAAATCATGATGTTCTCAGCGACAACATCAACTCAGTTAAACCAGCTTTCAGTTGATATTCTGCGTAAGCCAAAGCGCATTAGCGTAGAGCGTGAAAACTCAACGGCAGCAACAGTTGGTCACGTGGTTTACCCTGTAGACCAAGAGCGTAAAACTGAATTACTTTCTGAGCTGATTGGCCGTAAAAACTGGCGCCAAGTGCTTGTGTTTGTGAACTACAAAGAGACAGCAAACGAAGTCGTTAAAGAGCTTAAGCTTGACGGTATCAAAGCTGTGTTGTGTCACGGTGATAAAGCGCAGAGTGCTCGTCGTCGTGCGCTGGATGAGTTCAAAGAAGGCAAAGCTCGTGTGATGGTAGCAACAGACGTTGCGGCTCGTGGTCTGGATATCGAAGACTTACCACACGTAATCAACTACGACATGCCATTCCTTGCAGAAGACTATGTTCACCGAATTGGTCGTACGGGTCGTGCAGGCAAACAAGGTCACGCTGTTTCTTTTGTTAACCGTGAAGAAGAGCTGACGGTTGTACAAGTAGAGAAATTGATTCAGCAACGCATTCGTCGCGTAGAGCAACCTGGTTACGAGCCTAAAAAGCGTGATGCGTACATTGAGAAGCTAAACACCAAATCGGCTTATAAGAACCGCCAAGGTCGCAAGAACAATGCGAACGAAGAAAAGCCAGACCAAGCGAATGCTGAGCGTCGTCTAGCAATGATGAAGCGCATCAAGAACCGTCGCAAGTAAGCTACGGTTAATGATAGAAAGAGCCACAGTGATGTGGCTCTTTTACGTTTCAACAGTGGCTTAATTTATAGATGAGTTCGTCATATATAAATGATTACGCAGCATCTGTCGCCCCGATGTTTTCAATAGCCACGACTTTCAACATGCTGTTTCTAAATTGGAAATAGTTAGTTTTACGTAGTAACAAAGCAATAAGGTAACAATATGGATAGTGCGCTACTTTTGGCTTTCATCCCCACATTTTTCTTTGTCTCAATTACTCCCGGGATGTGTATGACCTTAGCGCTTACGCTGGGTATGAGTATTGGTTATCGTCGTACTCTATGGATGATGGCTGGCGAACTGGTTGGCGTGGGAGTTGTATCGGTGGCAGCGGTACTGGGTATTGCTTCGATCATGTTTAATTACCCTTGGTTGTTTACTGGCTTTAAGTTCGTTGGGGCAGCGTATCTGTTTTACCTTGGCGTTCAAATGTGGCGTTCGAAGGGTAAACTGGCGATCAGCACTGATAATCAAAATCAAGCAACAGGTAACGATTGGGACCTGGTGGTTCAGGGCTTCGTTACGGCCATCGCGAATCCCAAAGGTTGGGCGTTCATGATTTCTCTGTTGCCACCGTTTATCAATAGCTCTAAGGCGTTAGTGCCTCAGCTCTCTATCTTAGTTTCTATTATCTTGGTATCGGAGTTTGTGTGTATGACGTTATATGCGACGGGAGGTAAGAGTCTGAAGCACTTATTGGGACAAGCAGACAATGTTCGTTTGATGAACCGTATTGCTGGTACCTTGATGATGGGTGTTGGTGTATGGTTGTTTGTGAGTTAATTTTGATTGACGAGAACGGGTAGAGATCCCCGACTCAGTTGTTCCTCCTTCTCGAGGATGACGAGCAATAGTAATGTGAAAGCTCGGACTCTTACTTAAACCTTAGATTGAATAGAATATAAAAAGAGCGATAGGGTATTTGGCCTTATCGCTCTTTTGGTTTTCGTTAGCTAAATAACAGTAAGGTTACTGATCTTCGCCTTTATCATGTATCTAAACCGCGATTTCACCACCATCTTCACGACGGATAACCACAGTTGCAGCTCTTGGGCGAACCTTGCCTTTTGTCTCAGCGGTTGCATCATCAGACATTGGCCAGTTTGCGGGGTGCTGAATGTTCACAAACAGTGACTTGTAATCAGGGCTAATGGTAAAGCCTGTTACTTCACAGCCATTTGGACCAACAAAGAAACGCTTCAACTGGCTTTGGTTTTCCGCACTGATAACAGCATGGTCACCATTGTCATCTGTTAGCTGAGACGGAACGACAGCCAACATTTGATCGTTGGTGTACTGAGTTACTTCATCAGCGCCATTATCGGTTTGAATCCACAGAATACCGCGACCATCGAACGCCAAGCCGTCTGGGCTAGCAAATTGGTTGATGTCGTTTAGGCCTGAACGGTTGATCTTAGGATCTGAAACCGCTGGTGAGCCAAACACAAAGATATCCCATTGGAACGCGTCTGCGGTTTTGCCTTCATCCCAACGAATCACATGGCCAAACTTGTTGTTAATGCGAGGGTTCGCAGAGTTTGGCTCTTTGCGCTTAGTGTTGTTAGTGAGCGTTAGGTAAGCCGTGCCAGTCATTGGGTCAACTGCACACCACTCAGGGCGATCCATCGGTGTTGCACCAACAAGGTCAGCGGCGCCAGCAGTATTTACAATCAGCTCAGCTTGAGAATTGAATGTGTCAGAAAGCTTGCCACCTTTCGCAGCCATGCTGTTTAGTGTTAACGGTAACCAAGAACCTGTGCCATCTTCGTTGAATCGAGCCACATAGAGCGTACCTTTGTCCATGTACTTATCGCCGGCAACAAGTCGGTTTTCTGGCTTCGCATCTTTTGGATCCCACTTCGCGTCAGAAACGAATTTGTAAAGATATTCGAAGCGAGAATCATGACCAGAATAGAATACAACTGGCTGACCTTCGGTCACTTTGCCAAACGTACAGCCTTCGTGACGGAAACAACCTAGTGCAGTACGCTTCTTTGCACGTGAATTAGCAGTATATGGGTCGATTTCAACGATGTAGCCGTGGCCATGTGCCTCATTACGGTAGTCATCTTTTGCTGACTTGCCATTAGGAGTTACATCAAAGCGTGCGAACTCATCTAGTCGCTCTTCAGCACTGCCAGCTAGTGTATCCCAGCCGTAACGCGTTTTATCTGTTGCAATACCGATACGCTCTTGCGCTTTGGTCGATTGACCTTTGTTAACAAAGTAGCCTGGCCAGTTTTCCTCACATGTTAGATATGTGCCCCAAGGGGTGTAGCCATTACCACAGTTATTTAGTGTTCCACGAGCTTGGCTGCCGTCGGGAGAGTATTTAGTTTTCACTAACTCTGTGTGGGCAACAGGGCCTGAAAGATCCATTGTTGTCGCACCTGTGTAGCGGCGGTTTAGTGGATCGTTGTCGACCATAACCCACTGATTGCCATCTAGCTTAACGCGAACGACACTCACACCATGTGCGTTGATCTCTTTACGCACTTCATCAATGCTGGTGCGAGCGCCATCTTGGTATGTTGGGCCATTAGGGTGCAGTGCTTTCTGATCGATGTATTCGTGGTTGATAACCAGTAGGCCATCGTTGTTGTTGTCGTCTAGCGGGAAGAAGTGCATGCCATCGTGGTGCATGCCGAGTGCGTTTGCTTGGTCGTCGCCAGTGTTTTTACCATCTTCACGCCATGCATTACCTTGCGCGTTTAATGGTGTTCCCCATGGTACAAGCACCTGTGCTACGTAACCTTTAGGTACAACGACACTGTCGGTTAGAGACCCTTTTACAGATTCAAAAGCAAGCTGTGCGCTGCTCTTTGCTGATGATGCGTGAGATGCCGCTGCAGCCGGTGCACTATGACCTGCTAAGCCGAAAGCACCAAATGCCGTCATTGCACTGATACCTAAACCACCTTTAAGAATGCTGCGACGAGATAGGCTCGCTTCTAACACTTCTTCAAAGGGTTTGTTATCACTATTGTTAAAGCGACGGCTATCGAATGTTTCCTTGCTCATGAACTTACTTCCTATTGCGGTTGAGATGGTTATTAGAGTAATAGTTTCAATATGAGGCTAATCCTGATGGAAGTAAGTGACATATTTTTATAAATTATTTTAAGGTTTTGTTGCTGTAGCACGATTCTTACGCTTTTGGGCTCAATGCCTTATAAATCTCTTTGGAATTGATAGGCAACTGTGTATAAATGCTTATATCCCCATGAGAAATGGGCGACACAATCAAGAGAGAATGCTATGAAATTAGATAAAATCGAAAACAAGAACCGTCGTCTACGTAAAAAGCTATACCTAGGTGAATTCGCTATTTTGGGTTTTGAAGTGAGCTGCACAACATCTATTACTGATTTTGATCAGTACGATGTATTCATCGATGAGTTCATTGATTTTATCGATGGTATCGGATTGTGCTTTGGTGGCGGTGGCCTTGAGCTGTTTGAAGGTTTTGTGTGCGCAACGGAGCGCTACCGTTCAGTAACAGAAGCAGAGCAGTTGCAAGTAGCACAATGGCTTGAAGCTCGTGCAGAGGTGAGCAAAGTTGAAGTGAGCGAGCTAGTAGACGCGAACTACCTATAACCTCTTACTGCTTTAAACATTCAGTGAAATGTCTAAGCAAATCAGAACAATCAAGGCCCAGTGTTCACCCACTGGGCTTTTTTCTACGCGTTTGTTCAGACACTGTATCCTGAGTGAGAGAAAACCAAGAAACTTGTGAGACTTTTATGAGAATTGAATGAAGTCGCTGATAGATCTCATTGCCATCCTATTTATCAACACCTTGGTCGACGACCATTTTTGATAAAGGCATAACTCGCTCAATGAGTGAAACTAGGATGGAATCATTATGAACAAGCAAAAAGTTTTCGGACTCACATTTTCTGCGCTGGCATTGTCTATGTCGGTTTCAACACTTAATGCGGCTGAGTTGGATATCTCTATTACCAATGCGACGAAAGGTATCTACTTCACACCGATTCTAGTCGCTGCGCATGACTCAAGTTTATTCATGTTTAGAACTGGTGAAACGGCCAGTGCTGAATTGGAAGCTATGGCCGAAGGTGGCGATATTTCAGGCCTGTCGAGTGTTATCACCAACGCTGGTGGTGTCGTATCGGAAAACCCAGCTAGCGGTATCCTAAACCCTGGAGTAACAACGTCACTGACTATTGATACTGGTGACCTGAAATATCTATCTTTAAGTGCAATGCTCCTTCCAACCAACGATGGCTTTGTTGGTTTAGATAGTTGGAAAATTCCAGAGCAAGCCGGTACCTACAAAGTTTCACTCAATGGCTATGATGCTGGTACAGAAGCGAATGATGAACTTGCCGGAAGTATGCCAAACCCTCCATTCATTACATTCGGTAGTGGCGGTACGGGTGTAGAGACAGCGGTGTCAAACAATAAAGTCCATATTCATCCGGGTAACATTGGTGATGACAACGCGACTGGTGGGATAAGTGATCTCGATAACAGCAGCCATCGTTGGTTAAACCCGGTTGCGACGATCACAATTGAAGTGAAATAGGGGGCAGTTATGAAATTACGTATTTTAGCCATTGCTGCTTCTGTGGGGGTGCTCGCAGGTTGTCCAAGCGATGACAATGATCACTATTATCGCTACAACGTGACAGTAACGAATTTGACGCCAAGTCAACCAATGTCGCCGCTAGCTGTATTAAGCCACAATGGTAACTTTGAGCTGTTTGCTATTGGGTCAAGCGCGTCAACTGAACTCGAATATTTAGCGGAAGGCGGAAGTAACTCTCAGCTAATTGATCTGATGAACAGTGATAGCAATGTTTATCAGGGTGTGTCGGGTAATGGCTTGATTCTACCGGGAGAGGGTGACACCGTCACATTGACCCTTAACTATAAACAAGCTAAGTATCTCTCATTAGCCTCTATGCTAGTGAATACCAATGACGCGTTTATCGGTGAATCAGGTATCAATATCAAAACCCTGTCTGTCGGTGAGACCTTTACCATGAATATGGATGTGTGGGATTCAGGTACTGAGGCAAACAGCGAAACCGCAGCGACGATCCCTGGACCAGCAGGTGGCGGTGAAGGTTTTAATGCTGCTCGCGATGATACAGATGCAGTCTCATTTCACTCTGGTGTGATAAGCCAAGATGATGGTTTAACTGCATCGACGTTGAGCGCATCGCATCGTTTCTTAAACCCCGGCGCTCGTCTGTCTATTACTCGAATAGAGTAGATATTAGCCAATTGAATGAAATAATTCTTTCCGTGTTCCGGTCGAATAGAAATGGACGCTACTGGAACATGGTTGAATTATGGAATCGACAGCAAACAAAATGACAGCGCAGATACTACTGGTTGAAGATGATAACGATCTCGCCGAATTAGTGACCATGCACTTGCGCTTTCAGGGGCAAGAAGTGTGCAGAGTCGCCAGTATTGGAGAGGCGATGTCCGCCTATCAAGAAAACGATTTTGATCTAGTCGTACTTGATCGCGGTCTACCCGATGGAGATGGCGTGGAGTTTTGTCGCTCTGTGAGAAAAGAGAAAGATTGGACGCCAATGCTGATGTTGACCGCTCGTGATAGTGAGATGGACAAAGTCTCAGGTTTAGAAGCCGGCTTAGATGACTATATTACCAAGCCGTTTAGTGTCCTAGAGTTTCAAGCTCGAGTACGCAATGTGCTCCGAAGAATCAGTCACGAAGACCTTCCAGCTCAACCAACCTCTCAGCAAGAACATACGATGTCTTTTGGTCCACTGGTTATTGATACTGAGCTTCACCAAGTCGTGTTAGACGGAAGAGAGGTCTCTTTGACGGCTATGGAGTTTTCCTTGCTGTCATTTTTAGCAACAAAGCCAGGGCGCGTGTACAGCAAAGACCAGCTTTTGGACCATGTGTGGAACACTCATCATGCCGGATACCATCACACTGTGTGTAGCACCGTAAATCGTCTACGCAGTAAGTTGGTTACTCAAGACGGTGAACAAAACTATATCCAGACGGTGTGGGGGGTTGGATATAAGTTTCATGCTAAGCATTGATTCGTTTAAGCAAAAATAGGATAGGGCAGATGGAGGTTGAATTATGAGCTTCAAGTCTCGATTGATGGCATTCACTAGTATTTGGTTTTTGCTGGCGAGTGTGGCAATTGGTTTTACATATCATTGGCAAAAACAAACGATCGAGCAGAGAACCAAGCAGAGCTTACACAAGGACTTGGCGCGTCATATGCGTGATGACAATCCTCTTATGGTCGGGACTGATTATAACCCTGTAGCGCTTAAGAGTATTTTCCATACCTTAATGTTGATTGGCCCTGACTTTGAGATCTACTTTCTCGATGCTCAAGGTAAGATCACCACTCACGCTGCTCCTGAAGGCACAGAGATGATGGAGTATGTTGATTTAGGACCCATCCAACGTTTTCTCGCCAACGAAGCATATCCAATCTTAGGGGAAGACCCTCGTACGCCGACAGACCCTAAAGTGTTCTCTGTTGCAGCTATTCAAGAGTTAGGCTCAACGGTGGGCTATCTATATGTGTTGATTGGTAGTAATCGCCACGCTGTGATTGCTGATGCCCAAGTTGATTCCTCGTACATTGCACTCGCAGCTTTGGTATTGATATCGATTTTAGGTTTTGCAGTCGGCGCTTACATGCTAGTAAAACGAAGTTTGCTTAATCCTATTGAGAAAGTGACAGACAAATTGCAGCAGCAAGCAGAGCATGACTTTAGGTTAGAGCCTGATTTCACCAAGCAGGTGCCTGAATTAGTGCCTGTGGCGAGGTCTTACGAATTGATGGCCAAACATATACAGCAGCAGTTTCTGCACCTTGAATATCAATCCTCACAACGTCGCCAAACATTAATCCAATTAAGTCATGATCTAAAAACACCACTGTCTAGCGTATTGGGTTACTTGGAAACGTGGCAGTTACAGAATCCTCAACCTGATCCATTGATTGATGTTGCGTATCGAAACAGCAATAAATTGTTCGAGCAACTTAACTCGCTACTGGACACGGCGAAACAAGAGAAAGAGCTGCCGACCTATGAATACCGGACGATTGATTTCAATCGCTTACTGACGTTATGTGAGGAAACATTCAAGAATCAGCTCGATGCCAAACATATTAATCTCAATGTGAGAATCGATAGTGCTGTATCGATCGTCGGGGAACAGAAATTGATCGAGCGATTGATGTTTAATTTGATGGAGAATGCAATTCGTCACGCTCCACACGATGGTGAGTTAAGCATTGTTGTCGAGCAAGGTACGCAAGATAAGCGAACAAGAGTAACCATTCAAAATGAGGTCGACAGCCTCGCTGCTAAAGGCTCGCTCGGTATAGGTACGCGCATTGTACAATCGATTTTGATGCTTCATCACAGTGTTCTAGAAACAACAAAGGCAGATAACACCTTTAAACAAAGTTTTTATCTGCCTTCTGCAAATGTTCTTGGGTCCTAGGGAGGGGAGCTAGGCTCACTCCAACAAGGTGTTATTGTTCGCCGTTCTGCTCGTTCACTTTTGCGTAGAAGTGAAGAAGTTCGGTGAGCTCTTTCACCCAACCGAATGCATCTTTCGGTGCGTTCTTCAAAATTGATTCTACTTTTTCACAGTGAACCTCAATCGCGATCGCTTCTTCCAAATTGAATGAGATCGAATAGAAGTGCCAAAGCAGAAGACGAGTCATACGATCAATATTCTGCTGAGCGTTCTCTGATTCAGAAAATGCCAAATTAACTTCACCTAACGCGATCGCCGTCATTCGTAGCATCGCGTCAAATTTAGCTGACTGCATGCGCTCTTCGCTGGTCACTTCTTCTTGCTCAAAGGTAAACAGCTCATTCATCGCATCTTCTGGAACCAGACGATGGATCATTCTTAGACTGAACTCTTCAAGCTCATGACGTGGCATGGTGATCAGGCAGTTAAGTGTGTAATCGCGTTGCATGACATTCTCTCTTTAGAAAAAGGTGCGCCAGTGTAAATGAGAAACAGCTCGATAAAAAGTGAATTATCACTGTATCTTCTTTTATGCGTGGCGCTTTGGTGGCTCGTAATCGAGTGACGCATCCTTTTTAAGAAAGATGTTACTTGCGAGTAGGCTGCCACTGCAGATGAATGCTAGCGAGAGCCAGCTGCTTACACTTGGTACTTCGTGGAAGATTGGTATAGCCAATAGAGTAGCGATCACAGGCGTTGAACTGCCAAAAGCGGCAGAGCGCTCGGCGCCAAGTGTCTGTACCGCATATAAGTAAGTAGCTGCCGCAATAATCCCAGCTCCCACCCCCTGAATCGCACTGTGCGTAAGTAATTCGTTGACTGGCCATTGGGTCATCGATTGTTCATATAGGTAGCTGGGAAGCACTCCTGCGACGATTAAAGCTATTAATAGGATGCTCGACATCAAACTGACCAAGCCCGCAACGACAAGGGCATTCAGATTCGCAACTCGCGCTGAAATTGTAAATATCGCCCACATCAAACTGGCAAACAGAAATAGCAATTGGCCCAATGTCTCAGAGCCAATTAATGAGTCACTGGTGTGCTCTTCATGCTTAGATAAGCCAGTAAACAAAAAGATAACAATACCGATGATTACAAGTGCGAAGCCGATAACGCGATGATGGCTGAGTGGTTGCTTGAAAAAGAACACTGCGATCATGGTAACGAACAGTGGCAACGTCCCCGGTACGAGCGCACTGCCTTGAGCAACAGACACATACTGCATCGCTGAACTCGTAACCAGTAAGTAGGGCAGTCCGCAACCGATGAACATACCTATCAAGTAGATTTTAGGTACTGATGCAATCGCGTGGCGAGCTTTGTATACCAGAGGAAAAAGAACGAGTGACGGGATGAGAAATCGAGTCAATGCGATATCTGAGGGAGCTAATACCGAGTTGGCTCCTCCCTTTAAAGATAAAAAGAAACTAGCCCAAATCATTAAAGTGACGGCAATTGAGGTGTACCCGAGCAACATTGTATTTTCCTATCCTTGGTTGATAGACATATTATGAAGCACGTGGAAAGGTGAAAATTGGCAATATTTACTTTGAATTGATGATTACTTAACTGATATCGTTAATTATTAGTAATTATTTGACGATTTACACCAATATGGGGGTTAATGCGATGGATCGTGTCGATAAACACTTGTTAGAGCTATTACAGCGAGATGGTCGCTTAACCATTGCAGAGCTAGCGGATCTCGTCGGGTTGTCTCCGTCTCCTTGTGCCAGAAGAATCAAGCGCCTAGAGCAGAATGGCATTATTGATAGCTATCGAGTGAGCCTGTCCCGAAGTCATGTTGGCATTGCAATGAGTGTGTTTGTGGAGGTGAGCCTGAGTAATCACCAAGAGAAATCAATCAATGAATTTGAACATGCCATTGTTGAGATGGAAGAGGTGATCAGTTGCCATGTTGTGTCTGGAGCGTATGACTATTTATTGGAAGTGGTTAGTGAAAACTTAAACGCGTACGAGTCGTTCACTAGGAAACTACAGCGTTTAGAAAACGTAAAAGATATCCATACGCACTTAGCAATCAGGCAGGTTAAAGGCAATACACCGTTACCTATTTATAAGGGGTAAGTTTGAAGCCAGTTAGCGAAAGGTGTGAGCTGGTGGAAAAGGTGTGGGGCTAGAAACGAAAAACGGAGCACATAAATGTACTCCGAATCCAAAATCAGTCGCTAATTTTAGTGATATTTGAAATTGGAAATTGAACAATCTCCAGTTTTCGTGTCAATTCTGAATGAGAAAGCATGAGAATGGTAATCAACGCCGTCATTCCAAATTGTCTCGCCAAATATCTTGCATAGCTCTAGCTCACTTACTGAACCGAACTCTTCCATGTGTTTTACTACTGATAAAAGCTTAGCTCTTATCTCCGCAGTCCATTCCGTGTTACTCAAGCAGTTTAAAGCCATCGATTTTTGCATATTACCTAGCCAATATATTACTTGTTATTAAGTTATATGAATGGCCATCATAGCAATTTTTGAGAGTTTGTAAATATTTTTTGTGATGAGTGTCGCAGATAAATTTGGGTTTTGATGTTGTTTTAACCGATGTTGTTGAAATGGATAAAACTAACGTTACAAGTTGTTGAAAGTGTGAGTGTTTATAAAAACTACATAAATAGTCACTTCAGGTCGGCGTCATCTCCCAGCGCCGCTTGTTTGGCCGAGAGTATAGAATTTGATTCATTAAGGTATCTGAGGGCGAGATTTCTGAATTTATCACTCAAACTGGCATAGTCTGAAATGAGTGTTTGTGTATGAGCAACGTGGCTCTGCGCTGTCTTATATTGATACTCTTGACTTTGTGAACGACAGCTCTCAGCGGTGCTTGTCCATCCGTCTCTTAGTTCAATGACTTGTTCGATCTCAATTTGTGTTAAATGTGCTTGTTTTAAAAGTAACTTATACGCTTGGCGTGCTGTTTTTATTTGCAAATTAAGCTGACGCTGAAAGTAAGGGTTGTTTTGCTTCCAAAACGAAATGAGCTCTTGGTGTGAAAATTGTTTTGAAAGAAAAATGTGTGATTTGAATGTTCCAAGAACAAGATTGAACTCCTTTGAGTAATCATTATAACGATTCTCAGCTGTCAATTGACTATCCAGTAACTGATCCCACTCATATTGATTGCATTCAAAGGCATGAACTCGAAAGGTTATTGTGGCGGTTGCGAGTGCGATTAAACAGGCTGGCGCAAATCTCATACTGACCTCCATCTTCCTAACATATTGAATAGAGTATAGATGAGCATCAGAAAGAGTTGTTGTACACTGAGTTCATCTATGGAGAGTGAGTAGCATTTGTCATGAAAAAAGTAATCATAGCGTTGGTGATATTGTGTCTTCTTGGTGGAGGAGGAGCCGCCTATTACTTTTTAGTAATGAAAAAAGACGATGTGACTCCCCTTGAAGAGGAAAAGGCGCCTGTTGAACAGACGTCAGAAGATCCGCAAGAGGAGCTTAAGCCAATACTGGATCTATCTGCTTTGCCCGAACAAACCGACTATTACGTTTCTGAACGAAAGATAGCGGTTTACGATGAACCGAATGTCGATGCTTTGATAAAGGATTATTTCTACAAAGGAGAGCACATCGAAATCCTTGAAAAATCGAATGGTTGGGGACGTATCACCGACTACATCGTTTTGAGAGAGGGCGCACCAGAAATGGCAGAGTGGGTTGAGATGTCTAAGTTAAGCGAAGATGAGGTCATTATATCTGCCGATGAACATGTTGAGATCCTAGATTCATACTTGGTGAAGTCCGACGATCTAAAAACCTACCGTAAACCTTTTAGAGTTGCCGTTGACAGTTTGATCGAGAATGGCACCTGTGAGCCAGGCGATTTTGAAGAGCTTGGTGGTTGGGTCAAGTCGGTTAAGTACTCGAATCGCAATGTCTACTTCATTTATTGTGGCGGTTTAAAACTGGAAAACAAGATTTATTTAGACGCGGATACCGGTGAAATATTTTCACTTTAAAATATTAATTTAAATGAAATATATTTGAAATTAATATAGTCAATTAGACGTTAGTTTAGTGGTTAATAACAAAAAGCTCATCAGTTATGATGAGCTTTTTTTATTTTTGTATATTTAGTTATTACCTTGGTTAATAACTTTTATGTAGGGTTCTTTTGGAGGATTAATCAATTCGGTTAAAGTTGGATAACCAGTAATTATTACAGTGAATATGATGAAAATCAGACTTTGCACTTATTTTGTAATGTATGAAAAAATAATAACAATATCTACGAATTCAAACGCTTACATCTTATGTTGATAAAATTACCAATAATAAAATCGTTGTAAATCAGGGTTTTATGTTAATTTACAAGCTGATAACATTTCATTGGGGTTGAGATCTAGGTCAAATTTTGGTCATTAAATATGAAATTAGTTTAGTTTGTAATAAAAGTTTTTAGTCCGAGCATGTAGGGTTTAATTAAAGCGGTAGTCATGGATTTAATAAGACGCGCTAAGCATTTTTTCTTAATAGTATTGTTATTTGCTTGTATCGGATGGAGTTATCAATGAAAAAACTTGCTTTAATTACAGGTTCGAAAGGTGGGATAGGTTCAGCAATTTCTTCTAAGTTGGTCGAACAAGGCTATCGTGTGATTGCGACTTACTTTACTGGTAATCACCAGTGTGCAGTAGATTGGTTTAATGAAAAACAGTTCACTTCAGAGCAAGTCAGATTGTTCGAGCTTGATGTGACCAATACTGAAGAATGTGCTCAGCGTTTAAGCAAGTTATTGGAAGAAGAAGGCACGATTGATGTGTTGGTAAACAATGCTGGCATCACACGAGACAGTGTCTTCAAGAAAATGGATGCAGCAGCGTGGCGAGACGTTATCGATACGAACTTGAACAGCTTGTTCAACGTTACCCAACCTCTTTTCGCTCCAATGTGTGAAAAGGGAAACTGTCGAGTTATTAATATTTCGTCAGTGAACGGACTTAAAGGTCAGTTTGGTCAAGCAAACTACTCGGCGGCAAAGGCTGGCATGATTGGCTTCTCTAAAGCTCTAGCGGCAGAGGGAGCGCGCAGTGGCGTAACCGTGAATGTTATTGCACCTGGGTATACCGCAACGCCTATGGTCGAGCAGATGAAATCAGAAGTGCTTGAGTCCATTAAAGGCCAAATTCCAATGAAACGTTTGGCAACGCCAACTGAAATCGCAGATGCGGTTGGTTTCCTTGCAGGTGAATCGGGTGCGTACATTACAGGCGAAACACTGTCTGTAAATGGCGGCTTGTACATGAACTAAGGACTCGTAAGGAATAAACCATGGAAAAGATATTCATTGTTGCCGCGAAACGAACGCCTATTGGCTCTTTCACCGGCGCTTTAAAAGATACATCGGCCGGTGAGCTGGCTGGCGTGGCGATCAAAGGTGCTTTGGAAGCTGCGCAACTAGACCCTTCAAATGTAGATGAGGTCATCGTGGGTAACGTGATTTCTGCAGGGCAAGGAATGGGAGTTGCTCGACAAGCTTCACTGTTTGCTGGAGTTCCGCAAGAAGTTCCTGCGTATGCGGTCAATATGATCTGTGGCAGTGGTATGAAGTCGGTGATGGACGCTGCAGCCCACATTAAAGCTCAAGATGCAGACGTTGTTGTTGCGGCAGGCGTTGAAGTGATGTCGCAAATACCTTTTGTCGTGCCTGCTTCAGTGCGTAATGGGCACAAGATGGGCAACATCTCGATGACCGATCTCTTAATTGGTGATGGACTGACTGATGCTTTCAATCAGTACCACATGGGTGTTACGGCAGAGAACATCGCAAAAGAACTGAACATTTCTCGTTTAGCGCAAGACAACTACGCATTAGAGAGTCAGCAAAAAGCGGTTGCGGCGATTGAGGCAGGGAAGTTTGTTAACCAAATCGTTCCGGTAGAGGTGAAACAGCGCCGTCAAACCGTCGTTTTCGATACCGATGAATACCCTAAGTCAGATGCAACCTTCGAAGGGTTACAGAAGCTAAGGCCTGCATTCGATCGTGAAGGTAGTGTGACTGCTGGGAACGCTTCAGGCATTAATGATGGCGCAAGCGCAGTCATTGTCGCTTCAGAAAGCGCAGTGAAAAGACTAGGGCTTACGCCACTAGTGGAACTCGAAAGCTATGCGCAGTCGGGGCTGGACCCGAAAATAATGGGGTTAGGACCAGTTGAAGCGGTGACTAAAGCCTTGGCTAAAGCTGACATTCAACTGAAAGATATTGAGTTGTTTGAGCTTAATGAAGCGTTTGCTGCACAAGCTCTGGGAGTTATGTATCAGTTAGCTGAAGAGCATGACCTACCGCTAGAGGCATTTAAGCATAAGGTGAACGTTAATGGGGGTGCGATTGCATTAGGTCATCCACTTGGCGCTTCGGGCAATCGCATTATTGTCTCTTTAGTTCATGAAATGCTATCAACTGACGCCAAATCTGGCGTGGCTTCGCTGTGTGTCGGTGGTGGTATGGGTACGGCTGTTTTATTGAAAAACGTCAACGAGTAACTTCAGCAGTGGCGGGTGGAAATGGATTCGCCACTGTTGGTCAACCTCTAGAAACGAACAATACGAATTGTAATTCAATCTTTGAAATCTTTAGGAGTTATGTATGTACACGGATATTTTTAAATCAATGACAGACCAAACAGAAAAGCAATTTGAACCTTACTTCAAGTTCAACAAGTTGATTGCTAAGAATGTCGAGGTTATGACTGAGCTGCAAATGAACGCGATGAAGACTTATACAGATATGGGTCTAGCGCAAATGAAAGCAGTAACAGACATCAAAGATGTAAACGGTCTTGCTGCATTCAATAGCCAACAACTTGCTGTACTTAGCCAACTGTCACAGCAAATGATGAGCGACAGCAACAAGTTCCAAGCTGCGGCGAAAGAGTTTAAAGAAGATGTGGAATCGTTGACGACGGAAAACCTAAACACAACATCTGCCTAAATTAAGTCGCCACTGGGTCATACGTGTAGTCTTTGGGACTATCCATGTATGAAGTCAGTGGCGATTTTCCGATCATTGGAGTTAGATTATGTTCCAACACTTCTTTTCGGACTACCTTGTAAAACTTCAGCAGACAAACCAGCAATGGTGGGAGAACTTTGAACAAAGCAAGGAAGCCGCACAATCACCCCTCAATAAAGCGATGCAAGAGATCAATTTCGAAGATGCATCTAAGATCTTTGAGCAAGCCATTAACCAACCTGCAGATATGTTGAAGCTTCAAACACAATGGTGGGAGCAGCAACTACAAATCTGGCAGAATACCGTTTTAATGGGTAATACCAGCAGCATCGTATCTGAAGAGCGCGACGATAAACGCTTTATCGACGACGCGTGGAAGAATGACCCTTTCTATAATTTCATTAAGCAGTCCTATTTGCTGTTCAGTAAAAGCTATTTAGAGACAATTGAATCGATGGAAGGCATTGATGAGAAAACAAGAGAGCGTGTTGCTTTCTTCTCGCGTCAGGCGATCAATGCACTCTCGCCAACAAACTTCATTGCGACTAACCCTGAGTTAATGAAGATCACTTTAGAGCGCAACGGTGAAAACCTTGTCGATGGCTTAGAACAATTGCGTGCGGATATTGAGTCCAGCGCCGATATTCTCAAAATTCGTATGACTAACAACAATGCCTTTAGGTTAGGGCAAGATGTTGCGAATACGGAAGGGGACGTGGTGTTCAAAAATGAACTGTTTGAGTTGATTCAATATCACCCAAAGACAGAGCAAGTGAATGCGACGCCAATGTTGATTGTTCCGCCGTTTATCAACAAATACTACATTCTTGACCTTCGAGAAAAGAACTCAATGGTTCGCTGGTTGCTAGAGCAAGGGCATAGTGTGTTTATGATGTCTTGGCGCAACCCTAGCGAAGCACAAAAAGACCTTGAGTTTGGTGACTATGTGACTGAAGGCGTTGTCAAAGCTGTCGCTGCCATTGAAGACATTACAGGTAGAGAGCAAATCAATGCGGCGGGTTACTGCATTGGTGGTACTGTTTTGGCTTCAACGGTCGCTTACTATGCGGCTAAGCGTATGAAGAAACGCATCAAGACAGCAACCTTCTTCACAACATTGCTTGATTTCTCTCAACCGGGCGAGGTGGGTGCCTACATCAACGACACCATTATCAGTGCCATTGAGAAGCAGAACGATATGAAAGGGTTCATGGACGGTCGTTCATTGAGCGTTACGTTCAGCCTGCTCAGAGAGAACAGCCTCTACTGGAATTACTACATCGACAACTATTTGAAGGGTAGTAGCCCAATGGAGTTCGATTTGCTCTACTGGAATAGTGACAGCACCAATGTTGCTGCTAAGTGTCATAACTTTCTGTTGAGAGAACTCTATTTAGAGAACAAACTCGTTCAGGAAAAGGGCGTGAAAATCGGTGGGGTATGGATTGACCTTAATAAGATTAAAATCCCGAGCTACTTTATCTCGACCAAAGATGATCATATTGCGTTATGGCAGGGCACTTATCGAGGTGCACTCAACACTGGTGGCAACAAAACCTTCGTACTTGGTGAATCTGGTCATATTGCGGGAATCGTCAATCACCCAAGCAAGAATAAGTATGGCTACTGGCTGAATGACAATCTCGATGATTCTGCTCAAGAGTGGCTAGCGAATGCGAAACACAACGAAGGGTCTTGGTGGGTTCACTGGAATAAGTGGCTAGGTGGATTTGAAAGTGATGAGCCGAGAGCGCCGTTTAACCGAGGGTCTGAGTTAAACCCTGTGATTGGAGCTGCGCCGGGTGACTACGTGAAACAAGTATTGCCAATCGTGGATACTGAAAACTAACTCGCTTTTCAGTGTCTGTTTCTGACACACGTAAATAATAAAAAAGCCACTGTAGTCAGTGGCTTTTTAGTATCAACTAAATAGGCAAAAAAGTTGATGTTAATTAGTCGACTTCTTTATCTTTACCGAATGAAAGAATCCAGATAGAGATAGCAGCAACTACTGCGAAGCCTGAAAGAATGATGAATGGCATCGCGCTGTAACCAAGGATATGCCAAATTACTGATTCTAAAGTACTCATTGCTTATCCTCTTATTGCCAGCCTTCAACACCGTGCATGTCAGGCAGTTTGTGTGCGATACCTTTGTGGCAATCTACACATGTTTTTTCGCCTGAAGCTAGTGCTGTTGAGTGCTGCTTAGCACTGCGTGAACTCTGCTCTGAGAAGTCCATGAACTCAAATTGGTGACAGTTACGACACTCTAGAGAGTCGTTCTTCTTCAAACGAGCCCACTCACGCTCTGCTAAGTGATGACGACGCTCTTTGAATTTCTCAGGAGTGTCGATTGTCTTAGCAATGAAGTGTGCGTACAGCTCTTTTGATGCTTGAACTTTACGAACGATCTTATCAGTCCATTCATGTGGTACGTGACAGTCTGAACAGATTGCACGAACACCTGAGCGGTTTGAGTAGTGAATCGTCTCTTGGATCTCTTCAACGATAGGAGCGTGACAGCCAGAACAGAACTCTTCTGTGTTGGTTGCTTCCATCCCCGTGTTAAATGCACCCCAGAAAAGTAGACCACCTGCAAAGCCCATGAACAGTAGTACACCTGCTGCCGCTTTACTTGGCGTCGATAGCCTTTTCCAAAACGTTTTTAATAGTTTCATAAATTCGCCTCTTCTCAGGTACGGATTAGCGAAGAGATTCTACGCGCTGGTATTCATTCTCAATCAATGGTTTTGCATTTGCTTGAGGTACGTGGCACTGAAGACAGAAGTAACGACGAGGTGATACGTCTGCAAGTACAGCATCTTCACGGTTCATGTAGTGAGTAACACTGATCTTAGTTGCACCCATCTCTTTCGCGTTTTTCCAGCTGTGGCATGACAGACATTTGTTCGCGTTAAGAGACACTTCGTAGCTACGAGTTGAATGTGGGATCAACGGTGGCTGGTAAACGAAGTCGCTTTCTAGTACTTGTTCACGAGGGAACTTTTTAAAATCATCTGCAGGACGAGTTGATTCTAGCTCGCTAGCACCACGTAGTGATTCTACACCACCGATACCACCAGGGTTTTCAAGCTCAGCTTGAGCAACACCAGCGATCATTGCACCAACAGATAACAGTGTGATGAGTAATTTTTTCATTATTTATTCTCCGCCGAATGGCTAAATTCTTATAGCGGGCTGCACAAAGGCTGCAGCCCTGACATTCTTAACTAATTAAGCGACTTTTGTGATTTTAACTGGACACTTCTTGAAGTCTGTTTGCTTCGATAGTGGGTCAGTTGCATCTAGAATCAGCTTGTTGATTAGAATGCGCGCATCAAAGAATGGTACGAATACCAAGCCTTGTGGTGGACGGTTACGGCCGCGAGTTTCAACACGAACTCGTACTTCACCGCGCTTGTTAGAAATAAGAACTTCTTCACCACGACGAACGCCACGAGCTTTAGCATCAGCAGGGTGCATGTAACACACTGCATCTGGAACGGCTTTGTAAAGCTCAGGAACACGACGAGTCATAGTACCTGTGTGCCAGTGCTCAAGAACACGGCCAGTACATAGCCACATGTCGAACTCAGAATCTGGTGCTTCTGGTGGCGCTTCGTACGGTGCAGAGATGATCAATGCTTTACCATCTGGCTTACCGTAGAAGTCCCAACCTGAGCCTTCTTTCGCATATGGATCTGAACCTTCTTTGTAACGCCAAAGTGTCTCTTTGCCGTCAACAACAGGCCAACGTAGACCACGTACAGTGTGGTAAACATCGTATGGTGCTAAATCGTGTCCGTGGTCACGACCAAACGCTGCGTACTCTTCGAAAAGACCTTTCTGGATGTAGAAACCAGCAGCTTTTGCATCATCGTTCAGCTCTTGAGCTTCAGATAGAGGGTATTTGTTCACTTTGCCGTTTTGGAAAAGCATGTCGTACATTGACTTGCCACGCCATTGTGGAGCTAGAGCCAGTTGCTCTTCAGTCCAGATCTCTTCCATCTTGAAGCGTTTAGTGAACTCCATGATTTGCCATAGATCCGACTTCGCGCCTTCAACTGCAGGAACTTGCTGGTACCAAGCTTGTGTACGACGCTCTGCGTTACCGTAAGCACCTTCTTTCTCGATCCACATTGCTGTAGGAAGAATCAGGTCGGCTGCTTGCGCTGTTGCTGTTGGGTATGGGTCAGAACATACAATGAAGTTCTCTGGGTTACGGTAACCCGGTAGACGTTCGTTGTTGATGTTTGGACCAGCTTGCATGTTGTTGTTACACATTACCCAGTAAGCGTTTAGCTTGCCGTCGTTAAGCATACGGTCTTGAAGAACTGCGTGGTAACCTGGTTTTGGTGGGATAACGCCAGTAGGGATGTCCCAAATTTTCTCTGCGTACTCACGGTGCTTAGGATTCATTACCACCATGTCTGCTGGTAGACGGTGTGCAAATGTACCTACTTCACGAGCAGTACCACATGCAGATGGTTGACCTGTTAGTGAGAATGGGCTGTTACCAGGAGTTGCGATCTTACCAACCAATAGGTGGATGTTGTACACAAGGCTGTTCATCCATACACCACGAGTATGTTGGTTCATACCCATAGTCCATAGAGACATTACTTTCGTGTTTGGATCTGCGTATTGCTTCGCTAGTTCGATTAGCTTCTCTGGTTCAACACCTGAAATTTCAGAAGCTTTTTCTACTGTGTATGGCGCAACAGACTTCTTGTACTCTTCGAAAGAGATAGAGGTCATTTTGCCAGAGTTTGGATTCGCAGCAGCTTGCTGTAGTGGATCTTCATCACGTAGACCGTAACCGATATCAGTATCCGCTTGCTTGAAGTTCGTGTGCTTGTTCACGAAGTCCCAGTTAACTGCATCGTTTTCGATGATGTAGTTAGCGATGAAGTTTGCAATCGCAAGGTCAGATTGTGGGTTAAAGATATAACCTTGGTCTGCTAGCTCAAAAGAACGGTGGTAGTAAGTAGACAGTACGTTTACTTTAACATGTGGGTGGCTTAAGCGACGGTCAGTAATACGAGTCCATAGGATAGGGTGCATCTCTGCCATGTTCGAACCCCACAGAACGAAAGAGTCTGCGTGCTCGAAGTCATCGTAACAACCCATAGGCTCATCGATACCGAAAGTACGCATGAAGCCAACTACAGCAGAAGCCATACAGTGACGAGCGTTTGGATCGATGTTGTTAGAACGGAAACCTGCTTTCATCATTTTTGCAGCAGCGTAACCTTCCATTACTGTCCATTGGCCAGAGCCGAACATACCAACAGATGTTGGACCTTTCTTAGCCAGTGCTTCTTTCCACTTTTCAGCCATTACGTCGAAAGCTTGATCCCAAGATACTGGTGCAAAATCACCATCTTTGTGGAATTTGCCATCTTTCATACGAAGTAGCGGCGTATCTAGACGATCCTTACCGTACATGATTTTTGAAAGGAAGTAGCCTTTGATACAGTTAAGGCCTTTGTTTACTGGTGCTTCTGGGTCGCCTTGAGTCGCAACCACTTTACCATTTTGAGTACCTACCAGTACTGAACAACCCGTACCACAAAAACGACAAGGCGCTTTATCCCACGTGATTTTTGTTTCATCTGAGCTGGCGATCAGGTTAGCTGCTGTTGCTGGTAGAGTTACACCTGCAACGGCTGCTGCTGATGCAGCCGCGTTTGCTTTCACAAACGCACGTCTTGTCATTTTCATACTTCACCCTCGATTTGAGAATTATTGCTTCCAGTGTCTAATTCTGATTCGTCTAGATCTGTTTCAACTTGGTGGTAAACCAAAGCGGTTCCTAGAACGTTCTGTATATTATTAATTGCTTCTATCGTGTCAGTTACAAAACCTTGGTTTTCTGTTTCCAGCACGACGATGATCTTGCCTTCAGGGCTATCACCATAAATCTCAGCATTGTCGAATTTTTCGATTTCAGCTTTGATTTCGGAGAGGTGCTCTGGGCTCACATGCACGACTAAACTTGAAATATGTACTTCGTTTAGCGACATAAACTGCTCTCGTTATTTTTATTTATGCATTACTCACAAGGATAGCTGAAGTCGGGCAAACTGCTACGCAAGCACCACATCCGCTACACTCATCTAAATCGATTTTTGGTAGGGCCACACCACCGGCTCTGAGTTGAAACTGTATGGCCATTGGCTCACACATATCACCGCAACTGCGGCACTCAACGTTGTTTTGGGCTAAGCATTTGTCTGAGATAGACGCTTTAGCTTGCCAAGGTGTTTCTTGTTCACTTTTAAAAATGGGTTCGGGACAAACATCGGCACATTGGTAACAAAAGGTGCATTCATCAATTGAGAAATCGACAGTAGGGAACCCTCCGTCGCCCAACACAATGATGCTCGTTTCACATTTATCGATGCACTTTCCACAGCGAGTACAGTCATCAGTAAAATTGTCTAGCTCTTTAATCCAAGGTAATCGGATTAGGCTTAAATCGACTTTTTTACGAGAAAACAGACGCCGTTTTGATAAATCTAGCACATGCTCACCTTAAATGTTGCTAAGATGTTGTAATTGTAGACTGTTTGTTCATTAACATCTTGTAATTTATCCTCACATACAGTGTAGTTTTAGAAACATTTGCATAAATACCCCCTAAGGGCTAATTGGGGTTGTATATTGTCTTAGATCAATAAATTACGCGGCGATCGGTCACATATTGGTTGGAGCTATGAATTTCGATATGTGACAATAATCGCCGTTAAGCTACTTCGAACGATTGGGAATTTCTTTTGCTTATTAAACCTGTTTCATCTCTTACGAGCACCATCGCTAAGTCGCTGCTTTTTATCTTGCTTTTATCTGTAGCGACAACGGGGTTTGCCATTTTTACTTTAGCGTCGAGCCTTAATGACGCAGAGGCGGTCAACGTTGCTGGCTCAATGCGAATGCAGAGCTACCGTCTGGCTCATGATATTCAAATACAATCAGTCGATTACGACGAGCATATACGAGAGTTCGAAGCGTCTCTGTACTCAGAGTCGATGGCTGACCTAGTAGGTTGGGAAGTTCCGACGCATATCACAGAAGACTATTATTTGATCATTGGTCGATGGCATGAATTGAAACAGGTACTCAATAGTTCAGACAGACAACACTACTTAGTACTCGTTGAGAATTTCGTTTCTGAAATCGATGGCTTCGTATTTAAGCTCCAAGAATTTTCTGAAAATAAACTCATTAAACTGGCGTGGGCTGGTGGTATTGGACTGGGTGGGATTCTAGTCATATCTCTTTTTGTTGTTCATTTTGTCCGTAAACAAGTTGTTAAACCACTGCATGCGCTAGTCGCGGCGAGCCATAGAATCAAAAACAGCGACTTTGAAGTCCACTTGGAAGTCACAAACAACAATGAGCTTGGGATCTTAACTAAGACCTTCAACTCGATGACGCGAGATTTGGGCGCACTTTATCGAAACCTAGAAGACGTTGTTGATGCAAAAACCAAAGAACTCCAGAGTGCGAACCAATCTCTGCAGGCGCTTTATAACTCGTCTCAAGAACTGCGTGTAACGCGAGTCTCGCCAGAAAACTTCAGAGCTATTCTTCAACATTTAGTGAGTTTGGAAGACATTGAGTCACTAAGACTAGAGATCTTAGATCCCTCAGGTCGTTCTTTTGTACTCGATGAAGGATATGACGAGAATTCGCAATACGAAAAATTTGAAATGAAGCTGGATGATAGTGAAATCACGCTTGGCTATTTGTATTGCTGCTACCACCATGGGCATTCAACAAAAGCGTTAATTGATAACTTTATTCGACTACTTTCACGTGCGGTATACTATAACATCGCACAGAAACAGGCAGAGCAGCTGATCATCATGGAAGAGCGTGCGACGATTGCACGTGAGCTTCATGACTCGCTAGCTCAGTCACTGTCTTATTTGAAAATTCAAGTTACTCTCTTAAAGCGAGTGATAGGAAAACTCCCAGAACATAAACACAGAGAACAATCAGAACAAATTGCTCTAGAGCTGGGGAATGGGCTCGCAGAGGCTTATACTCAACTAAGAGAGCTGTTGACTACCTTTAGGTTATCAATCAAAGAGGGTAATTTCGGAGATGCTTTAAGCACCATGCTTGAGCAACTCAGTGAAAGAACAGATGGCACGATTAATCTAACCAATAATCTGTCGTCGATTGAACTTGATGCACATAGCCAAGTTCATCTGCTTCAATTGATCCGTGAAGCAACCGTAAATGCAATAAAACACGCCAATGCCGATTTAATCGATGTATGTTGTAACGATGAAAATGGCGAAGTATTAGTCGTGATAAAGGATAACGGAGATGGTTTTGACCATAGTGCCGCTAAGGTAAATCACTATGGCATGAGTATAATGCAGGAGCGCGCGGCAAGGCTGAACGGCGAACTAACGATTGAAACAGCGAAAGGTAAGGGCTGTACAGTCATTCTAAAGTATAAAAGTTTGAAGGAAGTTAATCTTGACGATTTGTAAAGTAATGTTGGTCGATGACCACCCGTTGATGCGCCGTGGTATTAGTCAGCTACTCAGCTTTGAAGACGAGTTTGAAGTAGTCGGAGAAGCAAGCAACGGCACAGATGCAGTCGCAATGGCTCATGAAGAAGATCCGGATCTGATCCTATTGGATCTGAACATGAAGGGCATGTCAGGGTTAGATACCTTGAAAGCACTACGTACTGACGGCTCTAGCGCAAATATTGTGATTCTTACCGTCTCTGATAGCCCAGCAGACATTGAAGCGATCGTAAAAGCTGGCGCTGATGGCTACCTTCTAAAAGATACTGAGCCTGATGAGCTGATTGAACTTTTGAAAAAGGCGCACAGTGGAGATAAAGCGTACAGCAGCGTGGTTGCCCGTTACCTTAGCGATGCTGAAAGTCGCGAAGACATTTTTGACCAACTGACTGAACGCGAAATGCAGATCCTCCAAGAGGTTGCGAAAGGTTACCGTAACAAGCAAATCGCTGATCATCTTTTCATCTCTGAATCGACCGTTAAGGTACATATGAAGAGCTTGCTTAAGAAGTTACAAGTTGCGTCAAGAACAGCTGCAACGGTTCTTTACCTAGAGCGCTACGGTGAGATGAAGTAATTTCGTTTCTCGTTAAGAGCTTTTTATCTCCAAGAGCATAAACAAAAACGCCAAACTCAGCGAGTTTGGCGTTTTTTATATGATTGCGAATCTTTAGATTATGCAGCCATTGGTACCAATACTAATGTACCGAAGATAACCGTAATCAGACCACAAATAACTGGTACAGAAGTACGTTTTACCACTTCAAATGGGCTGATTTTACCCATACCTGAAGTCGCTACAACTACACCAGATACTGGAGAAATTGTACGGCCTAGGTTAGAAGCTTGAAGCATTGGAATGATAAGGAACGCAGGGTTTAGACCCATCTTCGCAGCCAGTGAAGGTGCAAGTTCAACGAATGCGTAGAAAGGTGCATTACCAGAACCTGTCGCGATTGCAGCTGCTACCGTCAGACCTGTTAGGATAAGCATTAGAGCGATACCGCCAGCACCAGCAGCTTCTGCGAGCCCAATTAGGTTGTCGATTGCACCAATAGACATCAGGCCTTGCGCGAACACACCTGCCGCTACTAATAGCATTACTACGCCTTTAAACGCTTCTGCCATGCCTTGGTAACAAGAGTCCAAGTCTTCTAGTGTTTTCTCACCATCGAATTTCTTAACTACGTAATCGACCAGCGCGCCTACAAAAATAGAGCCTACAACGATGGTGTAGATATCAAGCTGTAAGCCAGGAATAGTACGGCCGTTAAATAGGAAAACACCGATAATTGGTAAGAACGGAAGAGCTGCATAGAAAGCTGGTGCATTCGCTTCGATCTCTGACACATCAATCTTTTCCATCGGCGTGTTTTCTTTCTGGTCTAGGTACTTATTCCAGAAGAAAGCTGCTGCAGCCATCACGATGATTGCACAGATAGAAACAGGAAGAACCGTTTGAACCGCAAACACGTCTAGCGCTAAGCCTGATTTCTCTGCAGCAATGACAACGTCACCTGATGTAGGAGAAAGAATGATTGCAGCAGGAGAAGCACACACTGCTACAGCAGCAGGGCGAGAGATACCCATAGCCGTCATCATTGGGAATAGGGTAGCCATCAATAGTACGCCAAGCCCAGTTGCTGAGCTAACCGCTAGAGACATCAGACACGCTACGATGTAAGCCGCAACTAAAAGTGCATAAGGAGATTTGATAACCGATAGTGGCTTAGAGAACTGTTTAACAACGACATTGTTTGCACCAATGTGAGTCATGTAAGATGCGAAACCACATAGAAGCATGATTTGCATACCCAAACCGCCGCCACGGTACTGAAGCATGTATTTAACAAATTCAAGTGCATCGGTAACCATGTTGCCTGTAGATGCCACTTTGGCTGGTAGAACAGTGTGACCAATCAACCCCGTGATAAGAAGTAACGCGATACCCGCTGTAAGTAGTACGCCTGCTGCCTTGTAACCTTTCACAATAAAGTAGCCAACGGCAATGGTTACCACTAATCCAATTAAGAGTTCTAACATAGAAATCTCCACTAAGTTTTAAAAAATATAAGAAACTGTTTCAGAATATGTCATTGAATGTACAGAAAACTGTTCTGTGGCACGAGGTCAAGTTGAAGTTCGCATGATCTAAAACAAAAAAATTTTTTGATGTTAATTTCAGCAATTAATAGTGATTAAATTGTGTTGTTTAGATGTTAATAAAAGAAATCTATGACGAGCTAGAACATCGGTCGGATCACCTTGTATTGGAGATGTTGCTTTTAGGTTGGATTTGTAACGTGCGGGAGTGAGAGTATGCTGTTTGTTGGGGGTGCAGTTTGTTCTGATGGTTAAATGAACAAAAAAGGGGCAATAGCCCCTAGATAAGTGTTGGTTGTTTGAACTTGAACTAGCTACGCTACTCTTCTGGCTCTACGAGTTTTGGCACTTCATTTTCATAGTGGGGAAGATCCTTACATGCGACCGATTTACACAAGTGCAGCATAGAATTCGGTGTCACCAATAAAACTTCATCTTTTCCAATTGGAATATACGGCATGAAGTCTGACGATAAAACAGAGCCTTCACTAATCATCACCTTTTCGTAAAAATCGAGTTCACGGTTAGGAATAATTTGCTGATGTTGCTCTTCGTCCAACGAAATATGCTTACCAGTAATGCTGTAACTGCCTGATGATGTAAATCCAACTTCTTTATCGGTGACATAAAGAAGGTCATAGCTGTTGTTTTGCTTAAATTCAATATTGATTGAAGAGGCGTTATAAATGATGTCATTAGGCGGCATAATAACATTAACTGGGTTAGCCAAATAATGACCTTCTAGTTTAGAACTAGTGAATATTGTCGCAAGCCAGCCCAGAGCAATACCTAAAATTGCGACGAATACAATTAGCGCGTTATTTTTACTCACACTCTACTCCTGTAAATTCGTTTGGAAAGCTAAGCGATTTACCCGTATGGTCAATAATGATGTTTCTATCTTCATACTCATACATGGTGACGTTATAAAGCTCTTTATATTTTATATGGTCACTCGTAATTCTACAGGTCAGGTAATGCGATGTAGTCACGAGTTTAGAAACAGAGACTTTTTCGAAGTAGGTGAAACCTAAATAGGATAGGACAGTGCTCATGATTAAAACCAACGTGATTGGAATTAACTTTATTGGCGTCGCTTTAGGTTGTTCTTCCTGCTCTTCAACTTGAACGACTTCTGGAGTTTCATCCAGTTTGACTTCAACTTTCCCTTCAACAACGCGGCCAGAGAATCGATAGCCTTTACCACGCTCAGTAACAATCAATAGTCCTGCTTTATCTTCCAATGCTTTTCGGCAAAGAGAGATGGTTTGCATCAAACTGCCATCTTCTACGTAGATACCTTTTGATTCCCAAACTTGCTCAATGAGGGCCTGGCGAGTGATTACTTGGTTAGGATTCTTGAAGAAAAACTTGAGTAGCTCAACCTCATTTGAGCCTAAGGTAAAGGTTCGCCCAGTCTTGGGGTGGTGAATTTCGTACTCTTTTAGATCAACTTGTATTTCATCGTTGATAGTGAATTCAGCGGACATACTCTATCTCATTTAATAAACGCCTTTACTGAAATATAACAAAAGACAGTACATTTATAAACAAACCTCATTTGACACTTCTAAACTTCCAAGTTACCGATATCACGTAATATTTTGTGTGATTGATGTTCTCTGATAAACATTTTTGAACTTGTTTGAGGTTGTTTAAGGTGCCTAAAAAGGAGGCGTGTTGGATCATTTGGATGTGAAGCTGATTTAGTGGGTGTGATTGAGTGTTCAAGGCTCTTACGTAGTTTCTTCGGCGTCGCAAGTTAAATGGTGAAGAAGCTCTGGTTGTTATCAGTTGGCAGTGCAAATACGCAACCTTCTTTAGTTATCGACTCGATTCACCATTCATTGCTGACCACAAATAGGAGAGCTGAGCTCAGCTCCAAGTTCAACCATGAACCGAAATATCGGCACCGAGCACGAAGATGCTCAAATGAGGAGATGCTTTGTCTAAATTCAAAAAATCACATCTATGCGGATTAATCGCATTGGCGCTAGTTGGGTGTCAATCTGACGAGAGCACCACACAAGAACCAGTGTCCGTTTTTGTTCCATATAATGTTCAAGAGTTGCCGAAACCAAACGATGGTTACGGCTATGATAACGATGGTACGATTACAGGTAGCGGAGAAAGACAAGCTCTTTTGGCTTTGAATGGCGAAGAGTATTACCAAGACTACAATAATTCATATTCTGCAATAGATGGTTGGGGTCTGTGTGCCGAACCGATTTTAATTCCTTTACAGAGTATTAATTCTGACAAGCGGTTCCCATTAGATGCGAATAGCTTACAGGGCAACGTGGTATTAATGGATGACTCTGGTCAAGAAATTAATACACAAATATCGGCAGACGGAAGCAACATAAAAATAGAGTGTGAGGCTAGCCTAAAGCCTAACCAACTATATTATGTTGTCGTGACTGATGCTGTTAAAACCGAATTTGGTGAACCGCTTCAAGCTGACGACAGTTTTACAGATATTCTTTATGGCTTGGTCCCGCAAAACGTAAATCAAAATCAAGATCTTCAAGACCAGATATTAAAAGCCATCTCTTTATATAAAGGGAAAGGCAACCCTGTATATGCTGCTCAGTTTAAAACTCAAAGTGCATATTCAACACTAGATGCGATGCGAAGTAATCATGCTCGTCAAAACACTGAATTTATTTCCGAATTACAAAACATTGAAGACAATCGAACGAAATACGATCTCTATAAGAGTAAATTAAACATTCCGTTTTATTTACCCTTTACAGAATCTCGCGAAGTTGAGTGTACGCTTAGCGAATTTGATCCAATTGAGTCATGTCCACCACTGTATGAGTGGATGAAAACCAGTTCGGGTGGGTTTCCTACACAATCTGATCCTTTACCAGATGTTGTAGAGACTCAGACAATCACGACTGATATTTATACACCAGCAAATTGGGATGGTGCTAGTCAATTACCAACGGTTGTTTTCATTCATGGTGTTACCGCGGATAAGTCAGCCGCTTCTTTGATGGCTCGAGATTATACAGAGAAAGGTTATGCGGTGGTTGCTATCGACATGCCATATCACGGTGAGCGCATGCGCTACGCTAACGACGTCGATTCTGACAACCAAGATGACATTGAGATCAGTGCACGTGCAAACAAGTCTTTCTTTATCAATATCGACTCACCTTTGGCGTTGCGCTCCAACTTGCAGCAATCAGTCTCTGATTTCTTAGGCTTGCGATATGCATTGAACGACGCGCCATGGGTCGATAAAGATCGAATCCACCTAGTAGGGCACTCTCTTGGTGGGATCATGTCGGTGATGGTAAGCGAGTTCAGTCAAAATCATCCTAAGTTTGCTTTCAATACTGTGAACTTTGTTGTTCCGGGCCAAGGCTTAACCAATCTAGTCCTTTCTTCTCAGACTTTAGGACCGGAAATGTCTGAGGCAGTGAAGAAATCACCAGACGTGCAACGCAGTATTGCTGAAACCGTTATTCCTGATGTGTGTACTCCAGATGCAAGCAACCAAGTTTGTATTGAAGCGTTACGTGAGTTTGTCGCTGCATCTGAAGAGAACGCGATTACGGTGAGCCAGTTAGAAGACGACATCTTTGATTTGATCGTGACTGATCTCAAGCAAGGTGTACAGATGACTATCGACGGTTCAGAGCCAGCAAGCTTTACCTCGAGACAAGTTGCAAACCAACAACCAAGTCTGCTCTTGGCAGCTGTGGGTAGCTGCGGTGAAACTTGCGATGTGGGTGAAGATTATGTGCCTGACAGCGTTGTTCCGAACTCTGCTCCTGACAATATTCGTACTGGTACAGATCCGTTAATCAAAGCATTGGGCTTAACACAGATTACCGGCACTACAGGATCTCCACTTAGTAGTGGGAGTTATTCCAATGATCAGACTCGCGGGGTGATTCGTGCAACCACAGGCGGGCACGGTACTTACATGTTCCCGTATGAGGGGACTATGGATGAATCAGGTTTACCTGGGCTACCTGACAATGGAGAGCTTTCATATGTTTGGGATGCAACCAACACGCAACAAGTCGCGGTAGCATCAATGGTTGTGACAGACGGTCACGCTATCGAAATTGATAACGATGAACATATCGAGACGGAGGTAGCAGACAATGAATAATCGAGTACTAATTACCTCTACCGTTGCGTTGTTGCCATGTCTTACCCAAGCGGCGGGTTTTCAATTGAACGCACAGTCCGCTACAGGCTTAGGCAGAGCGTTTGCAGGGGATGCTGTTATTGCCGACAGCGCGACTGTTGTATCAAAAAACAGCGCTGCGATGGCATACATTGATGAGCCAATGCTATCGGTTGGCGCAGTCTACATCGATAGCGAGATTGATGTTTCTAATGTGAGCTACACGCCAATCGTTGGTGATACTGAAACACTAGACGACCAATCTCTTGGTCAAGGCACCTTAGTTCCTAACTTTCATTACGTACATCCGCTCAGTAATAGCAAGTTCACCCTTGGCGCTACGGTACATTCCAATTTCGGTACAGACGTTGAATTTGATGATTCATTTTCTGCAAGTGAGTTTGGCGGAAAAACCACGCTGACCAGTGTCAATTTAGGTCTAGCGATTGCTTATGAGCTGTCAGAGAAAATCAACATTGGTGGTGGCCTCGATGTTATCTATGGCGAGGGTGAAATTTACCGCAAGGGGCTGGTCGATATTGATGCAAACGGTGTTGGTCTTGGCGCAAACCTTGGTGTGACTTATCAGCTCAATGACAATCATCGCTTTGGTTTAGCTTATCGCTATAGCCCAGATATCGAGGTAGAAGGCACGATTACGAAAGGTGGTGTACCTGCGGACAAAATGAATGTCCCTCTACCAGACACAATTGAGTTCTCTGGATGGCACAAGCTCAACGAATCATGGGCGGCACACTACAGTATTCAGTGGGTCAACTGGTCGGAATTTGATGCTTTGACGTCTGATTTTTACGAAAGCTCCATCAAGGAGTACCAATGGAAAGACGCTGGGCATATTTCAGTTGGCGCAACTTACACAGCTTCGAGCAAGTTAACTCTGCGTACCGGTTACATGTACGATGCATCACCAACTGACAGCCTGACTTCTTTGTCGATTCCTGACGTAAATCGTCACTGGTTAACCGTTGGAGGTAGCTATGCAATGACACAAAACAGCAGCATCGATCTTGGTGTCGGCATTGTGATGGGCGAGACAGATTATGTCGATGAGAGCCTAACGACGATACCTGGATCTCAGAGCAACATTACTGCGGACGTTAGCGCAGACGCACTGCTAGTTGGTATGCAATACCAGTATCGCTTTTAACCTACCGTTCAAAGAACAACGGTTTCACATTTGAAATACAGCAGGGCTCAATCATGACGTTGAGCCCATTCTCCCAACAACTGGCTGTTATTAGCATTGAATTCAATAGCAGGAAGCTTGTTCAGTTAAAGATAGCTAAATTTAGCGCACTCATTATTGAGCACGCTCTATGGTTACTGGAATGAAATTGACCCTAATTAGTAAAACAATTGCCTTAACACTTCTTACACTCGGTGCGCCTTCTGCATTCGCTGAGAATACTGATCACGTACCGGTTACCGTGGAACAGGCGACAACCCAAACTTTCACTTCTTCAATTAACGAAGTAGGTAAGATTCGTGCCACTGACTCTGCAGCACTTACGTTTAGTGCGTCAGAAAAACTTCTCAAGATTCACTTTAAAGACGGTGATTTTGTAAACAAAGGCGATGTCATCGCGCAACTTGATGACACTACGGCGAAAGCTGATCTCGACAAAGCGAAGAGCTCATTGGCATTGGCGAAATCAAAGCTCAAGCGTGTTCAAGAGTTACTTAAAAAGCAGCCAGACTCAATGTCTCAGCAGGACGTTGAAGAGCTAAAGGAGCAGGCGAATTTGGCTGCTGCAGATTTCCGTCAAAAAGAAGCGCTAATGAACAACTACGTATTGGTTGCTCCTTTTGATGGTCAGCTAACCAACTTTAGCCACTCTGTAGGAAGTCGAATTGATAGCTCGAACGTTCTGGTTAGTCTGATCAAACTTGATCCAGTTGAGGTTCAATACTCAATTGGCCAGTCCGACTTAGGCTCTGCAAAGCTCGGGCAAGATGTATCTATCGAAGTCGATTCTTTTGCTGGCGAAACGTTTAAAGGGGTTGTGGATTATATTGCACCAGCCGTTGATGAAAGCTCTGGTCGCGTAGAGATTCACGCTCATATTAAGAATCCAGAACACCGCCTTGTTCCAGGTATGTTCGCCAAACTGAGCCAAGTGACGAGCGATGAGGAACCGGAGTTAGTGGTATCTCAAAACGCCGTTCTTGCTAAAGACAACACTCGTTTTGTTTGGGTCGTGAATGGTGAGACGATCGAACAAAGAGTCGTTGAATTGGGCGTTAACACCAACGACGGCCACGTTGTGATTGAAGACGGGCTAAAACAAGGCGAAAAGATCGTTGTAACTGGTCAACAGAACCTGAAAAAGAGCTCTTTGGTCAAAGTCATGAATCAAGAGTCACAAGAAACTCAAGAGTCGGTTGGTTTGCCGCACGAACCTACAATTGCTGAACAATCAGAGAAAAAACAAGAAGCTGATGTTCCAGCGACTGATGAAAAACAACCAGTAGAAGAAGAAACGCCTAAATCACAGAACGAAAACTCACCACAAAACAGCACGGAAGCGACAACAGTAGGAGTGAACAATGAAGCTTCCTGAGATTTGTATTAAGCACCCAGTGTTTGCATCGGTGCTTAGCATCGCCATTGTGTTGATTGGTTTACTCTCTTTTCAGAAGTTATCTATTCAATACTTCCCTGAACATAAAACGCCATCGGCCACAGTGACTGCCGCGATCAACGGTGCCAGTGCAGAGTTCATGTCACGTAACGTAGCTGACAAGCTTATTACTGCTGCAACGGGGCTTGATAGCGTAAAAACCATGACGACAGACTGCCAAGAGGGCACCTGTAGCTTGAAGATCATGTTCGAAGATGACGTTGATGAGGTCGAATACACTGGCTTGATGAACAATCTACGCAGTAGTGTTGAAGCGATTGGCGATTTTCCGCCGAGCATGACAGATCAACCAACCGTGACGGACGACTCTTCTGACACTGGTACTCCGAGTAATGTGATTACCTTTGTTAACACGGGCAATATGTCTAAGCAGGAGATGTTTGATTACATCAGCCAGCAAGTTGTGCCTCAATTCAAGCACATTCAAGGTGTGGGTGGCGTATGGGGCCCATATGGCGGTAGCTCAAAGGCAGTACGTGTTTGGTTACAACCGGATCGTATGATGGCGCTGAATATCAGTGCGTCTGATGTAGTGGGGACATTGAGCTCGTACAATGCAACCTTTACAGCGGGTACGATTAAAGGTCAGGTTCGCGATTTCTCTATTAACCCTGTGAATCAAGTCACCAGCGTTGAAGATGTCCGTGACCTTGTGATTCGAGTCGACAACGGGAAGATCATCCGTGTTGGAGATATCGCAGACGTAAAAATGGGTGAAGAGAGCTTAGCGCCAAGTATTCTTCGTGTGGATGACAAGTTAGCGATGTCTATCCAAGTGCTGCCACTTAAGAGTGAGAATCCAGTTACGGTGGCAGACAGAGTGAAATTACAAATTGAAGACATTCAGTCTCAGTTGCCAGAAGGCATCGAGATGAAGATGGTCTACAACCAAGCAGATTTCATCAAAGCAGCAATCGATCAGGGCTTCATGACGTTAGTCGAGGCGGTTGTTCTAGTATCAGCGGTGGTAATCATCTTCTTGGGGTCTTTCCGAGTCGCTTCGATTCCTATTATCACGATTCCGGTGTGTGTAATCGGTGTATTTGCCGTGATGTGGGGATTGGGTTTTAGCATCAACGTTCTCACCATATTGGCGATCATTCTTGCGATTGGCTTGGTTGTGGATGATGCGATTGTGGTTGCAGAAAACTGTTATCGTCATATCGAAGAGGGCGAGACACCACTGAATGCTGCCTTGAAAGGGAGCCGTGAGATTGTATTCCCTGTAATTGCGATGACGCTGACGTTAGCCGTGGTCTATCTACCTATCGGTTTGATGGCAGGTTTGACGGCTGACTTGTTCAAACAGTTCGCTTTCACCTTAGCTGCGGCCGTGATCATTTCAGGTTTTGTGGCGTTGACACTATCGCCAATGATGAGCGCCTACTTAATGAAGCCGGTCTCTACACCTGCTAAATGGTACTCAGTTGTTGACTCTAAATTGAATACATTGTCAGACCGTTACAGCGCAGAGTTGAACAAGTGGTTTGAACGTAAAGTGCTGATGACCGGAATTGCGTTGGTCATGGTGGCCTTGTCTGCTGTTGCTGTATGGAAAATGCCTCAGGTATTACTACCGACTGAAGATACTGGCTTTGTTGAAGTAACATCAACACCACCAACCGGCGTGGGTCGTCAGTACCATCTAGACAATAACGAGCAACTTAATTCGGTGTTTAAAGACAATGATTCGGTTGAAGCGAACCTGTCTTACATTGAAGGCACACCAACTAACCACGTACTGTTAAAACCATGGGGTGAGCGAGATAAGTCGGCAGACGAACTGCTTAATGAGTTTATCGCCAATGCTAAGAGCAATGTTTCTGCTTACGGTATGTCTTTTAAAGTGCGCACTGCGGACAGCTTAAACATCGCGACCAATATGGTGCTCGAATTGACGACGGTGAATCGAGATACCAATGCGTTATCTGAAACGGCACACAAAGTGGTCGAAGCATTAGAAGGCTACGAAGGCGTGACTAATGTGAGTAACTCAATGTTACGTGATCAGCTGCGTTATGATCTTTCCATTGATCGCAATGCGATTGTGCTGTCTGGTGTTGATTACGGCAATGTGACCAATGCACTCTCGACTTTCCTAGGTTCGGTGAAAGCGGCTGACCTGCAGGCTGACGATGGCTATACCTATCCGATTCAAGTGCAGGTTAACCTAAACGCTTTAGGTGACTTCAAGGTGTTGGATAAGCTTTATGTCGATTCAGAATCTGGCCAGCGACTGCCACTGTCTCAGTTTGTTTCTATTAAACAAGTGACATCTGAATCGAGCTTTAAAACCTTTATGGGTCAAGACAGCGCGGAAATTACCGCTGACTTAATGCCAGGATTTACTGCGAGTGATGTAAAAGCTTACGTCGACCAAGCAGTTCCAGAGCTACTTGATGATGCTCAGAGTTATGAATTCAACGGCATCGTAAAAGATCTTGTGGATTCAAGTGCTGGGGCGCAGGTGCTATTCGTGTTAGCGCTCGTGTTCATCTTCCTAATCTTAGCGGCGCAGTTCGAGAGCTTTGTTGATCCGATGATCATTTTGCTAACGGTTCCTCTGTGTATTGTTGGTGCGGTATTGACCTTGTCGGTATTTGGTCAGAGCTTAAACATCTACTCTAAGATTGGGTTGTTGACCTTGGTTGGTCTGGTGACCAAACACGGTATCTTGCTGGTGGAATTTGCCAACGAGCAACGTAAGAAAGGAGCGACAGCGAAACAAGCGGCAATGGTGAGCGCACGTTCTCGACTGAGACCGATTCTGATGACGTCGCTGACGATGATCCTTGGTTCATTGCCATTAGCATTGGCGGAAGGACCGGGTTCATTAGGCCGTATCAATATCGGATTGGTATTGGTTGGTGGTTTAACCGTGGGTACTTTCTTCTCTTTGTTCCTCGTTCCAGTGGCTTACGTTGGAATGGCAAACCTAAAGAATGCCGACATTCTTGCTAAGTTAAGAACGAAAGCAGCTTAACTTAGAAGTCTTTTAAATGATGCGCTGGTGAGATTGAGTAGAACACAATTTCATCAGCGCTTTTTTATGCCAAATTTCACGCTTTAAGCACGATTTTGTTTCACTTTTGAGATTTTTGTTAATAACTCCCTCCACATTTCATAATTATGACACCCTGTCATAAAACTGTAGTAATTGACCTGTAGTCACTGATTCTCGATCACTCTCTCATTTATTTAATTTTTGAAAATTCACAGTCTGTTAACATATAAGACTGTGTTCCAAGTCTCGTTTATGGCTAGTTCTTATTGATAGAGTGCTCATTAAAGGCCGTTATTTACATCAGATGTTTTATATGAATATTAAAAATAAACTATTTTCATTGGGTCTATTCTCAATTTTAGGGATGGTATCTCTACTATTTACCACCTCCCATTTTACTAAAACCGGTGAGCAGCTTCATGAAGCAACATTGATCACCAAAGATTTAGAAGTTCGTTTGCTTAACTTGCGTCGAAACGAGAAAGATTTCCTCCTTCGAAGTGACATTAAGTACCTAGACAAGTTTGAAAACAACTACCGTCAGTTTCAGGAGCTAGAATCTGAGCTGGCAAGTGTGCTTGAAGATTTAAGCCTCGCGAATACAGCTCAGCTAAGACAGGACATCTCCGACTACCATAAGAGCTTTACCGTGCTTGTCGGCGCGTACCAAGTTTTAGGTCTATCAGATGATGAAGGTTTATTGGGTCAGTTCCAAGAAGATTTGGCGGTAAGCTTTGAAAGAGCTTCAGATGAAGAGAGACTTGCCATGTACCAATTTAATGAGTTGGTTGAACAGGGCAGCCTAGATTTGAGCTTACTCTCTAATGCTCAGGCAAGCTTCTTAAACTCAGCTCAGCAAGTTGTTGATCAGAAAATTAAAATTGGCCTAAAGCACAACGAAGGTTTACTAGGTGAGGCGCGCTCTGCTTCTCATAAGGTAGAAACGCAGTTCAAAGAGTTCTCAGCGTTGCTGAAAGACACCACCGCTGCACAACTAGCGAAACTAAACCTCATTAACAATGCTCTAAGTGGCACATTGCTCATCATCATTATCTTGTTGAGTTGGGTGATCGTTCGTTCTATTGTTGGCCGCATCGAGTCTCTGTTGTCTGTTATTCGACGTATTGTGGATTCGAACGACGTTTCTATTCGCTCAGAGTTGAAAGGACACGATGAGCTAGGCTCACTGGGTGAATACTTCAATCAGTTGTTAGATCAGCTAGAGAAGCTTATCTCGGCATCTCAGAAGAAGTCTCAGCAGCTCACTTCAAGCACATCGAATATGCATAATGAACTGGAATCAGTGATTAAGCAGTTTGATGTTCAAGCTAACCACACGGGTGAAATGACAGTATCGGTTCAAGAGATGGTATCTACGATTGGTGAAATCTCTGAAAGTACCGCAATTGCCGCAGAAGGTGTGCAGAAAGCACGTCTTAATGCAGATAAAGGTCGTGAGGTTGTCGTTGAGACAATCAACAACATTACGCAATTGTCTGAACGCCTATCGAGCAGCCAAGACTCTATCAGTTCATTGAATCACCATGTGGATCAGATTGGTGATGCGGTAAACATCATCCAAGGTATTGCTGAGCAGACGAATTTGTTAGCACTGAACGCAGCGATTGAGGCGGCACGAGCGGGTGAACAAGGTCGAGGCTTCGCTGTTGTAGCAGACGAGGTTCGAGCTCTAGCAAGCCGCACGCACCAATCAACCACAGAGATAACTAACGTGGTGTCAGCGATCCAAAGCCAAATGGAAGCTTCTATGGCGGAGATTGGAGAGTGTAACTCTCAAGGTCAGCGTACATTGAGTGACTCTGAATCGCTGGATTCAAGCCTACAGCTGATTCTAAGTGATATGGAAGATATTCAAGGTAACTCAGAACGCATTGCTTCTGCTATTGAAGAGCAGGGTGCGGTTATGGCGCAGGTAAGTGATTCCATTACCGAGCTAAGTGCTATCTCGAATCAGAATACGGCTTCAGCTCAACATTGCTTGGTTGAGGTGGATAAAGTAGCAGCACAGGCGAGTGAGATGGACAGTGCAGTGGCGCAGTTCAAAACATCATAAGCTCGACTAGAGACAACAAATGACAAGGCGCACAACTCTGTGCGCCTTTTTGTTTGCATGACGAGTTAGTACAAATCTGATTAATTTGTCTGCCTATCCGCCTGACGCACTAAAAATCATAGTTAAGGTTCATAGAGCTGTATATTTCGGTGTTACTTTGGTCTGAGGCAACCGTTGTGTTGTAGATATACTCAGTGTCGAATGTGAGGGCGAGATTCCCCATTAGGATGTTCTTTAAATACCCTTTGAAGTTGTAGTTTGTGTTCTCTTCACCGTAAGCAATACTTGCGTTTGCACCAATAGAAAAGCTCTCGGTAAACTGAACTGTCCCTTCGAGCGAGCCGCTGGCAATAAGCTCATAGTTCATTTGCGAGGGAAACTCTTCATCAAAGGATTGCCTTTCAGTTATACGATAACCTGGGCCCATAGAGCCTTGCAGAGTGACGTAGTTCGTTTCATAGAAGTGTCTACCGAGACCTGTCATCGCAATCCACTGGTCGCGATAGGTACCGAACTGGTCATGCTCGAATCGAATCCCGGCAACTGTATAGGTTCTTGAGTTGATGTCGTAGGTGATTCCATAATTTGTTGTATATCGGTTGGTACCATCTTCACCGTTTTCCGCGTCGGTGTAGTAAGTATCAAATTGAAACCTATGCCCCCATGTATCGCCTTTGTAGCCCAAAGAGATCCCTGAGTTAATGGATAGAGACGTGCTGGTATTCTGCGAATAGATGAACCCCAATTTAGTGAGCCTTGTGTAAGGGGAATCATCGATCTCTTGTTCAACTTCAACGGAGCTAAACACTTGTGGGCTGATGACAAGGGCAATACTTACAATTAGTGCCGTGTAATGACGTTTATTCATGGTTGATTTACAGCTAGATCAGTAGATAAAAGCAAATAACAAGTTGGCAGTGAGCCGGACTTAGATTGAGCTTTTGATTCTACGTATCGAGGTCAATAAGCAACCTGATTTGAGACTAAATGATTTTCAACAAGAATCGTTGAGGCGATTTTAGAAAAGGAAGTAGCAGGAATTAGGCGGATGTTGCTATCTAAGCGTTAATAAAAACGAAAAGAGCTCACGAATCGATCGAGAGCTCATTCTTTTCAAAGTAAAGCTACAGCTTACTATGCTTGACGCTGTCTCTTCGCAACCAAAGTGAAGCGGTAGTCGTTGGAAGTAAAGTAGTTACGACTGTATTCAAATACCGTGTCATCAGCCAAATAGCCACGAGTTCGTTTTTCAATGATCGGCTGTGCTGGATCGATCCCGAGTTGTTCGGCCACATCGGCTGGCGGTAGAACCGGGACCAGCTCTTGTTCACTGCGATCGATCACCATTCCCTTTGTTTTCTCGATGAAGTCATATTTAGACTTCTGCATTACCTGATAGGTAAGGTCTGGGAATAAGTTAACTGGCAGCCAAGTTTCTTCAACAGTGATTGGGCTGTTATCCATATGACGAACACGTTTTACATAGAACACCATCTCACCTTCACCGATGTCTAAATGTTCAGACATGGCGAGCGAACATGGCTTTATCTCAAATGCGAGTACATCACTGTGAGTCACTACATCTAAGTGAGCCCATTTCTCTTGGAAGCTTGATTGTTGATAGATGTCGTAATTGATCTTGTTCTCTTTAACGTAAGTACCGCTACCTTGAACACTCTCTAATTCGTCATTCTCGATCAGCAATTTCAATGCTTGTCTTACGGTTACACGACTAACAGAAAATACTTCCCTGAGCTGCGCCTCGGTTGGCAATGCTTCGCCAACTTTGTATTCACCAGATTTGATTTTGTCTCGGATTGCATCGGCGATTTTGCGATACATCGGGAGTCTTGCCATTTTTGCCTCATTAATCGCTAGGGCGACTAGACTTAAATAATTTGTTGTTAAATGCCGTAATTTGACGGTACCCAATAACCTTGAATCACGTTAGGGTGATAAACGTATGGGTGTCTGTAGTGCTTATAATACAAATTAAATGGTACATCTCAAGCTTTCTCGTACATTTGAAAGATATCCATAAGATACAAATTAAATACAAATTTGTATTCATGAGATCATGATCACGGATCATATGTCTCTAAGTTGTATTATTGTCATCGTCGACAGGGAGAACTGTCGCACTAATCCGTGACAATGGGACAGAAGGTTATGAAACTTACAACTCTAACTAACAAGTCGCTCGTAAATCTGCAAACTACGTTTAGCAGCCGAGAAGAAGCGATTAATGCACTAGCTGAACAACTGGATCAGCAAGGCAAACTACATGACAAGCAGCAGTACCTAGATGCTGTATTTGCGCGTGAAGCTCAAGGCCCAACAGCACTTGGTGAAGGCCTTGCAGTACCGCATGGTAAGACTGATGCGGTTAAAGAAGCAGGTTTTGCTGTTGCAACACTTAAGCAAGATATGAAATGGAAAGGCCTTGATGAAGACGAAGATGTGAATCTAATCTTCTTGATCGCGATTCCAAATGCAGAAGCGGGCTCTACCCACATGCATCTGCTTACTGAATTAACCACAACACTTGTTGATGATGATGTTCGCGAAGCCGTATTGAAAGCGACCACTGCTGAAGAGATTTTCGCGCTATTAGATGGTGAAAATCAAACGGAAGAAAAGAAAGACAACTTAGATACAAATTCTCCAACAATTGTATGTGTTACTGCTTGTCCAGCGGGCATCGCTCATACCTATATGGCCGCTGAGTATTTGGAAAAAGCGGGTAAGAAGCTGGGTTACAACGTTCATGTTGAGAAGCAGGGCGCTAATGGTATCGAAGACCGCTTAACTGCTGACCAACTTAATAATGCCGTTGCTTGTGTCTTCGCAGCCGAAGTCGCAATCAAAGAGCTTGATCGCTTTAACGGTATCCCACGAGTAGAAACTCCGGTAGCAGAGCCGATTAAACACGCTGAGCGCATTTTAAATGGCGCGATTGATGAATCTAAAAATGGCAATGGCGCTGATCGCACCGTGGCAACAGATGATAAGCCGAAGAAATTGCCACTTAAAACTGAGCTCAAGCAAGCGCTTCTTTCAGGTATCTCTTACGCTGTTCCCCTAATCGTTGCTGGTGGTACTGTTCTGGCAGTCGCTGTTCTTATCGCTCAAATTTTTGACCTGCAAGAGCTGTACGCAACCAAAGACTCTTGGTTATGGATGTACCGAAAATTAGGTGGTGGCTTGCTCGGTACATTAATGGTACCAGTACTAGCGGCATACACTGCATATTCCCTTGCTGACAAACCTGCATTGGGTCCTGGCTTTGCGGCTGGTATCGCTGCAAACCTCATCGGTTCAGGTTTCCTTGGTGGTGTTGTTGGTGGTTTGATTGCCGGTTACGTTATGCGCTGGGTGAAAGAAAATGTTCGCCTAAGCCCTGCATTCAACGGCTTTCTGACCTTCTACCTATACCCGGTGATCGGCACATTAGTGGCGGGCTCTTTGATGCTGTTTGTTATCGGTAAACCAGTGGCATTACTCAACCAAGGTTTAACTGATTGGCTAAACGGCATGTCGGGTACTAACGCTCTACTACTGGGCGCAATCATCGGCCTATTCGTATCATTCGACCTTGGTGGCCCAGTTAACAAAGCGGCTTACGCATTCTGTTTGGGTGCGATGGCAAACGGTGTTTATGGTCCTTATGCAATCTTCGGCTCGGTTAAGATGGTATCTGCGTTCACGGTAACAGCATCGACTCTTATTGCTCCACGTCTGTTTAAAGACTTCGAGATTGAAACGGGTAAATCAACTTGGTTACTTGGCTTAGCGGGTATCACTGAAGGTGCGATTCCAATGGCGATTGAAGATCCAATCCGTGTTATCGGCTCGTTCCTACTGGGTTCTGTCGTTACAGGTGCAATGATTGGTGCGGCAGGTATCGGTCTATCAACCCCGGGTGCAGGTATCTTCTCTATCTTCCTACTTCATGACGCTGGTTTAGGTGCATTCTCTGCCGCAGCAATTTGGTTCGGCGCAGCACTTATCGGTACGGTTATTTCAACAATTACTCTTCTGGTATGGCGAGGCCACGCTGTAAAAAAGGGTAAGTTTGAAGTGCAAACCGCAGCACAAAACTAACTAAATTCTGAGTTAACTCTTTAACTCACTCAATAAATATAACGAACAACACTGGCTGTCCTAATTTCTGTGCTCCTAACGTTTTATTCACACAGAATCTGGGCGTGGATTCTTGCACCCTAAATTTAGTGGCAGCCAGTTTTAACCCCTTGAAAATTTTTAAAAATTAGCGGTTTTGAGTGTCGAATCCGCAAACTTAGGTAAATCACTATGACTACATCACGCGTTCATATTACTCCACACATGCACTGGGATCGTGAATGGTATTTCACTACTGAAGAGTCGCGTATTCTTCTTGTGAACAACATGGAAGAGATCATGCAGCGTCTTGAGAACGACCCTGAATACAAGTATTACGTTCTCGATGGACAAACAGCGGTGCTGGAAGATTACTTTGCCATCAAGCCAGAGAATAAAGCGCGCGTAAAAGCACTGGCAGAAGCAGGTAAGTTGATCGTGGGTCCTTGGTACTCTCAAACTGACACTATGCAAGTTTCAGGTGAGTCTATCGTTCGTAACATGATGTATGGACTACGTGATTGCCTAGAGCTAGGTGAACCAATGAAGATCGGTTATCTACCTGATTCATTCTCAATGAGTTCACAACTGCCAATGATCTACAACGGCTTTGGTATTGACACGGCAATGTTCTGGCGTGGCTGTTCTGAGCGTCACGGTACTAATAAGACAGAATTCTTGTGGCAATCAAACGATGGCTCAGAAGTGATGGCGCAAGTGCTTCCTCTAGGTTACGCGATTGGTAAATACCTACCTCAAGACGAAGAAGGTCTGCGCGCTCGTCTAGATAAATACTTCCCAGTACTAGAGAAACCATCAGTAACGAAAGACATTCTGTTACCTAATGGTCACGACCAGATGCCGATTCAGAAAGACATCTTTGAAGTGATGGATAAGCTGCGTGAAGTGTATCCAGATCGTGAATTCATGATGAGCCGCTTTGAAGAAGTGTTCGATCGTATCCGTGAAGAGCGTGACAACCTAGACACTATCAAAGGTGAATTTAACGACGGCAAATACATGCGCGTTCACCGCACGATCTCTTCTACGCGTATGGACATCAAATTGATCCACGCAGAAGTAGAAAACAAGATTGTAAACATCCTAGAGCCACTGGCATCGATCGCATGGTCACTGGGCTTTGAATACCACCACGGCCTGATCGAGAAGATGTGGAAAGAGAGCATGAAGAACCACGCACATGACTCTATCGGTTGCTGTTGTTCAGACAAAGTACACGCTGAGATCCTAAACCGTTACATCCTAGCGGACGATATGGCATCAAACCTAATCAACTTCTACAAGCGTAAGATTGTTGACCACATGCCAGCACGTGAAGGTTGCGACAAGTTGGCGTTCTTCAACCTATCGCCTTATGAGCGTGAAGAGGTTATCAATACAACGATTACGATTCGCGCAAACGAGTTCAACATCTTTGATGAAAATGACAACCAAGTTGAATACTACATTCAAGATCAACGCGTGATTGACCCAGGCAAGATCGACCGTCAGATCGTTCACTACGGGAACTACGACCCGTTCATTGAATACGACATCCAGATTAAACGTGCTGTACCAGCAATGGGTTACACCACGCTACATATCGAAGGTAATACAAAGGGCAGCAACATTATTGCTGAGCAAAAAGATTACCTATTAGAGAACGAATTCTACCGCATCAATGTCAACGACAACGGCACGCTATCGGTTTTCGATAAAGAGACAGATATGCTGTTTGACCAAGTACTTCGCGTTGAAGACGGCTCAGATGATGGTGATGAGTACGATTACTCCCCATCACGTCAAGAGTGGTTGCTTTACTCGGATGAGTTTAAGGCCGAAACCAGCATTAAGCACGAAGGTTTCCAATCTGTAGCAACAATCAAACTACGCATGAACGTGCCAGCAAACTTACAAGAGCGTGAAGAACGTACAGGCCAAAACGGCTTTGTTGATGTTGATTGCCAAGTGGTATTGAAGCAAGGCTCTCGCCGCATCGAAGTTCGTATGGAACTGGATAACCAAGCAGATGACCACCGCCTACGCGTTCTAGTACCAACTCCGTTTGTTTCTGAAAATGTTGTGGCTGATAACCAATTCGGCTTGATTACTCGTCCAACTAACGATCCAGCAATGGCCGTTTGGGAAGAAGAGAAATGGAAAGAAGCGCCAGTACCGGTTTACCAACTGATGAACTTTGCTGCTGTTGAAAACACCACGGGTGGTATGGCGTTGATGACTAATGGTCTACGTGAGTTTGAAGTTATCTCCAGCAAAGGCAACGAAGAGCGCGATACTTTCGCTCTGACGTTACTGCGTGGCGTTGGCGTGCTGGGTAAAGAAGAACTATTGCTTCGTCCGGGTCGTCCTTCAGGCATCAAGATCCCAACTCCGGACTCTCAAACACGCGGCAAGATTGTGTGTGAGTTTGCACTGTTTGGTTTTGCGGGTAACCACATTGACGCAAACATCATGGCGGAAGCTCGTGACAATGTCACGCCAATCGAGTGTTACAACAAGATCCCATACAACGCGATGAAGCTAAATGTTGGCGAACAAGATAAGCCGCTGACTTACTCACTACTGAGCAAAGACCAAAAGGGCGCGGTGTTGAGTGTTCTCAAGAAAGCTGAAGACGAAGATGCGTTGATTCTCCGTGTCTACAACCCTGCCGAATTGGGCGAAGTAGAAGACAAGGTTCAGTTTACTCAAGCTGTGGCTTCTTGGCTTGAAACGAGTATGGATGAACGAGTTCGCGATACTCAAGTGGAAGCTCAAACCTTTGGCACTCTAAAAGCGTGTCAGGCGAAATCATTCCAAGTGAAATTCTAACTTAAGGTACTCCGCCCAGGTGTTGGGCGGAGTAGGTGAACGACGATGAAAATTGTTATTGCTCCTGATTCATTCAAAGAATCCCTAACAGCAAAGCAGGTATGTGAAAGCATTGAGGCTGGGTTTTGCCAAGTATTTCCTTGTGCAGAGTATGTTCACTTACCGTTAGCTGATGGCGGAGAAGGAACGGTTGATGTTCTGTTGCAAGGGCTTGAAGGTGAGTTGCACACATCAACAGTAACGGGACCACTCGGTGAACCTGTTCAAGCAAGCTGGGCGTTACTTAATGGTGATAAGTCAAACGGAGAGAAAACGGCACTGATTGAATTCGCTGCTGCTTCAGGTCTTGACCTCATTACACCACAGCAGCGAGACGTTCAGCGAGCAACCAGCTTTGGTACAGGGGAACTGATCAAACAAGCATTAGATTGTGGTGTAGATAAGATCTTACTTGGCTTAGGTGGTAGTGCCACGAACGATGCGGGGGCGGGGATCGCTCAAGCATTAGGAGCGAGATTACTGGATGCGAACGGTTGTGAATTACAAACGGGTGGTGCTGCGTTGAGTGATATTGCAAAGATAGATCTTTCAAACCTTCACCCTAGCTGTAGCACCGTTGAGTTTATTATTGCTTGCGATGTAGACAATCCATTGACTGGCCCTAATGGAGCAAGCCACGTCTTTGGTCCGCAGAAAGGGGCAACAACGGAACTTGTTGAAACGTTGGATGCAGCCATTGAACAGTTTGCTTTGGTTGTGAAATCAGAGAGTGGGCAAGATCATCGTGAGCGTATGGGGTTTGGAGCCGCTGGTGGCGCACCTCTAGGGCTATCTTTGCTGTTTGATATTCACATCAAGCAGGGCATTGAGATGGTTCTGGACACGCTAAATGCTGACAAAGTGCTCGAAGGTACAGACCTTGTTATTACAGGGGAAGGCCAAATGGATAACCAAACCTTACAAGGTAAGACGCCATTTGGAATCGCCAGACGCGCGCAAAGCAGAGGCATTCCGACGATCGGTATTGCTGGTTCATTAGGTCAAGAAATTGATGAGTTATACCAAGTCATCAACAGCACCTTTGGCACGGTTCGCTCACCTCAACCTTTAGAACAAGTTCTTTCAGAAGCGAGTAAAAATCTTACTCGTACTGCCCGTAATATTGCAGCCACGCTTAAGCTTGGCGGCCAGATTTTTAATGAGAAGTAATTATGTCTCTATTTAAACTCGACAATGTTATTCAAAACTACGCATGGGGCAGTAAAGACTCCATTAACCAATTGTTCGGTATTGTAAATCCTAATCAAGAACCACAAGCTGAGATCTGGATGGGAGCTCACCCAAATGGTTGTTCGAAGGTCGGTGGCACAGGCGAAACTCTCTCTCACGTGATTGATGAGAATAAGATTGATGTCTTAGGTGGCTATACAGCGGCACGCTTTGGTGAATTACCTTTCCTATTTAAGGTGCTGGCTGCGGAAACACCCTTGTCTATTCAAGTTCACCCAAACAAACGTAAATCTGAAATAGGTTTCGAGCGCGAGAACGCCGAAGGTATTCCATTGAATGCAGCTAATCGTAACTATAAAGATCCAAACCATAAGCCCGAGCTGGTTTACGCGTTAACCTTCTACAAGGCGATGAACGGCTTCAGACCGATTGAAGACATTATTGCTTTGTTTGAAGAGGCTGATATTCCGTCGTTAGCGATTGAGTTAAACGTTCTTAAAGCCAATGCCGACAGCGATTCGTTGAAAGCATTCTTTACCGCGATCATGTCGTTAGAAGGCGAAAGGAAAGAAACGGCATTACAGGAATTGTACGCGGCACATCAACGTCCGGCTAAGACGGTAATGGGTCGAGAAGCTTTGCAATACAGCCAAGACTTTAAACAGCACTACCCAGGTGACATCGGCCTGTTTGCTCCATTGATGTTAAACACGGTTGAACTCGCACCCGGTGAAGCAATGTTCCTGTTTGCGGAAACACCACACGCCTATGTTCAAGGTACTGGTTTAGAGATCATGGCGAACTCCGACAATGTTCTGCGGGCAGGTTTAACGCCAAAGTACATTGATGTGCCAGAGTTGATTGACAACACTATTTTTGAGTCTATCAAGCCGCAAGACATCCGTCTCAAGCCAGTGCTAAAAGAGGGCAAAATGAGTTATCCAATTCCAGTGGATGATTTTGGTTTTGATATCTTATCTGCTACAGATGAAAGTAAATCTCAGTATCTTCGTAGCGCGGAAATCCTGTTCTGTGTGGAAGGGGAAGCGACGGTGACTTCAGAAGGGCAAAGCATCACATTGAAGCCGGGAGAGTCGGTTTTTGTGAGTAACAATTCAAGTGTTTACCAATATCAAGGGAATGGTATCTTGGCTCGTGCTTTCAACTAATGCCCCCGTGTTAGCTAAAAAGCAAAGAGATATCAGAGTGTTATTTAGTCATAGTTAACGCTCAATATTGGTTTGATGGTTGCTATAGAGCTGTTATAAGCAGTCACAAAGTTTGACCATGCCCGCCGTAGTTGGCGGGTTTTTTCGTTACGGATAAAAAATCACAAGTCCTTAAAACGACAAAACCCCGTTTTATGAACGGGGTATTCTAAAGCCGTGAGAAGTTATTTAGGCGACGTGAGTCATTTTGTTGATAATAAACGATTCAACCGAACCTTCAGTTGCCGCAAGGTAGTCCGCGATATGTTGGCTGCCTAAATGCTTCTCTAATAGAGTTTCTGATTCCCAATTTTCATGAAAAACGAAGTGAGCAGGGTTGTCGTTGTCTTGGTGAAGATCGTAATTGATACAACCTTCCTCTACACGAGTAGGCTCGATTAATTTGATCAGTTCAGATTTAACTAGGTCGATACGGTCTTGTTTCGCGACGATAGTTGCAATAATAGTTAGCTTGCTCATTCTTTGTTCCTTGGTATTTCACTCGGTAAGTGCAAGTAATATAGGCAGTTTATAGTCGGGATTAAAGAGTGCCCAAATCCAATAACTATGGATGCTTGAGTCCATAATTAAAGAGAGTTGCTTGAGTAATAATTACAAAAAGAAAATAAAAAATGCCCAACTCAAGAGTCGGGCATTATTGAAAAAGCTTAAGCGGCAATATTAGTTATGGATTTCAGCTTTGATCCAAACCATGCGGTGATCCGAAGAGATATCTTTACCGTTACCGTAGTTGCCTACACGCTCATCATTCATTAACAGACGACCATCTTCAAATGTAGCAGGCCAGTACACGCCAGAATCTGAAATAGTTAAGTTCTCTGATGGAACAACGTGATCAAGACGCAGACCGCTTGTGCTTGTTACTTGACCTGGGTATGGGGTATCCCAGTTTGCTTCTTTACATTCGCCAAGCGCTAGACATTCTGGGCCACCAAGGCTAGCTGGTGCTAATGGACCAAACGTTGCTAAACGGTTAACTTTGTCGTGATCCATGAGTGCATTGATTGCTGTTAGGTCGCCATCGCCTTTAAGAGGATCGGCATTAAGGTCGCCTATTACTACGAACTTGGCATCATCAGCTAAACCGCCTGTCACACCTTTATCATCGTACATGTAGTTTTTACCTTCGATGTAATCAACCCAGAAGTTAACTTCATCAGCATTTTGAACCTTGTTCTTACCTGTATCGAAAATCGGTGGTGTCGGGTGAGACATAAGCAGATGAATTGTGTCAGTAGTGCCATCTTCTTGTGGGATCAGGATTGGTGCGTCAACGTGGTTTTTAGAAGAAAGACGAACTTCTGCCCACTCTTCAGCAGTGTACCAATCATCACCACATTCCATGCCATCTGGGATCGGATTCCAAGAATCATTACAGTTGGTGATCGTTGGCATGGTAGCCGAAGGCATATCGCTCCATTTGAATTTTTGGAAAGTACGAATGTTGTCGTGATCAATTTCGTACATTGACATTAGAGCGAACGCATATTGTCCGTGGTAATTACCAAAGCCCCATGCATCACCTGGGAGCTGGCCTGCATTACCGTCGTTATCTAAGTCAAAACCAAATTCGTTTAATAGACCGGTGTTGGTTGCGAAGTTAGCAAAGTATTGGAATACGATTGGCTCTAATTGAATACCGTCTTGGTCAAAACTATTCGAGTTTTGAGAAACCGCAAGGTAGTTCAAACGGAAACCAATGATAGCGTCATTGTTTTCAGCAGTACCGTCGTTGTTGAATTCTGCCATCATAATAACCGCTGGGCGCTCAGTCTGGATGATTGCAGCTACGTTGCGAATCTGGATTACTTTAAGAGCTGTTGCGTTGTCTTCATCAGATAGCGTTTTATGTTGCCAGCCTTTAATCAGTGCATCTTGCTCTGGTTTAGTCAGCTTCATTTCTGCAACAAGATCTTCGTAGGTATAACGATCGAAAGATAGGTTAAATACTGCGATGCGTCCTTTGCTGTCTACAGGCGTCGGTTGTGGAACTTCAGGCTGAGGAACTTCTGGGTAGTAATTGTTTGTTGTTTCGTCACCGCAGCCGAATAAAAGGGTAGTAGAGATTGCTAGCGCCAGTGATGTTTTTAACATTTTCATAAAATGATTTGCTTTTGTAGTCCGTGGAACAGGAGGGCGCGCATTCTATGTTACAAAATGAAATTCCGTAAGTGACTTTGATCACAACTAGAAATGTAAGCAAACGTTTTCTTACATTGTAAGTGTGATATTAGATGTTGCTTCAGATTTGATTAGAGTTTTTATTCAACCCAAATCATAAACAGGGTAATAAAAACGAAAAAGCGCCGAGGCTGGTCTAGCCTAGGCGCTTGATAAAAAACAGAATATGTTATTAAAAGGTTAAGCGTACTGTTCTACTGTTTGGGCCCAATTACGCTTCTGCTGTTCAAAATTGAGCTTGATTTGTTGGTAACGAACTTTAAGCAATGAGTGCTCGTACTTCTTAACTACGTCGTCTCGTTTGCTCTCAAGCAACTGCTTTTTTACAGCGTAGTATTCATTCATGTTTGCAACAAGAGAGTCGAACTCTGCTTGCAGTTTCTCAGCTATTTGAATGTTGTCTGCTCGATGCATGATTTTCTGTTGAGTACGCTTTAAGAGCATCGTAGCTTCGGCTTTCTCAATTCGAGCCTGTGGCGTTTTCTTTAATTTCGACGTTAGGCCGCATAGTGACGCGCCTTTGATCAGCCATTTAGTTGGATCGTATTGCCACCAGTAAATGCCATTGCGGTAATCATTCTCAAAAATATGATGAAAGTTGTGGTAACCCTCGCCAAAAGTCAAAACCGCAAGAATGCCATTATCACGTGCTGTGTTCTTATCTGTGAAAGGTTGGCTACCCCAGATGTGAGCAAGTGAGTTAATGAAGAAAGTGGTGTGGTGGTTAAGTACTAAACGAACTGCACCAACCATTAGCAACATGCCAATCACGTCACCATAGATCACGCCAAGCGCGATAGGGACACCAAAATTCATGATCAGCGCTAACAAGATGTAATGTTTATGCTGCCACATCACAATTTTGTCTTTTTTAAGATCGCGGCAATTTTCGTAATCTTTATAAATTGAGGTGTTGTAGTTGCGAATCATCCAACCGATATGCGAGTACCAAAAACCACGTTTAGCTGAGTACGGGTCTTTGTCATTGTTGTCGACATGCTTGTGATGTACTCGGTGATCAGAAGACCAGTGAAGGGCACTGTTTTGAAGTGCAAATGCGCCACCCAAAGCAAAAAGGAATCGTAAGCTAGAATGTGCTTCAAACGCCTTGTGCGACCACAAGCGATGGTAACCCGTTGTTATTGATAGATTACAAAAGCTAAAACAGATCGCCAACCAAACCCAATGCTCCGCGCCATAGCCGTTGTAGTAGCCATAAAGAGGGGCGGCAACTAGAGCCAAAAGCATACTAAAAGAGAAGATAAAAACGTTTAGCCAGATCAGAGGTGGCTTCTTATTTTGCGTTGTATTGCCAGTTGTCATCAGCATATTCCATTGAGCGTACAGATGTGCGCTAGAATATCAGCGTACACGTGTAAGTCAAGAATCAAAGTGTAAGTACCTATTAGCCGTCGGGTTTTAATAGTATGTTTTGCTTTAATTTTGTAGGTAAGTAGTATTAAATGTAGAAGTTATAAATAAATGGAAGTGCTAAGGGCTAATAAATGGAAATTAGAGTAGCTGAATATAAAGATTACGAGCGTATCGCACAGTTACATGCAGACAGTTGGAAAATCTACTATCGAGGTATTCTTGCTGACCAATATCTAGATCAGGACGTTCTAGAAGATAGATCGGTAATTTGGCAAACACGTCTTATCAACCCTCCTTTTAACCAACACGTTTTACTTCTTGAAGAAGGTGGGCTGCTTGTTGGGTTTGTATGTGCATTCGGAAATCACAACTTCGACCGTGGTACTTTTATTGATGCGTTGCATGTTGATAACGCCTACCGTGGTCGTGGGATTGGCAAACGCTTGTTATCAGAGCTCTCAGAGAGACTTGAGCAATACTATGCTGATAGTGGCCTTTACTTAGAAGTGATGTCCAAAAACAAGCAAGCTATCGGGTTTTATGAGTCCATCGGTGGTAAAGAAGAGCTTGAGCAAATTTGGGATGCGCCTTGCGGCAGTAAAGTAAAAGAGAAAGTCTACTCTTGGCCTTCGCCTTCGACTTTAGCTCAGCAACTGCAAACGCCAGCTTGATAAAATAAGCACGATTAAAAATAGAAAGCCCCGAGGATTAGCTCGGGGCTTTTTGTTTGTGCCGTGTTTAGACTGCTGCAGTTTCTACATTGGGGTAGGAGACGGTGCACCATGAAATGCAGTTACGCCCATTCTTCTTAGATTGGTAAAGCGCTCTATCAGCATCTTCAATCAATTGTTCAACTGAACCAACTGCACGATCAATATGTTTTACGCCAACAGAAACTGTCACGTCCAAAGAAAGCTTTGAAGGTGATGTGAGCAAACTATCGGAAAGTTGTTGCGCCTGGGTGCTATTTAACCCTTGAGCAATAATCAGAAATTCTTCTCCACCATATCTGAAAAGGTTGCTCTTAACTGGCAGCTTAGCCTTAATTGCTTTCGCAAGTTCTTTGATAACCATATCGCCAGTTTGGTGACCGTATGTATCGTTGACCGACTTAAAGTGGTCGATATCGATCATAATGGTTGTCATAGATTGATTGCGATTGATGTTCGGCTCGATAACTTGGTGTAGATAAAGTCTGTTGTAGCAGCCGGTTAGAGCATCTTGGTAAGAGAGTGCTTCAAACAGGTTCGATTGTTTTCTCAGTTGGATCGCTTGCTTGCGCAGTTGTTCAGATTGAGAGAAGCGTTTGTGAACTTCTAAGTCTCTTCTTAAACTTGCTGCGGCAACCAATACGTAGGTTGCTAAATAGATTGAGATAATTTCAAGCTCATGCGCAGGTTCTGCGGCATAAAGAAGTGGCGATAAACCGATAAGATAGCTAGCCAGTATGCAGGTTAGGGTAAATAAACTGTATCGAGCAGATAGACGAGAAAAGGTACCGAGATAAATCATTACCAGAATGACGCCGCCTTGGTAATCATAATTTCCAAAGCCAATGGCTATCCTTCCAACGACAACGAGAAACAGTGCACTCGTTATCAGTAATAAGCTCTCTAACTGTTGCAGTATGTTTGGTCGATTATTTATGCAGTAATACGCGGCTCCCGCCATCAATGCTGAAAGAGTGACGCGCAGAACAATAGGCATGATGCACTGGTCACCAAAATGAATGAAGTCGGTGATGATAAAGGCTAGAAATATAGTGATCGGTAGGTAGATGAAATTGACATACGGCAGGTATATTTCATTATCAAAATAGGTTTTGAAACGCTGGTTTTGAAAACCGGGATATGAACGCATCTTAAAATTCGCTACGGGATCACAAAATAATGCGTCAGTATGTCTATGAAACTCACTAATGTAAATTTTAGATTTTATTTATGTGACAAGATATTAGTTCTATCAATGACGGGGTAATGCTGAGAAGTGACGCCCTAACGATATCATTAGGGCGCGAAAAGCTGGAAAATTCGCGTAACGAGTTTACAGGGTCGTGGGCAATAATTAGCGCTTGTTCTTCAGGTAACGCTTACGACGCTCTTCTTTTTTCTTTGCTTTCTCTTCAGCTTTACGTAGTGCTTCCTGTTCTACTTCGATCAGCTCTTGTGTGATCATCTCTGGTAGCTCTAAAGTCACTTGACCTAGTGTGCCGTTGCGCAGTTCATGAAGTAGAATTTCTGAACACTTATGCAAATCGATATGACCGCCTGCACGCAGTGCACCGCGTTTGCGACCGATCTCTTCCATCAGTTCGATGTCTGACTCTGGCAGCTCTTCGATTTGGTAACGCTCTTTCAGTAGGTGAGGGTATTGCTTTGCCAAGTACTCTACCGTGTAGAACGCTACTTCATCGTATTCCATTGCAGTATCTTTTACTGCACCAGTTGCTGCGAGGCGGAAACCACTGTGTGGGTTTTCTACTTTTGGCCACAAGATTCCCGGAGTATCCGAAAGCACCACACCGTTTTGTAGGTTAATACGTTGCTGGCGACGAGTCACTGCAGGCTGGTTACCTGTTACTGCGATCGTACGACCTGCTAGACAGTTAATGATGGTTGATTTACCAACGTTTGGAATACCCATGATCATGGTACGAATGTTTTTACCGATCTCTTCACGGTGAGGAGCTAACTTACGTACCAGCTCCATGATGTGATTCACTTCTTCTTTAACGCTGGTGGTAATCGCGATCGCTTTCACACCTTGCTCTTTTTCAAAGTGCTCAATCCACATCTGTGTGAGTTCTGGATCAGCAAGGTCGCGTTTGTTTAGAACTTTAACTACCGGTTTACCTGCTTTGATCTCTGCAATCATTGGGTTTTCTGAACTAAATGGAATACGCGCATCTAGTACTTCAATGATAACGTCAACTTTAGGGATAACTTCTTCGATTTCTTTGCGGGCTTTGTGCATGTGGCCCGGAAACCATTGGATAGACATAGAGATAAACCTTGTAAAAATATTTTGAGCACATTGTAAGGGTTCGATAGGGCGTGTAAAGCTATATAGGCTTTGCACTGCGATATATCGGTAGAAAAACAACCAAGTGCTTTAGTTTATTGAGCTTAGCACAGGCTGAAGTTGGCTTATCTTGTTTTACGTCGAGGGTAGGCGGATCTTTTTGAAGGCAAAAATAAACCCTATATTGTGATTAGCAACATAGGGTTTGGTTTTTTTCAGTTATTTGGGTCGCAAGCCGTAACTAAAAAACGGCTTTAAGCTCTGTGAGGAAGCGAGCGATATCTGCGCTAGAGATATCACGGTGTGTCACAAAGCGAATCGGGTTGCTCGGTGTAATAGTGATCTCTTTTGCTGCCAGCTTGTTCGCGATTGCTGTGATATCGACACTGTCATCTAGCTTGGCGAATACGATGTTAGTTTGAACAAAGTCAGGGTTCACTGAGAAGCCTGGCAATTCACTAAGGCCAATTGCGAGATCTTTCGCGTTTTTGTGGTCGGTCTTCAGTTGCGTTACGTTTTCTGTAAGCGCCATTTTACCTGCTGCCGCCAAGATACCAGCTTGGCGCATGCCGCCACCCACCATTTTTCTTAGGCGACGTGCTTTAGCGATATACTCTTTGCTGCCTAGAAGCAGCGAACCAACCGGAGCTCCCAAACCTTTAGACAAGCAAATGGTCATCGAGTCAAAGTGCTGAGCGATCTCTTTAACGGGAACATTCAGTGCCGCTGCTGCGTTATAAACGCGAGCACCATCTAAATGCAGTTTTAAACCGTGCTTGTTGGTAAACTGACGAGCTTCTGCCAAGTAGGAGAGTGGTAACACCTTACCATTGATGGTGTTTTCTAAGCTCAGTAGCGTTGTGCGAGCGAAGTGGCTGTCGTCAGGCTTAATTGCACTTTCGAGTTTGCCAAAGTCTAAAGTACCGTCTGGGTTGTTCTCGATCGGTTGTGGTTGAATTGAACCGAGAACTGCGGCACCGCCCGCTTCATATTTATAGTTGTGAGCTTGCTGTCCACACAAGTATTCATCACCGCGACCACAATGTGCCATTAACCCTAAAAGGTTGGCTTGCGTGCCCGATGAAGTGAACATGGCGGCTTCAAAACCCGCTTCTTCGGCTGCCCACTGTTCTAAGTCGTTTACAGTCGGATCATCACCGTAGACATCGTCGCCAACCTCTGCGTTAGCCATAACTTGGCGCATAGCCTGACTTGGTTTGGTGACGGTATCAGAACGAAAGTCCATATTTCTCTCCTATAGGTAGCCGCAAAGCTGGGCTTTACTTAAACACGCGATAGTTTTGGTATCGGTAATTTGGTCGTTACGAATTTTTTGTTGAAGCTCTTCAATAGTCAGCTCAACCACTTCAATGACTTCGTCATCATCACAGCTGAAGCGTGTAGTTAGGTTGAGCTCTGATGCAACGAATAGATGCTGGATCTCATCACAGAAGCCAGCGAGTGGAGTCACTTGCCCCAAACTTTGAAATTGACCAGCACTGTAACCAGTCTCTTCTTCAAGTTCTCGCTTCGCACAATCTAAAGGTGTTTCACCTTGTTCCATCGTGCCTGCTGGGAGCTCTAACAGCCATTTTTTTAACGAAGGTCTAAATTGATTGATGAGAATGACCTTTCCGTTAGACGTGATGGGAAGTATGACTGCTGCGCCAGGATGTTGAATCGTAGTGTGAGTTATTGAGGACCCGGTGGGTAATTTAACATCCTCTTCTATTAGTGAGATGCTTTTCCATTTGTGGATTATTGTTTTCATGGAGTGGTAGTCACTTTCCTTGCCAATTGCCGGACATATAAGACGTCGACCACCATAACGCCAATTATGTCGAAAATAAAAGAAAAATTCTGAATGCGTTCCACGAAACTCATCACACATTGTGACTCTATTCTCAAAATTGGAATCTTTGATTACACCAAAATTACCAACCTAACCATCTGATATAAATGCTACTCAACAATAAAATACACTTGTAACAAAGTGCTAACAAATGTATAAAAACATATCTACACTCTTAATTATCTTGAAAGTTTCCGGAGTTTTGCTGTGATGAATCCTTCTGTATCCTCCCATGCTGACAAAGCATTACTCTCCGAACGCATTAACAAGCTTGCTCAAGCCTTATCTGACGGTGTTTACGAACGTGAAGACACCATTAAACTTTGTTTACTTGCTGCGCTTGCAGGCGAAAGTGTTTTTTTGCTTGGTCCTCCGGGTATCGCGAAAAGTTTGATCGCGAAACGTTTAATACAAGCTTTCGATAACAGTAGCTACTTCGAATATTTGATGACGCGCTTCTCAACCCCAGAAGAAGTTTTTGGTCCATTGAGTATTCAAGAATTGAAAGACAATGGTCGTTACGTGCGTTTAACTGAGGGTTACTTGCCAACAGCTCAGGTTGTTTTCCTTGATGAGATTTGGAAAGCAGGTCCGGCAATCCTTAATACGTTATTGACCGTTGTTAACGAAAAAACCTTTAAAAATGGCAGCGACATCGAACGTGTTCCGATGCGACTGTTGGTTTCTGCATCTAACGAATTACCAGATGAAGACAGTGGCCTAGAGGCACTTTATGACCGTATGCTGGTGCGCGTGTTCGTAAACCGTATCCAGAATAAGCAGAACTTTAAGTCGATGCTAACCACGGGTACACCTCAAGAAGCGACCATCCCACCGGGTCTGGCTATCACTGATATTGAATATCACCAATGGCAGAAAGAGTTAGATCGTCTAGAGCTTAACGACAACGCATTCGACAAGCTTTACGAGCTTAAAACTATGCTTGAAGAGACTGTGAAGAAGCAGGGCGGCGCAATGTCAGACTCTGAACTTTACGTGTCTGACCGTCGTTGGAAGAAAGCCGTTAAACTGCTTAAAGCAAGTGCCTTCTTCAGTGGCCGTGATACCGTGAACCCGCTTGATATCATGTTACTTCAAGACTGTTTGTGGCATAGCCCAGAGTCTCGTGACGTGGTTCGTAGTGTCGTTAACGATTTTGCGTTGAACCGAGCGTTTGACCAACAAGAATCCAAACACCAAATTGAGCTAGCACGTGAAGAGCTAGAAGAGATCCAAGAAGATGTAGAGTCGACTCTATCTGTATCTCTTTCAATGGAAACGAGCAGCGGTCTACTGCGTAAAGACATTTACCAGCACGATATCAAGAACGCGAAAATGTACAGCGTTGGTAGTGCCTACAATCTAGTGAAACTGGTACTACTGCAAAGCAACATGTCAGTGTCTGAATCTGAAAAAGGCGACAGTCGCTGGGTTTACGTTGCTAAAGATGATTTCGACCGCGTGATCAAAGAAGGTCACGGTGACATCTATGGTTATGTAAATGAAAACAAAAACCTATGTCGCCTGAAGCTGGATTTAGATGCCTCCAACCAACTCGTTATCAAAGATATCGCTAACCGTTCAGTGTTAGTGAGCGTTGTGACGTCTGATGGTCTGGACAAAGAACTATACGACAAATGGTTAACAGGTGCAGAAGCCGCGCTTAAACAACTTCAAGACGCAGAATTTAACCTTAAAAAAGTGCGCTCAGATTTCCATGGTGCGCTACCACATAACTTTATTGACCCTGAATTACCGAAGGCGATGGAAGCAAGCTTGCAATCCATCACTCAAGATCTTGAAACCACACAGGTTAAGAGCAGTAAGATCGTTCAGCGTATCAAGTTCATGAGCCAATACTTCGAGTAAGGGGACCCTATATGTTAGGAGCAGACGGATTAAATCTGGCGTTAATGGTGGCAGACTCTGGCATCATTGATACTGCAATGAATGACTTATTGGCCCGCTCGCAAGTGATGATGGCAGCGGAAAACAAAGGTGTTAAAACCTCTGTTAAAAACCATTTAGTTAAATGGCGTGGCAAGGTCAAAAAACGCGTCACCAAAGTCTGCGAAACTGATCGATTTCAACAAGAAATTGCCCTTTACCAAGAAGTGATTCACTGGAATGAAGAGCAGTTTTTTGAAGAGATCGACTCGGTGATCAAAAAGCTGGAGTGGCATTCTGCGTTTTATCTACAAGCTCGCCGTCTGCTTGAACACAATAAGGGCGTGTATAACGCCATGTTCCCGCATTACTTCTGTGACCAGTGGTATCAAGCTCTATCTGAAGCGATCAAACAAGCGCAGGTAACTGAGCTTGAAGCGAGTAAAGAGAAAGTGCTTGCTGATCTTTACCAGCGCATGGAAACCATGAAAAACATGGATAAAGTGACGGAATCTGGTGATGAAGGCAGTGTAGGGCGCTTGTGGGATATGGCGTCGGCTAAGCTGAGCAAAACCGACCTTACGGTAATGAAGCGTCATGCAGAGTTCCTCAACAAGCACAAAGGGCTTCAAGAGATTGCCGAGAAGCTTGGTCGTATGGCTGGTTTAGAAGATGACCCGTCTCTGCATAAAGCTCCTGTTGAAGAGCTTCAGATGGTCGAAGAAAAAGCCGATGAAGCAGTGGACGATATTGTCGGTATTCACGAAAGTGACGACCTCAATAAGATGCTGCCAAATGAGACCATGTTTTTGGCTTACCCAGAACTCGAAGTTATCTTCTACAAGCATTTAGCCGATAAGCGCTTATTGAGTTACCGCTCTCAAGGTAAATCTCGAACTTTAAGAAAAGTGAGAGCGCAAAAACCAGATGCCAAGAATGTAGATATCGAGAAAGGGCCATTTATCGTCTGTGTTGACGCTTCTGGTTCCATGAGCGGGTTCCCTGAACAGTCGGCTAAAGCTATGGCTTATGCTCTGATGCAAATTGCATTGGCAGAAGAGCGCGATTGTTACGTAATTCTGTTCTCTTCAGAGCAAATCACTTATGAGTTAACTCGTCAGGACGGATTGCGTGAAGCGAGTGACTTCTTAAGTTACTCATTCCACGGCGGTACCGATCTAGAACCAGTCTTGATGAAGTCGATTGATCTCATGATGGGTGATAAATACAAGAACGCAGATTTGGTTGTGCTTTCTGACTTTATCGCACCTAAGCAGTCTGATGAGATGATTGCGCAGGTTGAGAAATTGAAACAGCACAAGAACCGCTTCCACGCTGTGAGCCTTTCTAAGTACGGCAACCCTCAATTAATGAGTATGTTTGACCACTGTTGGTCGTACCATCCAAGCCTCGTTGGGCGTTTAATGAAAAAATGGTGATGTAAATTGCTGTACGATTTCTGTCTGAATAGGTGGAAGGTGCAGCAATTTGATTTAAATGTCAGCAAACAGAATTTAAATGCATATTTTTATTTGACTATCCTTTCTCAATCCGTAAAGTAAGCACCCGAACACAGCGGGACAACATCCTAATGTGTTGAAATAAAAAGGCGCCTTGGCAGAGTGGCTATGCAGCGGATTGCAAATCCGTGGACCTCGGTTCGACTCCGGGAGGCGCCTCCATTCAAACTTCGAGTTTGAATACAGAAAACCTATGTTGCTATAAATTTTGTAATGTTGATTCACTTCGACATTAAAGATGGTGTTTACGAATCGTAACGGCATCGCAATAAAGAATTGCGTGCCCTGGTGGTGGAATTGGTAGACACAAGGGATTTAAAATCCCTCGGCGTTCGCGCTGTGCCGGTTCAAGTCCGGCCCGGGGCACCATCTATATTCTCTTCTAAAGAGACACGTAGTTGCCTTAGACTACGACAATCAAATTAAGGCGCCTTGGCAGAGTGGCTATGCAGCGGATTGCAAATCCGTGGACCTCGGTTCGACTCCGGGAGGCGCCTCCATTATTCAATCAAACCAGTCCTAGTGACTGGTTTTTTTGTATCTGAATTTTGGCTCTTGTTTTAAACACTTCTATTGTCAGTTTTTGGAATAGCGGTATTTCATTAGTTATCTATATCTCGTTAACGTACCTATATTTCATAAGCACGCCTTCATAGCGGGTTCTATACTACTTTGGTATTACACAAGTCACATATTGACAAAGTATACACAACTTGTTTCATTATTGGGTCGAAACTCTCATAAAATCAGTTGCATAGGTGAGACTATAAAACACTAACTCATGTTCTAAGTTTTATAAGAGGCTCTAAATTATGCAATTTAGTCTAAAGAGGAAAATGGTTTCCTCTGTGGTTTTGGCGATTGCGGTGACATCTGCCATTTTACTTTTCATTGGCTACAAAACGTTTCAAACCAATAGCTGGCAAGCGATCGAGAGTGAAAGCCGAAATACGCTCCATGCTCATGCCAAAGGCATTAGTGATTGGTTTCACGACAAGAAACAAGCAGTAAACGGATTACAACAACAAATCTCATTGAACCCAGATTTGGATGTGGTGCCTCACTTGCGCCAAACCTTGGTGTCAGGTGGATTTGGCCTCAGTTATTTTGGAAACAAAGATGGTGAAATGTTCCGTCATGATCCTTCTTTGAATAAACCCGGTTATGACCCACGCGTTCGCGGTTGGTACAAAGAGACGTTGGCGGCGAACAGAGCCATTACCACCAAACCTTACGTGAGCGTCACCATGCAAACCTTGGTGGTTACCCTGACGGATCCTGTGTTTGAAAATGGTCAAATCGTTGGGGTAGCAGCGTCTAACCTCGCTTTAGATAAGTTGATTCAAGACGTATTGGCGATTCCAGTACCGGGTGATGGTCGCGCTATTTTGATCGACACTCAAGGCACAGTGGTTGCGCACAGTAACAAAGACTTCATCCTCAAGAAGATCACTGATATTGCGCCCGAGCTCAATGTCGCGAGCTTAAACTCAGCAGCTACGAACTTAACGACGCTTTACGCAGATGTCGACGGCGTAGAGAAAGTGATCATGGCGGAGCCAATCAAGAATACTGATTGGATGCTTGTGATTGAGATGAATAAAGAGGTATTGGAACAACCGCTATTCACCATGTTAATAAACCAAGTCACGACGGGTTTGATTGTACTTATCGTGATGGCTATCGCGACCTCATGGTTTGTTGCTCGCCAACTTGTCGAGTTGGGTCGAGTCGGTGAAGCGCTGGCAGACATCGCAGAGGGCGAAGGGGATTTAACACGCAGGCTGACAGTATCTAGTCATGATGAAGTGGGGCAATTGGCTGATAAGTTCAATACCTTCATTGATCGTCTCCACGAGATGATGAAAAACGTGAATAACGTGTCCTCAGCAATGACCCATGGTGCAGAACACGCCAACCAAAGTGCGATGAAGCGAAGTGAGAGCGTTGGCAAGCAGCAAGATGAAATCACTATGGTTGCAACAGCGGTAACTGAAATGGCGACAGCAACGTCAGAGATTGCATCTAACGCAGATAATACCGCTAAGAGCGCGACTCACTCAGTAGAGTTGAGCGAGCAAGGCTTCCAGCAAATGGAGAAAAGCCAAGCCTCAATCAATGAGTTGGCTAATGAGTTAACTGGTGCTGTATCCATTATCAGCGAACTTGAAGAGCATGGTCAACAAATCGCGACGATTCTGGCAACGATTCGAGAGATTGCCGAGCAGACCAACCTACTGGCACTTAATGCTGCGATTGAAGCCGCGCGTGCCGGTGAGCAAGGCCGAGGCTTTGCCGTTGTTGCTGATGAGGTGCGCGTATTGTCGCAAAGAACACACGCATCGACGGAAGAGATTGAAGACAAGATAAAACGACTTCAACAAGCAACTAATGGTGCAGTTAAAGTGATGAACCAGAGCCATGATATGGCGCGCACCAGTGTGAATGACGTTAACTTAGCGGGTGAAAGCTTAGAGCAGATCCGTGAAGCGATTCAGGTGATCAGCGATATGGCGACACAAATTGCCTCGGCTGCGGAAGAGCAATCGTTAGTAACCGCTGAAATCAACACTAATACTGAATCGGTGCGTGAGGTGAGTGATGTAATGGCCGTAGACGCTTCCGATGCTGTTGTTCAAGCTGACCAGCTCAATCAGTTAGCCAACGACCTTAAGCAAGAGCTGAGTCGCTTCAAGTTATAAAGATCAACGGATTTTAGTAACACAATAAATCAAGCACAGGCCGTCGAGTTTGTGCTTTTTCGTTTTTAGCCCGCACTGTAACTTGCAGTTAAGACTTCACTCCGCCAACTATAAGCAAAAAAAATAAGCATAAAACGCTAAGCATCTGTATTTCTTGCTATCTGCTTCTCTTGCAGTAACCTTATTGCCAAATCATTAAGTCTTTTGAAAGAAGCGCATGAAAAAGTCTCAGGTATTAGCAGAGAAACTAAAGAATCAAATTGAGCACAATATCTGGTTGAGTGGTGAGAAACTGCCATCGATCAGAAATGCATGTAAGCGCTATAAACTGAGTATCGAGACGGTACTCCAAGCATACCAACAGCTTGAAGCTGCCGGCTATATCTATGCTAAGCCAAAGTCAGGCTATTTTGTGTTACCTCGTCGAAACGTACAGACGGGGAGTGAGAGCAACTCAAAAGCCATCACGCCTTACTCAGTGCGAATCAGTGACCTGCTTTATGACGTACTTCAAAAGGCCAAAGACCCAAGCATTATCCCACTCAGTTCTGCTTTCCCAGATCCGTCTTTGTTTCCTCACCAAGCCTTGTCGCGAAGCCTCGCTAGTGCCAGTCGTCAAATGCCGGACAATAGCATGCTGACCAACTTGCCACCTGGTAATCAGACCTTAAGAAGACAAATTGCGCAGCGTTATCAGGTGAATGGGCTTAATGTTCTACCGGACGATATCGTCATTACCTCTGGGGCAATGGAGGCGTTGAGTTTGTGTTTGCAATCTTGCACTGAACCGGGTGATTTGGTTGCCATAGAATACCCCGCCTTTTATGGCGTACTTCAAACCATAGAGCGATTAAACCTAACGGCGGTAGAGATCCCAACAGATCCAGATACTGGGATCGACCTTGATGTGCTCTCTTCAGTATTCTCATCCATGGATATTAAAGCGTGTTGGTTTATGACGGCGGCTCAAAACCCAGTAGGGTACTCAATGAGCAGCGAAAACAAACAGCGCCTTGCTAAGCTGGTGAATCATCATAATGTGCCCATGATCGAAGACGATGTGTATCGAGAGTTATTCGTGGGCAGCGATTCGAGTCTGCCAGCGAAAGCTTATGATAAGAATGAAAATATCTTGTTGTGCGGATCGTTTTCCAAGTCACTCTCGCCCGGCTTTCGTATTGGCTGGCTTGTTGCTGGCCAACAAACGCTCAAGATCCAACGTTTACAGCATCTCGCGACATTATCGAGCAGTATCCCAATTCAATTAGCACTGTCCCATTATCTGACGTATTACAGCTACGATAACCACCTCAAGAAGCTGCGAAAGATACTCCATGAGCGCAAGCAGAATCACATCAGTTTGCTTACCGACTGTTTGCCCTCAGACACAGTCATTCATCAAACGCAGGGCGGGTACTTTATTTGGATTGAGCTACCGAAGAATGTTTGCGTTGAAACGCTTTACGATAAAGCGCTCGAGCACAATATTTCTGTTGCTCCCGGAATCATCTTTAGCGGTGATAAACGTTTTAATCACCATATCCGACTCAATAGCTCTTATGCTTGCGACGACAAGATAACGCAGGCGATAAAAACCTTAGGAGAGTTAGTTAGCGAGTTAAGTAACGACAAGCGAGAGTCAGTCTGAACTCTGCACCTTATCTGTTACGAATTTTCCAATCTGTTCTATTTTTTAGTCTCTGATCTGTTCTAGTTTGGTTCGAGAGAACTGTGCTGAAATACGCTCCAACTTATGTATGAAAGTCATCATTATGATGTTTGGAGCTTTAATGTTTGATGTTGTTGAATTATCGCGCTTGCAGTTTGCGTTGACGGCAATGTTCCATTTCCTTTTCGTCCCTCTAACCATTGGTATGTCGTGCTTGTTAGCCATTATGGAGTCTATCTATGTGCTAACAGGAAACAAAATCTACCAAGACATGACTCGCTTCTGGGGCAAACTTTTCGGAATCAACTTTGCGTTAGGAGTGACAACTGGCCTGACGATGGAGTTCCAGTTTGGTACCAATTGGTCTTACTATTCTCATTATGTCGGCGACATTTTTGGTGCGCCTCTTGCCATTGAAGCGCTGGTGGCATTTTTCTTAGAGTCGACGTTTGTTGGGCTATTTTTCTTTGGTTGGGAACGCTTGTCTGCACGCCAACACCTTGTGGTTACATGGTTAGTGGCTCTGGGATCGAGTTTTTCGGCGTTATGGATCTTGGTCGCCAATGGTTGGATGCAAAACCCGATTGGGTCGGAGTTTAACTATCAAACCATGCGAATGGAGATGACCAGTTTCGCTGAAGTCGTACTCAACCCTGTGGCACAAGTGAAGTTTCTACATACCGTGTCATCAGCTTATACCTGCGGTGCAATGTTCATTCTCGGCGTGAGTGGGTATTACTTGCTGAAAGGGCGAGACGTTGAGTTCGCCAAGCGCTCATTCGCTGTTGCGTCTTGTTTTGGCATGGCATCAATTATCTCGGTTCTGGTACTCGGAGATGAGTCAGGCTATGAACTGGGTGATGTTCAGAAGGTGAAACTGGCCGCTATTGAAGCTGAATGGCACACCGAGCCAGCGCCTGCCGCATTCACTCTTTTTGGCTTACCTAACCAAGAGAAAGGCGAAACCGATTATGCGGTGAAAATCCCATATCTGATGGGAATCATCGCCACACGCTCACTGGATGAACAAGTAACAGGGCTCCATGATCTTCGAGAGCAACATATTGATCGTATCCGCAACGGCATGATTGCTTATGATTTGCTGGAACGCTTGCGTGGCGGCGATAACTCAAATGTAACAACAGAAGCGTTTGATGAAGTTAAGCATGATCTCGGTTATGGCTTACTGCTTAAGCGCTACACCGATAGGGTCACTGACGCGACCGAACATCAAATCCAAATGGCGGCAGACGACTCCATTCCAACCGTTTGGCCACTGTTTTGGTCATTCCGCATCATGGTTGGCTGCGGTGTGGTCATGTTGATTGTGTTCGGTGCTGCTTTCCTTCAAACCTACCGTAAAAAATTCACAGCGAAACCTTGGGTTCTTAAAGCGGCCTTGTGGTCGATTCCTCTGCCTTGGATTGCCATTGAAGCCGGTTGGTTCGTTGCAGAGTATGGCCGACAGCCTTGGGCGGTAGGGGAAGTGCTGCCAGTTAGCATGGCGGCTTCGCATCAAACTGCTGAAGATGTCCTTCTCACCTTAGCATTGATCATGGCGCTCTATACGGTCTTCATCATTGTAGAAAGTTATTTGATGGTGAAAGTCGCGCGCAAAGGCCCAAGCAGTTTAAAGACAGGTCGCTATCACTATGAGCAAGGTGATCACTCAGTTGAAGCCAAATTGGCACTGCAAGCACAACAATAAATGGAGTCGTTATGTTTGAATATGAAACGTTAAAAATTATCTGGTGGGTGCTGATCGGTGTGTTGTTGATTGGCTTTATGATCACCGATGGGTTCGATATAGGTGTTGGTGCTTTATTACCTATAATTGGTAAAACCGACACAGAGCGACGCGTGATGATTAACTCCATTGCACCGCATTGGGACGGTAACCAAGTGTGGCTGATAACGGCAGGTGGTGCGTTGTTTGCGGCATGGCCTTTAGTTTACTCGACAGTATTTTCGAGCCTGTACATCGCTATGTACTTAGTTTTGATTGGTTTGTGGCTACGTCCGCTCGCACTTGAGTATCGCGCCAAAGTAGAAAGCCAACAATGGAAAGATGTGTGTGACTACGCGATTGCATTTGCTGGTGTATTCCCAGCACTGTTGTTCGGTGTTGCTTTCGGTAACCTATTACAAGGGATACCTTTCTCATTAAACAGCTTACTAATGGTGACTTATCACGGAAGCTTTTTGGACTTGATTAACCCTTTTAGTTTACTGAGTGGTATTGTGGCCGTGACAATGTCACTATTGCAGGGGAGCACTTGGCTGTTGTTGAAGACTAAGCACACTATCTATGGTAAAGCGCGTACTGTTGGCCAAATGAGTGCATGGGCAGTATTCATCTTGATGGTGATAGGTGGGATTGTGCTTGATGAGCTTATGGGCTATCAAGTGGTTGGTTTGCTTGATCATAATGGTGAGTCAAACCCTCTAAACAAGACGGTAATTGCGGGGGCTGGGTTATGGTTGAGTAACTTCGAGACCTACACTTGGATGTGGTTTGCACCTATTGGCAGTGTCGCGTTTCCTGTTATGACGTTCTTCTGTATCAGGCTATCGAAAGACCTGATGGCATTTGTCAGCTCTAGCTTAACCAGTGCCTCAATTGTATTAACGGCCGGTTTCACTATGTTTCCGTTTATTGTGCCATCGAGCTTCAATACCAATCATAGCCTAACGCTATGGGATGCGACTTCAAGTGAGCTGACACTCAATATCATGACGGGCGTTGCCTTTGTTATGGTTCCAATCATTCTTGGTTACACGGCATTTAGTTATCGCACCATGCGCGGCAGACTCGATAACCAATATGTTGAACGAAATAGTCATTCACTCTACTAGGAGGCACTATGTGGTACTTTGTTTGGATTTTGGGTCTGATGTTAGCGTCAGCATTCACCGTTTTAAATCTGGTTGGGTTAGAGAAGCAGATCGAAAACAACAGTGAGTGATGCGCTTGAGCTGAATTTACATTAGATATGTATGCCGGCTCCATTGTTTTTAAGTATTAAACGACACACCGAGCTTTGGTCACGGGGTGATGACTCTATATGGGGGCCGATCAGACAGCATATTTTCTGATTTTCCCCTATCGGTTTGTAAAACAAAGTGTTGTGTTAAAAAAGCGTTTTTCGTAACAATGAATCTTATTTAGAAAAATATTACTTTAAATACATATTCTTATCTCACATTGATTTAAATGAAAATAATGTGAGTATTTATCTTAACCACAATGTTAGCCGAATTGACTTATATAAGGTCTTTTACAATACTTTTTATCATTATGAAAGATATTGCTGTTTTTTCGTCAGTGTTCATAGTTATTTTAAATGATTGATATCTGGATTGTATGACAACTCTATAGCTTGTTGTTATTAATGATAATTAAAGTATTTACTATTTATGGAACGGACTTATTCTCTCCACTGCACCTCAGCAAATCTTTTAACTAATGAAATAAAAGTATGAATTTAATATTCATGCTTGTTCATAGTGAGGATGTGATATGTTTATACAAGCTGTAAAAATCGTCATACCTTTAGTATTTCTTCAGCTCTTAACTGGGTGTCAGTCGGACGAAGAAGATAAGCTAAAATCAGAAATTGAATTATTAAAGCAGGAGATTCAACAACTAACAGAAGAAGTAGGTAAGATAGAAGATGAAGTAAAAGAAATGAAAAATTTGGCATTTAACCCTCCTAAGAAAGAACCACCATCTTTGCCAAACCAACCAAACTTTACTGAAGGTGGCACGCTTCCATTTCTTGGAAGTAAAGATGCACAGATTGCAATTATTGAATTCTCTGATTTTCAATGTCCTTATTGCAAACGATTCAAGGAAACTGCTTTTTTACAGCTCAAAGACAATTATATTGATAACGGAAAGGTTCAATATATAGCGAGAGACTTCCCGTTGAGTTTTCATTCTAAGGCTAAGGGTGCAGCGATTGCAGCGATGTGCAGTTTTCAACAGAATGCCTATTGGCCAATGCGTGACATGCTGTTTGAAAACATGAAAAACTTGGGCAACGAGTTCTATCAACAAGCTGCAGCAGATTTGTCTTTAAATATCGATGATTTTAATAAGTGCTTGATAGATAAGTCTATTGCAAGCAAAGTTGAGCGAGATCTGACGTTGGGAAGATCTTTAGGTATTCGCGGTACACCAAGTTTCTTAATTGGTCGCATTGAAAATGATCAACTTATAGAACCACAAATAGTGGTAGGTGCACAAAGGTATGAGGTTTTTGAGTCAATATTTGATCAGTTAGCGAATGACGACAAAAAATAATAACGTTTTCATGATTTTATAAGGCAACTTATGTGAGTTGCCTTTTATTATATCTAAGACTACCGAGTTTCTAACCTTAGGATTTTCTTTAGCTGGGATCTGAGAACTAGGTTTATGGTTATAACGTTGAAATGTGACTATGCACATATATTTTTCTCCATAGAACAATGATAACTGGCTCTTTATTAATTAAAATTGTTGTTTTTCATTCACTTGTATCATGTCTATATTAAAGTGACAGTTTTTTATTCAACTGTGTTTATATTATAACGGGAGCTTTACTTTGTAATTTAAATTGATATTTATATTCATGTTTTAAATGATATTGAGTGATCTCACTGTGAAAATGAATTATTTTTGGTTGAAATTTAACCTCTGCGTTTGTAGGATGTTATTTTTAAAAATCAACTTGGGTTGTAAATATAGAGGAGGGATGGATTTATTGCATACGATTCAATGATTTATCTTGTGTTGCTAATACAAGTTTAACTTAAATGATAAATGACTATTTTAGATTTCTAGTTTTTTAACGTTTGTTAAAAGGCACGGCACAGTTTTGACTAAATTCTAGATGCCTTTTAATTCTAATTTTAGTGTTTATTACTCACCCGTAACGTTTGTAGCCTCATCGAAATGAATTTAAATTCATGCGTTTAGGTTAACTACTTGCGCCCATGATTTATTTAGCGATCGTCACGACCGCGGACCTCTGCTGCGCAAAAATTATGACCAAAGATAAAATACATAAGATATTAAGTATGTTTAATACCCATTTTAATACCGTTACTTCCAGTACGTTTAAACTATCAATAATGGCTGTTATTGGCCTCATATCTTTTTCATCCAGTGCGGCGGATAATTCGCAACATGTTCCGCATAGCTATCTGATTCAACAAGAAAAAACGGTTTCGTCTACTGTTAAACAAAAATTCCGTCAAGCCCAAGATAATACCGACAAATTAAAGCAAGCTATGATTGGTTATCGTGGTGGATCGGCGGACAATAAACGCCTCTATTTAGAGCAAATGATTTCACTTGCCCACGATCGTCAAGCGTTGATCTCTGAGCTGCTTGAGCTAGAACCGAGTGCAGTAGCTAAAGTTGCTTTGAATACAAAAACTCGTAAAGGTATGCCTGAAAAAGTCCAAGCCATGCTTGAGCTGGAGCAAACGCTAGAGGGCGAATTTGAAGTCTTTTACGAAGATTACGAAGATCACAGTAAGAGCCGTCTTCGACACGTACTAAATACTTCACTGGGCTTTGTTGAGGTTTACGGTTCTTTCCAGTCAAGATTCAACACTATTCGATCGGGTACAAAAGTGCGTGTACGTGGTTGGAAGTTCAGCAATGTAGCTGATAAGTCTGATGCTTTCGTAGTAAGCGATGAGGTGGATGGTCTAGCTATTTTAGCGCAAGACAGCACCACAACAGCTACAGTTACTAGTTCAGCCACACTATCAAATACTTTTGGCGATCAGCGCACGTTAGTGCTTCTAGTTAATTTTCAGGACAATCCACAACAACCATGGACTATTGATCAAGTTCAAGACATGATTTTTGGGAAGGTTAACGACTTCGTTAAAGAGAACTCTTTCGGTCAAACCTGGTTGAGTGGTGATGTGCGCGGTTACTACACGTTGCCGCTCAATAGCAGTTGTGATTACAATGGCTTTGAAAGTTACATCAACGCCGCAGCGGAAGCAGATGGTATTGATACGTCTAGCTACTTACGTAAGGTCTATATTTACCCAAAAGTAGATAACTGTGGTTGGTCTGGTATGGGTACTGTTGGTGGCAACCCTTCTAGAGCGTGGATTAATGGTGCATTTCGATTGAACACGATTGGCCACGAATTAGGTCACAACTTTGGTCTCCATCATGCTCAAGCACTTGAGTGCGGCAAAAATACCGTTGGTGGTACGTGTTACAACTATTCATACGGTGACACACTGGACATTATGGGGACATCCAACGGTCATTTTAATGCTTTTAATAAAGAACAATTGGGCTGGATTAAACCGTCAGAACAAGAGGTCGTTACGGTTACCAATAGTGGCAGTTACTCTTTGGAGCCCTATGAAACGGCACCAGCAGGTGCGGCGAAAGGCCTAAGGATAAAACGCGGAACTGATGAGGCGTCAGGACAACCTCTGTGGTACTACATTGAATATCGTCAACCTATTGGTTTCGATAGTTTTCTTGAAGGGCAAACTGGAATAACGGATGGGGTTGTCTTCCACGCTGTGACTGGAGATGATCTTAGTAGTGTTCAACTACTTGATATGACGCCTGATAGTGAGAACTCAGACCTTATTGATGCGGCTTTGGTAGCCGGAAATACGTATGAGGATATTGAAGCGGGTATTAGTATTACGACCGAATGGGCTGATAGTACAGGTGCCAGTGTCCATGTTAGCTTTGCGGAGCCAGTGTGTGTGCCAAGCACACCAAGTATTGCTGTTGTTTCCACTCAAGAAAAAGGCGTAGAGCCTGGTAGCACAGTGGGTTATTCCGTTACGGTAACTAACAATGATGAACAAGGATGCGCAACATCGAACTTCATTATTGAGGCAAGTGCTTCAAATGGATGGGATACAACGGTATCTGAGCTAAATTTGTCTCCGGGCATGAGTGATACAGTCTACGTTGATGTAACCTCGGATCAAGCTGCGGTAGATGGAAGCTATGTGATTACATTCAACGTGGAAAATGTTAGTGATAGTAGTTATAAGGCGAGCACGACAGCAAACTATGTGGTTGAATCCGCGTTAGAAGCTTGCTTGTTGTCGGCGCCATCTCTCATCCTGTCTACTAACCAAAACGGGGATTTTGAGCCAGGCAGTACGGTAAGCTATACAGCGACGGTCACCAGTCAAGATAGCACAACTTGTGACGCTGCTAATGTCACGATATCGGCAGATGTCCCAAGTGGATGGAGCGCGAACAGTGGTTCTGTTACTTTGATACCTGGTGAAACCCAATCAATTACGATGAATTTTACCTCGAGCCCGGAAGCCATTGATGGTATTTATGGCGTTTCAATCTATGCGGTACATTCTGCGGATTTAAACTTGAATACTGACCAAGTCGTGAGTGTGAGTATTGTATCTCCGGTGATGGAAAATGGCGCACCCATCGCTATAAATGATACGGTGACACTAACATCCAAAGCTCCAGTGACTATCGACGTACTGATGAATGACAGTGATCCTGAGAACGATACGCTAAAGGTTATCTCTGTGACCCAAGGTTCGAAAGGAACGGTTCAAACTACATCTAATGGCCAGTTGTATTATTCGCCAGCGAAAAACTTCAAGGGCAGCGATAGTTTTAGTTACACTATTAGTGATGGTGTGAACACCGCTTCTGCGTCGGTGAGTATTGGTTTTGATAGCTCTGATTCGGACACCTCTACAGGTAGTAAAGGTAAAGGAAAAAATAAGTAAGAATATAGCGGCTCACCGCGCTTTCGATAATAAAAACGCCAGTCAGAAATGACTGGCGTTTCGTTTTAGGTGAGTCTTAGTGATTTATAGTGTCTTCAAACATTAAGGCTGAATGACATCTTGAGTTTGAACCGTCACTTCGACCTCAGCAGCTCGAATACTACCGTCATCATCAAGTACTTCTATAACAACACCGTCAGCTGCACCAGATGCGTTAAAGGTGTCGAATATGCCAAGAGCATTGAACAGTTGAACACGAACGAAACAAGCATAGGTTTCACCAGCAGGAATCGTTTGTCCAACATTACAGTAACCATCCAACAGTTGTTGGAATGCAGAGTCAAGTACACCCTCTATGCTCGTACCCGAGTCGTCGAAGATTCTGAACAATGTACCTGCATCAACATCGCCAGGGTTGTCAGAGTCAGGGATATTCACTCCGCGGATCGACATTTTGCGTAAGGTTATGTCTTCAAAGGTACTGCTATTGGTTAGTTTTACAAATATGCTCGCATGGAAACCGAAATTAGCTTCAAATTGTGGAAGCACATCATCGAAGTTAACTTGAGCTGTATCTTCGTTCGATTTGGTCTCAGGTTCATTTGGATCATTCGGATCGCGTTTGGCGGTCACGAACGCCGTATTTAGCAAGAACGTATCATCGAAAACGGTGTCTGGATCGTTTGAACCATTACCCGTTACATCAGCGACTAAGGTACATACGTAAGGCGTGCCGTACGCAACCACTTGAGGGAATGAACACTCATCGCTTCGTTGAGTTGAAGATGCACTTGCTCTCACGCTGCTAAACAGCACGTCATCGGTCAAAGAAATTACGGTCAAGTCTTCTTTGGTTACTGCATTCGCATTAGTCATGGTGAATCGGTAAACGACTTCGTCTCCAGGTTCATCCACGTTGATAGATTGCATAAACGAACCTGAATCGATAGCGGGTGTCGGAACGTTCGCATCTACAGACACAGCAACATCCTTCATTAGAGAGATCATTGGTTCGGCACGAGTCACACTCGCGACGGCCATGTCATTTGCTTCACGAGCCTCGTTGTCATTGATGTAGACTTTCACTGTGTTAGTGTAGGTACTGCCATCAGCAACGGTGACATCGACGGTATACTGACAAGTAAAGGAACCGTTCATTTTCGCTAACGGTGTATCGCTATTAGGGTTATCTGGAGCTGTACTACAAGCTGGAGTGCCTGTGCCGTCCGCCAATAGGTCAATATCGTCGGCCAAGTTGCCTGGTGTCCCGTTATCATCAATAAGTTGAATCACCCACGCAGCGTCAACTGTGCTCAAGTTGGTTACTGTAACTTCATAGGTAATAAGGCCTTCATTGTCGATGTACCAAGCGCCAGCAACATTACGTAAACCAGGCCCACTGATCGGGGTTTTAGTAATCTCGACAGCTGGGTCAACATTGATCATTTTAACTGTGACGACATTTGAACAGTTACCAGAATCGTTTGTGGCATCTCCATCGGTAGGGTCACAAGTGTCATCACCTATTACAGTGCCACGACCTTCGTTATCGGTAGCGCTAAAGCGAATGAAGTTTTCATAAAGCTCTTCAGGCTGTCCCGCAGCGTTTGCTGTGGTTGGGGCAGGATCATCTGGAAGGTCTTCGTCATTTATCTGGACGTAAAAACTACACGAGGTACTTGGAGTCGCGTCAGTGAGTACGATTGGGTAACTGAGGGTTTTACAAGTATTTAGGTTACCTCCAGAGTCGAGCAGATTAAGCGTACCTTGGTCGTCTGCTCCACCAGTTAAATCGAACTGTTCTAAGATCGAACCGTCTGTGCTTGAGCGATAGATATCTTCAAGGCTTGTGATTTGAACTGCAGACCCTGCAGCCTTGGTAATAGTCACAGTATATTTGAATGTACCTGCTGGCTCATTACTGCTAGCTGGCTCGACTGATTTCAACACAGTAGGTGGATTCGGTTTAATGAATACCGGGATGTTGAAGTTGTCACATTTACATTTCGATTTGTTGTTTGGAACTTGACCTGGGTAAGTTCCGTCTTCAGAACAGTTATCGCGTTCGATGTTGTCCCATGCCGCACAGTAGTTGAAGTCAGCTTGTCCGTCTAAGTCGTCATCTTCACAGATGATTTCGAAAACAGCCTCGTTTAGGGTGTACTCGTCGGCAGTTAAATCAGATTTTCTAATATCACCACAGGCGTCTCCATCAAGTTGCTGGGCAACAAGAAAACTAGGGTCATACCCGCTAGTTCCAATCGGCACTGGCAATAGGACACTACATGCTTCTCCATCTTGATATATTACGTCTGGATCGACGTTCTCTTTTCGAGGTACATAAAAGGTGGTATCCCAACGTTCTGCTGCATTAGCTCGCACGCGAATATCTGCTTTTAGTTTAAAGGTTTCTCCCAAGGTACAGGTTAAATTCCCAGAACTGCTGCCATCCGGGAGAATTATCTCTTGTGGAATTACCTGCGTAATCTCTACGTCATTCGCAGTACAGTTTAGAGCGTCGCCTAAATTACCTTTGAGACCGGAGCCACCAGTATCGAAGTAAGCATCTGCCATACAACTGTTTGCTGAGTTAGCTGGATCTGGATAAATAGGTTGCTCCGTCAATGCATTAGCAGGCGAAGCAATGGTTAAGCCATAAAAGGTAGTAGCGCTTATCAACATGACGTTGAATATCCTTTTATGTCGGTTGTAATTTAAATGTTCCATCATCTACCTTCTTTCATTGAAAGTTGATCAAAGGGGATATAAGTATCCAATGATGCGAACACTGGACTTTGGCATCATTGAACACATTAACTGCTTTTTCCCCTGTCTCGTGACAATTGCTCCACAGAGTGCGTTATGAAACTTTAATGTTGGAACGCTTGCCGTTATTTACTACGGAGCAAAAAACAAACCAATACTTATATTATTGATTTTAAGGATTTTTATTTTTTATAAACTAAATAAAAAGCGCAATGCGTGGACAAAGTGTCAACTTGGAGTTGAGTGGTTTAGAAGCCATACCCAAAAATCAAATGATGGAACAATCGGTTAGGGTGGGAGAGAAAATGTGTCACTCGAATGGAAGGTATATTAACAAGTGAACACTTTGTGAGCCCAACATGATTGATATTGATGTTTATAGAGATAGAGAGTGACAGAAGGTGTGTAGCTTAAGTTATGACTAAGTTATTGGAGTAATAGTTGTGCTGATTGCATATGATTTGCTCGCCAGGGACTGCTTTTTAAGCAATTGAATTAAAAAGATAAAATATATATTGATCTCACAGCTCAATCCGTTAAAGTACGTCTCGTTCTCGCGGCACAGGCCGATGAGAGATGGTGTTGCCATCGCATGATTGCGTTGCCCTGGTGGTGGAATTGGTAGACACAAGGGATTTAAAATCCCTCGGCGTTCGCGCTGTGCCGGTTCAAGTCCGGCCCGGGGCACCATCTACTTACTCGCAAGAGGGAACAGAGTCGAACTCTTAAAACTCGCACAATTTGGCGCCTTGGCAGAGTGGCTATGCAGCGGATTGCAAATCCGTGGACCTCGGTTCGACTCCGGGAGGCGCCTCCAAATTACAACAGACCAGCCTAGTGCTGGTTTTTTTGTGTCTGAATTTCCGTAAACGTATCTTGCTATTTCTAGCTATTGAATCCGTCCTTAAGCAACTACACCCAATAACACGTTTCAAAACGGTTCGGTTGTAAGCGTGTGTAACTAAATCGAGCATTACAATAAAACACTGTTCATAATCGTTTGGTTGCCAAGAAAAGGAATAGTGAATGTTTAGAAAACTCGTCACCGTGTCATTGATTACCATGCTAACTGGCTGTGTGCTTTATCCAACAACACGAGACTACTACAAGCCCATTGTGCAAGCAGGACAAGAAGAGACAGCAAGTTCTGGGTGTGGTTATCATAAAGCGAAATATGACGCTCTTGAGCAGGCCGTCGGGAATATCACAGTACGAGTTTATCCTAGCTTGTCCTCAGAAAAGACACTGATGGTGAACTTCGGATTAGAGTCTTCACAGGACAGCGACGATTTGAAGCTAAATGCCGTTATCAGTAATGACGTTCAATTAAATGAGGAATCTGAATCACTGACTTTAACGTCGAAGTACTTACATGATGGAGTGTATCGCACTTGGTACTCATCAAATGCTTTCCAGCTTACTGACCAGCCGAATCAACTGATGATCTCCGTGTCAGACAGTCATGGCAAGACGTATCAATTCATGTTTGAGTTTACTACTCAGTCAGATATCTACTACGCGTCGATCAACTGTTAGGCAGTGATAAAGTTGAGACTCGAGTAGAGCATTCGTGCATTTATCTCTGATCAAAAAAATCTTTGTTGCGAATGTACTTACTCATTAAGTGATACGAGAAGGGACGAATCACCCAGCTCAGCAGTGAGCGTCCAAAGCGAATTAGGGTTGGGGTGTTCTCATAGATTCGACCGTTGTAAAGCCAGAGCATTCTGCCTGCATGCCAATAGATAAGGGGAATCGGCGGCATGAAAGTCACGATGTCTAAATCACAACAGATGCGGTAGGTCTTCTTATCAAGAGAATAGCGCTGCTTGAATTGCCAGTTGCCAATTGCGGGTTGGCCAAACGTCACGACACGTTTAATGCTCTTAGGGTATCTGTGATTCAGGTAATCAGCGAAAACGCAGCCAATCGCTCCACCGGAAGAGTGGCCGGTGATGGTAACTCGCTTGCCTTTTTCGATGAGTGGCGCGAGTGTTGTTTCTAAACGTTCGAAGACTGAAGCGCCGAGCGTATCGTCGTTTCTACTGGGTTGACTCTCTTGAAACAGAAGATGATAAAACCCCGCGTGGATACGGTAGTTGAGCCCAATGGATTTACAGCTTCTTGTCCATAACGCGAAGTTCAACAGCCAATCACTTAGGCTATGAGAGCCTTTAAGCACCACAATAACCTCGGTTTCCGCTTCACTCCACAGCACTCGGATCATGGTTTTACCAAATTGATTTTTGATGATTCGTTGTCCGTTTGGGTCAAAGCCATAGCGTGTCTGTTTGAACACTCTTGGGTAGGCGAGATTGCATAAAACGGCATACCTTTCATACTGGTATCTTTTAAGTGGTTTCAAACTTTATTCCAATCGTCCCTTTACTTCTTACCTTAGTGGGCAATTGTGAAATATCCATGAAAACTAAAACTAAGAGTTGAGCTTGAAAAGCTGTGTGCGCTTATTTTGTTCAAGAATAGTTCAAAGCGTCAGCGAACGAGACAGTAAAGTTTAGGTAACGGTTGACTCAATTTTTATAGGCGCTATAGTACGTCCCGTTCTCGCACAGAGAGTGTAAGAACACGGCAAGATTGTCATAGGAGATGGTTTTATACAAGCTCCCTAAGATAACAATAATGCTCAAAGGCGCCTTGGCAGAGTGGCTATGCAGCGGATTGCAAATCCGTGGACCTCGGTTCGACTCCGGGAGGCGCCTCCATTTCATTATCACATCAGATTGGTCAGCTATGCTGGCTTTTTTTATATCTAAATTTTGTGCTTCGAGCTGAACAAGTGTGAGATTAGGGTCAGCTTTTTTAATCAAAAGCACCTAAAATTACCTTGTTATCAACAAGCTTGCGAGAGTCCATGAGAAGTACCGACGATTACATCATCTTTTATCACTTAATTGAGCAAGGCTCTTTTAGTGGCGCTGCAAAACAGATGCAGTTGACTAAGTCGGTGGTGAGCAAGCGCATTGCTAAGTTAGAACAAGATCTCGGTGTGCAACTTCTCTATCGAACGACACGCAGTATTAAGCTTAGCGAAGCGGGCCAGTCGTTTTATGAACAAGCAAAACGCGTTTATCAAGCTGTTGCAACAGCAGAAGAATCGATCGTTGGCTTAGGTCAAAGCTTGTCTGGCAGTATCAAGATTACCGTACCGACCATCTCTGGTGAGCTCATTTTACCGGAGGTGATTGCTGAATTTAACGAACGTTACCCAGACATCAACATAGACATGGATCTCGACAATCGTTTTGTCGATATCGTTAACGATCGCTTCGACCTTGCTATTCGAACCGGTGTGCTGCCAGACTCAAGTCTGATTGCTCGTAAGCTGGTGGATGCGCACTGGGTCGTGTGTGCTTCTCCTAAGTATCTTGCCGTAAATGGCAAACCAGATTCCCCTCAAGAGTTGGTTAAACACAACTGTTTAGCGTACTCCTACCAAGAGACTGGGGCAAAAGAGTGGGCCTTTAAAGCGGGCGACGAACTTTACCAAGTCAAAGTTGATGGTAACCTGTGTACCAATAATTCATCGGCACTAAGAAATGTGGCTTTGTTAGGGCAAGGGATCATTTACGTACCTAGAGTCTTGATTCATGATGATTTAGAGCAGGGGCGTTTAATCCAACTTTTTCAAGGACAAACAGCCAAGTGCTTAGGCATTTATGCGGTTTACTCTTATACACGTCAGCAACCTGAAAAGGTGAAGCGTTTTATTGAACACCTGTACCATGGGTTTCAAAAGCGCAGCCATCAGTTTTAGGCTAAGTCTAAGCAAAGTTTCTAGTTCTTTTTCTGCTCGGTATCTCATGCTTGGCACCTCACTTCACATCTCGAATATTACTCGATATAAGCCACGCATTTGCAATAACTGGATGTGTGACGCAGCTGTTAATGTTTGGTTTTGATATTGTTTCCATAAAGAAACAATCTGTTTCTTGCTCAAATTTTGAAGTTTGTTTTAGTTAACTTAATGAAAATATTAGCTTTATTACAATTAAGCTTAATTTTGGATAGTGTTGGCGAGATCAGCAGCGTAGACGCTGTATAACAGGCTGCTTATAGTGGCTGGGCATAATAATTAGAGATATGGATATGAAACAAAAGCAGCTGATTGATCAATTCAAGGTAATCGTGGGTGATGACAATGTGTTAACCGACGATATCAAAACCAAGTATTACCGTTCGGGCTTTCGCTCTGGTGGTGGCTCTGCACTGGCCGTTGTCTTTCCAAATACCTTGGTAGAACAGTGGAAAGTTATTAAGCAATGTGTCGAAGCTAACTGCATCATCATTATGCAGGCTGCTAAAACCGGTTTAACAGAAGGTTCTGCACCTAGCGGTAACGATTATGATCGCGATGTTGTCGTTATCAATATCACTAAAATGAAACAGATCCACCTTCTTGATGGTGGCAAGCAAGCAGTTTGTCTACCGGGTGCGAGCTTACACTCCCTAGAAAAATCACTAAAAACGGTTAACCGCGCACCACACTCTGTTATCGGTTCTTCTTCTTTAGGTGCGACAGTGGTTGGCGGTATCGCGAACAACTCAGGTGGCGCTCTAGTGAAGCGTGGCCCTGCCTACACTGAGCTTGCGATATTCGCTCAAGTCGATAAAGACGGCAAACTTCATTTAGTTAACCATTTAGGCATTGATGGTCTTGGCGAGACGCCAGAAGAAATCTTGCAAAACATTCAAGACGGAAACTTCGACCCAAGTAAAGTGGTTCATGATGAGCGCATGGCTTCTGACAAAGAGTATGACGAGCGCGTAAGAGACGTGACCTCTGACATTCCTTCACGATTCAATGCGGATGATCGCCGACTGTTTGAAGCCAGCGGCTGTGCCGGTAAGCTTGGTGTTTTTGCAGTTCGTGTTGATAGCTACCCAGTACCTGACAAAGAGCAGGTCTTTTATCTTGGTACAAATGATCCGGCAAAACTCACTCAGCTACGCAAAGACTTTTTGACTCAGTTTGAGAACCTGCCTGAAATGGGCGAGTACATGCACCGTGATATTTTTAATATGGCGGAGAAGTACGGCAAAGATGTATTCCTATCCATCGACCATCTTGGTACGGACAACTTACCAAAGATGTTTGCTTTAAAAGCCAAGGTTGAAAATACCTTAGAACGAATCCCGTTTGTTAGTAAACATCTGCCAGATACGATTTTGTACTATGCAAGTAAATTGTTCCCGCAACATTTACCACAAAGGTTGCTAGATTATCGTGACAAATACGAGCACCACTTGATCTTAAAGATGAGTGATGGCGGTATTGATGAGGCTAAGAAATACCTTAAAGAGGTGTGGGCAGCAGAACCAGACCAAGATTACTTTGAGTGTACCGCAGAAGAAGGTAAGAAAGCGTACCTGAATCGTTTTGCAGCAGCAGGAGCGGCGATTCGTTACGAAACCATCCATCGAAATGAAGTAGAGGACATTGTCGCACTCGATATTGCGTTACGACGTAACGACGAGGAGTGGTTAGAAACACTGCCACAAGAGGTGACAGATAACCTTGTGATGCCTCTCTATTACGGTCACTTTATGTGTTTTGTCTTCCACCAAGATTACATCTTCAAAAAGGGAACAGACACAAAACGCATGAAGCGATTGATGTTAGAACACTTGAATAGCCGTGGCGCGAAATACCCAGCGGAGCACAACGTAGGGCACTTGTACGAAGCAGAAAACTCACTACAGAAGTTCTACCATCAGCTCGATCCAACCAATACCTTTAACCCAGGTATCGGTAAAATGGACAAGTATCGCCGTAATTGTAACTGCTGTGCCTAACGAGCTTTAACCGAAACATAATAAACAAAGCCACTTCAACGAGTGGCTTTGTTGTTTTATAGCGCCTGAGTTCGAGCATTTGGGCGTTTGAGAGTTTGAGTAAGGGTTTAAAGTGCTAATACTTCAAATACAAATGACTCAAAAGCTAAAGTTGATTGGAAGAGTAAGGCTTAAGCGTGTACCAGTTATGCTTGTCGGGGGTTTAATTAATGGTTGAGCGCGGTAAACAAGGTCGACAGCTTCGTTATCTAACGAAAGGGTACCCGAACTTTTAACCAACACGACGTCAATCACATTACCTTGGCGATCCATTGTAAATTTGATAACAGGCATGCCTTTCTTCTTCATGCGCTTCGCTTTTCTGGGGTAACGCTTTTCTCGCTCAAGATGCGCATGAAGTGCTTGCTGCCAATTAATTTTAGCCGCTTTTCCCGCTTCAGAAAGTTGTCCAACCCGAAGCGCACTCGCTTGCTGCTGGCTATTTTCAGCCATTAAATTAGGTTGAGATTTTGCTGTTTGCACGATTTGTTGTTGGTCTTTGAGATCATCACTGATCGGACGCGGTTTCTCAATCGGAACGGGTTTCACAATCGCCTTTTGGGGATCGGGGGTGACTTTAGGTTTCGTCTTTTTGACAACAGGAGGCTCTGGACGACTTTTAGGTGGTACAGGCGTTTTCGCAACCTGTTTTGGCTCCTCGGGTTTAGTTTTCGTCTCTTTTTCCGGCTTGGCCTCTTGGTTTATTGCTGATGAAAGCGCGTTTGCTTTCTCAACCTCAACGAACTTTGGCTGCTCTTTCACAGCTTTCGGTTTGACGATTGGTTGTATCTCTTCAACCGTTGCAGCTTGGATCATCTGATCTTGAGCTATCTCAGGTTGATTTTCGCCTATCTCCGTATCTTCTACTTGCATTTTTGCCATCGCAAGAGGAGCAACAATCGTAACCTTAATGGGGGCAGCTTGCGGAGGCGGAGCAAAATCGTACTCAGGTGTCCAAAGGTAATAAACAAGTGCAGATAAGTGAAGGGCAACACTCAATGCAAAACCGACGACAAACCAAGGTCGACGAGGCTTACGTGATCTGACCCTTAAGGTGGCAAAAATACTCATGCTTATTACCCCTGTGGCGTTTCTAAACCAACGAGCGCAATCTGGCTGTATCCGGCGCGTACAAGTGTGTTCATGACTTTCATGAGTTCGTCATAGGTAATGCTTTTGTCAGCTCTTAGATAAATTCTCTGATTCTGGTCCTCGATAAGTAGCGGAAGATCAAATGGTAGCTGTTCTAACGTTGAAGTCTTATCCTCACCTAATGTCAGCTCTAGCCCCTTACCAACGGTAAGGAACAAAGGTTCATCAGGTAAAGGTGTGGCTTCAGCAGAAGATGAAGGTAGATCGACGGGCACATTAACGGTAGCCAATGGTGCTGCTACCATCACAATGATGAGTAGAACTAGCATAACATCAACCAAAGGTGTCACGTTGATATCGTGGTTTTCCACCAGTTCATCGCTGTTTGAAGATGTTTGAAATCCCATATCACACCACCTGCTTTAATTGTGATGGCGTCTCTTCGTTAGTATCGCGGTCACAATCTCGGCTAACAAGTACCATGGTCGCAACAGACACGTCTGTTAGGAGTGCTTTGTAGTGTCCAATACGTCGAGAAAAATAGTTATACATCATCACCGCAGGAATAGCGGCAACCAAACCGATCGCTGTTGCGAGTAGTGCTTCAGCTATACCAGGGGCCACAACGACAAGCGTCGTACTTTTGGCTTTCGCGATGCCGATAAACGCATTCATAATTCCCCAAACTGTACCAAATAGGCCGACGAATGGGCTAACTGAACCTATGGTTGCCAAAATGCCCGTCAGTGACGTCATGTCTCGGGTTAACTCCGCTTGAACTCGCTCAAGTCTTAATTGAACGCGTTCTTTAATGCCGTTATGAGTCGCAGGGCCTTGACCGGACATATAGATTTCGTGCTGTGCAGCGGTCACTACGGAGACTTCTTGCCCTGTTTGTAGTGTAAGAGCGGATTCCGCATGCTGAAGAGTGTCTGCGGTCACTAAGGTTGCTAATAGTTGCTTAGTTCTTTTCGTAGCAAGAACGAGCTGTATCTGCTTAGTAATGAAGACTGCCCAGCTCAAAATGGAAGCGACTAATAAAGCGATCATAACCGACTTAACTACCCAATCTGTAGCATGGTACATTCCAATCGGCGAAAGATCGTGGGTGATCAATGGATTTGAAGGTGGGGCAATCTGTTGGTTTGAGACCACAGTATCGGAGATAGGTTGAATCGACGTATCACTCAAAGAATAATGGGAAAACGTCAGCATTAAAAACACTGACGCGATACGAAAAAAAAGCGTTGTCATTAGGTATCACTCACTAGGGATTGAATTAGGCTGGTGGAATAAATTTCCACGTTATCGCTACCTATACCGAATGAAATTAAAAAAACCGTAAAGAAATTTTAATTATTTTAAAAACGCCTAGTGAACTTGATAGTGATCTCATTTTGCTGGTAGGTGTAGAGCCAATCAACATTGCTTTTTATTCTTTTATGATTCCAAACCAATGAAGGGGTAACACCGAATAACTTGATATCTTTTAGCGAAGCAGAGATCGCGTAATTTTGCTCTTTATCTCTACGCGTTTCGCTCAGAATGCTATTGAAGCCTTGGTATTCACGATGTCTAAATGATCCAAAAAGTGTCAAATCAACCCAAGGAATCACATCTGAATTCAAGCCAATTTTACCGCCATAAAGCTCGTAAGCATGGACTTGTTCTTTGTTCTGTTTACCTGTCCAATCTATGCCACCGAATAACAATAGGTCATGATTAAATTGGTACCAATAAGTAAGATACGAAGCAAGCTGCCAGTCTGTTTGATAGCTGAGTACACTTGGGATGTAGTCTTGATAGTCGGCTTTGAACTCGAATTTAAGGGCACTGTTTTGGCTGGTTGTTCTAAGCCAGTCTAACTTGACTCCTGAGCTGAAATAAACAGAGCTATTCGCATAACGACTTAGTTCAAAAGAGGGGCCGATTGATACTTTGTTGAGGCGATCATGAAAACTGTATCCGAAGCCGATTCGAGAAGTATGTTCATTGTAATCACTATTGTTCCCGTAGTTGGTGCCATAAGTTAGGCCTTGTAAATGAATACCGTGGTGTCGAGACAAAGAGAAACGTTTATTGATACTCGCCTCAAAATCGATCCCATATGCTTTTTCTTTTTTAGGCGTGACACGGTCAAAGAGACACTGACCTGTGTTGGATGTCACTAGGCAGGTATAGGATTCAGAAGAGCTGTTTAAGTTATCATTAAAAGAACCGCCAATCGCCACAGACCCGTTCCAGCTGTCGCGAGCAACAAGCGCTTGGGTAAAGCTGTCGATGGTTCGAATCACACCAGCAGCTCTCGGATTTTGTGAGGGTATTTTTGATTTGATTTGATTGAACAGATTGAGCGCATCTCGGTTTTGGTTACTTTCAAACAAGACTCGTGCTAGCTCTAACTGCGCGGGCATAAAATTGGGTTGTAAGGCTAATGCGTCTTCGAATGCGAGTTGGGCGTGTTCCAGATCACCTTTAGCTCGAGAGATTGCGCCGTCAGCGTATTTCAGTAACAGCGGGTCAGGCTGTTCAAACTGTCGATAGATTTCCAGTAACTGGCTAGCTTGAACCCATTGACGATAACGAACAGCAAGATGAAGAGCTTTCGCGACTTGATTCACATCATTTGTGTCGATCTGGTATCCAGTTTGGGCTGGTTTTTGGGAGTTAGCTTCGCGCTGGTTCTCTTCTTCAAGTATTGCTTGTTCTTTGTTTTGAGCCGACAGGGCGTCTCGTTGTTCAATACGAAACTGCGTATCCGTGTCTTGAGACCAAGAAAGAGGTGAAGAAAAAACGCAAGACAATAGTAGGCAACGTATAAGTGGGGTGGTGTTGGAGTTCATGTGGTGCTCATTAAAAAGAAGCAGCCGAAGCTGCTTCTTAGCCATTGAAGGTGATTACTCTTTTGCACCGCCGAATGCAGTATCAAGATCAGAGTTGCCAGCAAAAGTCGCAATACCAGCAAGTGTTGCTGCATCTGCGCCAAAGAAGTGACCTTGAGAAATACCTTGAGTTGTCACACCTGCTTGGTTAGCTGTTGCCGTACCATTGAACGAAGCGCTTGCTGAATCAATCGTGCTATCCACATTGATAGATAGAGACGCATTAGCAATGTCGCCTGTTAGAGTTTGTTGAGCGAAATCAGCAGTAAACGTACCTGAAAGTTTGTTGCTACCGCTAAAGTGGTTAATACCAGTAATGTTGTACGTCGCGCTACCTGAAGTAGGCACAGTGGTACCAGTATTGTCGCCTACATAGTAAACAGTGCGGTTGTTATACGACTGATCTTGGTCCCCTTCATACCACTCGCCAAACCAAACGTCTTGGTTAGCCGCTTGCGCAAAGTTGTAGTGCGTTGAGCCAAAGTGTTTACTACCAGAAGTATGAACGCCATCGCGTGGTTTAGCGCTGAAAAAGCTGTTAGCTAGGCCATCGAAATCGACACGCTTGCCTGTTGAGCTGCCAATGCCGGCTTTACCTTTTGAGTGAAACAGTGGGACGTAAACTTCAGATTCACCAACCTGGCGTAGAGAGTCGTCGCTAATCGCGCCATCAAAACCTGCTTGTACAAGTGGGCTAAGGCCAATCATTGCAGCCGCAATCCATGAAAGTTGAACTGGTTTCATTTTGATTCCTTTTAAATTGAGTATGATAAGTAAAAAAGCAAACCCAACATCCGGTGCGCGCGACAGATGTCGTGCTTGCTTTCAACTATTACACCGTTATAGAAAGAGAAAACCGTAATAGAGAATCGAATTTTTTAATAAAATTTTATCGGCTCGTGAAATCGTAGTAACCGCCAACACGCTCTATATACGAGAAATCGTTGGGCCCATTTAAACTCCACGCAAAACCGAACAGAACTCGAGTGGTTTGGCCATGTGTTGGAGGAGCAAGCAAAGTCAGGGTTTCACGGGTTCCTGCTGGAATCACATAAACATCAGATTCGGCGATTTCACCGAAAGGGGTTCTTATGATGGGTTGTACGATGTCTTTTAGCTCGGATGCAGAAGTCACGGTAAGAGTGATGTCTTTTTCGACAGCTTCAAACGTATAGGACCCTAGCGTGTAGTACTCAGGTATTTGTCCAGTATCACTGGTTAGATCTATACTCTTATCTTCTTTGAATGGCAGAAGTAATGGGTCGGTTTCGTCTCTCAGAAAGACTTTTGCGTGTGGGCCATTTAACGAAGCCACATTCACGTACGTGGGTTTGTAGTCTAAATCGGTGAACTCGCCATCACTTACCTCGATATTGAAAGTATATTGTCCGCTCACATCGGCAACAAAGCTTGTGATTTCAGCATTAGGATCAGCGATAGTAGCGTTGCTCCCTTGTGGTTTCGACACAAAAAACCAATTAAAGGTGAGTGGATCGCCGTCTGGGTCAGTACTTTCACTGGCATCTAGAGGGATCGTCATACCTTCAATGGCTAACATGTGCTGGTTTGCATAAGCAATTGGAGGTCGGTTTTGATGGTTTTCAGTAAAGGTGACAGTCGTGGTTGCCTTGGTCGATAATAGGCCATCGGTGACGGTTAATTCCATCACATAGTCACCTGCCACATCAGCGGTTAAGTCGGGGTATTTGCCCTCATATTTACTGAGACTAGGCTGACTCCCGTCTGGCTGGTTGATAATTTTCCATTGACGATACAGTTCATCGCCGTCAGCATCCGTGGATGTGTCAAACAGCTTAACGGGTTGAGACAGGGAAGCGCTGTACGTTGGGGTAAGAGAGACCACCGGTGGCGAGTTGTCGTGGTCGGGTTTAGCTAGTATTTTTACTTGATTTGGGCGACTGTTGACTTGGCCATCGTTGACCACCAACGAGAGATAATACGTACCAATCTGATCCGCAACGAAAGTCGGTTTGATGGCCTCTAAACTAGAAAGTTGTGCTTCGCTTCCTGCGGGTTTTTCTGAGAATGACCACGAATAAGAGATGAGGTCGTTGTCATAATCAACACTGCGCGTGCCGTCTAAGTGTACGACTTGATTAACTTTAACTTGTTGATTGATGCCAGCGATAGCGATCGGAGTTTGATTATTCGGGTCGCTTGTCGGCGATGAATCAGAAGCGCTTCCATTACACGCCGTAATGAAAGCGAAAGAGAGAATTATTGGAAACTTGTAAGTATAGCCATGCATTGCAATACACCGTCGAGATTAGAATGTTAAGTCATCGTTTTTTGCCTTTCCTTGCTATACCGTTTAAGAAAGAGAAAACCGTAATCCAAAAATGAAAAAAAGCGCGAATGTTCGCGCTTTTTGTGCTTTTAGTTTGGAATCTCAAATCTTTAGCTTAGAAGACAGTGTTTTTAGTTGGGAAGCAGTGAACTTAGTTCGCATCAGTACTTAAGTCGTAAGCAACGCCCATGTAGTTTGTGAAATCACTATCAAGGATGAACGAATATACAACGTTGGTTCGCGCGCCCGTCGTCGGTTTTGCCCACATTGTCACGTAAGCCACATCCCCTGCATGTAGGACTTGATTTAGTTCTATCCCTGTCATTTTCGGTGCATAATCTTCACCTCTGAAGTCCATCTCAGTAATTTCACTGATTGTGTAGTCCTTACCAACCGCCTCTAAAGTATAAGTTCCCACTAGAACGTATTCAGGTGCATCACCTGTGATGGTTTTATCTAGGGTAATAGGCGTCGGTGTGTAAGGTAGGGCATGTACTGTTTTTTCATCTCCAAAGGTAAAGATAATTTCGCTGCTGCCTGTGGCACTTGCGCTTAAGCGAACCATATCGGCTTCACTGGTGAATTCACCGTCATTTACAGTCAGCGAGAAGAGGTAATCACCCACTAGGTCTGGTGTGAAATCAGGTTTCGCGACTGTAGAATCTGACAGCTCAGCTGTACTGTTTTCCGGTTTAGAAAGTAGTTTCCACGTGTATGTAATCGCATCTTCATTTCCGTCGTAGCTGCCGCTGCCATCTAAGGTTGCTGTTTCACTAATCTCTAAAGACTTTACGCCACCCGCATTAGCGACAGGAGCAACGTTTTCTGCTGAATATGACACAGTCACTTCTTGGCTAACGCTCTCGTAACCGTCGCTTACTGTTAATTTCAGTTTGTAGTCACCGGCTGTATTAGAAAGCAATACTGCTGTTGATGCTCTGCTGCCCGTGAGTTTCATTGTCGCACTATCCGGCGTTGATAAAAGCGCCCATTGATAAGTTAAAACATCGCCATCAAGGTCGACGGCGTTAGACGGAATTTCGATAGATTTGGTTAGAGCGACACTTGGTGGTGTCGCAATATCGATGATTGGCGCCACGTTTTGTGATGCGTCAGTGACTTCAATGGTTTGCTTTGTGGTACTTGAAGTGCCAGATACTGCACTTTCTAGTTCAAATGTGTAATCACCAACAACATCTGGAGTAAAATAAGGTGAAATGGCCTCGCTAGCGTTAAGTGCAGCGTCACTGCCATCAGGCTTGCTTGTGAGCTTCCATTCGAAAGTCATGTTTTCGTTGTAGGTATCTAAACCTTGGGTTGCATCTAAGCGCACACGCTTGCCTAATTTGGCATAAGATTTTTCTACAGTTGCGTTGTTTGAAGAGTCTGAACTGCTATCGCTGCTCCCACTACCGCATGCGATAAGCGCTGGCATAGCGGCAGCAAGTAAGGTCCATTTTAGTTTTGAAGTCATGTATTTTTTCCTAATCATGAGTGGCAAAGCTGTTTGAAATCAGCCATGCAAATGTCAATTTCATTGGGTATACCGAATCAAGATGAGAAACCCGTAAAGAAAAACGCCCCGAAAGGCGTTTTATTATGGTTTTGATTAATACGTTTGATTCCAAACGAGTCTAAAAGGCAATATCAGTGGTCTTTTTATTAAAATTTACCACTTAGTTTGAAGGTTAATGTCCGGCCTGGAGCGGGCATACCTGATACCGAACCTGTATCTAAGTAATAAACATCAGATAAATTGTTACCAATCAGTTCAGCACTCAGTTTCTTTGTGAAGGCATATTTGACGTAGGCATCATAAGTAATCACCTCAGTTCTTTTTATGATCTCATCTTCATGACTCGCTGAAACGTAGTTGGTACGTACGCCTGTTTCTAAGTCGGTATCAAAGAAACGAGTACCTAGTAAAATACTGCCTGTATATTCAGGTGCTGCATGGGCAGCAAGGAAGCTTCCTTCTGAAAATCCACCACGAACACAGGTTTCTTCGGATGGGGTATTGCCTAAAATTACATCCTTTATATAACCTTGAGCGGCTGAGTTTTTGTCACAAACCTCGTTTCGGAAGTTGTAAGCAATTGAGGCATCAGCAAAATAATCGTTGTTATCAAACTGCCCATTGATCTCAATACCGCTGGTTCGTTGGCTATCTAGGTTAGTGAAGTTATAACTGTCGCGGTCTCTATCTATCACATCGTCAATGGTTTGATCAAAATAGGTCAGCTTAAAGCTCGCATTATCGAAGTAGTGAATGTAGGCCGTCTCGTACAGTTTGGCACGCTCAGGTTGTAGTGGAGCACTTGCGACGGGGTTACTACTGAATCCACTGGTACTTTCAAATAAGCTTGGGAAACGTAAAGTCTCAGCATAACGTGTGTAAACTCGGCTGTTATCGCTGATTAACCATGTGACTGTGACAGAAGGCATCCAACCGCTACCGCTAGTTTTGTACTGGGTATTGTATTCTTCAGAAGTTTCAAGCGACTTGGCTTTACAACTGCCTTCGATGTAGTTTTCTTGTTGCATGGCAATACGACAAGCATTGTTCGCCAGATCGAGCTCGTTGTCGCTATTGGTTAACCAATTGGATGCGTGGTGCTCGATGAAAGTGGTTTGATTTTGCGCCGCTTCGGTTTGGGTTTGTAGCTTTTGTTGCAATATGGCATCGAAATTAGCGAGTTCAGCTTGTCGTTCGTCTAGCTGACTTTGGTATTCACTGGCTTGATCAGGGAACATAACGATCAAGTTTTGCAATCTATCTATCTCAGTATTGAGGTTTTGTTGAGTGAAAGTGACTCTTACCTCATGCTCTGCATTTGCTACATTTTGTGCGATCTCTTCCGGCGCATAGGTTTCTAGAGTTTGATACGTTAGTTGGTAGCCGTCTTTCTTGTACTCTTTAAGAGGACTAATGTCGCCAGAGTTTACTTGATGTTCGATGTAGTAATCTGTCGCATTGTAAGAGATGTAACGGACACCAGAATCTAACACGATGGATTCATGTGGGCGCCATTCAATCTTTACTGCGCCGTTGTATTCTTCTCTTTCACCGGCACGGACTGCACCACCATAGAAATCGACAAGGTTGGCTAGCCCTTCTTTAGGGTTCAATTCGTGCATCATGTAACTGCCGGACAATGTCATATCAATAGAGTCTGTCAGTAGCATCTTGTTATTGAAATCGAATCCGTACCTTTGCTCATCACGGTTAACGACGGATGTGTTTATGATGATGTCAGGCGTATCGCTTTTGTAGTTCACGAAGTTGGGGAAGCCATAACCAGTATTGCTGCGTGAATCTGTTTTTGTCAGCCATAAGTTGGTGCTTAGGTTTAGCAAATCATGTTCAGGGTTAGCTCTAAATTTCAGGGCGTAAGCTTGCATTTTTGCGTTCGCAAGCGGCCACTGAGCGAGTCCGTCGGAATTACGGTAGTCTGAACGACTCGCCAATATTTCACCATGAGTACTTTCCGTGTATCGGATACTGGCGTGCAGTTTGTAGTAATCACTGAAATTGATTGTGCCTTTTAACAGTGCTGATTCCATTTCAGCCGATGTGTTGGGTACTTCGTGGCCAGGGTAGTGGACCAGTGCCATGTGTTCAGGTCTTAAAAGTGGATTTCGCCCCGCGACTTGGTCACTGGAGTTATTATCAAATGGTTTCGAGTAGAAGTCAGCTTTGCTGGTACCTGAGTAGTAGTTGCCTCGATTTCGGTATGCGTATGCGGCTAACCAGTCAAATTTTGGTTCGATTCCAGCGAGTGCGAGGCGGTAGGCGACGTCTTCTCCATTGAAGGGATTATCTGTTTTGTTGTCTCTGGTTTGGAAACGAAGTTCTGGATCGTCGTACAGTGGAACACCACCTAGCTCGGCATAAGCAGGGACATCTTGCCAACGTTTTCCGGTATGCAGTCGCGCTTTGTTTGGCTCGATGGAGTTACTGCTGCTTTCGGCAACTAACTCAATACCAAATTGTTCGCCTTCTTCAACGATATCTTGCGGTTGCAAGGTGGTCACTTTTACGGCACCACCTGTTGAGGTATTGATCTCTGAGTTTAATTGAGCACCTTGATAGACGGTCATACTACCGATGAGGTTGGGGTCAATGTAGTTTCTGTTCGATGACCCACGATAGCCGTTATACACTGAAATACCTTGTTCAGTACCATCGATAACAACAGGTACACGACCAAAGCCTTGTACACCACGTACGTTAGGGTCGATACTGCCACCGCCATTTCGTGCTTCGCCACTGTGGGTGTTGGCGACACCGGTGAATAGATCCGCTGCGCTGGTCCCTTTGAAACGTTCGATTTCTTCTTTCCCAAGATAAGCAGTTGCGACGTCTTTGTCGTACACATCCATTTCGCCGTCTGTGTCTCTTTGATAGGCGTCATCAAAATGGGTGCGAACTTGTATAGCATCGAGTGTCATCGAGTCTGTAGTCGGTACGAGGTAGTAAACACCATCAGACTGTTTTTGTGCTTGCAGACCGGTATTAGTCAGCAGCATAGAAAGAGCTTGTTCGCTGTCGTATTGACCGACTAAACCTTGGCTGTAGAGCTCTGAAGAGAGTGACGAATCTAGATAAAACTCAATACCCGATTCAACGGCAAAGTGGTTGAGAGCACTGTCTAGGGTGCCTGCTGGAATATTATATTGATGGTCTTCTGCAGCGTGAGAAGTAAAAGGAAAACTCAATATAACGACACCGAGTTTTATCGTGGTAAGTTTGGAGAGTAGCGAGCGCTGCTTGGCATTTGGCACCGTAATTTCCTTATCGGGATTTCTAACTGACTGTCAGATACACCGAACAAGAATCAGAAATCCGTAATAAAATTTTATTTTGCTGTGATGGTGACCCAAAGAGGGGTTCGGTAGTGGATTCTTACTGGCAGTATCTGGCTGATATTGTGTAAGGTTTTATCAATATCTTTGGTCGAGAACACACCGGTAAGTTTGAGTGCTGCGGCACTGGCATCGACGTTGATGATGCCGCGTCGATAACGCCCTAATTCGTTAATGAAGGTTTTGAGCTGTGTCGCTTCCGCCATGATTTTATGTTCCAACCAAAGCATGTCTGAATCTTGGGTCTGGTTTGGCTGTGATACTGTGCGGCGATCGAAGTGGGCAGTTTGCCCTGCGAAAAGATGCGGTTTCCCCATCCCAAGCATAGGCTGAATTTCGACTTCACCTTCGTAAACAGAGACCTGAGTAGTGTCGGCATGCTCTCGGATACTGAATTGGGTTCCGATAGGCAGCACTAAACCCCGCGAAGTCGAGACTGTTAATGGGCTACGATGATGTGTATTGGTGATCATGACTTCGCCGCGTTCAATATGAATATCACGCTGATGATTATCAAAATCGACAAATAATTTGGAATCGGTGTTTAGCGCTAATTGTGTACCATCGAGCAGTGTCATTGAACGAATTTCGCCCGTTGCCGTTGAGTATTCGGTACCTGTTGGTGTTGGTCTGTAAATCGCCATGCCTGAACCTAGTGCGACGAACGAAAGTGCGCTTATGGACAAGAATTCGCGACGACTGACTCTCGGTGGCTTACGCGTTAAGACATGCTTGCTGATTTTTCCTTGAGGAATGGCACAAAACTTACTTTGTAGCAGTTCTAACTTTTGCCACGCCAAGGCATTATTTGGGTGGGCAAGCCTCCAACATTCGAACGAGTCGTGATCTTGTTGCGTGGCATCATCAGCCCAAAGACGTGCCATCCAAACCGATGCTTGTTCAATGGTTTCAGGTGGTAATTGTTGCATCTTAACCCTCGTTAAGCATGGCTACCATGCAACCTTGAAGGCCCTTAGCAACGTACTTTTCCACAGACGATACTGAAACTTCAAGTTCGAAGGCGATCTCTTTGTAGCTTTTGCCTTCGAGCTGTCTCATGAGTAGTGCTTGGCGAGCTTTGATTGGAAGTTTGTGGAGTAAGGTATCGATCTCAACAAGTGCTTCAACCACTATGGTGTGGTCTTCCGGAGAACTGGCGACGAGAGAAGGTTCTTGTTCAATGAGCTCTAAATAGGCACTTTCCACACGACGTTTTCGATAAAGATCAATCACCAACCCTTTAGCGATATGAGTCAGGTACTTTCTTGAATCTTTGTATTCAGGCAGCTTACCTCTGGTTAACAAGCGTAGATAAGTATCTTGAACCAGATCAGCCGTAGTGTCAGGGCATCCTAAGCGTCGTTTAATAAACACCGATAACCAGCTGTGATGCTCTTGGTACATTTGATCCACGCTGTGTGAGGTGTTGTTGCTCGCTACGGTCATTCCCTGATACTCCTAACTAATCTTAATGATAATTATTATCATTAGGGCAATGAATATATCAGAAATTTTCTAATGTGCTACATGTTTTTTATAAATTGGTTGAATTTGAGAGTTTATTCAAATCTATCTATTGAATGCATTTGTATGAGGTAATCGTTCTGCTTGTCTGTTTTCTATATGCTCTAAAGCAATTTCTATATGCTCTAAAGCAATTTCTATATATGAAATTATGTTAATAAAAGAATAAAAGTATGTTTTAGCCATACAAAGTCATACAAAGAGCTTACGTACCGTTACAAACGACACTTTTCACTAGTGATATATTTGCCATTTGAATAAATGCACTATTAGTCAATTCACGCTCTGGTAACATAATTATGAGAAATTTAACATTCAACCTTCGTATTCTGAGTTATCAACTTAAAAGTCTTTTTAAATCTAATAAAAAGCAATCGGATGTTCATTCCAAGTTGATTAAGTTGTATGCAAGAAAGGGTAGGTACGATAAAGCTATTTCTCATGCTGAGAGCATATACTATAAAGAATCTCATCATGATATTGGTTTTGTTTTAGCCAATCTATACGATTTGAATGGTAAATTAGATAAATCAGAAGAAATATTAAAATCAAATATTCCATTGGGTGATAACTTGATTGCAGGTATTAACTCTCTTAACGACAGTATTAACCATGATCAATTATTGCAATTTATCTTTAATTACTTGAATAACAAGAAGGTAAATGTATCTTTTATAAATGTTATAAACAAAGGTAAACGACTTAAGAATAAATCTAAGTCCGAGAAAAACCTTATCAATAATCAAGACATGTATGTAAAAGACAGGCCTTCTTGGTCACAAGGTTTGATTGCTCCTGAATATATTCAAAACTTGTATTGTGAAGGGAATGATTACATTTCAAAGGTTTATGAAACATCCGTTCCAGTTCTTAGATCAACGAAGGTAGTATTAAAAGAATTGGATAATGGTGTGTCTTCCGTAGAAAATGGGTGTAGAACGACTGTAAGTCAACCAGATGACGCAAAAAGTAGATTGTTAGTATTTGGCTCATCAACGACATATGGCATTGGTTGTAGTGACACTGACACAATCCCAAGTATCATACAAAGTATCTTGAATAATAAGAATGCCAATGTAAAAGTTGAAAATCATGGTGTGTTAGGAATGAACTTATTGCTAGCATTTAATAACTTGCTTCAAACTGAAATTAACCCGGGTGATACTGTCGTATTTTTTGACTTTGATGAGTTTAGAGACACATCTTGGGCGGGAATTAAAAATATAGATCTAAACAAAATCGACCGTAAAGATGATTTTTTCATTGATTTAACTAAGCATCAATGTCATTTCTCCCCACGTGGTAATAAAGTCATCAGTAATGTTATATGTAATGATTTTTTATTAGATAACATCGATAATAGTGTACCTGCCAACGAAGATGTGTACCTAGATGAGAAAGTAATTTCTGTACTCGATAACTTTAAATATTTCCTTTATAAGCAGACTGCAAAGACTTTCGAAAACTGCGAGATGAAAAGCTATTTATCTTTGCTGGAAAGCCATGTTCCTGATGCAGAGCTAAAAGTGGGTAGCGTAGCTGTAAACTGTAACCCTATTACTAAAGGTCACCTCCACTTGCTGGAACATGCTTCTCGTAGTGTTGATAAGTTATTTATTTTTGTCATTGAAGAAGACAAATCGTTCTTTAAGTTCGAAGATCGTCTTCATTTAGTCGCAGAGAGCACAAAGCACCTAGAGAATGTCACGGTGCTTCGAGGAGGTAAGTTTATCTGTACAGAGTTAACTTACCCAGATTACTTCGATAAAGACACCACAGAAGCTAAAGCAGACGCTTCAATGGAAGCATGGTTCTTCTGTGAGTACATAGCTAAAACGCTAAACATTACTAAGATTTTCTTGGGTGATGAGCCTAAGTGTATGATCACCAAACAGTACAATGAAAAAATGCAAGAGCTACTTCCAGAGTACGGTATTGAGGTTGATATTATCGATCGTATTGCAACGAATGGTGATGTTATCAGTGCTTCGAAAGTTCGTAAGCTATTAGAAATAGGGGATTTCGACGGCATTGCACAAATAGTTCCGGAACCAACGCTTCTATTTTTGCAAGATAACTATGGCAAATCTGCAGCTTAAGCCTGCCTAAGCTCAAAACTAAGAGTGTGGTTTGTCTAAATGACGCTCTTAGTTCTCTAAATGATGGTTGAACTTAATTGTTTGCTATACAACCAATTGCAAATCTGTGGACCTCGGTTTGACTCCGGGAGGCGCTTTCAAATTACATAAAATCAGCCAAGTGCTGGTTTTTTTGTATCTGAACAATTCTCTATACATTCTTCATTTGATGCCGTTATAGGCTCTTACAGAGTGGATATCGGAAACAAAAAAGCGAACCAAATGGCTCGCTTTTTTATTATCTAGACTATACGAAATTAGTCTTCGTAGTTCTCGATGCTTGGGCAAGAACAGATTAGGTTACGGTCGCCGTATACGTTGTCTACACGGTTCACAGTAGGCCAGTACTTCGCGTTCTTAGAAGCTTGAGATGGGAAGCAACCAAGTTCACGAGAGTATGGACGGTCCCATGTGTCGCTTGATAGATCCACTTGTGTATGCGGTGCATTAACTAGTGGGTTGTTATCTAGCGGCCATTCACCATTCTTAACTGCAGCCATTTCGTTGCGGATAGCGATCATTGCTTCACAGAAACGGTCTAGCTCTTCTAAGTCTTCTGACTCAGTTGGCTCAACCATTAGCGTGCCAGCAACTGGGAAAGACATAGTAGGCGCGTGGAAACCATAGTCCATTAGACGCTTAGCGATATCTTCTTCGCTGATGCCTGTCTCTTCTTTAAGTGGACGAATATCGATAATACATTCGTGCGCTACGCGGCCGTTAGTACCACGGTAAAGAACAGGGTAGTGAGGACGTAGTTTTTCCATCACGTAGTTCGCGTTCAAGATGGCAACTTTAGTCGCTTCAGTCAGACCTGGTTCACCCATCATTGCGATGTAAGCCCAAGAGATAGGTAGGATAGAAGCACTACCTAGATCCGCTGCTGATACCGCGTAGTCAGAACCTTGTACACCATTTTCGATGTGGCCTGGTAGGAAAGGTGCTAGGTGAGATTTAACACCGATTGGACCCATACCTGGACCGCCACCACCGTGTGGAATACAGAATGTTTTGTGTAGGTTCAAGTGAGATACGTCAGAGCCAATGAAGCCTGGAGACGTTAGACCAACTTGAGCGTTCATGTTCGCGCCGTCTAGGTAAACTTGACCGCCCGCAGCGTGTACTTGTTCACACACTTCCTTCACTTGCTCTTCGTATACACCGTGTGTAGAAGGGTAAGTGATCATGATGCTTGATAGGTTGTCTTTGTGTTTCTCGATTTTAGCTGCTAGGTCAGTCATGTCGATGTTGCCATCTTCATCACACTTAACAACCACTACCTTCATAGAAACCATAGATGCCGTTGCAGGGTTAGTACCGTGCGCAGAGCTAGGGATCAGACAAACGTTACGGTGACCTTCGCCACGGCTTGCATGGTAACGTTGAATCGCGATTAGACCTGCGTATTCACCAGATGCACCAGAGTTAGGCTGTAGAGAGAAATCGTCGTAACCAGTGATCTCACATAGCTTCTCTTTAAGATCTTTTGCTAGAGCTGTGTAACCAGCCGCTTGCTCTAAAGGAGCGAATGGGTGGATAGAGCCAAACTCAGGCCATGTTACAGGGATCATCTCTGCTGCAGCGTTCAGCTTCATCGTACAGCTGCCCAGTGGGATCATGCCGTGCGTTAGTGAGAAGTCTTTGTTCTCTAGCTGTTTTAGGTAACGCATCATTTGCGTTTCGCTGTGGTGCGTGTTGAATACTGGGTGCGTTAGGTACTCAGATTTACGACGACAGTTTTCTGGGATTGCAGCAAATTCATTAGCAGCAATGTCAGTAGACAGCGCGTTGATGTCTTCTTTCACGTCAAAGATAGCGAATAGTGCGCTGATATCATCGATCGTTGTTGTTTCATCTAGGCTGATACCAATCTTACCTGGAAGTAGACGAAGGTTGATGTCTGCCGCTTGAGCGCGTGCGTACAGTGCTTCAGTCTTCTCTTCGGAGTTAATTGTGATGGTATCGAAGAAGCTGTTGTTTGTTAGCTCGTAACCTGACTTAGTTAGACCCGCAGCTAGAATCGCTGTCATGTGGTGTGTACGACGAGCAATAGTACGTAGGCCTTCTGCACCGTGGTAAACCGCGTAGAAAGACGCCATGTTTGCAAGAAGTGCTTGAGCAGTACAGATGTTTGATGTCGCTTTCTCGCGGCGGATGTGTTGCTCACGAGTTTGCATTGCCATACGTAGTGCCTGGTTGCCGTTTGTATCGATAGAAACACCGATTACACGACCTGGCATAGTACGCTTGTGCTTGTCACGTGTTGCCATGAATGCAGCGTGTGGACCGCCGTAACCCATAGGAACACCGAAGCGTTGTGCGCTACCGATCACTACGTCTGCACCCATTTCGCCAGCTGGCTTAAGTAGAGCAGAAGCAAGTAGGTCTGTTGCAACAGTTACAAGCGTTTTGTTTGCTTGTGCTTTTGCGATGATGTCTGTTAGGTCGCGGACTTCACCAGTTGTACCTGGGTACTGCACAAGAGCACCGAATACGTCTTGTTCAGGAAGTGTTTCAAGTGCACCAACCATAACTTGGAAGCCAATGTACTCGGCACGAGTTTTTACAACTTCTAATGTTTGTGGGTGAACATCGTCAGCAACGAAGAACACTTTGCTCTTGCTCTTACCTGCACGCTTACACAGAGTCATGGCTTCGCCAGCTGCTGTCGCTTCATCAAGAAGTGATGCATTTGCGATTTCCATGCTGGTTAGGTCCATTACCATTTGTTGGTAATTAAGCAATGCTTCAAGACGACCTTGAGAAATTTCTGGTTGGTAAGGCGTGTAAGCCGTGTACCAGCCTGGGTTTTCCAAAACGTTACGTAGGATAACATTTGGAGTGAATGTGTTGTAGTAGCCTTGACCAATGAAAGTACGCTTAACTTGGTTTAGGTTAGCGATCTCTTTAAGCGAGCTCAGCATATCCATTTCGCTAAGTGGTGCAGCAAGCGTCATTGGCTTCTCTAGGCGAATTTGCGCAGGAACCGTTTCGTCGATCAGTGCATCAAGGCTAGATGAGTTGATCGCGTCCAGCATTTTTTGCTGGTCTGCTTTATTTGGACCGTTGTGGCGTGCAACGAACTCGTTTTGAGTACCCAAATCTTTAAGTAATTGGCTTTGAAGTAATTCAGTCATGATATCGTTCTACTTTCTCTATATAGGGACCGTGAGCAAGCCCCTAAAATTAAGCTGCTCCAAAGAGCAGCTTTATCGTATACGGGCTACCTAATTAATCTTCGTCGATTGAGTTTAGGTATTCTTCTGCATCTTTTAGGTTGTCTAGTTCAGACGCGTCAGCCATCTTCACTTTAACAATCCAACCACCTTCATAAGGTTCTTCGTTGATTAGCTCTGGGCTATCTTCTAGCTCTTCGTTGATTTCAACGATTTCACCAGTGATAGGAGCGTAGATGTCAGATGCTGCTTTTACAGACTCTACAAGAGAGAAGCTTTCACCTGCTTCCACTTCGTCTTCTGTTTCTGGTAGGTCAACGAATACAACGTCACCTAGCATCTCTTGAGCGTGCTCAGAAATACCGATAGTTACAGTACCGTCACCGTTGTCTTTAACCCACTCGTGGCTGTCTGCAAACTTAAGTGTATTGTCCATTGCTTGTTCTCCAAAAATTTATGAGGTGTTAATTTAAAAAATAAAAAGTGTTCGATTAACGGTAAAGCGGGAAGCGCTTGCACAGTTCTTTAACTTGCTTGCGAACGCGTTGCTCAACTTCAGCGTTACCTTCAGGGCTTTCAACAAGGCCGTCTAGTACATCGCCGATCCACTCACCGATGAGTTTGAATTCTTCAGCGCCAAAACCACGGCTGGTTCCAGCTGGTGTTCCTAAACGAATACCAGAAGTAATCATAGGCTTCTCTGTATCGAATGGGATACCGTTTTTGTTACATGTGATCCCTGCACGCTCTAATGCTTCTTCAGTTACGTTACCTTTCAAGCCCTTAGGACGAAGGTCAACCAGCATTAAGTGTGTGTCTGTCCCGCCTGTCACAATGTCACAACCGCGAGTTTGCAACACTTCAGCAAGAACTTTTGCGTTATTGATCACTGATTCGATATAAGTATTAAATTCTGGACCTAGAGCCTCACCAAATGCGACTGCTTTAGCAGCAATAACGTGCATTAGTGGACCACCTTGAAGACCTGGGAATACCGCAGAGTTAATTTTCTTGTTGATATCTTCGTGGTTAGTCAGAATCATACCGCCACGTGGGCCACGCAGTGTTTTATGCGTCGTTGTTGTTACGACGTGAGCGTGAGGAAGTGGGCTAGGGTGAGCACCTGTCGCGATAAGACCAGCAATGTGTGCCATATCTACCATTAACAGTGCGCCAACTTCGTCCGCGATTTCACGGAATTTAGCGAAGTCGATAGTACGAGGAATTGCACTACCACCAGCAATAATCATTTTTGGTTTGTGCTCAACAGCAAGCTCGCGTACTGCATCGTAATCGATTTCTAGCGTATCGCGGCTTACACCGTATTGAACCGCGTTGAACCATTTACCAGAAAGAGCAGGGCGTGCGCCGTGAGTTAAGTGGCCGCCTGCATCAAGAGACATGCCTAGGATAGTGTCACCTGGCTGTAGAAGAGCCAGTTTTACAGCGCCGTTAGCTTGTGCGCCAGAGTGAGGTTGAACGTTAGCGTATTCACAGTTAAACAGTTTCTTAGCGCGCTCAATCGCGATCGCTTCTACTGTATCTACGTGTTCACAACCACCGTAGTAACGACGACCAGGGTAACCTTCAGCGTATTTGTTGGTTAGGCAAGTGCCTTGTGCTTGCATAACTGCTTTAGAAACGATGTTCTCAGAAGCAATTAGCTCGATTTGTTCATTTTGACGTGCGTTTTCAGCTTGGATTCCAGCGAATACTGCGTCGTCAGTTGCCGATAGGTTAGTAGAGAAAAAACTGTCTAAGCTATGGTTTTGGTATGCGTTGTTCATTGTCGAGACCTTTCAATTAACTAATGGATATTGTTTTTATGTGTCCATTAGGTCTTGCGTTGGTTTCTGCATTGTAATCGTTTGCGTCAATATGGTGCTAAAGCCTTTGATATTGAGTGCAAGCGACCAAACGTAGGGTCAATGCAGTGCGAAATTGGTTCCCCTAAAAGTGGGGTAAAAACAGCTGCTTTAAATGTTAAATCTATCATTTATTGCAAGCTGAAGTAGCATCTCTTCATCTAACAAGTCGATAACATAACGCCGTTAAATCCAATTTTCAATAAAAATTTCCAATAGGAAACAGATTTTCTTGTTTTGCTACTGGGAGCACGCTTTATTTTCTTGCGTGGTCTTTAATCAACAAAGCGCTTCGTGCAACAATGAATTCCATAGACAGGATGCAGAAATAAAACGAGGGACCTATGTCAGAAGACATCTATGATGAGTACCCATCTTTGACACTGGCGAAAGAGACGCCAGACCAAAACATTGAGCCGCTAAGATTAGGGCAGCGCATTAAAGATATCCGTAGCAAATTGGGTATCACACTAGAAGAAGCGAGCCAAAGAACAGGCCTTGCGCGTTCTACGCTCAGTAAAATTGAAAACGAGCAGATATCTCCTACCTTCCAAGCAATGCAAAAGCTAGCGATGGGTTTGCAGATAGACATGCCGCAACTCTTTGAACCGCCTAGAAAAAAAGTTGCTACTGGTCGTCGTGATTTAACCAAAGCCGGGCAAGGTAAACCGCATCCAACTCCAACCTATGAACATGAGCTTCTGGCTACGGAATTATCTAACAAAAAGATGATGCCATTTAAGAGCCGAGTAAGAGCAAGAGCGTTTGAAGAGTATAACGATTGGGTACGCCATGATGGGGAAGAGTTCCTGATGGTGATCTCAGGCGACATCATGTTCTATTCAGAGTTCTATGAGCCTATCCCGATGAGTGAAGGAGACAGCATGTACTATGATGCAAATATGGGGCATATGCTGATCTCTACCAGTACAGAAGATGCTCTGATTCTGTGGGTGACTGCAAAATAAATGTAAAGTCTTTAAATTTCTTATAGTGAAAGCAAACGTTTGCTTCTGTGGTGAACGTCTTTAAATTAGCGTGATATAGATGGTAAAAGCATCAATATCACGCTTTTTTGTGTCTGCAATATTTGTTTTAAAATTGTTAAATGTCACATTTTGGACTGTTTTGATCTTGTTAAGGGTGTAAAACTGATTCAGGCTTGTTTACTATAGTGAACACGGTTTACTCATGTTGATTGATGTTTACTGAAGTGAATTCTTGGAAGGTGACCTAATTTGTCCATTTCGCTATCTTTTTAGGTTTTCTATATAGAGCACTCTTCTTATATAGAAAGACAACAGATAGAGGCCATACCGCCACCTCCTACTTTCTTACTGTTCTCATCTTTACTATTAGATAGAGAGCAACTCTACAAAGAGATATAAGCGGCAGCGTCGATGTTGGATACCTGCAACGCTTCATGGAGAATAAAATGACTCAAGAACAAGCAACTCAAGACCTGTTAAAAACACCTCTGCATGCACTGCACGTAGAAGTTGGTGCAAAGATGGTTCCTTTCGCTGGCTACGATATGCCAGTTCAATACCCACTAGGCGTTAAGAAAGAACACTTACACACACGTGATGCAGCAGGTCTGTTTGATGTTTCTCACATGGGCCAATTGCGTCTTCACGGTGAAAATGCAGCAGCGGCTCTAGAAACTCTAGTTCCAGTAGACATCATCGACCTACCTTCTGGTAAGCAACGTTATGCGTTCTTTACTAATGAGCAGGGCGGTATCATGGATGACTTGATGGTAGCCAACCTTGGCGACCACCTATTTGTTGTGGTAAATGCGGCTTGTAAAACACAGGACATCGACCACCTGACAGCACATCTTCCAAGCGATGTAGAGCTTGAAGTGATCGACGATCGTGCTCTACTGGCATTACAAGGCCCTAAGGCGGCAGAAGTTCTGGCTCGTTTCCAACCAAGCGTAGCTGAGATGCTGTTCATGGACGTGCAAAAAGTAGATATCGACGGTGTTGAGTGCATTGTAAGCCGCAGTGGTTACACGGGTGAAGATGGCTACGAAATCTCTGTACCAAACGACCACGCGGACGCACTAGCTCGTAAGTTAACTGCAGAAGCTGAAGTAGAGTGGATCGGTCTTGGCGCTCGTGACTCACTACGCCTAGAGTGTGGTCTATGTCTATACGGTCATGATTTAGATACAACAACGACACCGGTAGAAGCAAGCCTACTATGGGGTATCCAGAAAGTTCGTCGCACAGACGGTGAGCGTGCTGGTGGTTTCCCTGGTGCAGACATCATTCTAGATCAGATCGCAACCAAAGACGTTCAACGTAAGCGCGTTGGTCTTGTTGGTCAAACTAAAGCACCAGTTCGTGAAGGTGCAGAGCTGTTTGATGCCGAAGGCAACAAAATCGGTGTGGTAACAAGTGGTACCGCAGGCCCTAACGCAGGTAAGCCTGTTTCAATGGCCTATGTACGTACAGATCTTGCTGCAATTGGTACAGAAGTCTTTGCGGAAGTGCGCGGTAAGAAACTGGCAATGACAGTAGAGAAAATGCCGTTTGTACCTCAACGTTACTACCGTGGCTAATCGTTAATATTTTTTAACCGATTGTTTTTCGCATTCCCCTTATCAACTGCTATTCATATGGTGGATGGTAAGGGGTTTTGCTTTTTATATAACTTATTGATCATCTTGGGGACACATCACATTTGATCGATTGATTAGTTAATTTTTTATAATTTAAGCCGCTATACTGAAGATTAATCAATAAGAGTATCCTGAAGGTGTAGGAGAGCGGTAATGAAAAGCACACTATCGAAGAAGTGGAGATGGATAGGAGCACTTCCTTTGATTGGAAGTTTTGCAGTGTGCGCTGATACAGTCACAGCAACAAGTTCGAATGTAGATATCTCACCTTATATTGTTAATGGAACCAATGCTTCCACCTCAGATTTTCCCTCAATTGCTAGCCTGTTTATAGACAGTTTGGAATATGACGGCATTTACTTTACGGACCCGTATTGTGGGGCAACCATTTTAGACACTCAGCACATATTGACGGCTGCACACTGTATTTATGGTGATCAGCGAGCGCAATTGTTTACGGTTGTGGTCCCTCAGCTCCAAGATGTTAACCAGTACCCATATGGCTCAGCCGTGCGTCATCGTATCTCTGAGGTTTATTACCACAATGGTTTTGACAATAACCTGAGCCAGCTACTGCAGAATGATGTTGCTATTCTTAAATTAGCCGACCCTATGAATATTGATTCTATTAATGATGTCGTTAAGTTGCCCGAAAATGAGGACTACCGAAGTCAAGTAACAACGCCTGAGTTTGTCGCGATCGGACATGGAGATACTGTTTCTGGATTTGATAGCACCAAGCTTTTGCAACGTGTGGATTTGAACTTAATTACTAACCAAACATGCAGTGGCTTGTTTACGAATGGTGCGTCGTTAACTGATAATCAGGTTTGTTTTGATGGCGATTACAGCCCAATAACCCGACTAAACGGTGGTACTTGTCAAGGTGACTCTGGTGGACCAGTTTACTGGCGCGATGGTTCGGATTATGTACAAGTTGGCATAACGAGTTTCGGGCCGAGCCAATGTGGCTACACTGGTGGCGTAACCGCTGTGTTTACAGAGATCAATGATTTCAATGCATGGATTACGAGTGTCATCAATGGCAATGAAACCCCGAAAGCAACATCAACGGATTTAAAACGTACCGCTTACTTAAGTCAACACGGCAGTATTCAAACTGTCAGCAACTCTAGTGAGAGTAGTAGTGGTGGTGCGTTATCAACCTTATGGCTTGGAGTTCTTCTCGCACTGGGTTTGAGAAGAACTCGCTCTACTCGAGTCTTACAGGGTTCGCGTCGCTAACCCTGCCAACAACTCATCAATCTCTAAGATCGCTTTGTTTATGTGTAATACACCTAACTGAGCGATCTTTTTCTCTTCTGGTGTCAATGAATTAAAGCCTTTGTCCACTTCTGCTTTGGTTAAGCTGTGGCTGTGAAGTAATAACTCCTTATAAGTCAGTAGCCTAAATTGAACTGTGGTGATTTCTGCTACTGGGTTTCGTGTGTCTAGCAACTGTTCAATACAGGGAAATATAATTTTGAAGCGATTGGCAATGTCGTTTTTTGCATCGCTAGTATTTGCATTTTGCAATTTATTTGCTCTTCCCGAGAGTGGTTTAAGTTTGTTTATTAATTGCGCTAAATTTATAAACTAACACAAGTTATTTGAAATATAACGTTTTTTAGGCGGAGCATCATATGCTACTGGGCGTTTATGTAAATAGTTTATGCCCAATTTGGTCTGCTTTTTGCTGAAAATAGGACATAAGTGTCTTTTGAGGGCCGAGAGTATGTCAAATGAACCTATTGTGTTGGCAATTATTGAACGAAGAAAACGAGCCAACCTTTCACAAGAAAAACTCGCTTCGATGGCTGGGATGAGTTTGAAAACATATCAGCGGATTGAGAGAGGCGAAGCCGATATTAAAATGTCGCAATATCGCTCCCTGACGCGTTCACTCGCGATTTCAGATTTAGATGTGGTGATGGATACGTTAGAAGCTACTCAAACAACGGTTGACGATGTGGCTGCTGTTTCTCGGTTGTTAACTGGCGAGCAAAGAAAGCTGTTGATCAAGTTGATCTTATCGTTGACTAGAGGGGCGTAAACTTGAGAGCTAAGCCGGTACAAATGAGTTAAACGTTGGTTAACTCACTCGGCCACGCAGTTGTTTGGTGTTGCTGCGCTGTTTTTTCTTTTCTAAACGTCTCTTCTGAGAAGCTTTAGTGGGTTTGGTTGCACGTCTTGTCTTTGTTACCTTTGTTGCATCAAGGATCAAAGCTTTGAGCCTATTGAGTGCATCCTCTTTGTTCTGCTCCTGCGTTCTAAACTGTTGCGCTTTAATGATGATTACACCCTCAGAGGTAACACGGCTGTCCTTCAAAGCCAGTAGCCTCTCTTTGTAAAAATCAGGTAGGGTAGAGTGCTTGACATCAAAGCGAAGGTGGATTGCGCTAGACACCTTGTTCACATTTTGCCCGCCTGCACCTTGGGCGCGAATAGCGGTAAGTTGAATCTCCCAAGATTGTATAGAGACGTTATTCGATATTTGTAACATAACCATTGATAAACATAAAAAATGTTGGCTCATGATACTCGTAATTGGTTATGGTATCAGTAGTTTTATTTTAGAGTGACAAAGCGATGACGATTGATCTAACCAAGTATGACGGCTTAATTTTCGATATGGACGGTACTCTCATTGATACCATGCCAGCGCATATCCAAGCATGGCAGCAGACAGCCAATCACTTTGGTTTTGAATTTGAAGCATCTTGGCTACATAGCCTAGGTGGCATGCCGAGCTACAAAATAGCGGGTGAAGTAAACGCAAAATATGGTTTGAGCTTGGATCCGAAAGCAGTATCAGCGTTCAAGATGGATGCCTTTGCCAATATTGAAAATAAAGGTGATGTGATCTCTTGTACCCATGATTTACTGTTAGAGCATTATGGAGGAAAACGACTTGCGGTAGGTACGGGCAGTCAACGTAAAAGTGCAGAAACCTTACTTGCTAAAACCGATATTTTGCCAAAGTTAGATAGCTTGGTTACAGCGACTGACGTGGAGCGTCACAAACCAAACCCCGATACGTTTTTGGATGCGTGCAAAGGTATGGGGCTGTCACCAGATCAGTGCGTTGTGTTTGAAGATACAGATTTGGGAAAACAGGCGGCTCATGCAGCCAATATGGACTGCATCATGGTAGTTGAAGGTAAGCAGTTGATGTTTTGTCCAAGGCCGGATTAATACGGTTATGGTGGGATGAACTAAGCGGTATTCATAAACGAAAATGGCTCTTACTTCTACTCTCTAAAACGGAGAGTAAAAGTAAGAGCCATAATTATATCTAGTCATTTATGTGCTAAGCGATTTGCTCCATTTCACTATCCAGGAACAAGCAGATGTTGTTTCTTCCGTTTGCCTTTGCTTCATAGAGGGCTAAGTCTGCACATTTGTAGCTGAGTTTGGAGTCATGCGTTACGTTGGTTACGCCGCCACTGACTGTGACTTGATCATCAAGCTCGAGCGATATTGCAACTCTCAGGCGATTAAGCACACAGTAGGCTTCATTTGGTTTGGTATGGGGTAGGACAATGCCAAACTCTTCGCCACCAATGCGCGCAACAAAGTCGGTCTCACGACATTCTCTTTGTAACACGCCAGCCACGACCTGAATCACCTTGTCGCCATAGTCGTGTCCAAACTGATCATTGATGCGTTTGAAGTGGTCGATGTCGACAATTGCTAGACAAGACTGTTCAAACTCAGGGTAACGAGCGACACGGTTACACTCATCACGTAGCTCTTCATCAAATTTACGGCGATTCCAACAGCCAGCAAGTGCGTCTTTCTCACTTAAGTTACGCAGTTTGTTTTCAAGCTCTTTGCGCTTACTGATATCAACGAACGATGCAACATAGAATTGAATCACGTTGTTTGAATCTTTGATCGTCTGGATTCTTAGGATTTCTGTAATTAGGGAGCCATCTTTGCGACGGTTTATCACTTCGCCTTCCCACATGCCACGCTCATTGATGATCGCCCACATACGCATGTAGAACTCTTGGTTGTTTTTACCAGAAGCGAATATCGAAGGTTGTTTGCCTTTAACTTCTTCAAGCGTATAGCCACTCGCACGGGTGAACTCACGATTAACTTTAACAATACGATTATTACGATCCGTGATAACTAAGGCCGACATTCCGTTCATCGCCGCCTTAGCGAGTTGACTCTCGATGCTGTTCTTCTTGTGGTTAACGTTCCATGCAACGAAAACACCAGATACGATTGAGATGAGTATAGAGAGAGTCACTATCTGAATAATGATTGCTGTATATTCTTGCTGGTATTGTGCACTAAGTTGTTGGTTATCGACGTGCAATACCATATGAACAGGCCCTTCCAACTGTTCAATATTAGGGCTGATATCCGCGTAAAAATACCAATCTTTTCCATCAAAGTAACTGCCACTGCGCTGCTGTAGAATCTCATTCCATAGCTCTGGATGAGTAACTGCATAGGTATTATCGGCACGGGCATCGATGAGGTGACCAAATGCTTGGTCTGGTTCCGGCGACATCAATATATGGCCTGAACCATTAATTAGGATCGGCTGCGCCAGTGATGAGCCAAAGGTGTAATGAAGTCGGTCGTAAATCTCGACCATGTTCAGGTTAACAATGAAGTAGCCTACAATGCTGTCATCTACTGCGACGGGTGTCATGATTCGTAGGGCAGGAAGCAGGGGAGTCACTGGCTCACCGTTTTCATACTCTAGGTCAATACCAAAAGACGCAATCTCACCAACTTTAAGTTGCTGTAATGTGGTGAAATAGTCACGAGACGCCTTGTTTTGCAGCTGACTATCAGGGACAACGCGTGCCTCACCATCTTGATAATTGATACGTATTCTTTCATCACCCTTAAGATCTAGGTAACGAAGTTGCGAGTAGTACTTTTGACCATTGGCTAGCATCAGCCATAGATCTTGTAGAGCGTGGATGTTGTCGTTTGAAGGCGATTGTATGGCTCGTTTGAGTGTCGTTGATTCAGCAATGGTTGGAATGGTGTTAAAAACTTCACGTATGATCAAACCCAGCTCGTGAAAACTGTATTCGATTTGATTTTGGCTGGCCTGTTTTATGTTCGTGTCATATTGCGCTTTTATACGGTCAAATTCGGAGTTTATATATAGCGCGGGAACTATTCCTAGGGCTAGGACAGTACAGAGAAATTGGCCTGCGAGTTTTTTTATGCTTGCTTTCATTACAATCCCCAAAGAATCAGCGCAATACTATAGATTTAGTGGGGTTATTAATGTGATCTTTACCCAGAACTGATTAGGTAAATTTCCTAGTTGAGAGGTATGTGTGCAATTTGTTGCTTTTGCATGCAAATTGCAGCTTATCTTACATTCACCGTGACGATAACCTGCAATTTGCTGTTTTGAGCATCTATAAATGCTAACTTAAGCCTATGATTTCACCATTTTCATTAATGTCTAAAGACATAAACGCTGGCTTGTCAGGAAGCCCAGGCATGGTCATTACATTCCCACATAGTGCATAGACAAATCCTGCCCCTGCGCACAGCTTGAGCTCTCTCACAGGAACATCAAACCGAGTTGGTGCGCCTTTAATGTGTGCTTCCGTTGAAATCGACAATGGCGTTTTAGCGAGACATACCGAAAGGTGGTCAAAACCATGTTTTTTAAACTCTACCAGTTGCGATTTTGCTTTGTCAGACAAAGTTAAACTTGATGCGCCATAGCCAACTTCTGCAACAGCCATGAATTTCTCTTCGAGTGAATGTTCTGTCGTATAGAGAGGTTTGAACTGTGCCGGAGTTTTACAAGCGGCGACGACAGCCTTGGCTAAGTCAACTGCTCCTTCACCACCTTTACCGAAGGCTTCACTGACTGCCACCGAAACAGTTTCGTCGTATTCACTAATTAATGAGGCAAGTTGCTCAAGCTCTTGTGTTGAGTCTTGTGGGAATCGGTTAATGGCAACCACTACAGGAACGCCATATTTCTTAACGTTATTGATATGCCATTTAAGGTTTTCAAAGCCCGCGACAAGAGCATGTGTGTCGTCGTGGAAGATCGAGTCTGGGAGAGGAGTGCCCGGCCTCAAGTCGTATAGACCCGAATTAGCTTTTAGGCCTCTAAGCGTTGCTACAACCACTGCGCAGTCTGGTGACTGTTTGGCCGCAGTAGCTTTGATATTGCACGCCTTCTCAAAGCCCATATCAGAGCCAAAACCACCTTCAGTTACGACGTAATCTGCAAGTTTCAGTGCAATATTGTCTGCAATGATCGACGAGTTTCCGTGAGCAATGTTGGCAAAAGGGCCTGCGTGAATCAGGGTAGGTACGCCTTCTAACGTCTGCATCAATGTTGGCTCGATAGCGTCCTTCATGGTTACAGTCATTGCACCAGCGACTTGGAAGTCTTCAGCCGTCAGCGGCTCACCGTTTTGATTGTAAGCTAATACAATGCGTCCGATACGTTTACGTAGGTCTTGTAAGTCCTCTGCGAGCGCGAGAATTGCCATAAGCTCAGAAGCTGCAGAAATATCGAAGCCGTCTTCACGTTCAAAGCCATTAATGGTTTTACCTTCTTCGTTTTGACCGACGGTAATCATACGTAGTGCACGATCGTTATGATCGAGGACTCGTCGCCAAACAATGCGCTTAGGGTCAATATTGAGCGCTTTCAAACCAGAACGTTGCTCAAAGGCTTCCGCTCCTTCTCGCTGCTCATGATACAAACGAGCGTCGATCGCTGCCGATGCGAGGTTATGGGCCGCTGTAACAGAGTGAATATCTCCAGTTAGGTGTAGGTTCAATTGTTCCATTGGGGCTACCTGAGAGTAACCACCGCCGGCTGCGCCGCCTTTGACACCAAATACAGGCCCCATTGAAGGTTGACGGATACAAGCCATTGCTGACTGATTGATTGCTGCTAAGCCTTGGCTCAAACCGATTGTCGTCACAGTTTTCCCTTCACCGAGTGGTGTTGGTGTAATCGCAGTAACAAGGACCAGTTTACCTTTTGGTTTCTGTTCGAGACGCTTTAGGCTTTCTAGAGAGACTTTTGCTTTATGTAATCCGAGAGGTTGGAATTCGTCAGTGGTTAAGCCTGCACCGAGAGCAATATCACTGATGTTTTTAAGTGAAGCAGAGCGGCAAATTTCAATATCAGACAGCATATTAAATCCTTATGTTGAAACCGATAAGGTGGTACGAAAACGTTTGCGTGGCGATAATACTGTATAAATCGACCATGTAAAGGCTAACCACACGAATTATGTGCTGGAAGATAACAGATTTATCAGGTCATTGCGCGAGATCAAATCTCGCGATGCCAACTCATCACGGAAATTTACATAATTTTGTGTAATTGATTAGCTTGAAATAAAAAGGGTTGCATAATGCAACCCTTGTTAGAAAACGTCAGTTCTTACGACTAACGATCCCAGTATGCTTCTTCAAGGCTGTCTTCACGTTCAGGAAGAGCACGACCAAGACGAGGAGAGTGCTGAGTTAGAACTTCGTAGCTTACACGGTTTGCGTACTTACAGATCTGTGACAATGATGAGTAAGTCATGTAAGGCTGATCGTGTTTAGATGAGTTTGGCACATTCATGTGGTGGTGACTGTTTGCTGCCATATCATGAAGTAGTGCAGACAGTGCTGCGTCACCCGCGCCATTAGTGTTCTTAATCTCTAGTGGACCACCTAGGTAAGGCCCAATGTGAGAGTACACCTTAACAGGGTTATTACAGTCATCTTTACGCATTGCACGACTGAATTCGTACTTGTTAAATTCTGGGATGTTACCCGGAAGAAGCGGCAGTTCAGTTTCACGTTTTGCTGTTTCGTCCGTGTAACCAGCCATGTATAGGCCGACAGGACCTGCGGTACATAGAACTAAGTCTACCCACTCCAGTGCCTTATCAGCAGCAAGCAGAGGATCTTTCTCGCCAGTTAGCGCTTGGCCTTCCTCTTCATTCATAGCAACGATAGAGATATTCTCTTTAATGTAATCTTGCCACCATTCAGCGTTGCCTTCGATTACCCACTTAGTGCCTAGTGTTAGTACGACTGGCACATTGTTTTCTTTAGCAATCTCGATAGCGCGAGCGACTGCTTTTGGCATTGGATCTTCTGGTTTACCACGCATTAGGTATGAAGAAACAACCAGTGCAGAAGCCTTTTCAAATACATCTTCAGGAATGCTATCAGGACGCAGGTTATTCATTTCACCTTCGTTGATCGCGAATGTACGCTCTCCATCATCGGAAATAAGGGTGTAACAACGACCGATAGAGCCTTCTACAGTTTGTAGGTGGTTTAGGTTCATACGTGAAGAGGTACGGCATAGGTAACGGTACGCAAATGAGCCAACTTCGATATTACGCGACATAACACCTAAAAGTACTGATTTGCTGTCTGCTAACACTGAATAGTTGTGCAGAGTGTTACCAATGGTATCACCTGGATATTGGTGCGTGATTAGGCCGCTTTCTACGAGCTCTTCGTATAGGGCATCAGCTTTGCTCTCTTCTAGAACGAGAGAGTGACCTTTACTCAGATCGTATTTAGCCAGGAACTCATCTGAAACACGAGCTTCAATATCTACAATTGTTTGACCAACACCAACAATAATTGGGCGAAACAGTTTTGGTGTTTCCTTCATCTGGTTGATGAGTGGATCACGGGCGTGTGTAGGGAAGTAGTGCTTAGATTTGCGCTGTCCAGGAAATTTCATAAGAAAATTACAGTGAGAAAATTTTGCCGCATGATATCACAGATTTTTGTAATTTCTTTCATTTTTATTACATTCGGACTCACCTGCACATTGTATGTACAGGTGAGTGAACAAAACTAAACCAATGGCTTATTTTTGCTGCTCAGATAGTGTTGCTGGGTCAATATAAGCTTTAGTACCCCATAGTGGAACAGTCGAAAGGCTATGCTTGAAACTACCTTCGGTCTCTTTGGTTGTGTAAGAGAGGTACAGCAAGGTTTGGTTTTCTGCATCGTAGATGCGTCTTACCTTCATTGTCTTAAAGAAAATACTCTTTGATTGCTTGAAGACCACCTCGCCTGAGGCGCTCTTATCAATTTTTGCAATCATCTCGGGCGTAATGTCACCGGTTTGACGACAAGAGATTGAACTGTCACTTGGGTCTGCGAGAGAGAAGTCAGCCTCGATAGAAGCGATGTGGCAGGTGACGCCTGGGATCTTTTCATCGTCGAGATGGGAGATCTTAATATCTTTCAAAGTGAAGAAGCCAAGTGATACGTCACCCACTTCGTTATCTGAACAACCAGCCAACATGGTCATAATACCTAATGCGATTAGGGCTTTTTTCATAAGAAGTCCTTTTAATTTATAGAGTTCTAATTACTATAAGGAGTATTGAAAGCTTGAATACGAGTGTAGAGCTTTTCGCTCTATTCGAAAAGGCAGTATTGGGAGAACCTTAATTTATGAAGCATTTAAAGTACTTGTTGGTAGTTACGATGCTCTGTATGCTCTCTGCTTGTAGCTCGGCGCCTAAGGCGACCGTGTGCCTTCCAAATAATTGTGATATTTGGGGATACTAAAAGTAGGTAGTAAAAGAATGAATAATGAAATACCTGAAATTGCGCTAAAAAAGAATGCGTGGTTAGCAAGCCAAGTTGATGTGGCTTATCCTGCAAAAGAGAGTTTGCTTGGTCGAGATGTTTATCAAGCCAACCTAGTCAAGAAAAGCTATCAACTGCTTCCTTCAAATCAAGCTCCCTCCGATATCGAAGAAATTCATAAAGTCGATTTTCATAAGCTCACCGTCCTGTTTTCGCTTAATCAAGCCAGTGTCTATGAAAGTGAATTCGATAAAACTCATATCCTTGAGTTCTTGAGTCAAATTATCTTGTCTGATGAGCACCAACTTTATATTGGAACCTCTGGCCCTGATGTTGTAGCAAGTGCAATTGTTACTGTAGAGGGCGATGACGTACTAATTTCAGATATCGTTAACCAAGCGGGGCAGGACACAATCGGTTTTGCTCAACAACTGGTGTCTTTACTAGGTAGCTCTATCACTTCAAATACGAAACTTTGGGTGGAAAGCTGATAGAAAGAGTGGGGGCGGCGCTCCCACTTTAGCTAGCACACGTTAGAGCTCTACTACTTATCTAGCAAATTTCAACAATCCTCTGTCACAACCTAATAACCGATAAGCGTTCGTACTAATTCACTGATACACCATTAGCTTTGCTTCACATTAATGTCATGTCATGGTGTTTAAATTATCGACAAACTAACCCAATAAGACTGAGTTTTAACAAGCTTAGGGTGATAATCCCTGTAAGTAATTTATAAATAGGGTTATTAAGGTGATCTGTCGCATATTTCGCGAAGTTAATTAAGTAGTTTTGAACAAAATGCTACATCAGTCATGCCTGATAAAACTATATGCCTATAGGATGAAAGTCGAACTTTAGGTAAGTGGTGCAACGATGAGATTAGAGCAAACAAAATGTGTGATATTTGATTGTGATGGAACATTGATAGACAGCGAGAAACTGTGTTGCCAAGCGTTGGTTAACGTTTTCGAGCAGTTCAATGTCTCTTTATCACTTGAAGATTGTTACGCACATTTTCAGGGTGGCAAGCTGGCTGATATCTTAATGGATACACAGCAACGCCTAGGGCTCTCAATCTCTATCGACACATTAGAGCCTCTATATCGCACAGAGCTTGAAGCGCTTTTTCAGCGTTTCTTAAAGCCAATGAACGGTGCTATTGAGTTGATACAGTTTCTTAAAAGCCAAGGGGTTGAGTTCTGTATTGCTTCAAATGCGCCAAAAGAGCGAGTTGAATCCTCTTTGGCCATGACGGGGATGCTCGACGACTTCAAAGGTAAAATCTTTTCGGCATTCGATGCCAACAGTTGGAAACCAGAGCCTGATTTGATCATGTACACCGCAATGAACATGGGATTCTTACCTAATGAGTGTATCTACGTCGACGATACGATTAAAGGTATTGAAGCTGGAGTACGTGCTGGTATTCAATCTTTCCGTTTAAGGCCTAATCTACCTAGTACGTTAGTCAGAACACCAAAAGCTGACTCCGAGGAGTCAGGCGCTATTGATATCTATAGTCTTGAAGAGATATCTGCTTGGCTTAATGGCAAGCATTACTCAATTGATACACCATACTCTGGTGCTTTGGTGGGGTAGTATTGGGTTGGATCCGGACTATTTTTGTAAATTGTTTAGTATGGAACCCACAAGCAGCACAAGTAAATTTCTCTCCACAGTTTGAAAGCAGATATTCATCATGTTGGCAAAGTGGGCATGTGATGTCGTCGGTTGGTGCGTCTGTTTTATTCATTATGGTCACCTGCAGCAAGTCAAAAGCGATAACTTCGCTCTATTAGAGTACCTCCAAGCCCAATTTTTAAACAGGTTTCTTATTTAAGTTTTGTTCAATTGCGACTGAGCTCATGCTACTGATATTACATTAGATAACCATTATACAGTTTGCTATACTGGGATGCAGTACCATAAACTGGATTCTAATGTGAAACTTATCATTTTCTTTATTGCCCTTCTATTGACAGGATGTGGCCCTCAAAATTCTGACACGACTGAAAAACAAAGTCCGTCTATTCGCAGCGTGAAATTCACTACCGCTGTATTTCAATCTCATACTCAAACTCGTCAACTGAGCGGTATTGTACGCAGTGCTCAAACTTCACCATTGAGTTTCAAAGTCAATGGAACGGTTAGTCAGCTTTTAGTTTCGAAAGGGCAGCGTGTTGAAAAAGGACAAGTTCTGGCCCAGTTAGAGACAAGCGACCTGCTCTTGGCTGTGCGTAAAGCGCAAGCTGCGTTAGGTGCAGCTCGTGTAGCTAAACTGCAAGCGGAAGATAAGTACGAGCGATCTGCAAAACTTAACCTTAAAGGCTTTGTCTCTGAATCTGAGCTGATCGCTATTCGCGCAGACCTAGATGCCAAACAGCAGCAAGAGAACCTTGCACAGACCGATTTATCGAATGCGGAGCTTAACCTTAAACGAGCAAAGCTTTACGCCCCATTCTCTGGTCAAATTAGCCAAGTAAAGGTGGATGAGTTTACCAAGATCAGCGCTGGTCAGCAGATCATGGAGTTAGTGAATGACTTTGCTTATGAAGTGGATTTCTTGGTTCCAGAATCTTTGATCAAAGAAGTCACTTACGGCGATAAGGCGCTAGTTATGATTTCTGCGCTAAATAACGCACAGCTTGTTGGAACCGTCTCTGAAATTGGTGCTGTCGTTGAGCGTGGAAATGCTTATTCGGTAACGCTTCAACTCAATGATACTAATGCGGCATTGAGAAATGGTATGTCTGCGGATGTGGAGTTATCAATTGGTGGCGAGAGCCAAAACGTGGTGTTATTGCCTTTAGAAGCGTTTGACTTTAACGATCGTAGTCCAGATCTAAACGGCGACGATGCGGCTATCTACGTTGTTGATCCGGTAACAAACACTCTTGAAAAGCGATACGTCAAAACCAAACGTAATATCAATGCTCAGGTAGTTGTGCTCAATAACTTATCAGAGGGTGAAAAGATTGTTACAGCGGGGATCCCTTATCTATATGAAGGGCAGCAAGTGACCCTTTGGCAAGGCCTGTAGGGAGGGCGCAGTATGTACAAAATTACTGAACTCGCGCTTAAGCATAATCGGTTTACTCAAGTCTTTTTAGTGATGTTATTTGTGCTCGGTATCAGTACATTTAAAAATGCACCGAGTAAAGAAGACCCTGAAATTTTGATTCGTAGCGCTGTGGTAGTAGCGCAGTTTCCAGGTATGTCGCCAGACCGCATCGAGAAGTTCATAACAAAGCCCTTAGAGCGTGAGATTAAGCAGATTCCAGAAGTGAGCGAGATAAAGTCTTGGTCACGAACAGGTGTTGCTCAAATTACAGTGACGGTGCATGACAAATACTTCAACCTCCAACCGATATGGGACACGCTCCGAAATCGCATGGATAATATGAAGGGGAGTCTACCAGATGGCACAATTGGCCCAATGGTCAATGATGAGTTCGGACAGGTTTACTCTGCAACCATCGCGTTGTCTGGTAATGGCTTCGATCATCACGAGCTACGAAAAACAGCAGAAACGATCCAAGATAGATTAAGCAGTATCCAAACTGTTTCTCAAGTAGAACTTTATGGGGTCAATGAAGAGCGAATTTGGGTTAATGCCAAACACGGTGCGTTAACTAATGAAAAGTTCCAGTTCAGGCAGATCGTATCGGCACTACAAGCGCGTAATGTGGTACTTCCTGGAGGTGTGATCGAAACCGACACCATGCAGATTGAGATAGAGCCAACAGGTAATTTTAACTCTGTTGAAGAGATCTTAGAGCTGGATCTCAATGAACGAGAATCTGGAAATACCGTCTATTTGCGAGACTTAGCAGACGTTGAAGTCGGCTATGAAGACCCATTTAATACGCCAGTATATTTCAACGGGAAAAAAGCGGTTATCATCGCAGCAGCAATGGCTTCTGGTAGTCAAAGTGATGAATTTGGCACAAAAGTGAAAGAGTTTATCGCTCAGGTAGAGAGGGATTTACCTGTCGGTATGACGTTAGAGTTAGCGACTTTCCAACCAGATAAAGTTAACGCAGCAGTTAGCTCAGCAACCACGAACTTAATGCAAACTGTCGCTGTAGTATTGGCGGTGGTGATGGCGTTTTTAGGCCTAAGAATGGGGCTGATTATCGGCAGTATTGTCCCATTAACTATCCTACTTACGGTTATCGGTATGTCGATCTGGGGCGTTGAATTACAAAGAATGTCGATTGCCGCCATTATTATTTCTCTTGGTTTGCTGGTGGATAACGGCATTGTGATGGCTGAGTTCATCCAGAGTAAAATATCTCATGGTGTAGCGCGTGTAGACGCAGCCATTTCAGCTTCAAAAGCGATGGCGGTACCACTTCTAACTTCTTCATTAACGACGATTTTGGCGTTTATGCCGTTGCTACTAGCACAAGATGTGACTGGAGAGTACTTACGTTCACTGTCGCAAGTAATCACCATCGCATTATTGTCTTCATGGTTCTTGTGTTTGTTTGCAACTCCAGCTTTGTGTGTTTGGTTTATCAAGCCAAAGAATCAAGATTGTGAAAAAGGTGATAAAGAGCCAGAGCTATCCAAGCTTCAATTGGCTTATCGTCGATTTGTTAATGCTATTCTTAACTTTCGCCTGAGTACTCTGGCCGTGGTGATCGCGATATTTGCGGTCTCGATTTATAGCTTTCGTTACGTCACAGTCCAATTCATGCCGGGCTCTGAGCGGAATCAGTATCTGGTGTTTGTTGACTTACCTGCAGGTACCAAGGTGGAAGAGTCAGATAGAGTATCGAAACGTTTAGAAGAGTGGCTGCTTGATAAGAAGCAGAACCCAGATGTTGTGAATATGGTGCGTTATGTTGGCGATGGTGGACCACGTTTCTTCCTTGCCTTATCTCCGGTTGATCGGGCACCAAACCGCGTATTTATGGTGGTGAATACTACAGACTACACTGCAGCGCTGGATATGGTGCAGAAAACGAATCAATTCATCATGGAGCAGCTTCCTGAAGCGAGTGGACAGGCTAAGCGTATGTGGCTGGGTGGCAGCGAACTCGGATTGGTTGAGTATCAAGTCGTTGGTAAAGATATCGATGTGATACAGAGCGTTGCTAAGAAGATTGAACTAGCGCTGCGTCAAATACCAGGTGCAGTCGGTGTTGCTAACGATTGGGAGAACAATGTTCCAAAGCTAATCTTAGACATAGACCAAGCTCAAGCTATTCGCGCTGGCGTGAGCAGCCGAGATATTGCAACCAGTCTTGACAGTTATCTTCGTGGAAAAGAGGTGACCAGTTTTAGAAATGACGAAGATGTGATCCCAGTAATTGTTGGCGCGGCGGACACTGAAAAGACGCTCGAAAAGTTGTTCACGACGCAAATCGTGTCATCAACTAATGGCCAAGCTCTACCTTTGGTACAGTTTGCATCAATTGTCGCGATCAGCGAGCCAGCGGTGATTCGTCGCTTTGATCTAGAACGCACGGTCACTATCAGTGTTAAACATGAGAGCCTACAAGCCAGCGAACTCAATAAGCTGATGAAACCGACGCTCGACAGAATTGAGTTACCTCCGGGCTATAGAATCGCATTGGGGGGCGAGCTTAAAGGTGCGAGCAAAGCAAATGGCGCGTTGTTTGGTTATCTTCCTCAATGCTTCGCTGTGATGATTCTACTACTGCTACTGCAGTTTAATTCGATTCGTAGGCCATTGATCATCTTGCTCACGATCCCACTCTCTTTGATTGGAGCAATCTCTGGTCTGTTAATTACAGGGGCGTATTTCACGTTCCCAGCGATGCTCGGTATCTTCAGCTTGGCAGGTATTATCATCAATAATGGCATCGTACTTATCGACTGTATTGAACAGAACCGTAAATTGGGTGAGGGAGTACGAAGTGCAATCATATCAGCATGTATGACGCGTCTGAGACCAATTGTGATGACAACACTAACCACGATTCTTGGGCTAGTGCCTTTAGCACTGTCGGGAGGTGAATTTTGGTACTCAATGTCGATTGTGATGATCTTCGGTATGATCGTCGGGACGGTATTAACACTTGGAGTTGTACCAGTGCTTTATAGTTTATTCTTTAGAGAACCGGCAGAACAAGAAGAGAAGCTTGCTTCAGCTTAACGAGATGGCAAACAAAAAGAAGGACTCCGAGGAGTCCTTCTTTGGTTTTTTAGCTGCTAATCAAAGCCAAGCCTTAAGTGCGGTATTTCGCTAAAGTCTTAGATAGTGAAACAGAAGCACGAGTTAGATTCGAAACGCCATTAGAGGTGTTTTGAGCAACTTCTTTGATGACATCTGATTGGCTACGAATGTCATTCAGTTCAGCCGCAATGCTATTAGCTACGTTGCTTTGCTCATCGGCAGAAGAGGCGATTTGTGCGCTCATATCCATTAGGGCACGAGCCGAATCAGAGATTGAGTTTACATCGTCACCGATATTAGAAATCAACTGGCTACTTGTTTGTGCTTGGTCAACGGTTTGCTCAGTGATCTTCGCAATATTCTGGCTCTCTTGTTGTAGACGCTCAATCATCGCTTGGATTTCTACCGTTGCTGACTGAGTTCGGCTCGCAAGTGTACGAACTTCATCGGCAACAACTGCAAAACCACGGCCTTGTTCACCTGCACGTGCGGCTTCAATAGCTGCGTTCAGAGCGAGTAGGTTAGTTTGCTCTGAAATGGCATTGATGGTGGTGATCACCTCATTGATTTGGCTTGTGTTAACGTTAAGGCTCGTTACAGAAGATGAAGCCTGCTCAATCAATGATGACAGGGTAGTGATCTCTGCGATAGCTTGCTGAACTTTACCGTGGCTTTGGTTAATCGCTTGAGCATCATTTTCTGTTTGCTCGGTTGAACGTGCTGCGATGTTTGACACTTCGTTTGCGGAAGCAGTCATCTCATCCATTGCCGTTGCAACAGAATCAAGAGAAGCGTGTTGGCTGCTAATTTGAGTTTCACTGCGCTTTGCTTCTGCTTCGAACGAAGAAGAGGTTTCACTTAGCGTCGCTGCACTTTCATTGACGTTATTCACAAGCTCGCTCAAGGTGTCCATAGAACGGTCAAGTGCACAACCGATTGTACCGAATTCATCACGACCTGGGTGGAAACCAAGACGAGAGCTCAAGTCGCCATCACCAATCTTTTCTGTCGTTGAGTAAAGTACCCAAAGTGCGCCACCAATAAAGGTTGCCACCCAGTAGCAGAAAATGCCAAAAGGAACACACCATAAAAAACTGAGTAAGAAGGTATTCAGTGCGCTTTGCTTCTGATCGGCAACATCGGTTGCAGGTAGAGTAAGAGAGTAGTATTGGCCGTCTTTACCCTGTTGGGTAGCCGTTACAGAGCCGTTACTGTTGATTGATGTGTCTGTTGAAGTCGCTCTTGAAGAACGGGTTAACAGTGTTGACTCTGGGGAGTCAGAAACAGACAACATACCCTTGAGTTGTTGTTCAGCTGAAGTCTTTGCATTTTGTTCAATTTGACTGAGCTGATTGAGGTAGGTGTTCGTTGATAGACTGCCAAGGGCAACTAAGAAGATGAGGAAAATAACCCACATCTTGTCGTTGATCGACATTTTAATAAACAGTTTGTCTATCGTTCGAAACTGTACTTCTTTCATGATAACTCCACGATAATTCCTTTAACGAGGACTTTAAATAACCGCACGCAATAAATATGTGATCTGGGTCGACTGTTTATGAAATTAAATGATAATCAATTTCTATAATTGGGACCCAGATCAATCACTTTTGATAAATTAATCAATTTAGCCGAGTGAAGGCAACAAACCACCTGAAATCATAATTTGAATCGCGATGATGATCATACCCACTGTACCTGCAGTGATTAGTGCCAACTTGCCGCCTGCTACTTGGTAAGCCGTGGCGCTTGAGTCTTGAGATGATGGTTGTTGAGTGAAGCGCACTTTGTAGACCATTACTGTAGGTAAAAGGATTGCAAGCACTGCTAGGGCAATTGCTGCGTATCCTAGCGCCATAATGAAGCCTTGAGGGTAGAAAAGCGCAAAACCCAGTGGTGGAACAAAAGTTACTAACGCCGTTTTGATACGTTTACCTTGGCCCAGTTTGTCGTTTAGAGAGTCTCCCATAAACTCAAACAGACCTAAGCTTACGCCAATGAATGATGTTAAAAGTGCTAAGTCAGCAAAGACACCAACGATCATGCTTAAATTGGATTGCTGTACTGTTTGAGAAAGTGATACCAACAGCGCACCCAAGCTTGAATCATTCAGAAGTTGCTCTTGGCTAACAACACCTAGCGTTACACTCTGCCAAAACACGTAAATAATAAGAGGCAGTGCCGAACCCACAATCATGACCTTACGCAGTGAGCGTACGTCACCATCTAGGTAGCGAACGATAGAAGGGATGCTGCCGTGAAAGCCGAATGATGTGAACACAACAGGAATTGCTGCAACAATCAGACCTTGCTGTAGCGGCATGCTCAGTAAGTATTGAGAGGTTACGTTTGGCGCAAGAAAGCTAAGTACCAGCACCATCGCAACTAACTTTAAGCCAAATAGGACGCGATTAACCTTATCTACACTGTGAGTACCAATCGTTACCACCGTCGCAACGATGATAGTGAACAGCAGTGTAGTCAATTGACTACTGATCTCTAGCCCAGTTAACTGCATCACACGTTGGTTAAACTGAGCGCCACCGCCAGCAATGTACGCGGCACACAATGCATAGAATAGGAACATCACCGCAAAGCTTGCAATCCATTTCCCTTTATTACCAAGAATGTTATGCGCCAAGGTGTGAAGCGTCGCATCTGAGTCCGCAAACTGGTGTAGTTCAACCATAAGAAGAGCCGTGAATGCCATTAGTGCCCACAGGCCGAGCATTAAAACAAGTGAGGTTGAAAATCCGATACCAGCAGAAGCTAGAGGAAGGGCGAGCATGCCTGCACCAATAGTGGTGCCTGCGATGATCAAAGTACTACCGAAAACCTTTGATTTAGTCATTGTATATAATTCTTTACGTTATGTGGTTTTTACTTGGCTTATGTACTGAGTAAGTCGCCAATAGCCAGTAATAATAATGGATTAGCTGCATTTTGTGGGAGTTTTATAATGAATGCAAGGTTAAATGTAATTTTTTATATCCACTGTAAATAAATGTATACACTTGGGTTTTTCTAATCGACTTAAAGTACAAAGCAATCGTTTATCTATGATCTGATTCATAGTTTGGTGAAGAAAAGATTGAGTCGGTGGGACGTGACCAGTAATAGTGTGGGCGCGCGACCCAACTTCGGAGATATGGATCCTATAGCGCGAATGCCGATTTAGAACAGAAGTGTGCTGCTCAAAAAGAGCGCATTAAAAATTGTTGGGAAACACGGAGTGTCTTCATAAATCTGTCATATTTAACGCACAATATGGAGACACTTAGTTGTAAGGGCGAAAGCCTATGATAAGGAATAGAAGGGCACAATATGAGTGACCAATATTTTAATGACGAAAGTCTCGAGCTGTTAGATGCGATGGAAATTGGCATCGACCTTTCTGATTACGAACAGGCAGTTCAGCAATTAGCCGAAGAGATGTTTAGCTCGTCAAACTAACCTACGTCCTCATTAAAGTTAGCTAAGATTATGGAGTGCGTTTACTATGTCTCCAATCGGCTCTACTTTAATGAGGTTCAATGAACTTTCTTGCCCATCTTCATATCGCAAATCACTGTCGTAGTGACTTAGCAGGTAACCTGCTCGGTGACTTTGTGAAAGGGGATCCCTCAAAACACTATTCTCAACCCTTAGCTGATGGTATTCGACTGCATCGGTTTGTCGATAGCTACACCGATTCTCATGTGATCTCCAAGCAAGCGAAAACATTGTTCAGAAAAGAGACTCAACGCTTTGCTCCAATTGCGCTTGATGTCTTTTGGGATCACTGCTTAGCCACAAACTGGTCAACATACTCTAACTCTTCACTTAAACAATTCTGTAAGAATTCACATAGTAAGATAAGCCAAGACTCAGAGGCGCATTGGCCCGAGAATTTTCTTTTGGTCCATCAGAAAATGTCCCAACAACGCTGGTTAGAAAGCTACGAATCGATGGATTCAATTTCTATGGTATTAGAGAGAATGTCTTTACGAAGGCCAAGACTCGCAGTACTGAAGGAGTGCTTTGATGACCTCGCCGCTAACTATGATAAGTTGCAGTGTCACTTTTATGAGCTCTACCCAGACGTACTTGAGCGCTCTTGGCAGCATCGGCAACAGCAAATTGAAATGTTAGCAAAGAAAAATCAATGACAAAGGTAAACAGTTCCATTGGGGTTTGCTACAATCCGCGCCTATTTCCACTTTGAGCATCATTTTATGTCTGATACAAACCAAACTTTTGAACAATTGGGTCTTTCGGATCAGTTGCTGTCTACATTACAGACGCTAAATTTCACAACCCCGACAAGCGTGCAAGAGCAGGCGATCCCACTCGTGTTAGAAGGTAAAGATGTACTGGCTGGTGCTCAAACAGGTACGGGTAAAACCGCGGCGTTTGGTTTACCAATCATTCAACGTTTGTTGGCTAGTCAAGACAATGTGATTCCAAATCCTAAACTGGTGAGAGCTTTGGTATTAGTGCCGACGCGCGAACTCGCACAGCAAGTCTTCGACAACATTACCAGTTATGCTGAAGGCACTGGACTTAAAATTGTGGTTGCTTATGGCGGCACTAGTATGAAAGTTCAAACCGACAATCTAAAAGCGGGCGCGGATATTCTGATCGCAACGCCGGGACGTTTGATTGACCACATGTTCACTAAGAACATCATGTTAAGCCAAACCGAAGTTCTTGTGCTTGATGAAGCGGACCGTATGCTTGATATGGGCTTTATGCCAGACATCAAACGTATATTGAAACGCATGAATGATGTTCGTCAAACACTGTTCTTCTCTGCGACTTTTGACAACAAAATCAAATCTATTGCGCATCGTATGATGGAGTCTCCAAGTGAGATTCAAGTAACGCCAACCAATAGCACGGCTGAAACCGTAAAACAGATGGTTTACCCAGTAGATAAGAAGCGCAAAAGTGAACTATTGGCTTACTTGATCGGCTCTAAAAACTGGCAGCAGGTCCTAGTCTTCACTAAGACTAAGCAAGGTACTGATGCGTTAGTTAAAGAGTTGAAGTTAGACGGAATCAAAGCAGCTTCAATCAATGGTGATAAAAGCCAAGGTGCTCGCCAAAAGGCGCTGGATGACTTTAAGTCAGGTAAGGTCCGAGCTTTGATTGCAACCGATGTTGCGGCACGAGGTATTGACATCCAACAACTGGAACAAGTTGTAAACTACGATATGCCTTACAAGGCCGAAGATTATGTTCACCGCATAGGGCGTACAGGTCGAGCTGGCAATACAGGCCTGGCTATTTCTTTAATGAGTAGAGATGAAGAATACTTGCTTGAAGCGATTGAGCGTTTGCTTGATAAGCGCCTACCACAAGAGTGGCTACAGGGCTTTGAACCTAGCTTGATTGAAGAGGTTGAGCCAGAGCGTACAGGTCGTCGTGGTAAGAGCCGTTCATCTGAAAAACGCAAGATGAAAGCGAAGCTCAAGATTCACCAAAACCGCGGTAAAGCGCGCCGTTAAGGCTCGCGTCATGGCTTAGAAATACAAAAGGCGCTGTGGATACTATCCATAGCGCCTTTTCTGTATCTTTCGATTGAAGGTCGACTTACGTTGCTATGTATCTATAAAACGTGATTATCTATAAACCTAACTACTTGATTTATTGCTACTCGTGGTGCTCAGGGTTGCATTTCCACACACACGGTACGTCGTAAATCAGCTCTTCAAGCGTGTTCGGATTTAGAACCCATTCTTCGTCAACCTTGTAGGTGTTGATCATCTGTTTGTTAAACATCTGCCAATGGTTCATCAATGCTTCGTCAGGGGTAGCAACCATATCACCTTCATTCCATGTACTTTCCATAAATGGAGTTAGACACACGGCGGCGTTGGCATAGATGATCATCTGCCATTTAATTTCATAAATGTTGATAGGGTGCTCTGGGTAAGCAGCATTGTATTCATCTGCAAGCATGTTGATCTCTTGCTCGATGTCACCGACGTTATCAATGAAATAGTCAACAAGGTTGTCTTCTTGTCGTACTGAGTCTGAAATCAACTGCATCGGTCTTCGAGAGTGGATCATATTGGTGAACAGTCGCATAGAAAACAGATATAGGGTGACCTTTGGCGTTACGTCTTTTGGCAGCTCTTGCATGATCTTAGCGATGTAAGCTTGAAAATACGCATGCAAGCAATCGCTGATCGCGTGCCAAATCTTCTCTTTGCTCCCAAAGTGATGGCGGATCAAGCTGTGAGAAACGCCCGCCTTATCACTGATATTACGCAACGAAACGCGTTCGTAGCCTTGGTCGCAGAACAACTCCGCCGCAATGGTCATGATCTGAAAACGTGTTTCTTCAGCATCTTTGGCACTTCTACGGCCTTGCTTCTTTTCAGTCATTGTCATTTTTTCTGTCATTGTCATTTCGCAAATTAGGATGATGTTCTAATTCTACACTGTTTTTGTCGAAATAAAAAATACTGCACAGGTGGAAAGTAAAGCTTGTTAATTCCGTTAATTTAAATATACTGCACACCTGTGTAGTAAATCATAATAATTAAATGGAGCCGCTTAATGCAGTCCAAATCATCTTTCAGAGCCAAACCGGTAAAGACGCTAGGAGCTGTTGTAGCAGTCATCCTCCTAGCGAGCTCCTTGACCGGATGTAACAAAGTACAATCAGAAGAAAATGAACTGGTTATCAAGCCAGTGAAGTTATTGGAGATCCCGAAACAGACCAATATCGAGCTTGATAGCTACATCGCTAAAGTGGATGCAACCGACCGCGCAGCACTCTCTTTTCAAGTGGGTGGTCAGATCGACAACTTCGCAGTTCGCATGGGGCAAGATGTCAAAAAGGGCGAGACACTGGTTGTTTTAGACTCGACAGATTTCCAAATCGCACTCGATGCAGCGCAGGCAAAATACGATCTTGCAAATAGTCAGTACCAACAAGCTTCAGAACTTTATGCTAAGAAGTTGGTGAGTACCGATTACTACGACCAAGCAGTGAATAACTACACAGCTGCTGGTGTAGAACTTGAGCAAGCGAAAACCAACCTAGGTTATACAAAGCTAGTGGCGCCTTTTGATGGTGTTGTGTCTATGGTCTTTGGCAAGCAACATCAAGTTATCGGCGAGAAACAGCCAGTTCTCAATATTTTGAACCACGGTGCTATGGACGTTACTTTCTCGGTTCCTGTTGCCAAACTGGAAGATCGTAGCATTAACGATTTTGTTCAATCCAACATGTGGGTCGTGATGGACAGCCATCGCGGGATTCGCATTCCAACACGCTTCAAAGAGATTTCGACGCAACCGGACGAAGATACCAACAGCTACCAAGCGGTTGTATCAATTCAAAAGCCAGCTGAGTTGAATTTACTGTCTGGTATGACAGCTCAAGTTGAAGTTCAAAAATCCACCGATGAAAAAGGCATCGGTATTGTAGATTCAGCATGGGTAACCAAAGAAGAAACCCAAGGTGAACTCTGGCGTTACGACCCTGTATCCCAAATGATCTCAAAAGTGACCGTTGCGCTGAATGAAAATGGTCGCGTTGTCGGTGGCCTCATGGGCGGCGACTTAATTGTCGAAGCGGGCGTAGATGCATTGGTTGATGGACAGCAAGTAAAAGCGTGGACGCGTGAGGGCGGCATTTAATGAAATTCAATAAATTAGCGGTCGTTGTTGCTTCAACGCTGGCACTTGCTGCATGTAATAACGAAACCGTACACAGAGAGCAGCCAACACTAACGGTATCGACTTTTGAAGTGAAAGCACCTCTTAAAGAGCAATTCCGTAATTTCAACGGCCAAGTGATGGCTGCAGAATTGACACCATTGGCATTTCGCATTGCCGGTGAGATTGACCAAGTGCTCGTAGAAGCGGGCGACGTGGTTAAAAAAGGTCAGCTATTAGCGACAATTGATGGCGACACTTACCGTCAAGATGTAGTAGATGCACAGTCTCAATATGATCTTGCTAATAAGCAGCTAGAGCGTGGTAAAGAGATGTTTGCCAGCAAGATGCTTTCAAAGTCTGAATTTGATCAGCTAACGGCGAACTTTAAGCTTGCGTCTGCCAATTTGGCGTCGGCTAAACAAGCGCTGGGGTACACCGAGTTGCACGCACCGTTCACCGGTACTGTCTCTACCGTCGATAAAAAGCAATTTGAAAATACCACTCCGGGTGAAACACTGCTGAACCTCTATCAAAACGATAAGGTGTATGTGCGCATTCAAGTTTCAGACTCAATTTTGGCTGCGATTAGCCCAGACATGCGCTCTAGCAGTTATCGCCCGAATGCGACTTTTGGTGGCATTGAAGGCTCTTACCCTCTGACTTATTTAGAGCACACTAGTGAATTGCACCCGCAATCGAGAACTTACGAGTTTTGGATGTCGATGCCACAGCTTGAAACTCCAGTCATGCCAGGTACTAGCGTTACGGTGAACGTTGATATGGCTAAAGCGGGTTTGAGCGATGTGCAAGGTTATCAACTGCCTATGACCACCCTACAAGCAGGCTCGGAAGCCAATGAGTTTTATGTATGGAAACTCGAAGATGGCCAAGCCTATAAAAACCTAGTTGAGGTAGAAAAGATCAGTGGTCAAGGTGCGCTTATCGCACATGGTGTAGAGCAGGGTGACCAACTGATCAACTCTAACTTACGCAAGTTACGTGATGGAATGAAATTGTCAGGAAAAGCAGAATGAACATCGCAGAATATTCAATAAAAAACAAAGTTATTAGCTGGCTGTTTCTGGTTATTTTAGCTATCGGTGGTGTGAGCTCTTTTAGCAACCTTTCACGTTTAGAAGACCCAGCATTTACGATTAAAGATGCAATGATCATCTCTACCTATCCGGGCGCAAGCTCTATGGAAGTAGAGGAGGAGCTGACCTATCCGCTAGAGAAAGAGATTCGACAGCTTCCTTATATCGATAAGATTACGTCTACCTCTTCAGATGGCATGTCGCAGATCATGGTCAGCATGAAAATGGACTACGGTCCTGATGAACTGCCTCAGATCTGGGATGAAATGCGTCGTAAGATCAACGATCTACAGCCAACTCTTCCAAGTGGTGTACAGTCTGTTCAGATCATTGATGACTTCGGTGATGTATTTGGCGTAATGCTAATGCTGACTGGTGATGGCTACGACTACGTTGAGCTAAAACAGTATGCCGATTATCTGACCCGTGAGTTAGAGCTAGTTGATGGTGTTGGTAAAGTCAGCATTGCTGGTGATCAGCAGGAACAACTTTTTGTTGAGATGTCTTTGGAGCGTTTAGCTGCACTTAACTTGGACATGACGACAGTGACTTCTCTGCTTGCTCAACAGAACAGTGTGGTTTCTTCTGGTGAGGTGATGCTCAATGGCCAAAGCCTTGCAATTAAACCAAACGGAACGCTAAGCACAGTTGAAGAGTTAGAAAACTTGATCATCCACGGACGTGACACGGGTAACCTGATTCGTCTGAAAGATGTATCGACGGTAACACGAGGTATCGCGGAGAAACCGGGTAATGTGCTGACGTATAACGGCAAGCCTGCTATCAACATCGGTATTGCGTTCTCTTCTGGCGTAAACGTGGTTGAGATTGGTCAAGCGCTAGATGCAGAACTTGAACGTCTTGAGTCGATCAAACCAGCGGGCATTGAGCTGAACTATTTCTACAACCAAGCGCAAGAAGTTGATAAGTCCGTTTCAGATTTCATCATCAGTTTGGTAGAAGCGGTAGCTATTGTAATCGTTGTTCTACTGTTTGCGATGGGCTTACGTAGCGGCTTAATTATCGGCCTAGTACTTCTGCTGACGGTGTTTGGTACATTTATTTTGATGGACTACAACGAGGTAGAGCTGCACCGAATCTCATTGGGTGCTTTGATTATCGCGCTAGGTATGCTGGTGGATAATGCCATTGTTGTGGTTGAAGGTATCTTGGTTGGACTTAAGAAGGGTAAAAGTAAGCTACAAGCCGCGAAAGACATTGTGACTCAAACGCAATGGCCTCTGTTAGGCGCCACCATTATTGCAATTACAGCGTTTGCTCCTATCGGTCTATCGAAAGATGCAACCGGTGAATTCATGGGTTCGTTGTTCTGGGTATTGTGTTTCTCACTTTTCCTAAGCTGGATCACCGCTCTAACACTGACACCGTTCCTAGCCGATTTAATGCTCAAGGAAGAAGACAAAACAGGTACAGACGAAGACCCATACAAAGGTATCTTGTTTGTCGTATTTGGCGCGATGCTAAAGTTTGCACTGAGATTCCGTTGGTTGACCGTTGCGAGCATGGTCGGCCTATTGGCTGTATCGATCGTTGGCTTCGGCATGGTGAAGCAACAGTTCTTCCCTGCGTCGAATACACCAATGTTCTACGTTGATATGTGGATGCCAGAAGGGACTGATATCCGTGAAACCATTAAGCAAACAGAGAAAGTAGAGAGCTACATTCGCAAGCTGGACAATGTTGAGTTTGTGACTACAACGGCGGGTCAAGGTATGCAGCGTTTTGCCCTGACTTACCAACCAGAAAAGAGTTATGAAGCCTACGCTCAACTGCAAGTAAGAACGACTGATCGTGACACCATGTTCGCGACACTTGAAAAGCTTGATGAAAAGCTGGCGATTGAGTTTGAACAGCCAACGTTCCAGTTCAAGTTGATTGAGTTTGGTCCATCACCTGCATCTAAAATCGAGGCGCGTGTTATTGGCCCAGACCCAGATGTATTGCGCACTATTGCGACTGACGTAGAAAATATCCTGCTTGCAGATCCAGGTGCTCGCAACGTACGCCACGACTGGCGCGAGCGTACCAAAGAGTTGGTGCCTCTATTTAATGAATCTAAGGCGCGTCGCTTAGGCATCTCAAAGGCAGACTTGTCTCATACACTGCAAATGGCGTTTGGTGGATACAACATCGGATTGCTGCGTGATGGTACACACATGCTGCCTATCGTTGCACGTTTACCTGAAGAAGAGCGTTTTGATTTTGAGTCACTAAACAACGTGAAGATCTGGAGCCCGTCACTACAGACTTACATCCCAGTTGAACAAGTGATTGATGGTGTAGAACTGCAATGGTCGGAGCCTCTGATTCAACGTAAGAACCGTAAGCGTACGTTAACAGTGTTGGCTGACCATGACGTATTAGGCGATGAAACACCGGCAAGCTTATTTGCTCGAGTACAACCGAAAATTGAAGCACTGCCACTTCCTTCAGGTTACAGCATCGAGTGGGGCGGTGAATACGAATCCTCTAAGGATGCGCAAGAGTCGCTCTTTGGTTCACTGCCAATGGGTTACCTATTGATGTTCATTATCACTATGCTGCTGTTTAATTCGGTACGTAAACCTTTGGTTATCTGGTTTACAGTGCCACTGTCGATCATCGGTGTATCAATTGGTCTGTTGAGTACCAACATGCCATTTAGCTTCACAGCATTCTTGGGCTTACTCAGCTTGAGTGGCATGATCTTGAAGAACGGGATTGTTCTACTAGACCAAATCAACAGTGAATTAGAGACAGGAAAAGACCCATACCTAGCGGTAGTAGACAGTGCCATCAGCCGTGTACGTCCAGTATCTATGGCGGCATTGACCACTATTTTAGGCATGATTCCACTAGTCTTTGATGCATTCTTTGGCTCGATGGCGATCACCATCATGGCGGGCTTAGGCTTTGCCACGGTACTGACTTTGATTGTCGTACCTGTGATGTTTGCCATCTTATTCAGAATCAAACCGTCCACTGCGGGATATTAAGGATTGATATAAACGATTCGTTTTAGCCTAGCCCAGCCTGAAATAGGTTGGGCTTTTTTGATCTTGTTAGATTAGATAAGTGGGTAGTGAGATAAAGAAGGTATGGGGTTGAACTTAGATTGCGATTTGAACATCCAACTCAATTGGTGTCGGCATAGCTAAAAAGTAGCCCTGATACATATCAAATCCTACTGTTTGCATTAGCTCTAGCTGTTGTTGAGTCTCAATACCTTCGATTACGGTCTGCGCATTGATTGATTTGGCTAGCGCTAGAACATCATGAATAGGCTTTGCATTACCTTGTTCAAACTCCAGCATCAATGAACGGTCAACCTTAATAATATGCGGGGTAATGTGACGGACTCTTCCTTCATTTGAGGCTTGAGTGCCGTAGTCGTCAACGGCAACCTTGAAACCATTCTCTGCAAGAGAACCTGCTGCTTCTTTAAGCCTCTCCTCGCTGTCTGCGGTCAGTTCAACTAGCTCCATTACAATCTGTTCGGGCGACAGGTTAAGTTCAACTAAGCGTTTGGCCAGCAGACTATCACTGACATTGGAGTTAGCAAACAACTCACCAACATTGGGTAGCACATTAAGGAAAAGCTGAAGGTGACGAGACGTGGACTGCGCAAAGTTACGAACGTGAATGACGCGGCTCAAGCGCTCTACATTGATTTTGTCGTCAATGGATGTTTCATCAGAGTGTAAGTAGTGATCTGGTCTGATAGTTTGCTCGTCTTGATCAGTAATTCGAACTAATGCTTCAACACCGATTTGCTCCATTTTTGCGTTGAAAATGGGCTGATAAACACTTCTTAAAGTAAGGTTTTGGTAATTAGCAATAAACTGCATCCGATCATCAACAGAGATGCATTTAACGAATTCACTACGGTCAGATAAAATCATACTTAATTAAAGATAATCCATTAAAGGGATAAATAATTCCTTGTGTCACAATATTGACATGCGTGGATAAATTGTCAATTAATAAAAGAAGCATTAACGCGATCCATATATAAATAAAAACAATTTAACATTATAAATTGCGGAGAATTATATTTATTCGGTTGAATTATGAATTGCATCTGTGTGATTTGCTGAGTAAATACTAGTCAGTTAATGTGTTATGCATCGCAATGCTTGAGTTAGGTTTAATATATTTCGAGCGCATATCGTGATACCAATCAAAATACCATTTCCCTGTTGATTTCTGACTCAATATCAAACTTTTAGAAATAGATTGAAATAGCCCATACTAAAGTGTTAGTTATTCCGAGAAAATAAAATTGAAATAAATCAACGATATATTTACTAGAGATAAACGAACAAACTAATAGTTTTAATAGTGACTGGTGTATTTCTTTGCTTTATGAGCTTAGATGAGTATTAAATTCTGAAGTTACAACTAAACCCATTGCATAACCGCGTAGAGTTGAATGTACTTGCGTACTAATTGTTGATTGTTTGAGCGTTTTAGCGGATGCCCAAATTTGATGAAGCAAGGGGTTATACCAAAGTTGATGTTCAAATCTGAAGCGAACTGTGAATCACTTTCTTGCAAGGTTATGCCTTGTTGGCTGTACTCGGTAATTTCGTCCGGCAATTCACCCATCCACCAATGCAACAGTTCGCGACTGTGCTTGCTGCGACTTATCCAATGGTCAGAAACAATGATGAGTAGGTCATTGGGTTGGATTGCGTAACCGTATTCGCCGAGCCAATGATGAACATCGACCAGAAGTTTCTTACGACAAGTTTTACCAGCACTCACCATATGGTGACTGATGACCCATACCGTACCAATTTCAGACGATATACGAAAATGTCGTGCCGTTTCATTAAGTGGCAGCATATCGAGTGGGTGAATCATACTCTCGTGATCAAAACTAAGTAGTGTGTGCTGCATTCGTCGTGCAAATGCCTTACCAATATGGTGCTCACTGATTCCTTGATTGTGAACGGTAGGGTAGTGATGTTCGCACAACTTCAGGCAATCCTCTTGGAAGAGGTTGATGCTCTGTATCACGAGATCTAATAACAATGAATGTCCTTATACATGGCTACAATGTTGATAACTGAATAGTAAGGTAATGACTGTGTAATTTGCCAACAACAATGGCTCAGTTCTTGATCGCTTTATCAAAATTAAGCTGTGTGTCGATTTTTATGTTGTAAGCGTGCTAATGGCGTTTAACATTTATAAATAACAATATTTAGAAAGACTTACGAGGAAGTGATGACCATAGAGTTAGACAGAAAACAAAAGACTGAAATGACCGAAGTACTGCAACGCTACTTGCAAGATGAGCTCGATGTCGAGATAGGCCAATTTGACGCGGACTTTCTTGTTGATTTTATCAGCAAAAAATTTGGTGCTGTCTATTACAACAAGGGAATCGAGGACGCGCAAAAGGTGATGGAGCGTAAGATGCTCGACATTAGCGATGAACTTTACGAGATAGAGCAGGTCGTTGAGTTATAAGTAAAATCATCTTGTTCAAATTATTCGAACATGTTGTTTGAGTTTTAGTTATGTCATTTATGTAAAGCTAGGTAAATAATATGTTTCAACAACACAGAGTAATGTACGCTCTTCATACTATACCAACTGCAACCTTTTGGAATGAAACATGAGTAATAATGTAAAGAACTACAATCCAATAGCTAGACTGTTGCACTGGGTTTCAGCACTGACAATTTTTGGATTATTCGGTGTTGGCCTGTGGATGGTTGACCTCTCTTACTACAGCGAGTGGTATAAAACGGCGCCTGATTGGCATCGTTCAATCGGTATTATTTTGGCTGCTGTGACCCTATTCAGATTGATCTGGAAAACAGTGACAGCGTCACCAAGTGTTGAAGGTAAAAGTTATGAAGTGGTGGCGGCGAAGGCTGCACACGGCTTCATGTATCTAAATCTGTTGGCTCTATTTGTGTCTGGCTACTTGATCTCAACATCAGATGGTCGTGGCATAGATGTTTTCAACTGGTTCACTGTTCCAAGTATGGGAGAGTTATTTGCTAACCAATCCGACTTGGCAGGAACCGTACACTACTATGCAGCTTGGGTACTGATTGTATTGGCATCAGTTCACGCACTGGCTGCGATTAAACACCACATTATCGACAAAGACGATACGCTACGAAAAATGATAGGAGCATCAAAATGAAAAAATCAATTATCGCTACAGGACTAGCCTTTGCTATGGCAATGCCTTTCGCTGCGAACGCTGCTGATTACGTGATTGATACAAAAGGCGCACACGCGTCTGTTAACTTCAAAGTGAGCCACCTTGGTTACAGCTTTATTAAAGGACGTTTCAACACATTTTCTGGTGACTTCTCATTTGATGAAAGCAACGTAGAAGCGTCTAAAGTGAACGTTGTGGTTGATACTACAAGCCTTGACTCAAACCACGCTGAGCGTGACAAGCACATCCGTAGCGGTGACTTTATCGATGCAGGTAAATTCTCTGAAGCGACATTCAACAGCACAAAAGTGGTTGATAACGGTGATGGTAAACTGGCTGTAATGGGTGACCTAACTCTGCACGGTGTGACTAAACCAATCACGATCGATGCTGAGTTCATCGGCGCTGGTCAAGACCCATGGGGTGGCGAACGTGCAGGTTTCATCGGTACAACTCGTCTAGAGCTTGCTGACTTTGATATTAAAGTCATGGGCGCTTCTAGCTACGTTGACATGGAACTTCACGTAGAAGGTATTAAGAAGTAAGTCGAATAGACTAACCTCTGTCTCATACATACAGAAAGGCGCAAAGCAGATGCTTCGCGCCTTTTTCGTTATTAAGCCATGAGTCTTTTTGATTGGTGTTTTCTTGCGTATTGAATAGGGTTATCCAAACGGTATCACTTCAATCGAGACATTTTTTCTAGCCACACGCTGTTATCCCGTGTTTCGTCTATCCGAGGTTATGCCGTTTCTAGTTCTGTCTCTTTTACTACGTTTAGGCGGTCACCATAGATAGGGCGAAGCGCTTGCATCACTTCAGCGCGAGTTAGAACACCCACCATCGTGCCGTTTTCAAGAACTGGAAGCATGTGTGGTTGGCTCACTTTCATCGCTTTCGCACGCTCTTCTAAAGAAAGTGTGGTAAAGCGAGTTGCAATGCCCATGCTAGATGTTGGGTATAGCTGCTCTTTGTCGATGCAAAGGAATTCCGCAACGTCCACAAGCTTGTCATTGGCGTCAATCGCTACTACATCGCGGCTCATTAAATCGACAACCTTCTGACCAGCGGTTGGGATGTAGTCTTGGCACCAAAGGTCGACCATTACGTCATGAATTGAGAATACACCCACTAAGCGACCTTCTAAATCACATACTGGCGCGCTTACTTGCTGTGCGTCTAGCAGAGTGTCGATAGCAACAGCAGTTGGCATTTCAACAGATAGAGTCGTCGGGTTCGTGTTCATGATTGTTTTGATGATTGTGTTCGTGTTCATAGTAGTTTCCTTAACTGACGTAATTTGAGTTGCTTGTGTTATTGCTGTTATTTTTGCCGCTTTAAGCTGCGGTCTGCGGTAGATGCTCCAATTCGCTAAGCCTACGAGAACAGAGCCACCAACGATGTTGCCGAGTGTCACTGGTAGTAAGTTTGCAGTGACGAATTGCATGACATTGAGGTCGGCATACTGAGTAGATGTCATGCCTATTTGTGTCCAAAAGCTTTCTGGTGCGAAGTTTTGAATCACAATACCCAGTGGCACCATAAACATGTTTGCCACGCAGTGCTCAAAGCCTGTACTAACGAACATGGCAACGGGTAGTACTGTCATCATCGCTTTTGTCATTGCATTAGCAGAGCTAAAGGTTAGCCAAATCGCTAAACAAACCAGTAGGTTACACAGCACACCTAATGCAAATGCTTGAATCGGAATGTGGTGGAGTTTGTGTTGCGCGATATTGAGCGCATTCAGTCCCCATTGGCCGCCGTCGAGTTGATAAAGCCCTGCGGCACTTACAAGAGCGAGTAGGAACATCGCACCAATAAAGTTACCTACATACACTTTCCCCCAAATCGACAGCATCTTGCCAAAGGTGATCTGCTTGTTTGCCCAGGAGATGCTAGATAACACCGAGCTGGTAAACAGTTCACCGCCACAGATGACGATTAAGATAAGCCCCATACTGAAGGCAAGACCGCCAGCTAAGCGGCTCAAACCCCAACCGGCGTCGGCACTGCCAGTGGTAACTGTGATATAGAATAGAAAAGCGAGTCCGATGAATGCGCCAGCCATAATCGCAAGACTCATTGTCATGCTGCTGGTTTTATTCGCTTTACTGAGTGCAAATTTCTCCGCTTCAGCCATCATTTCTGTTGGCGAAAACAGTTGGTGATTATCAGAAGTGCTGGTCGCCATACCCCCTCCTTGAACAATCCGTCATAAGTGATTCCTAGTGTTAATACCTAAGTGAATGGTGAATATCGCAGCCACTAAACCGTTGCTGCCCATTCAGATTACGAGTGCTGGGGGTACAGGTAAAATTGATAATATTTAAAAACCACATCAGAAATATTGATATAGAAAAATGACAGGGTACAATGAAACCGATTGCTCAAAGGCTTTATAAAAAAAGAGCGTCGGAATACAGATAATTACAAGAAATTAAGGAAGAAATTTGCGTTATTCATTAAAGCAGCTTGCCGTCTTTGACGCCGTTGCAGATTCCGGGAGTGTAAGCCAAGCGGCGGATAAGCTTGCACTGACTCAGTCGGCTACCAGTATGTCACTCGCTCAACTTGAAAAGATGCTAGGCAGGCCCTTGTTTGAACGACAGGGGAAGCAAATGGCATTAACCCATTGGGGTATGTGGTTGAGACCAAAAGCAAAACGCCTTCTTCAAGATGCACAACAGATAGAAATGGGCTTCTATGAGCAGCATCTTCTTAGTGGTGAACTACGTCTTGGCGCTAGCCAAACCCCTGCGGAACACTTGGTTCCAGACCTCATCAGTATTATTGATAACGACTTTCCAGAGATGCGTATATCACTTGGCGTGCAAAGTACTCAGTCGGTTATTGAAGGCGTTCTTGATTATCAATATGACTTGGGTGTTATCGAAGGGCGCTGTGATGACAACCGAATTCACCAAGAAGTGTGGTGTACAGACCATCTCACCGTTGTTGCCTCGGCACATCACCCATTTGCCAAGCGTGAAAGAGTGAGTTTGGCTCAACTTGAGCAAGCGAAATGGGTACTTCGAGAACATGGATCAGGTACTCGCAAAGTTTTTGATAGCTCTATTCATCATTTAATTGCCGATTTAGACGTTTGGCGAGAGTACGAGCACGTACCTGTGTTGAGAAGTTTGGTGGCAAATGGACCTTACCTAACTTGTTTACCATATCTTGATGTTGAGCGCTTTATCGAATCGGGTCAGTTAGTTACTTTGAATGTGCCTGAATTAGAAATGGAGAGAACGCTCTCATTTATCTGGCGTGCAGATATGGCCGAAAACCCGTTAGCTGAGTGCATTAAGCGTGAAGGAAAACGCATGATGAAGAGTCGTCCTTCCGTTCTATAACCACTTTTCTGCTCTTTTCTTAATACCGGTATCTGTTGAATAAGCGATATCGGTCTCCATCTACTGATAAAGCGTAACTTTCATACATTATAATTGTGACCTAGATCGTCTGTTTTCTTTGTTAGTTACCATACTATGCTTACTTGATTTCTAGTGAGGCTGAACATTTTAGTGCTAAACGGGCGCTGTGAGTTCAGAAATAGTATGAGTACATTAGTCGCGATTTCGTTAACAACAGGTATTTTGTCAGGTCTTTGGGGCTGGATTGCTATCTCTTTTGGTTTGCTCTCATGGGCTGGCTTTTTAGGGTGCACCAGTTATTTCGCATCACCTACCGATGGTGTGAAAGGGCTGCTGAGCAGCTTACTCACTAACATGACAGGCGTATTCTGGGCAATGGTTATCATTCATGGCTCTACTTTTGCTGGTTTAGAGATCCTAGGCTACGTAATCACTGCTATTGTCGCTTTCTTCATGTGTATTCAAGCAAAACAGACCTGGTTAGCTTACATTCCAGGGACCTTTATCGGTTCTTGTGCAACGTTTGCCGCTGCCGGTGATTGGCAACTAGTTGTGCCTTCACTACTGCTAGGTGGTGTGTTTGGTTACTTGATGAAGACGAGTGGCGTATGGCTTCACGAAAAATCATCTCAATCTTCTCCAAAGGCAGAACAGCACGCCAACCGCGTTGAAGCGTAAGTTATTGAAAAAGTAATTGTAGGTTTCAATGGTGTTGTCGGATTGGATATGTCCCTGTGAAAGATAACCCCCAATTAATTTGTATAGACTTTTTATACAGGCACACCACTTGGTGTGCCTTTTTTCTTTTTGAGACGGAAGAAGAGTGAAATTGTAAGAGCTATGTGTTGCCGTTGGCCATGGTAATGACTCGTTTAAGTGTCCAGCGAAGCAGTAGAGGAATGCACTCAAGACCGCGATTTTCACAGTGTGAGACAATAGCAAGCGCCAGGTCAGGCTTTGCGTGCTTCTTCAACACTCGAGCCAGGACTTTCTTTGGCGGAATAGGGTGATCGTAAGGGATCTTCACCATATCTCTAAAGAAGCTTTCAAAGCCATTCATATAAAGGTAGTGTTCGATGTCCTTCTCTGGTAACTCTGTGAGTCGGTGCCGAGGTTGGTCATTATCAAGTTTCGCGAGTACAGTCGCAGCGTATTTCTTACCAGCCGCATCACCATCCGTCACGACATGCCAATCTATACCAAACTCTTTAGCTACCTTAATCAGCGCTTTTAACCCAGATTGGGCGAATTCAATAATCTGCACACCTTCTGCCGCTAAGTTATAGCCGCATTGATTCGCTAACTCATTGAACAACCAGACTTCCGTCTCCCCCTCCACTAGCAGCCAACAACGAGCGAACAAGGCTCCCGAACGATGAAAACGAATATGGAAACCAATACGGCGTAGTTCGTCTTTACTAAAGTGAGAGATGTTCAATTGATTGGCGATGGTTTTGTCTGATTGACGCACTAGACGGCGAATAGAGTGCAAAGGCACCGCTGCTAATAACTCGCCACTGTTAGTCGTCAGGATTTTCTGCATCGGCAGTTTTTGTAACAAGCTCCAGGCTCTCGCAAGGTGCGTTGGGTGCAAACGACCCTCAGGATCCTCTAAGATCAAAAGTGGCCGTGCACAGCGTCTTAAGTCATTTGGCCCTTTGGCATGAAGATAAGCATTAAGTAAGCCCATAAACAGCAAACGTGTCTGTTTATTGTTGGTCTCTTCAACGAGTTCATGAATGCTCTTGTCGTTGATTCCCGTTGAATACATAAGTCCATCGCGTTGTTTGCGAGGGTTTTTACGTGAAACGCTCTTAAAAGAGAAATAGTGCTCAATTAGGCTCTGCATCGAATCTAAACTGCTGCGCATTTCACCTTTATTGACATGGCCTGGTATCGCCATGAGTCGACGACATGTGTTATCAATACGCTTTTCAATCCGAGTCTGGTGGCCGTTACCATTTCCATTGCCATTAAACGGACGATCAAAATGACGAGCATCTCGAAGGCGAATAACAGGATGGAGAGTCATGAGTTCTTGAGCCAGCTTCTCTGAATGGTGCAGTTTAAGTGGATTTCCGTCTAAATCGAGAAACGCATAGTGAGTCGTGGTTTCATACTGCTCTAGCGTTGCGCTGATTCGATAATAGATTCGATAAGTACCATGTTCATCTTGAACCCATATTGGCTTGAGTTTGCGATAACGCCCAGCATTCAACTCTGATTTATCATTTGCTTTTAGGGATAGCACAATCTGCAGGTGTTGCGATTGCGGGTGCGAGACGGAATAGTCTACATGAAAGTCTGTCATTTCGAATTGATAAGGCACGCCATCGGCGGGGAGTACAACAGACAAAGCATCAAGCAGTGAAGATTTACCCCATGTATTTTCACCGATTAACGTTGTGAGCTCATCGAATGCCAGTGACATCCGTTTGATACCTCTGAATCCAGAAATCTCGATTCGTTCTAATTGCATAGGCTTACTCCTAACAAAAGATCTGCTAATGCTTTGAAAGCAAACAGATATCTATAATCATAATCGATCTTTTTGTGCTAGGTGTATTCTGTTGTCACAAAACAGAGTCTAAAGTTTAAACGAACCGAATGTGATTATTGATCTATCACGCGTATTTTTTTGCAGTGCTGTTTCATAAAATTCACGATTCTGTCATGATTCCCGACCTAGTATGAAGGGAAGAAGAGAGAGAACATATGACAAAAAAGAATAAGCCAGCGAAACTGGTATTGGCGCATATTAATGACACCCACTCATACTTTGAACCAACGTCATTACAACTATCACTAAAAGTGAATGAGCAAATCATAGAGCCTTATGTAAGCGCTGGTGGTTTTGCTCGCATCGCAACTCGATTCAAGCAGCTAAAAGAAGATGCCACTCGACAGGGCAAAGATACGCTGTTTCTCCACGCTGGGGACTGCTTCCAAGGGACGTTGTACTTTTCTTTGTTTAAGGGAAAAGCTAATGCGGACTTGTTGAATGCACTCAACATCGATGCAATGACACTAGGAAATCACGAACTCGATATGGGCAATGAACCTGTTGCCGAGTTTGCTAAACGCATTCAATTTCCTTTGTTGGCGGGTAACTGGAATTTATCGAATGAGGATATCAAGAAAACTCATACGTTAGCTGACAATAGCCAAGTCAAAGCATTCCTTCCTGATACGCGTAGCGCGAGCTACATCGTAAAAGAGTTTGATGGCGAGCCAGTCGCTATCTTCGGCCTTAGCATCGACCAAATGGGGTTGATTGCGAACCCAGATATCGACACACCGTTTGAGAACGCCATAGCTACGGCTAGAGCCACCATCGAGCAAATTCAGCAAGAAGGTATCAATAAGATCATTTTACTCAGTCACTTAGGTTATGAGGGTGATTTGGAAATGGCGAGTCAGGTAGATGGTATTGGACTTATTGTTGGAGGGCATAGCCACAGGTTACAGGGTGACTTTTCCGATATTGGATTGATTAAAGATGACGAGTATGGCGTAAAAATCAATGATACCTACGTCGTTCAAGCTGGCTTCCACTCTATGTCTTTAGGCCATTGTGAGATTGAATTTGATGAGTCTGGAAAAGTAGTGTGCTTCAATGGTCGAAATGAACTGCTTCTTGGCCGCCGTCTGTTTATCGATGCAAAACTCAGTGAAGTAGGTCAGGGGGGGGCTCACGACCTCGCTTGTGAGTACTTGAACAATCATCCTCATATCTCTGTATGTAAAAAAGACCAAGATATTCAGTTTATCTTAACCGACAAGTACCTTCCGCGAGTACGCCAGCTACAACAGCAAATTATCGCGACAGCAACGGATAAGCTACGTCATGTCCGGGTGCCTGATGCAAAAGGGCCAAGTGAGCTAGCGCCGCTTGTCGCTCAATCCTTCCACTATGCAATGAATCAACGTGGTTTGGATGTAGACTTTGCAATTCACAATGCTGGTGGTGTGCGTAATTCTTTAAACGCTGGTGATGTATCAGTCGCAGATATTGCCGGAAAGCTACTACCGTTTGCCGTACCGATAGGAACGTATCAAATAAATGGTGAAACCATTGCCGCTATGTTGGAAGGTGCAATTAATAATGCGCTTGATAATGGCGTCGTTGGCACAGGTTCAGGCAGTTTTCCTTATACCCATAATCTAAGATTTTGTTACCACGCAGAAGCACCGATAGGGCATCGAGTTCATCATCTAGAAATCTTTCGTGATGGTGATTGGCAACCCGTTGAGCGTCAACAGATGTATCGTGGCTCGTCATCTGCCTATACCATGAAAGGCAAAGAGGGTTACAACGCTGTGCTGAATATGCAAGGAGAAGGCACTGTGACTACGTTATCCATGGCTGACTGCTTTATTGAGTTTTTAAAAGCAAACCCAGAGGCGTTGAACCATAAACGCGAACAAAACTGTTTGGTTTGTTATAAACAGGCACAGTAATACTAAATTGGTATCTTTTTTGCTTTATGTTTGTCAGTTGCTCTATTTGGCAGGAGACGGAACATGTGGAAAAAAGACTGGTTGGATGCGGTAGCAGTAGTAGGTTGGGTGTCGGTATGGTCGGCGCTTGTTTACTTTGTACCTATTGCAGGGTTGTAACAACGAACGCCAAAGATTATTGAGATCTATGGCTGATACCTGCGATTAACAACAGTAATAGACAAAAGGGGCTTTTTGCCTCTTTTTGTTTTTTTAATGCAAATTTATATAGACGAAACACAAATTCGGGAATATTATCCACGCGTTTGGGGAGTAGTTAGCGCAAGTTTACGTATCGTCATCTCGTTAGACCAAGAGTCTATCCGGTACGTAAAGGTGAAATCCCATATTTCACTTCAACGAGACCAACGCAATCACAATCGAGTTCCATTTTGGATCTTGATCTGTTTTGTTTGCGGAAGGTCTTTAATCAGTTCTTCCGCCCGGAGGAATAATGAACTCAACTCAATCTCTATTATCAACTCAGCAAGACGTACTATCCACTTCACCTGATGTGATGACTTACGTAGGATTCTTCTTACTCACCTTGGTGTTAGTGTCTGTCGATATTTATCAGACCCGTGGTGGTAATGTGACCATCAAAAAGGCGACAGTGTGGAGTATTTTTTGGTTCTTGTTGGCGTTTCTGTTCGCGGGCTCTATCTACCTGTTTTGGGAGTTTTACGCGCCTCATAGCGACTACACTGCAGAGAAAGCGACCGTATCATTCATCACAGGCTATCTGTTAGAGAAGTCACTCAGCGTTGATAACCTGTTCGTTTTCGCAATGATCTTTGGTCAGTACCAGGTTCCGGAGCATTTGCGTCCTAGAGCGTTACTGTGGGGTGTGATTGGTGCACTTGTACTTCGTGCTGTCATGATCGCATTGGGCGCTCAGCTACTAGCACAATACCACTGGGTACTTTATGTCTTTGCAGCATTCCTTATCGCTACTGGTGTCAAACTGGCGCTGGACAAAGGTGAAGAGGAGAGCGTTAACACGCTACCTGAGAAGCTACTGCGTAAAGTGATGCCGGTGACAGAAGAGTTCCATGGCGCTTCATTGATTGTGAAACAAGGCGTTAAGTGGATGATCACTCCGATGATGCTAGTTATTGGTGCAATTGCAGTCATGGATGTAATGTTCGCACTAGACTCTATCCCTGCAATCTTCGCAGTGACACAAGAACCGTTTTTGGTTTTGGCGGCTAACGTATTTGCGTTATTAGGTCTTCGCTCGCTGTACTTTGTACTACAAGGCATGATGGATAAGTTCATCTACCTCAAACCAGCACTGGCGTTCATCATGGTGTTTATTGGTATCAAGATGCTGCTGGTGGAAAGCGAATATGCGATTCCGACTTACTGGTCATTGGGTGTTTTGATCACCACCATGACAATCGCGGTTATAGCATCTATCTATGGAAATAAGTCAGACATAGAACAGACAAATTAAAGTCAAAATAACTTATCTAAATAGTGGTTATTTTCTCGAGACCAAGCGAGCAAAGAATTTATTTATGTAAATTTTTTGTGACCTTGGCCTCTTTGTTTAGAGTCTAATTTGTACTAAATTCAACTTTTAAGCGTAATTTTGAATTTAAATTCACTTTGTGTGAGTGCGTATTCTATACGGTTGTTAATGGTTTGTTTTATTAGAAAAACTTATCCGAACTTCTAGTTTTTGTCATTTTTTAACCTGCAAATAATCGCCTATTATTCACACCAACAAGACGAAACACTTAAAAAATTTATAGAGAGGCAATCATGGCTCAAGCAATGCAAATGAATACTATCGCTGTTCCAAACTCTATGGATAAGAAGACCTACGCGGTTAACTTCAAAGGACTGATTGCACACATCATCGATATCCTGTTCGTTGATAACACTCCTCGCAGCTACTACGCAAGCGACCTGTCTGGTCACATGCAAAAAGATATCGGTATCTACCGTTAATCTTGCGAGATAAGAATTGATGGAAGCCAGCTCATGTAGCTGGCTTTTTTGTGTCTGAAAGGAAATTAATGGCGACTCGGTCTTATCTATAACTTGGTGCACTTAATGCACGTGAGATAAGAAAGATCAGGAAAGGAGTCGTTATGAGTCGTATCTGCAAAAGTCATTGGCTTGGTATACCGCTTGCGCTGTGTTCAACGCCTATTCTTGCTGAAAGTTGGGAGCATAAAGGCCAACCTGCTCAAATTATCGAGTTATTCACATCAGAAGGCTGCTCGAGTTGTCCTCCGGCTGATGAGTATCTGAGTAAGCTCGAAACCCACCCTGAACTCTGGCAAGAGGTAATCCCACTTGCATACCATGTCGACTATTGGAACTATCTAGGTTGGAGTGACAAATTCGCTAGCCAAGCTTTTAGTCAAAAACAGCGTTTGTATAAAGCTTATGGAGTTGTAAGCAGCGTTTATACACCCGGCTTCGTGGTCGATGGTAAAGAGTGGCGTGGTTACTTTAATTGGCTTGATCGCACATTGCCTTCGATGCAGCAAACCGATAAGCCCGCTTTGAGCCTAAACCGCTCGGATAATACCTTTAAAGTAAACTACGAAGGGGATGGCGACTATATTGCTCATATCGTCCTACTTGCGATGAACCAAGTAACTCAAGTGAAAGCGGGTGAGAATCGTGGCAGAGAGCTCGAACATGACTTCGTGGTGGTTTATAACGGCTTTCAACGTGGTGAGTCCAGTTGGGAGTTTGATATAGATTTTAGTCCACTTGTCGTTAAGCCGGATGCGGTAGCGGTATGGCTCACCAAGCCCAACACCTATCAACCGGAACAAACTGTCGCCGGATGGTTTAATCAATGATGAGTTGGTAGAGTTCAAAGCCCCGCTTAATAAGATTTACCTGATAGCTCGCTTTAGTTGAGCTTGGATTTAGGAAATTACTAGGAAATCAGTACGGAAAGAGGCTTAAATGCGCTAGTATAGCGCGCTCTATTTTATCATTGAGTCTCTTCCATTAATGACTGATACCACGACACCAACCAACTTTTCTGAACTTGGTTTAATCTCGCCACTTGTTTCTCGCTTAACTGAGCTTGAGTACCAACAACCAACACCTATTCAAGCACAAGTGATTCCGAGTGTATTACAAGGCCGTGACCTTATTGCGGGCGCAAATACGGGTTCAGGCAAAACTGCAGCTTTTGCATTGCCGCTATTACAACAGGTTTACCATGAAAGCCCGGTAAGCCGTGGTAAAGGAAACCATGTTTCAGGACTAATCTTGGTTCCAACCCGAGAATTGGCAAAGCAAGTATCAGACAGCGTAAAGTCATACGCTGTGCATTTTAATGGTGCGATTAAAACGGTTTGTGTATTTGGTGGTGTATCAGTAAATCGCCAGATGCAAGCCCTACGTGGTGGTGCTGATATTCTTGTTGCGACACCGGGTCGACTACTTGATTTGGTCTCTAGCAACGCAGTTAAATTGGATCGTGTAAAAACGCTGATCCTCGATGAAGCTGACCGAATGCTGAGTTTAGGTTTTACGGAAGAGCTAGACGCTATTCGTAAGTTGTTACCTACTAAAAAACAGACTTTGCTTTTCTCTGCTACGTTCCCAGAACAAGTACAAGCGCTGACTGAAGAACTACTTAACGAACCGCTTGAGGTTCAACTACAAAGCGCGAATGCAAGCACGCTTGTTCAGCGTGTATTTGAAGTCGAGAAGGGACGTAAGACCGCTTTACTTGCGCATTTGATCAAAGAGAACCAATGGCGACAAGCTCTAATTTTTGTCAACTCAAAAAATGGCTGTGAGCACCTAGCGGATAAACTGTACAAGCGCGGTATCATTGCGGAAGTATTCCATGGTGATAAAGGTCAGGGCTCCCGTACTCGTATTCTAGAAGACTTTAAGCTGGGTGAAATCGACGTACTTATCGCGACTGATATTGCGGCTCGTGGTCTGGACATTGAAAAGCTACCAGTTGTGATTAACTTCGATCTGCCGCGTAGCCCATCAGACTATATGCACCGTATCGGCCGAAGTGGTCGTGCAGGAGAGGTTGGTTTGGCGCTGTCTTTGATCGACCATGAAGACTACCACCACTTCAAGATCATTGAGAAGAAGAACAAGATTCGTCTTGAGCGAGAGCAAGTAGAAGGCTTTGAAGTGGATGAAGAAGCTGTTGCAGAACTGATCGCAGCACTTAAACCAGTCGCGCCACCAGTGGGAACGGGTAAGAAGAAAAAGAAGAAAAAAGCGGCACAAAACAAAGATGTGTGGCTGAAAAATAGCTAGGTTTTGATACTAAAAAGGCGCTCGATGAGCGCCTTTTTGAGTTTTTGGCAGAAGCGATTACTTCTTACGGCAGAACTCAGCGATCACGTACATAGACTGACCACCGTTTGTTTTACCAGAAACCAGTTTAGGGTCGTCACCAACGCTGATACCGCGGATAACTGTACCTTGCTTGATTACTTGGTTAGTCCCTTTAACTGGCAGGTCCTTGATTACTGTTACGTCGTCACCTTTTTTCAGTTCAACGCCGTTGCAATCAAGAGGCTTATCATCAGCAGACATGCCGATTTGAGCCCAAACAGATGTTTCTTCTTCCATGTACATCATGTCTAGTGCGTCTTGCGCCCAGCTTTCTGTGTTTAGACGCGTTAGTTGGCGCCATGCTGTTACTTGTACAGGTGGCTCTTGGCTCCACATGCTGTCTGTTAGACAACGCCAGTGGTTGATGTCTTTAGGATCGTCAATCTCACCAAGACACTTGTCACATACCATGATGCCGTGGTCTACCGTAACGTGGCTGTGTGGTGGTACTGCGTATGCAGTAAGAGAAGAATCAGAACCACATAGTTCACATTTAGATTGGCAGCGTTCTAGCATAGTTGCTTCAGAAGACATAATGGACTCACATTTATTAGGTGTTAATTTACGGGGCTATTATCCACTTTATTTAATAGAATGAAAGGCCTCGTACGGTATTCTGTCTTGATTAATTTTAGCTGAGATCAATCGAAGTGCTTTAATTCTATATGCAAACGATTTTCTGAAAGACGAAGTAGGAGAGTACCAAATAAAAATGCCAGCGGTTAGGCTGGCATTTTGGGGTTTTAATTAAGGATGATTAAGGGTTCTTACTCGCATCTAGTAGACTTGCATCCACGTTTAAGTTACTCAGCGCATTCCCGTTTGTAAGAGTGAATTGAACGATTTGAGAGGTCATCTCAGTATTTGCCGCAGAATCACTCGCGTTTTGCGGAGTTATCACGGTTGAATGCTCTGCTTTGGAGTTCTCATCAAAATACGAAGCAACTTGAGTGCCTGAGGCATCGAGAGCCGTATTAACTAAGCCCAGCTTTTTGAATAGCGGTTCTGTTCCGGCAGAAAATCCAGAAACCAAATTAGGGATAGTTTGATCTTCGTGTGCTTGTATACCCAAAATTGGTCCAGTTGTTGAGGACGCAATATTGATAGGATCAACGTTATCTAGCACGGTTTGAGCTGCATATGTGAATGATGTTAACGTTCCATCAATCTTTGCTTTGACTGCTTTCTGAGTATCTGTTGCACTGTCTAAGCTAAGTTCATCGTAATATGCTGTGAAACAATCGCCACCACCTGTATTTTCTGGAATACACTCTGTTACGTATTGCGTTTGATATTCTGTAACGCTAGACAATGAAACAGTATGTTTGATCTCTGGAGAAAAAGAACCAGAGTTCAATAAGAAAGGAGCGATACCTCCGCCTGGGTTGGCTAGTGTTGCACTTGTGTAGCTAAATAAAGAATCGATATTGGTATCTAATTGAGTGTTACCAATGGTGTATGAACTAATACCAGTGATTGCACCAATTGAATGACCAAATAGCGATACATTCGTCTTATCTAGATTGCTGAATGCAGCATCTGAAGCTGTGTTAAGAGCAAAACGAACACCCAAACCGTCAATTGCACTTTGACGAATGTTATCACGCGCAACCGGTAGATATTCTAGGTTCATATATACCGTTGGAGTCGTAGGTGTTGTTACAACGTCGGCGCTTAGAGCTCGTTGGCCATGAAGTGGTTGGTCAATTGCTATAATTGCATAGGGTTTATAAGGAGCTGTTCCCGTTAATGCACCGCCAATGTGCTGCATTGCAAAAGCATATGAGCTTTCTTTGATGTTCGTTATGCCGTGTTGGTATTGCAGTATCGGCAAGTTGCTATCAATAGCTAAACCTTCTGGTACAAACATCATGAAAGGTACAGATTTAACCGCGCGAATTTGTGGCACGGCACTGTACTTTGTCATTATACGAGCGCTATCGAGTTGCTGCCCATTCGCTAGCTCTAGTTTTTCGCCAATAAGTAGTTTTTGGTAGTTTGGATCGTACAACTGTGTCGCAGGATCGGTAATACCGAGAACCGCTAATTGAGTTGCTATCGCAACTTTATCCTCGTCGCTACCGGAGCTAAGAGTACTCAGTATAGTAAGTACACTTGGCATAGCGCTTCGCCATGGAGACTTCTTCCATGAATCATCTGTAAGAGAGTCGGATAGAAAGTACGGCAGCTCGACAGTGCCTCTATATACTTGGATCGAGGCATTTGCCGGACTAGCGTATAGGGTATTGTATGCAGTGGCTAACTGGGTTGCAGTTGCGTCACCAAATGCACTTTTGAAGACAGCGTCATTTTGAACTGCCGTAGCAAAGTCTTGCGCGGCTCCCGAAACATTAAACGTATAAAGGCTGTTTAAATCAGCTTCTGCAATGTTGTTAGGGTTAGCTAAATTTTTCCATACATCAGAAGGTGATACCGTCGGAGAAAGAGTTTGTGCAATAGCCGCCTTCGTGCCGTTCATTACGTTACCAGCGGAAGCTGTCGTAAACCAAGATGAATATATAATTTCATCGGTACTTGCCACGCTACCATGACCTGCAAACAAAGCTTCGACTTGATGGATAATCTTCTGAGGCAAATCTAGTGAACCGGCTTGATCAATATCAGTTGTTTTCAGAGAAGCATAGGATTTAGATGTACCGAGAGGTTCATCTTGGCTATCAACGATCGAGTCGGTCAGGGCATAAATATAATCTGAGTTTGGATCGAGCCCATTTAGTGGGAGAACCTGTATTGTTTTCAAGTCTGTTGAAACAACAAGGTAGTCAACTCCTGCAGTTAATGGTGTAAAGTTACTCATAACACCACTTGCAAGGTCGACATCAACCTTAGCTACTTTTACACCGCTGTTAAGATGGGGACTGAAAGGGGTTGTGCCCATCATCTGAACATCATTTTTAAGTGTACGCCCGCTAGGCAAGTTGGTGTTGATTGTGAATGGCATGATGGTACTCCAACCATCAGCTTCTCCCATCGCAACTACTGGATCATTTAGCAAACCCGTTGAGTTTGCATCCAACGGAATATTCAACGTATGGTCATTCGTATCGAACAGGAAAAATGAAGGCAGAGGGATATCTGCGTCGCTGCCAAGAAGTGTAAAACTGACTGTTGAGCTGCGCGCTAATGATTGTTCAATTGCGTCTGAGTAGATAGAACCAGAGCTTTCAGTATTGTCCCCACAGCCTGCCAGAAGTAGCGCAGAGCAAACGAGAGATAAAGTAAATTTGTTATTCATATAATTATTCCCGGGGATTAGTTGAATGCATAATTGAGTTGGATGGCAGAAAGGTAAGCTACACCTTCAGCGTCAAATGTCAGCTTGTCTCCGGCTGCGTCAGTTTCTGTGAACGAACCACTTTTACTTTGTACTAAAGCAAATGCTGCATCGACGGTCATATTCTCTGAAACAGAATAAGTTATACCTGCTGAGTACCAATAACGATCACTGTCAGGAATACTTAGTGTTGCTTCACCAGCTTGTTCGTCATAAGCAAGACCTGCTCTCAACGTCCAATCACTATTCAATGTGTATGTTGCACCAACAGACCATCTTTGATTATCGTCATAATGTTCAGTTTTAAGGAAACACACATTATTTGCACAATCAGGGCTTGTGGCTTTTAACTCTTCAAACTTGCTCCATTTAGTCATTTGCCACCCATAATGGACAGCCCAGCTATCATTCAGCTGGTGGAATGCGGATAGTTCGATGATGTCAGGTAGTTCAATTTCTAGGCGGCCTGTCGTTTTTCCTGGTTGGCCGTTAGACATGCGCAATCCTGTGTAATCTGTAAACTCGCCGTCGTCGAAATCTAGATTAACTGAAGAACGGTAGCCAAAGCCGAAACGGTTGTTTTCATTCAATTCGTAAAGAGCACCTACATTCCAGCCGACACCGAATGTTTCTCCTGTCATTGAAATAAGTTTGTCACTTGCAGAACCACCAACTGGCAGGCTCCCTTTGTGTCTGTTTAACTCAGCTTCTGCATAGACAAAATTAATACCTGCGCCCACGCTAAAGCTTTCATTTACCCTATAAGCGATGTTTGGGTTTAGGTTTACCGAAATTAGAGACGTGTCGCCAGCTAGATCACCGGCATAAATGTCGTCTGGGTAGTCAGTGGCAACGCCATATGTTGTGAACATGCCAATACCCCAAGCCCAGCTATCGTTGATAGGACTGATGTAGTATGCAGCGGGTACGATTTGTAAAGGAGCGACGTCAGATGACTCTTGATTGAAATCGGTATCGTTGATCTTGGTTTGAGTAACATTAACTTCCGGATCAACGATAGACACTGCGCCTGAAAATTGTGCTTTATCAAAAAGGGTCATGGCGGCAGGGTTACGTGCTAATACGCTGGCGTTATCTGCCACGGCACCTTCGCCTGAAAATGAACGTCCCAAACCTGATGCTGAGTGTTCTGCAACTTGGAATCCGGCAGCTAAAGAGTTACAAGCGACCAGCACTGACAGTGAAACGAGAGAGCGTTGTACTGTTTTCATTTAAACCCTCCTAGGGCATTTATTTCTTTCTTATTACGTGAAAACAAACATGAGCGACCATGCTAAATGTTAAGCATATGTTAAGGTTATGTTTTACGAAAAGTCAAAGGAAGAACAAATATTTTGTGAAGTTATATTTATTAGATGCGGGACTCTAACATTGATTATATAAATACTATCAATGCATTATCCAAGGTAAGAGGTGTGACCAGAGTGTTTTTGAGCATTAACTGAACGATAAGAAAGAAATTGTATATTTTTTAACATATCTGAATCTGTTTACCGGAATCGCTGAACTGGGCATAATACGCACCACTTGTTTAATCATTAATTTTGGATAACAAATTGCAGTTACTCGCAGTAGATTTCCTCGGGAAAACGCTTCGTCTAGAAGGCTCGATGGCCGGTTGGCAACAGTTGTTTTGGAATAACACCTTGGTCTCTCAACTTGATGCAACATCAGAAGCGGAAGATTCACGTACGCATCAATTTCAGCTTCAAGCCGGTGAGCAAGTTCTGACTTGCCAGTTGGATGTTAAAGTCCAATGGCAACCGTTTGATATGGAATATCGCGCTACGGTGAATGATGAGGTGGTTAGCCAAGGCGCTCGCAATACCAAAGACATTGAACAGCAAGTACCAGAAATTGCACCTAAGGCAGAAAAGCGTTTTAGTCTGATTGGTTTAGTTTCTCTAGGTATGAAAGCCCTAAAGAGCGCCAAGTTGATCAAAGTGGTTTTGGCTTCCGCAAGTTTAGCGGCGTACTCTTGGCTTTTCTCAATTCAATTTGCCTTGGCATTAATAGCGTGCCTTATGTTTCATGAATACGGCCATATTCGTGCGATGAAATACTTTGGTATGAAAACAAAAGGAATCTACCTGATCCCATTTTTAGGTGGTCTCGCGTTGTCTGATGAGAAGATCAACACGCGTTGGCAAGATGTGGTTATCTCCATTATGGGGCCGTTCTTTGGTCTGATTTTATCCCTGATTTTTACGGTGTTGTATTGGGTGACAGGAGAGATGTTCTTCGCGGGTCTCGCCGTGTTCAATGCTCTACTCAACTTATTCAACCTGCTACCAATCTTGCCTCTCGATGGCGGCCACGTGCTTAAAAGCATCAGCTTTTCGATGAACAGTATATTGGGCATTATTTTGTGTGCTGCTGCAGCCGTTGGTGGTGTGATACTGAGCTATCAACTTAACTTAACCTTGTTTGGGTTCTTGTTGATTATGGGGAGTATAGAAATTTTGATTGAATGGCGAGGGCGTCATCACAGTCATTTACTACCGCTTGATCGCTATGGTCAGATCATTTCAGCGGTTTGGTATGTGGGGTTGGTAAGTGGGCTAATTGGTGTTATTTGGTATTTTGCATCAACAGGCGATCAACTACTGAGTTTACCGTTGCAAATTCTAGGTACCTAATCGCGTAAACTGCTTGCCTTAGTACTCCAATAGAAAAGCCCTAGGTTGCAAAACTTAGGGCTTTTGCGTTATTTCAAAGCTCGTTTTTAGACCTTACAGTTTGGTCTCTGCACATTAGATTGAGGTAAAGTGGTGATTGTCGCACGGAGATCTTGAATACGAGTGCTGTGCGAAGGGTGAGTAGAGAGTAACTCTGGAGGTTGGTTTCCGCCCGACGCCTTAGCCATGTTCTGCCATAAATTCACACTTTGGTTGGGATCGAAGCCAGCATCTGCCATGTATCTCAAACCCACAATGTCAGCTTCTGACTCTTGGGTTCGTCCGTAAGGAAGAATCACACCGTATTGAACTCCTAAACCGAGCGCTGCCATAGTCATCCCTTGATATTGAGCGTATTCGGAAGCACCAAGGGCGGCACTGGTTATCGACAACCCTGTGTTGGCAAGTTGTGTTTGAGAAAGACGTTCATTACTATGGTCGGCGATGACGTGTGCGATCTCATGGCCAATCACTGTTGCGAGTTGATCCTGATTAACAGCAACCTTTAATAGACCTGTGTATACGCCGATTTTTCCCCCTGGAAGAGCGAATGCGTTAACTTGGTCACTTTCGAAAACAACGACTTCCCACTCGTCAAAGCCTTGTTTAGGAATATGTTTGGTGATGCTGTTGGTCACGCACTGAACGTAAGCGTTTGTTTTGGCATCTTGACTGATTTTTTGCTGTTGCTTCATCTGCTCAAATGATTGAGCACCGAGTTGCGACATATCTTGGTCTGAGAACAGCAAGATCTGGTTTCGCCCTGTAGGAGAAGAGCTACATGCTGTGATACCAGCAAGAGTAAGAAGTGAAGCGAACTTCATCCATGACGTCATACATTATCCTCTGTGTATTGCCGTTTTTATGCATGTTAACATCAACTTGCGTGATAGCTAATAGCTGAGCGATAACAATCACGACTTACCCATAATTATAACAATGAATAGGAACATGATATGTCTATCTGGAAAAAGCCCATAGACCTCGACATCATCAACGCGACATCTAAGAATACCTTAATCGAGCACCTCAATATCGTATACACAGAGGTGAACGACAAATCTTTGGTTGCTACCATGCCCGTTTGTCATTTTACTCATCAGCCGCTTGGTATGCTTCACGGGGGCGCATCGGTTGTTTTAGCTGAAACTTTGGGTTCTTTGGCCGCGAATTTCTGTGTATCAGATGGGTATTTCTGTGTTGGATTAGATATCAATGCCAACCACGTGCGTTCAATGCGTGAAGGTCATGTAATTGGTAAGGCAGAGCCGATTCACTTAGGCGCTTCGACTCAGGTTTGGCAGATTAATATTACCGATGAGCGTGAGCGTTTGGTCTGCTCTAGTCGCTTAACCATTGCAGTGAAAAAACACAAACGTTAGTCACTTAAGTTAATTAGAGTATTTATGGTTATTACATTCAGTGGTGGAAAGATCATTGCCACACCTCATGAGCTAGTTGTTCGATTAGACGGAGAGCACCGCGTTACATTGCAAGCGCAAGTTGATGCGATTCAATTGATCGGAAAAGGGGCAAATGTCGTCTCTGCCAATGGATCGGAGTGTAAGTGGTCGATTAAGTTAGACGATGAACAGCAGTTAAGAGATATCGCAAATGAAATTGGCTGCGATATTCTTTAAGTATCTTCAATATTTCTTGATAACTCACTGATAAGACATTTAAGGGGCTCTCAATTGAGCTCCTTTTTAATACATAACGTTTAAGACAATACCTTGTAAATTCATTAGGTATTTGTTGATTTCAGTTACTAAAATAAGGAAACTGAAACCAATTCTAATTAGTTGATATTTCCTCTTTATGAGCAGCCCAAGATTACGAGTCCAGTTTGAAACCTTGTTTGAGTACTTTGACGGTAAAGACTCAGAAGTCCAATTAGATGACATTACCGACGTACTTTGTTGTACGCGTCGTAATGCGCGTATGGTTCTGAACAAGCTCGAAGAAGAGAACTGGATTGAGTGGCAACCTGCTGCGGGTAGGGGAAAACAGTCCAAGCTGATCTTCAAACAGAACAGAAACGATGTGAGTGAAACCCTTGCTCGTCGTTATCTTGAAGACGGGAAAATCGGACAAGCACTGAATGTGCTAGATAGAGATGCGGCCAAGCTCACCCAAGTGATACAGAACTATTTAGGTGTGCAATATCAAGAAGGCGAGCAGGTGATTCGTCTACCGTATTATCGCCCTCTGTCGATGCTTAACCCTGCGAAATCTATGCGTCGTTCAGAGCAACACATTGCGCGTCAGGTGTTCAGCGGTTTAACAAGGCTGGATGATAACGACCAGCTTCAACCGGACCTAGCTCATTCGTGGCAGAAGGTTCAAGACGACCATTGGCGTTTCTTCATCCGTCCGGGTGTTCGTTTTCATAATGGAGAGTTGCTTCAAACCAGCCATATCGTTGAGACACTCGATTCCTTAGAGAGCTTAAACATGTTCTCGCATATCAAGCGCGTGGAATCTCCCGCTAACTGTGTGGTTGATGTCTACCTGACTCGTCCAGATAAGTATTTTCCTCTAGCTCTGACCGAGTCGATTGCCAAAGTCACCTTGCCCGTAAGTTTGCGTGGCGATGATTATGATATTCGTCCGATTGGTACCGGACCTTATCGCGTTGAAAAGAACGATGATCAACAATTGATCCTTCATGCCTTTGATGGATATTTTGGGTTCCGACCACTGATAGATAGAGTGGAAGTCTGGGTAGTCGATGAAGCTTACTCTTCAATGGTCTATCCAAGCCTCTCAAAGCCTGTGATGGCTGATCGCGGTGATAGTGATGAGGTTGAGTTGGATCCAGGCTGCACGTATTTATTGCTTAACCGTCAGAAGGGCATTGCTAAAAATCCACTCTGGGCGGAGTTTCTTTCTAACGCGTTAAATGCTGCTGACCTGTTTACTCATATTCCCAAAGAGACAGTCATTGATCTTGGCGTCCTACACGCATATGGGCTCAAGCCGGGTTGGTACGATGTAAAACTCGCTCCTCCTGTTTGTCCGCAGTCTTCAACAAAGCCAGTAATTAAGATTGCCTTTCAGCGCCAACATCCGATGTTTCCAACATTGGCACACGCTATTGAAGCCGTGCTAAAACAATATGGTGTTGGAGTTGAGCTGTTTGGTTACGACATGGATCCGCCACACGCAGATGATGTCGATATTTGGATTAACCCGATGGGAATCGCCAACAATCGCGATGATGCACTGGTTGGTTGGCTAATGGATTATAGCTTTATTGAAGAGTCGAGCCCGTTGGATGAATTTGATCAGTGGTGCACCATGGTTGAACAGTGGCGTGCCGGTGAATATGAAACATTCCCAGCTCGTCAGCTTGGCAAGAAACTGGTTCATAGCAATCAATTGATCCCCATGTTTCACTGCTGGTTAGGTGTGAACAAAGATCAGTGCGGAACCTTACAAAATGCCAAGTGTAATGCGTTAGGTTGGTTCGATTTTAGTCAGGTTTGGAATAAGCCGGACCTTAGTTAAAGGCACATTATGTCTACTGTTTTTCTAACGCTCGTTACACTCATTGCTTTTGCAGCGAACTCCGTACTGTGTCGATGGGCGCTTGCGGACAATAGTATCGATCCTTTGAGCTTCTCCTTGATTCGTATTGTCTCCGGTGCAATCACCTTAATACTCATTTACTGGGCTGTGAATCGCTCAAAACAGCAACTTGCTGGTGGAGAACATAATCAGTCATCGAAATGGAAGGGCAATCCAATTTCAATTGGCGCTTTGCTCGTCTATATGTTTGGTTTTTCTTATGCGTATGTCGCGCTCGGAGCTGGTTTAGGCGCCTTAATCTTGTTTGTGATGGTTCAATTGACGATGGTGGTGGCGCACTTGATTCAAGCGAGAGGCATGTCGTTACTAGAGTGGGTTGGTTGTGCGATTGCAATTAGCGGTTTAGTTATACTGCTTTGGCCTGATAACCAACAACACGCTTTGGACTTTAAAGCGGCACTGCTTATGATGTTGGCAGGCATAGGTTGGGGGTGTTATACCTTGGCTGGGCGTAAAGTGAATGATCCGCTGCACGCTACCATGATCAACTTTAGCTATGCAGGGCTAGCATCTCTTGTGCTGCTTATCCTTGTTTCATTCAATGAAGTAATGTCTGACTCGATGTTTATGGATAGCTCTGGCGTCACTTATGCTCTATTGTCTGGTGTTTTTGCTTCTGCAATGGGCTACACGCTCTGGTATCAAATGGTGAAAAAACTCAATACATTGACGGCATCGGTGGCGCAGTTAAGCGTGCCCATCATTGCGACTCTCGGTGGTGTTGTATTTTTATCCGAACCTATCACACTGCAGTTTGTTGTTGCATCTGGCATTATCTTTGTCGGCATCGCGGCAGTCATCTTTGCTCCTAAAAACAGTTAATCCCAATCATTTATGGCTAAACCTAACAAGAAACAACCAAGCAAAACGGTTCAGATATTCTGTGCTAAGTGTAAGACGCAACTCTTCAAGTACCGAAAAGGTGGCAAAGGAGCGTTGGTAAAATGCTTTAAAGAGAGAATCGTTGAAGACTACACAACGACGCCATGCCATTGTCCTGGCTGTCAGATTGAATTCGCCAGAGATACGTTAGTGAGAGGAACGCCTGCGTTTAAGATGATAGGCGGAAAGGTCACTATGAAGTAAGAGATAGAAAGCACAAAGGAGCACTATGTAGTGCTCCTTTGTTTTAGTTTGAATTATCAAAGCCTGTTTGATGACGTCTATGCTTTTGGTTTACTTATTCGGCCTTGTAGCTTCATGATTATCAGCGCAACGATAGCGCCTGATGTGTCACACAGCATGTCTTTTTGAGCGTCCCAAATGTCACCTTGCGAGCCTAAAAATGCGATGCCTTCATCGCCACCAGCCAATTCCGCGTACCACCACTCAATGATTTCATAACCGGCTGCCACACTCATGATCGCAAATAGCGAGAACCAAACTGCAATAATCGGTGACGATAGCTTCTTGCGAATCAGGTATTCAGCTAGCGGGTAGGCGTATAGCCCTATAGAGAAGTGAGCAACACGGTCGAAGTTATTACGCTCAGATCCGATCAATGTATTAAACCAATCAAAAGGTACTTCTGCGAAGGTGTATTTGGCACCGATCGTATGAAGAGCTAACCAGATAAACATCAAAACATATGCAGTGTTTGAGAAGGTTAGCTTGCGTGAAAACCACCAGATACCCGCCAAAATGCCAATGGCTGGAATAATCTCTGCTATCCAGACTGCTCTTGATGAGGGCTCAATTGCAGAAAATAGAAAAACGGCTAGATAGGCTGCAGACAGTATTAAGAGGGAGCGATTACGGCTCAGAGCAGTGGGCAAAGGTTCAGTCGTGGTGGTCATAAGTGGTCCTCGTCAATAATTGAGTATGTTGTCATAATATTGAACACTGTACAATTGATTTTCACTTTACAAAATATGTTGAAAAAGTGGGTTAACGCCCAGTATCTAGACAAACGATTGCTAGAGTTTCACAAAAGTTTGATTTACGACAAAGCGCCCCCTAAAATCCCCGTTCACTACATACATAACTAGAAAGAAAGCCATGAAACTGGAAACTGTCGATTATCTTGCTGACGATGCAGCAGAGCAATTTGTTCGCTCACTACGTGAAACCGGCTTCGGTGTTCTAAAGAACCACCCGATCCCTAAAGAACTCGTAGAATCTATCTATGAAAATTGGTACCAATTCTTCATGACAGAAGAGAAGAACGATTTTCAGTTTAATGTTGATACACAAGACGGATACTTTCCACCTTCTGTCTCAGAAGTCGCTAAAGGACACAGCGTTAAAGACATTAAAGAGTATTTTCACGTTTACCCTTGGGGTCAAATCCCTGAGCAGTTAAAAGAGCAGATCTTAGATTACTATGCGCGCGCAAACGCATTTGCTCAAGAGCTATTGGGTTGGGTTGAAGCTCACGCTCCAAAAGAAGTACAAGAGAAGTTCTCTGTAGCACTATCTGAAATGATTAACGGTAGCGAGCAGACTCTGCTTCGTGTTCTACATTACCCACCAATGCAGGGGGATGAAGAGCCAGGCGCAATCCGCGCTGCTGCTCATGAAGACATCAACCTACTAACGGTTCTTCCTGCTGCGAACGAGCCTGGTTTACAAGTGAAAACTAAAGACGACCAATGGCTAGACGTGCCTTGTGATTTCGGTAACCTGATCATTAATATCGGTGACATGCTTCAAGAAGCATCAGGTGGTTACTTCCCATCGACAACGCACCGTGTAATTAACCCAACAGGTGAGCGCCAAGAGAAGTCTCGTATTTCATTGCCTCTTTTCCTACACCCTAAACCAGAAGTGGTGTTGTCTGAGAAGTACACAGCGAATGAATACCTAATGGAACGTCTACGCGAGCTAGGTGTTATCTAAGCAAGCCTGATTCCATAACAAGTTTAAAGCCAGCATTTCGCTGGCTTTTTTGTATTTCAATGACGGCTAACTTTTTGACTAGCAGTTCAATTTCAAAGAGTTATTGATTGAGTATTATTGGGCTCAATCGTTGAAACTTTTGGTTAAAGTCTCGACAAATCAGCAATGATGGCTTTCAATGTATATATGAACCAATCTGCATTATAAAACTGGCTCCATACTATGTTAGAACAACAAGACGTGAGTGCACCTTTTCAGACTCACATGGAAAATCCATTGCTTTGGCCGATCATGGAGGTACTGAAGAAGCAACCTCGGGGCTGGAAGGTTCATACGCTTGCGACGCATCTTAACGATCTCGGTTTAGTTCCTATCTTGGACCCGAAACCAGAAAAGGATCTGTTTAAGAAGAACTTCTTAATCATGAACGCTTTGTATCAATTACAAGAGACTTTGTTCCCTGAGAGCTGGTTACAGGTACAGGCGATGGATATTGAACTGATGCATGGCCGCTATTACGCCAATGGACATGCAATCGATCCAGAAGATCCTTTACGAGATTATTACGTGCATTGGGAAAATTACGAAGCCGATGAAGGTGAGGTGAAAAGACTATTGAATGAGTTTTGGACTCGCTATCGTAAGTTTGTCGGTGGAGAAGATATTGGAGACATGGACAGAGGCAAAGCGCTCTCGTTGTTTGAATTACCAATGGATGCGTCACCAGCTGAAATTCGCAAGCGATGGAGAAAACTCGCATTACGTTGGCACCCTGATAGAGAAGATGGGAATAGCGAGCAGTTTCGAGTCTTGTGTGAAGCGTGGAATGTCCTGAGACATTAATCGTCAATAGCTTATAGATAAAAAAATAGTGCGTTCAACGCACTATTTTTTATTGAGCTTAGTGATTAAAAATCACTGAATCGGTCTGCCAGTTAGCGAATTAATTAGATGGCTTGAACTGAGACTTACGCATACGGTTCAAAGCAGCCATGATATCGAGAGTTCTTGGCTTCGCTAGATCACCGTAGTTCGGCATGTTCGCGTGCCAGTCTTTATCCAGCATAGCGTTAAACTCTTTCGCTGGGTTGTTTGACCAACCTGGCAACTGTGCAAACTGGAACCATGCCCAACCAATCGCGTTAACTTCTGATGCAGACTCTAGTTGTTCAAGTGCTGATAAATCGGTGAACTCTTTACCAAAGCGCAGCGAATCTTTGCCTTTCGCGTTCACTCGGAATTTGCCATCAGACAGAATATTCATCAGGGATGCACGGTTTAGTGAGCGTGGTACGAACATTTCAAGTGCGGTTTCACACTCGTTGTGACGTTGGGTAGGGTGTTGCGCAATCACTTCTTTCGCTTTTTCAGTCACATTTACTGCTTGGTAGTCATGCATTTGGATAACCGTGTCTGCAACGTCCAGATAATCACCAGAACCACCCATAACAACAATGGTAGAAACGTTCATTTCATTACGCAGCTGACCAATACGATCAACAAGTGGCGTAATTGGCTCGTCACCTTTCGCAACTAACGCCTGCATACGCTCATCGCGGATCATAAAGTTGGTTGCAGAGGTATCTTCATCGATCAATAGCGTTTGTACGCCTGCTTCAATAGACTCTTGTAACCATGCTGCTTGAGATGTTGAACCAGAAGCATCTTGAGTCGTAAAGTCTGAAGTGTCTTTCTGCATCGGTAGGTGGTTGATGTAGTTCGATAGGTTCAAGCTATGAACACAACGACCATCTTCTGCACGAATCTTCATTGTATCTAGCGCGGTAACAATACCTTCACGACCATCGCCTGGAATGTGATTGTAGATAGAGCGCTCAACGGCATTAAGTAGTGTTGATTTACCGTGGAAGCCACCACCCACAATCAGAGTAATACCTTTAGGAATACCTAGGCCTTTTACTTCACCACGATTAGGTGTCTTTAGTGTCACAGACAGAGATTCAGGAGCCTCAAACGCGACAGCATCTTTCATTGGTAGGTCACAGTTACCTGCAATACGTGGCAAAACACTACCGTTGGAAACGAAAGCTGCTAGGTTATGTTCATCAAGCTGCGAGCGAAGTGCTTCTTGATCTTCGATGGTTTGGCAGTGTTCAATCAGCGCGTCAAAGTCTAGTTCACGTTCTAGTGTTGCACGGCGAATAAACTTAGGCAGATAGAACGTAATAATGTTGTTTGCTTTCTTCGCTAGAATACTGCGACCATCAGCTGGCAGGTTAATGCGGAAACGGATTTCGATACCGTGCTCAGTGAACAGTACCGCTGTGCTATCAAGGACCGTTTGACCAGTCAACGCGATCGAAATGCTTGATTCTTGCTTAGCAAATTCAGCAAAGCTACGCGCAATAAAGTCACGTGCGGCGATTTGATATACGTGTGATTTGTCTTTCAGCCACTCTAAACCCGTCAGCGACCAAGCGCGCGTAGCGCGAAAGCGAGAAGGGGACGCATACGGGTCACCTTGAATGTGATCGATGTGAAGTTCAAAGTCAGCAAAGTCGTATTGACCCTTGATTTGTTGATATGCACGGTAGTTTTGTTTTTCGAGCTTTTTGAGCTTTGCAGTCAACTGATCCATAACGAGAAATGCCTTAATTGGAGAAAGATACAAATAGAAAGGCGGCGATTATAAAAATCACCACCTATAGAGTAAAGGGAAAGTCGGAGTAAATTGCAAAGTATCGGTAATTTACGTCACTAATCTTCCCATGTGAGCGTGGATTGGTGAGTAAATGATCCAATTAGGCGTATCGACTGCTGTTTGGGTAGTTTTGGTCAGCTAAGTTATGCTCGAACTCTTGGCATGTCATTGGCCTACCGTAGAGATATCCCTGTCCGATATCGCAACCTTCTTGAATGATGAACTGCTCTTGTTCTTCGTTCTCTATACCTTCAATCGCTACTTGGAGGTCGAGCTTTTTGGCAATTTGAACAATAGAGCGAACGATTTCAGTATCGTCTTCTGAGTTATGCATTTGGTCGATAAAGCTTTTATCTACTTTGATAGCATCAAATGGGAACTTCTTGAGATATCCAAAGGATGCGTAGCCGGTACCAAAGTCATCAAGTGACAATGTCACACCTAGGTCATGCAATGATTCTAATGTATTCTTAGCAATAACCTCATCGGCAATTAAACCACTCTCAGTCACTTCTAGCTCAAGGAATCGAGCAGGTAGGTGATAGGTTTCAAGCAGGTGGACGATTTGCTCATAGAACTGAACGTTCTTTAATTGTACCGCCGAAACATTTATCGCCATCTTAAAGTCGTCAACATACTCAGACCACTCTTTGGCTTTTTCTATGGCCGAGCGAAGCACAAAGTTTCCGACTTCAAAGATCAACCCGTTTTGCTCTGCCATATGAATAAGGGTTTCATTGGAAATATCACCAAGAACAGGGTGACGCCAGCGAAGAAGTGCTTCAGCTCCAACCCACTTATGTGTCATTGGTGACACTTTCGGTTGGAAGAAGAGCATAAGGTCGTCATTGCGCACCGCTTGAAGCAGATAACCCTCAATCTTATTAAGGTGGATTTGATCGTCGTTGTACGCTTGCGAATAAAAGCAGTACTTTTGTCCTGAGTCTTTACAGGCCAACATGGCTGCAGAGGCCTTTTTGACGGCTGTTTCAGCGTTGTCTTCACTCTCGGTGATAGATAAGCCGATAAACGCGTGTAGATGAATTTTGTCTCTGCCTATGGAAAACTCGGAGTGCCCAACTTGAACCAGTTGTTCGCAAAGTGTGTCTAGATGCGAATGTAACCCTTCTGTCGTGTATGCGAGGGCTAAGTCCACCGAGGTGGGCCTTCCTGTCAGAACTTCGATACCTTCAATCGTCGATAGCTTGCGTCGATACTCGACTAACACATCATCGAAAGCTTGATAGCCATAACGAGCTTGAATTCGTCTACCGTTGGTAAACCCTATATGTACAACAGCAAAAGGTTGGTTGTTTAACTTGAGCTCATTGGACATACGCAGGTTTAATCGAGATTCGAATGCATTACGGTTAAGAAAGCCTGTGCCTAGGTCGTGATTCTTTTGGTAATTGATCTTCTGCTCTGCGGCTTTGCGTTTGTCGATCTCAAGGTTAAGTGAGTAGTTGAGGCTGGCCAGATCTTGGGTTCGCGTATGGACTCTAGATTTTAGCTCTTTATTCAACTTAGAGAGTTTGGCATTTTGATAGAGCGTCTGGAGCTGCGACTCGATGGATAGTTTAAAGCTCTCAAGTAGCTGGATGTAAGTTGGTGTGTAGTGGTTCTCTTTGCTATCGAGAATACAGATGGTACCGAACACCTCGCCATTGGGCCAAAGCAGAGGGATACCACAATACGAGATCATCCCCAGTTCGACATCAGGATTATTTTTCCATGCAGGATCTTTAGTCGCATCCGGAACAACCAAACGCCTGTTCGACTTCATTACCGTCTCGCAGTAAAGACCGTGCCCTAACTCTTCAGAGTCTCCAACTTTGTATGGATTGCCATTGGACTTACTGGTTGAAAAAACTTCAATTGAGGAGGGGTGTACTCGCATGATTAGCGCTGCGGGTACGTGCGTTATGTTCGCCAGTAAGTCTACGATGTTTTGCCATCCGACCTTCATGTCACTGGGAATATCTAAATCGAGCGTTTTGATCTTTTTCATAAGACTCCATGTCATTGTCACCAGACGAACCACTTCCTGTGGTCTCGTCTCCCTGTCGATGTTATATGCACCTAGAGATGTAATGAAACTGTTAATTTGAGTATAGGTAGGTTACATAAAAAAGCCTCAGCAATTTGCTAGAGGCTTTCAAAACTGAATCTAAGTCTCATACCTGAGAAACAAAGACATTATGGCTTGAGATTTACAAAATCTTCTGTTTTTAAAGGCTGAGTGTAATCAATTCCTGAGTACTCAAAACCGTTGAGTTGCATGAACTCTTGTTTGAAACCTGCGTAATCACCAATTTGGGCAAAGTTGGTTTCGTTCATTGCTTGAAGAAGCTCTGAAACATGAGATTGAGTTTCTGGCTCTAACTCCCAGTCATCCATTCGAATCAAACGCTCACCATCGAGTGGAACCTTATCTTGACCATAGAGCTTAGTGCTGAATAGGCGTTGCATTTGCTGGATACACGTCTCATGCGTGCCTTTCTCTTTCATTACCTGATAAAGCGCCAGTAGATAAGGACTTAAACCCGGGATGAAGACACTTGCTTTGGTGACTAGTGCTTTACAAACAGTCGCGTATGCGCCCCCGCTAAAGTTCGCCATTTCGAGGTTAAGCGCATGGCTCGCTTGATGAAGGTCGATCTTCGCACGACCTAAAGTGCCATCAAGGTAAATAGGGTGTGTTACTTCTGGGCCCACATAAGAGAAGGCGATGGTTTTACATCCTTCTGCAATGGATTCGGAGTTAATCAGTTCATCGACCCATTGGCTCCAATCTTCACCACCCATGACTTTGAGCGTGCTTTCAGCTTCTTCTTCCGTCGCAGCTTCCAGTGTGGTGGTGTTCCAGCTGTCATCTTCAAGAGAAATTGTGTTTCCTGTGACGCTTTGGCCGATTGGCTTAATAGCAGAGCGCCAGAACTCGTCAGTATTAGCTTTAGGGCGTACACCAGCAGCAAGGCTGTAGATGATTAAATCAACTTCGCCTTCGAAGTACGTTTCAATGGCTTCAACGACTTGTGAGCGAGTTTCTTTGGAGAATGCATCGCCAACGATGTTTATCGCTTTGCGACCTTCACGTTTGGCTTCCTGCTTAAAATAGATATTGTTGTACCAGCCGGCGCTGCCTAAGGATTTCTCATTAGGACCACGTTCAAAAGATACACCGATCGTGTCGGCCTGCGATCCGCCAAAGGTGAGAGCGATTCTGGCGGCAAGGCCGAAGCCTGAAGATGCCCCAATAATCAATACACGCTTAGGTCCATTTTTGATCTGCGGGGCACTTTTTACGAATTCAATTTGTTGTTTGACTGCTTGTTGGCAGCCAAGAGGGTGCGCATTTTTGGCAACGACACCCTTTATAACGGGTTTTATTATCATAAATAACCTTACACTTAACGCTGTTATGAACTCACGTTAACGTAAAGCTATGTAAAAAAGATTGAGCTAGACCATTAAAAGCTAAAGATACTGGTATAATTTCTCGGCAACAAAGTCCGCAATCCAAGGTTGTGCTTCAGGTTTAGGGTGCAGTCCGTCGTTCATCATCCATTCAGGCTTCAGAATGATATGCTCTAGGAAGAACGGTAGTAGAGGCACTTTTTGCTGATCAGATAACGAGGTAAATACGTACTCAAACTGTTCGTTGTAACGCTTGCCATAATTTGGCGGAATACGTATCTGCATCATGACAGGCTCTGCACCAGAAGCTCGAATCTGTTCGATGATCTTTACAAGGTTTTGTTCGATCACCTTAGGTGGAAAGCCGCGAAGACCGTCGTTGGCACCCAGTTCGATGAGCACTGTGTCTGGAGTGTGTTCAGTCAATAATTGCGGTAAACGAGACAAGCCATTACCTGTGGTATCACCAGAAATACTGCCATTAATAACAGTGACTTCTTTATCGTATTCAGATAGAGCGTCAGGGAGTAAGGTAGGCCAGCTCTGTTTGATGTCCATGTTGTAGCCAGCACTTAAACTGTCACCAAGTACTAAGATTGTTTGGTTCTGCGCAAGTGTTGCTGTGGAAAAAAGTATAAAAATCAAAAAGGAAATTAGTCGAGTCATGCATACATCCATAATAAAAGCTGAATCTGTTTCGAAGACAGTGTCTACTAATCAAGAACAATTGACAATCTTAGAGAAGGTTGACATCGATATTGTTGAAGGAGAAACCGTCGCTATTGTTGGTACGTCTGGCGCGGGTAAATCGACTTTAATGACACTGCTTGCGGGGCTCGATGTTCCTAGTTCTGGTGAAATCCACCTTCTTAACAAACCTCTTTCTCAACTTGACGATGAGCAACGCGCTCAAATTCGCAGTGAATCGGTTGGATTTGTTTTCCAAAGCTTTCTACTGATTCCGAGCTTGTCTGCTCTACAGAACGTTACTTTGCCATGCTTACTAAAAGGCGAAGAAGAAGATATTCAACGTGCGACTGAGCTTTTAGAGTCTGTTGGGCTTAAAGACCGTGTCGATCATCTGCCATCACAGCTTTCTGGTGGTGAGCAACAACGCGTGGCACTTGCTCGCGCCTTTATGATTAAACCTAAAATTTTGTTTGCTGATGAGCCAACAGGGAACCTAGACCAACAGACAGCGGCAAAGATTGTGGAGCTACTGTTTGAGCTTAACGCTTCTCACGGCACAACCTTAGTTCTGGTGACTCACGACCCTAAACTTGCACAACGCTGCCAGCGCACCCTAAAAATGCACCTTGGTCAAATTACGGAGGTGTAGGGTGAGTCATTCAAAAGGACTGAACAAACGACTTTTTAGTTGGAGCATTGAAGAGATACGTCATGGCCAATTGTGGCCTGTTTCTATTGCTCTGACTTTAATCATCGCGTGCGTCTTCGCTCTGTCTGCATTAGCCGAACGAATGGAACAGGTTATCGTAAAACAGGGGAAAGATGCACTGACCGCTGACAGTGTATTTATTTCTGCAAACCCACTTCCTGAACCACTTCTTGAGTTGGTCGCGGACAAAAACCTCGACAAGAGTGAACTCACTCGCTTCTCTACGATGGCTTTCAGTGATAATGGCATGCAGCTGGTCACGGTAAAAGCGGTCGAGAGTAACTACCCATTGCGCGGTGAGATGCTTCTGGAAAGCGCAGATGCGCAGCAAACCAACGTTAAGCCAGGTGAATTGTGGCTTGATGAACGAATTTTCTCTCAGCTAGAAGTTAATATCGGTGACAATGTCACAATTGGCGATGCCGACTTGACGATTACAGGGCGTATTACTCAAGAGCCGGGATTGAGCTTTAATCCTTTCCAACAAATGCCCGCTGTGCTTATTCATAATAGTGATATCGACGCAACGGGTGCGATTCAACCAGGCAGTCGTGTCAGTTTCCGTTTGTTCTTAAATGGTGAGGATAGTGATCTTCAAGCGATTCAAGACTCTGTCGAACTCACACCAAGTGACCGCTGGCGTAATCAAGACAGCGCGAGTCGCACCAATGAAATGTTCGACAAAACGACTCAATACCTATCTTTGACTGTTGCGATTGTTGTTATCATGGCGGCAACCACATTGGTTCTCACTTGTCAGCACTACGTAGCAAGCCGACAAAAGACAATTGCTATGCTTAAGAGCTTAGGGGCAAGTAAACAGTGGGTTATCCATTGGCTATCGATTCAAGTTTTGATGTTGATGGTTATTGGTGTTGTCTTTGGTATTGCGATTGGTATCGGACTCGAGTTTTTGCTGCGTATACCTTTGGGAGACTTGCTTCCAAATCCATTACCAAGCTACGGCTATCAACCAATATTGCTGTCTGTGCTAACCAGCGTACTCATTGGTGTTCCGGCTTTGGGTATTCCTCTACTAGGGCTAGTCAATACATCTGCTATTAGTGTTATTCAATCTAGTCACCAGGGTCAGAATAGCAATAAGCGTTATCTATTGTTGTTAGTACCAGTTGTACCAATGCTGCTAATGTATGGCAATAACCTATTAGTTTGGATTGTACTGGGCGGTATCGTCGCGCTGTTTGCGGTGCTTGCACTGGTAAGCATTCTAGTTTTGAGACTGATTGGTAAACTCCGTGTTTCGACTGCTATGCGCTTAGCGATAAGCCGCATCAATCGCACGCCTGTTGCAACGGGTATTCAGTTTGGCGCTCTCTCGTTATCTTTGATGCTGCTCTCTATCATCTGGCTAGTGCGCAGTGATTTGCTTTCTGATTGGCAACAGACGCTCCCTGAGAACGCTCCAAACGCGTTTGCGCTTAATATCGCAGATTATGAGAAAGAGGCTTATCTCGAAGCGATTGATGCAAACAACGTAGAGCGTACACAAGCTTTTCCGATAATCCGTGGTCGTCTAACGACGATTAATGGCGTTGAAGCGGGTGAGTACAGTGAAAACGCGGGAGACACTGATGCGCTAAGCCGCGAAATCAACTTTACTTGGGGCGAATCTCTCCCTGAATACAACGAAGTGGTTGCTGGGCAATGGACTTCGGAGAGTGGTGTTTCTGTTGAATCGGAGGTAGCTGATCAACTAGGTCTTAAAATTGGTGACGAGCTTTCATTTACGATTAACAGTCAACGTTTTGATGCCAAGGTAAATACTATCCGTGAAGTAGAGTGGCGTGAAATGAAGCCAAATTTCTACTTTATCTTTACACCGGACGTCCTGAGTTCAATCCCATCGACTTGGTTAGTAAGCTTTAGATTGCAAGAACAACACGATGAAATGTTGAGTCAGCTCTCTCGTAATCATCCAACAGTTAGCTTGATGGATATTCGTAAGATGGGAAGCAAGATCCAAGAGTTGCTCAAGCAGATCGTATGGTCGATCACTGTATTAGCGGGCCTTGGCGTTGTAGCAGGATTGCTTCTGATCTTCACGTTACTGCGTTTGAGCTTATCTCAGCGTCAACAAGAGATTCGCTTGTACCGAACGTTAGGTGCTAGCAAAAGTCGCATTCTTAACACGATTTGGTGTGAATACGGCATCATGGCACTTGTCGCTGGCAGTATTGCGGCACTGGGTGCTGAGTTAAGCGTGGCGAGTTTAATGACCTTTGGCTTTGAATTACCCGTGACGTTGCATCCTGTTCTATGGATTGTGTTACCAGTGATTACCTTTATTACATTAGCTGCGGTGGTCAATAGTCTGATTAAGCGACTTCTTGCGCCTATGAAGAAGGACTTTAACTAGCTCTACAGTTCTTTTGGTTCGAATTCTCGTTCTGTTCAAAGGGACTACGGCATTCGATACCTATAAATAATTGGTTTCGAAGTGATCTTTGGTATTGAAGCTAACGTTATGGGTAAGCCAAAACAAAAAAGAGTGCGTTCAAACGTTTTCGGTTGTGCGCACTTTTGTTGTTTTTGGAACGGTCATTAGTAAGGTTACCCACAGGGCAAAGTAAAGAGGGGATAAATTACCCGAGTAGAGGGCTGTTTATACCTGTTCATAGGCTGTAATAATAAATTCATCTTTGCAGTTATTTCTCTTTAGTCCCTGTAAACAAAGGGTTTGCGCAACAGAATTGCATCTTATCAACAGTTATCCACAAAATCGGTGGATAACTTTAGGGATAAGTTAATTAAGATGTCACATGAGTTATCTTCGAGCCTTTGTGCTGCCGTACTTAGGCCAGTTTTGGCGTGTTTTATCTTGCTCTTTTTTTCATTCACACATATTGAGTCAAGCAATAAATTTTGTTTTTTTAGTTTGACTTCTGATGATGACAAACTAAGACCTTGATAAAAATGTGATTTAATTCACCGTCAATCCTACGTAGAATACAAAGTAGTTAATTTTAGGCTTTAGAGTCCAATGAACCAGAACAAAATGGATAAAAAACAACCGTCTATAGCTATAGTAGGTGGTGGTATTGCAGGTGCAACCAGTGCAATTCATTTCAGCGAGCTTGGATATGAGGTTACCTTGTTGGAGAAAGGGCCAAGCTTGGTGAATGGGCCTCCGATTTGTCATCTGCACGCTGGTGGAAATTTATATCGTGATATTTCTCAAGATCAATGTCTTCAACTTCTCGCTCAATCTATCGATACTGTTCGTCTATTTCCCCACACGCTCAATATTCGCCCAACTGTTATTGCGGTACCTCATAGTGACGGTGGTCAGCCTGAAGAGTTGTTACCACGCTTGAAAGTCATTAAGTCTGCGTATCAAGCTTTAGTTGAAGAGGATGTCAGCAATCAAGTTCTCGGCAACCCTGACGAGTACTACAAGCTGTATAACAAAGAAGAGTTAGTCGTTTTATCAACTAAAAAACAACCGAAAAATCCAAGTACATTGGATGAGTGGTGTATTCCATTCGCAAAGCATACTGATCTAGATACGCTGAAGTACCCAGTAGCTATGGTTCAGGAATATGGATTGAGCGTGTTCCGCTTATCAGCAATGGCTCAGTTGTCTTTAGAAAAGCAGAACAATTGCAATATTCTCACCAACAGCAGATTAATATCGGTCACTCAGATAAAAGATGAGTGGGAGCTATGCTATTCAGATCAACAGGGGAATAAGCAAAAGTTTACTGCTCAGTATCTGATTAATGCGAGTGGATTTGAAACTGGTGTTGTCGATGATTATGTTGGCTCCAAACAAGAACGTCTTGTCGAATTTAAGGCTGCGTATGTAACGGATTGGGCTGACTGTCGTGAACACAATGAAGAGTGGCCTGAAGTGATATTCCACGGGCCACGAGGCACACCGCAAGGCATGGCGCAATTAACGCCTTATGCTGATGGTGTATTTCAGTTACACGGCATGACAGAAGGTATTACGCTATTTGAAGGTGGGCTGGTTTCTTCCTCTGCAGAATCTTCTCAACCTCAACTTCCCCAGAAGTTATTGAAGAAGATTGTATCGGGGTGGACGGAAGAACAGTTAGAGCAACGAACACAAGCCGCGATATCACATATGGCTCAATTTATCCCTAGCTTCAAATCGGCGAAGGTTGGTGGAAAGCCTCTGTTTGGAGCTCAACAGATCCCTGGTACCGACCCAAGTTTGCGCGCTTCTGATGTCTCTTTCTGCGGTGAGAAATACGCAAGACTAGAGGTTGTAAAAGCATCCTCAACTCTGGAAGCGGCTCAGAAGATCAATAGCCGTTGGTTTGAAGGCGAAGCGCAGCAAACAACCATTGAAGGCGCACATCCAGTGACAATGTCACTTAATATTGATGACGTTGAGGCAAAAGCGGTTACTCTTACTCAAGATCGAGGCTATCCTGCAGCCCTAGCGATTGTTACTGGTGAGAATCGATTAATTTAGGCTCGCTGACGTTTGTCGATAAGTCATAGAAATAGAAAGGGGGGACGCTTACTTGAGCGTCCCCCTTTGTTTTATAGTGAATTGAACTAACACAGGGCTTTATATAGTGTGGTGACTTAATATCCAAAGAACCTAGCCCATTGGCACCAAACATCTTGTAGCCCTGAGCGGTCACCTTCAACAAATGTGACCTGTTGTCCTGGCTTTGCTTGAGCCAGTCTTGGTAAATCGATGCGTGCAACGCAACCTAGTTTTGGATAACCACCAATTGTCTGCCTATCGTTGAGAAGAATAATAGGCTGCCCATCTTTTGGTATTTGAATCGCACCTAAAGCAATGCCTTCAGACAGCATAGTTATAGCCGGTGATTCAACAGGCTCACCATTTAATCGGTAACCCATACGATTGGAGTTTTGGCTGACCGTGAAAGAGGTGTTGTAGAACGTTGACTTTGCATTCTCTGAGAACAGGTTTGATTGGTACCCTTCAATAACTCGTAGTTTGAGGGGGAGGTTGTAATCTGGTGTGTAACGGAACGTCACACTGAGAGGTTTAAAATCCGCTGGGATAGGGTGTTTTTCAAAATGAATCTGTTGATTTTCTTGGCAAGCTTGCCCATCTTGAGTTGGTCCTCCAACTTTCTCGCGCATTACGGTCGAAGCACTGGTTAGGCTTATAGGTGCTTCAAAACCACCTCTTACAGCTAAGTAGGCTCTAAGCCCATTTGTCGGTAATCCAAACGAAAGCACTTGTCCTTTACGAGCTATAAAGGTCGACCAATTCGCTATTGGAACGCCGTCGAGCTTAGCCTGTAGATCTCCACCCGTGATGGCCAATAGACACTCTTGATTCACTTCAACTGCACATTGTCCTAAGGTAATTTCGAGTGCTGGGCAGTTAATTGGGTTTTGGAGCAAGTGGTTTGCCCAACTGTACGCGTAATCATCAACGGGTCCACCCTGTGTAAGCCCGAGATGTGAAAGACCATAACGTCCAAAGTCTTGAATTAGCGAGAGCGGCCCAGGTTTTAATATTGTTATGGAAGCTTTAGTCATTCAAGCATCCTCCAAGATCAAGAAAATCCTGTCTACTAATCGCTTCAAACTTCACTTGGTCGCCTACGTTAAAAAAGGATGCCTCATTCAAATGTTCTACGGAAACTTTGCTATTGAACAGTTGTAAAGGAGAGCGACCAATAAGATTCCAACCACCTGGGGATTGATCTGGGTAGACCGCCGTCTTACTATCGGCGATTCCAACACTGCCTTTCGGAACTGAGAGACGCGGCGTTTCGTGTCTTGGCATAGAAAGTTCTGGTGCGACGTCGGAAAGAAAAGCAAACCCGGGCATAAAGCCGACGGCACTGACTTGATAGATGGTATTGGTATGAAGTTCAACAAGTTGATCTAGTGATATCCCTTGTTGCTCAAAGCGAGCGAGATCGAGCGCGGTTTCTTTGCTGTAGTAGGTGGGTATGGTCAATATTGCTTTTGATTGGTCGCTCGAAAGACTAGATATATCAATATCTGAAATCAGCTGTTTGAGTCGACCAATAAACTCCAACTCTTGAACCCTGTATGGGAGATAGTCTACAAGAATGGTGCTATAGGCAGGTGTAACGTTCATTAAGTATGGCGTGAATGCTTGCCTTATACGCTGAGCGACAGCGGCGATAAAGATAGGAGTGTCTATCGCGGTTGGGTCAATGAGATTTTGTTGTGATTTTGTTAGTGATCGCGTTTCGCCATTAAGATCAAGCGTGATCATTATGCTGCACTCAGCAATGGGTTCGATCGCTACATTAAATGTTGGTTTCTTCATAAGCCTCCGTATTCACTGAAGAAGGGTAAAGAGATTTATTGGTGCTATCTAATTGCATTGATGTCTTGGCTGATTCGTTTAATCAAAGCGATGGATTGAGGGTTATCACCATGGACGCATATTGTGTCAGCTTCAATTTCAAGTCGCTCACCTTCTATAGTGGTTACTGAGCCGTAGTTTACTATCTGCATGACTTGGTTATAAATATCATCTTGGTGTGTGTAAACTGAACCAGACAAGGAGCGCGGGGCTAGCTGTCCATTATTGAGATAGGCACGATCCGCAAAGGCTTCTAGTAAAAGCGGAAGGTCGTAATTATCTGCAATATCGAGGAATTTCTGATTGTTGGCGGTAGAGAGAATCATAAGTGGGATTCCAAAACCTGAAACGGCCTCTGAAACCGCATTGAAGATTTGTGTATTCGCCATCATGTCGTTGTACAGAGCGCCGTGGGGCTTTACGTAATGCAGTTTACTTCCATGATGTTGGCAAAGGGCTTTTAACGCCCCGACTTGATAACAGACTAATTCAGTGATCTCTTTCATCGAGTGAGGAATAGAGCGACGGCCAAAACCTACCAAATCCTGATAACCGGGGTGGGCACCCACCTTAGTATTGTAATGGTTCGCAAGTTTAATGGTTTTTGACATGACGTGTGGATCTGAAGCGTGGAAGCCACACGCTACATTGGCCATATCTACCCATTCCATGACGGCTTGATCGTCACCCATTGTCCAACTGCCATAGCTTTCGCCCATGTCGCAGTTCAGTAGTACTTTTGTTGTCACAGACAGACTATCCTTAATTTTTGGTGCACTTAGACGTTCCACTAAATCGCTGATTTAAACAGTGATCATATTCAAATTTCTATTAACGTAACGTGTCTACATTAATTTAGAAATAATCTCTAATTCCTTAAATGCTCTTGATGGAAAGAGCAAATATTAGCAAGGGAGTTGCTTTCTATGCTCTAAACTTAACCATACAAGCATTGGCTTTAGTTTTACCTACATCTTATGGATAACTTGTTGTAACATAAGGCCAATATCACATACATATAAAAACAGGGCTTAAAATGAACGTTTTAGTAACCGGCGGTATGGGCTACATCGGCAGCCATACAAGTATTCAGATGATCAAAGCAGGGATGACGCCATTCATCTTTGATAATTTATATAATAGTAAGCCAAGCGTTCTTGAACGTATCGAAAAAGTTTCTGGTGTTAAACCAGTTTTTGTTGAAGGCGACATTCGCGATAAAGCTCTGTTAATCGACACACTTAAGCAGAATAACATTGAAGCCGTTATTCACTTTGCGGGCCTTAAAGCTGTTGGCGAATCAGTAGAGAAGCCACTTGAATACTATGACAACAATGTAAACGGAACGCTGGTGCTCGTAGATGCGATGCGCGAAGCGAATGTAAAAACACTAGTCTTCAGTTCTTCAGCGACAGTATACGGCGACCCTGCTAGTGTGCCTATTACCGAAGATTTCCCAACAAGTGCAACGAACCCTTATGGCCGCAGTAAGCTAATGGTTGAAGAGTGTTTAACAGATTTCCAAAAGGCCAACCCTGATTGGAGCATTACTTTATTGCGTTACTTTAACCCTGTGGGTTCACACCCAAGCGGTGAATTGGGTGAAGACCCTCAAGGGATTCCAAATAATCTAATGCCATTTGTTTCTCAAGTTGCTGTGGGCCGTCGTGAATTTCTATCTGTTTTTGGCAGTGATTACCCAACAAAAGACGGCACTGGCGTACGTGATTACATCCACGTGATGGACCTTTCTGATGGTCACATCGCTGCATTAGAAAAAGTGGGCAAAAAGGATGGTCTTCACATTTATAACTTAGGAACAGGTAACGGTTCTAGTGTTCTAGAAATGGTAAAAGCGTTTGAAGAGGCAAGTGGCAAGGAAGTTCCATATAAACTTGTTGAACGTCGCCCAGGTGACATTGCTGAGTGCTGGGCTGACCCTGCTAAAGCTGAGCAAGAACTGGAATGGAAAGCGACACGTACGCTATCTGAAATGACAGCAGACACGTGGCGTTGGCAGTCTAATAATCCTAACGGTTTTCCTGGTTAATTTAATAAAATCAGGTCGATTTATTTGCCAAAAAGGTGCCTTAGGGCGCCTTTTTTGATCTGAATCGGAATAAAAGTAAATTTGTGGTTAAAAAGTATCTTTACGCATTCATTGTGTTACTATACGCGCAAAATATATCTTTAATGTTAATTTTGTTTGGAGTTAATCATGGAATTAGGCCTAATCGTTACTTTCATCATCGCTGCAGCTGTTATGGTTAAGAAAGAAATGGCAGAAAAGTAATTTCACTTTCCCTTTTTATTACAATTTTAAGTGAAATATAGAAAAGCCAGCAGATATGCTGGCTTTTTTGTACTTTAAGCTTGGTAAAGCTTATTAGAATTCGTAGTTTGCAGAGATACCCCAGTTTCGACCTGGTTGAGATTTGAAGTCTTTGCTGAACTGTGAATCATGAGCGCTTCCAGATAGATCGCTGTATAACCAGTACTTCTTATCAAGAGCATTAAACAAACCGGCACGAAGAGTTAAGTCCGTGATTGGACGGTAGTATGCCGTTACGTCAACAAGAGTGTAGCCAGCTGCATCTCTGTTATCTTCGCTATGCCACTCGTCTTTTGCTGCAACCATTTTCACGTTTAACGCTGTACCGAAAGTTTCTCTTTCAAGTCCTAAACCAACTGTACCTGTTAGTGGTGCTACAGAATCAATTGATTTACCTGTCGTTTTATCTTCTCCGTCTGCATAAGCAACAGCTAGGCGAGTATAAGTTCCGAATGGTGCGTCGATTAAGCTATCTAAGTTGATGGTAGAAGATAGCTCAGCACCGTAGATTGTCACTTCGTCTAAGTTCTCTTTAGTGAGGACATCTTTACCACCTTGTTCACCGGTCTTAGTCTGGTTAATGAAGTCAGTGTAGTCAGTGTAGAAAGTAGATAGTTCAAAGCGAGCATGCTCGTTTTTACCACGAAGACCTAACTCGTAAGAAAGACTCTTCTCAGCTTTCAGATTCGGGTTAGCTTCGATAATTGCGCCTTGATCGTAGAAATAGTACAAGTCGTAAACTGTCGGAGCTTTGAAACCTTGACCAATCTGACCAAATACAGCCAAATTGTCATTGATGTGATAAACAGAGCCTAGTTTAGCTGTAAATGCATCATTTTCGTTCTTGTCATATTCAGTTGTAAAGCCTTCATCCGTTGATGGGTCTGCAACGAAAGAGTCATAACGTAAACCAGCAGTTAGAATTAAACGATCTTCCATAAGGAATGCTTGGTCTTGAACAAAGGCACCCCATTGAGTGATTTTCGCGTCTGGTATACCTGTGCTACCTGGAGTGACAGTACCTTGGTCGAATTTATAGTCGGTATTTTTCAGTTCGAAATCATTTTTTAGGTAACTAAAGCCGTAAGTCAATTCATGATCAGAACCGTTGATGTTAACTAACTTAGACAGTTGTGTATCAAACTGCATAGTTACGTCTGAAGCATCACGTTCGCGCATACGTCTACCATTAAAAGGCGTGGTATCGTAGTTTTTACTTAATGAGCTAGAATCTTGGTAGCTTACTGACCAGTCTAGAGAATCGGCAATCGAAGTATTGATCTCAACCTGCTGCTCTACAGTTGCGCGGAATCTTTTGTTGGTATCTTCGTTGAAGTTATCGGTGTATGTGAACCCTGGCATGATTGTATAGCCATTGTAGTTGAGTTCATCTTCATCATATTGGCGGTTGTAATTCTCAATAGTCACGCCGAGTCTATTGGACTCAGAAATATTATAGAATGCTTTGCCTAGGAAGTTACTTAGCTCAGTATCTGCTGGGTTAGCTGCACCGCGGTCTGGGCCTTCAATGTCAGATCCTGAAGAGTGTGTTTGCGTTTCGCTACCTTGCGCATATGTCGCCATTAGTAAGGTTTCTAGCTTACCTTTACGCATCGCCCAAGATAAAGTGTTTTTGAATTGTTCGTCAGCAGATGTGTAACTAGATTTAATTCCGAAGCGATGCTCATCACCGTCAGTACGCAACATGTCTTCAGGATTCTTCGTTCGAAGCATTACAGCACCGCCGATTGCATCAGAACCATAAAGGGTAGAAGCTGGGCCTTTATTTACTTCAATAACTTGTAACGTATCAATTTCGATAGCATTTGAATACTTTCTCTGCTCAGTCGCGCCTGGGTTGTATGGTGTAGGCTGTTGCACACCATCGACCATCATCTTAACTCGGTCGCCCTCAACACCACGGATGTTAAAGCCTGAAATACCGAATCGACCACTACCATTTGCATCTACGCCAGGTGTGTATTGAAGAGCTTGTTTTACGTCTGAAGACATCTGATTATCAATATCTTTTGATGAAACAGTTTCAATAGAGCTAGAAACGTCTTCTTTGTTTTGTTCGGTACGAGTTGCAGAAACAACGACTTCATCAAAAAGTGAGTATTCTTCAGCATGAAGAGCGGGGGATACAGCTAAAATAATGGAAGCTGACAATAGTGACTTTTTATACATTTATTTGAAACCTTAAATCCATAATAGGTTGCTTGGGCGTATGCCATCCTATTGGATCTAAATGAGAATTACTATTGTTATCATTGTTATTTGTGTCAATTAAAGTATTTACACAGTAAATGTGAAGATATAAAATTCCTTTTAAAACATGTAATTAGATGTGTTATTGAATTTATCAATAGTTCAGTTTGATTTTAAATTTTGTGATGTAAATCACTCAGTGTGAAGAGGTGTAATTTGCAGAGTCCAATCACTTTAGAGGCATTACACATTTTAGATGCAATCAGCCGTCGTGGTAGTTTTGCCGCTGCCGCTAACGAGCTTGATAGGGCACCTTCGTCTTTAAGCTATCAAATTCAAAAGCTTGAACAAGATTTAGATATCATGATCTTTGACCGTTCTGGCCACCGAGCTAACTTTACGGAAGCGGGGCAGCTGATTTTAGAGCAAGGTAGAATCATCTTAGGTGCGACAGAAAGGTTGGTTAATGAAGCTAGTATCTTAGCTAATGGTTGGGAGCTCGACCTGACTATTGCATTTGACGGTATTCTACCGGTATCGAACTTTTTCCCACTCATTGATGAACTGGGTAAGATCAGCAAGACCCGCGTGAAACTGCAAGAGGAGATTCTGGCAGGATGTTGGGAGTCTTTGATAGATGATCGAGCAGATTTGTTGATTTGCCCTAAGATGGAAGCGGTACCTAATGACATGAAAAGTGAAGTCATTGGTAAACTCGAGATGATGTGGGTAGCGTCGACCGATCACTACGTACACAAGCGTGCTGGTGAGTTCGACCAGCAGGCTAGAGAAAGTTACAGGGTAATAGCGATTGCTGATACCGCTCGTGACAAACCTGCCATCAGCGTAAATATCCTTGAGCGCCAACCTAGAATGACGGTAACCAACTTTGCTGCAAAGGTAGAAGCGGTTACCTCGGGCTTAGGGATAGGGACATTACCGACAGTTGTTGCTCAACCTCTGATTGAGAGTGGTGCAATTAAACAAATTGCCGGCACGGAGAAGCAAAGTATTGATATTGTCATCGCATGGCGCCGTAACAAGATGGGGGATGCCAAGTCTTGGTGCATTCAACATTTGAAAAAGACTTGGCCTATTAAGTGATCACGTTGAGAGTCACGTTATGCGACTCTCAATATCTACTATGGCTGAAGGGGTAACACCATATCAGCCGTCCCATCTTCAAAGCTGATGTCTAGTTTGAATCCCATCTTCTGCGCAAGCATCAGCATGCCGCGGTTAGTTGGCATCGTCATTCCAGAGATCTGCTTGGTCTGTTTCGACTGGCAATAATCGATAATCTTCTTCATCAACACTTTGCCTAAGCCGACACCTTTTAAGTCTGACCGTATCAGTATCGCAAACTCGGCGTCGGTGTTTTCTGGATTGATTAATGCTCGAGAAACGCCGATGATTGATGGTTGACCTTGTTCTTCTTTGAGAACGACAAAAGCAATCTCTCTATCAAAATCGATTTGAGTGAGGTTAGCCAGAGCTTCATGATTAAACTCTCCCACATCACTGAAGAAACGTTTATAGAGGTCTTCCTTTGATACTCTACTTATGAAGTCAGCGTGTATTGGCTCATCTTCCGGTAGGATTGGTCTGAGAAGAGCCGTCGAACCATCTTTTAACGTAATAGTTTCTTCAAGTTCTACAGGGTAAGGGCGAATCGCTAACCTTTCCTGCGCATCACCTTCATAACGCTCTAGCGTGATATCTGCATCAAGAATGGTAAATTTATCCCCATTTGCTAGTACTGGATGAATATCCAGCTCCTTTATTTCAGGGCAATCGACCACCATTTGTGATATTCGAACTAAGAGCTCAGATAACCCTTCAATATCGATAGGGTTAGGGAGTTTCTGCAAACGAATCTTTTCGCTCTTAATGGCGCGGATAATCAAATAGCGAGCAAGCGTCATGTTGAGTGGTGGAAAAGCTGCTGCCGCGTCTAACGATTCATCCCACTCAGAACCACCTTGCCCTAATAGAATGATTGGCCCAAATGTTTCATCAGTTGTTACTTTAATCCTAAGCTCTTGGCCACCCGCAAGCTTTGCCATACCTTGGATCAGTAATCCGTGGACGTTTGCGGTTGGGTAGGAGAGCTGAGTACGATCGAGAATAGCTTGTGCGGCATTAGCTACTTCACTGCTATTTCTAAGGTTCAGCATTACACCTTGGACATCTGATTTGTGCGGGATGTCTGGTGAGCGAAGTTTAACAGCGACTGGATAGCCAATTGTTTCTGCAATATGTACCGCTTCACTCGGGTCAGATGCGATCCACGTCGGCAATACATCCAAATTGAAGTGTTTAAAATATTGGCTATTTTGGTGGGTATCAAGAACTACTGTTTTTTTATCCAGTAGTTGCGTATTTATCCAATTTTTCGCATCAGCGAGATCATCAATGTGAACTTTTTCTGCAGTTGTTGGGGTTTCCATTAACTGTCTTTGGTTACGCCTGTATTCGACCAAGTGCATGAAAGCGACAATTGAGCTCTCGGGAGTGCGATAGGTTGGGATTCCTGCGTCGGTAAAGAGCTTTCTTGCAGGCTTGGCTGTGAGTTCACCAGACCAATTTGTCAATATATTGAAGTGCTTATGTCTTGGGTGTCGTTTGATAGCTTCAATGACCTTTTCAGCAGTCCGCGCTGAATGCGCAATAGCAGAAGGGCTATGCATTATCAAAATAGCATCAGCTTCATCACCATCGAGGAGTGTATTGATAGTGTCAATGTAACGCTGTTCACCAGCATCACCCACTATGTCAATTGGATTGCTGTGAGACCAACTGTCAGGCAATCTTTGATTGAGTTTTTGATACGTATTTTCTGACAGTTCGGCAAGTTTACCGCCTCGTTCAAACAGGGTATCAACGGCCATTATTGCAGGACCTCCACCGTTGGTAACGATGGCAAGGCGTTCACCTCTGAGTGGTACAGAGTGTGTTAATGTTTCTACTGCGGCGAACAACTCGTGCATGTTCTTTACACGCAACATACCGCTACGTCGAATCGCTGAATCATAAATGATATCGAGAGTATCGGTGCCACGAGTGTGAGCCATTGCTGCTGCACGACCACGTTCAGTTCTACCGCCTTTTAATACTAGGATTCTTCGGTTACGTGAAGCTGCTCGCGCGGCTGAAATAAAGCGGCGCGCATCTTTAATTGTATCTATATAGAGAAGGATGGCCTCTGTATGAGAATCTGTACTGAGATAATCAAGTAACTCGGAGAAATCGATTTCGCTGCCGTTACCAATAGAAATAAAGGCGGAAAAGCCGATTTCCTTGTCGTTTGCCCAATCTAAAATTGTGGTGCACACCGCTGCGGATTGTGAAACGAAAGCAATCTTTCCAGGGAGAGCCGATACTGGGGAAAACGAAGCATTGAGGTTTATCCAAGGGAGTATAATCCCCAAGCTGTTAGGCCCTAACACTCGAATGTTATTCTCTTTAGCAATATTCAAACACTCGGACTCAATCGTTACGCCGTCGGGTGTGATTTGGTGCATATCAGACGAAAGAACGATCACCGAACGAATTCCTTTGTCTGCGATGTCTTTGAAAAGCTGAATATTGCGTGATGCGTGTGTACAGAGAATAGCTAAATCTGGTGTAATCGGGAGTTGTGACACATTTTTATAGGAAAGAACACCAGCGACCGAATCGTATTTGGGAGTGACTGGCATTACTGCACCTTTAAAGTCTCCATGGAGTAGGTTGTTCATTACTATGTAGCCGGCTCTAGACTCTCGTTTTGATGCTCCAATGACAGCAATTGAACGAGGTTTCAGTAACGAGTCGAGTGGGTTCATAATACTTCCTTCAGATAAACACACCATCATCCTAGCGTACTTTTCCTAACCAGGTTGATGGGAATTTCACCGAAATTAGATCATGTATGCGATATGCGATTAAGTTTGTGAAATAGGTCACCCGTAAATTGTGTATAATATTAAAGTTAACTTGATTCTATACCGAGCTATCGGCATGATTTATAGTAGTTATTTATTAAGGACGTTGAGCTTTCCATGAAAAAAATTGCAATTGCGACTCTGCCACTTCTGTTGGCTGCGTGTGTATCTGAGAACTACATTACGGATGTGACTTCAGAAAGTTATCAAGAAGAGTACAAAACTGCGCAAGTTGAAGCTCCGGTCGTATCAAAATCAGACCAAATGGGCTCAGGCGTTAGCGAAGAAAACGTAACTGTTAACGTTGTTAAAACTGAACCTGTTAAACAAGAAGTTACTCAGACAACAACTGTAAAACCAGTGGCTACAGTAAAAGGTCCTTCCAAGAAGCAGCAAATGAACCAACGTTTTGGTTACACCGTTCAAGTTGTTGCTGTAGGCAGCCAAAACAAAGTGGACTCTTTTGTAAATCAATTGCCAACAACGTCTCAACCAGTTTGGGAAAACTACAAAGTTGTTAATGGTACCAAATGGTTCACGGTACTTTACGGTGACTACGCGACTAAAGCTGAAGCTAAGCAAGCTATCGCAACGCTTCCAAAGACTTTCCAAAACTTGAAGCCATTTGTTAAAAGCATCGACGAGATCAAGAACTCAGCATATCCAACACTGAATAAGCTGAACTAATCATTTTAAGAGGGAGCCAATGGCTCCTTCTTTTTCTTTTATCGTTGTATTCGTGCAATAGTTAGACGCTTAAGCTTGATATCAACACTTTCACCTTCAAAATACTGAAACTCGCTCTCTATTTGTTTATCATTGAACGAAAGTAAACCGAGTTCTCAAGGACCGAATTAAACAATGAACACCACAAATATTCTTCTACTATGCGGCGGCGGCTCATCAGAGCATGAAGTATCGTTAGTATCAGCTGGCTATCTTTTCGAACAACTCAATAGCATTGAAGATTTCAATGTTGTACGTGTCGAAATCAAAAGTGAAGGGTGGTGTCTTGATTCGGGTGAGTTGGTCTACCTAGATATCAATAACCAAATGCTTTGTGGCGATAAAGATCAAATGAAGATCGATTTTATTGCACCTTGTATTCACGGCTTCCCTGGTGAAACTGGTGATATCCAATCTCTGTTTGAGATGGCGAAGATACCGTATTTAGGCTGTGGTTCAGAAGCAAGCAATAATAGCTTCAATAAAATCACGTCTAAGTTATGGTATGACGCTTTAGGTATTCCTAACACGCCATATCTTTTCCTTTCAGATAATAACGAACAAAGCCACACAGCTGCGAAAGAAGCGTTCGAAAAGTGGGGCAAAGTGTTTGTTAAAGCGGCAAGACAAGGCTCTTCGGTGGGTTGTTACCAAGTGACCGAAAGCGAGCAGCTTGAGGAAGCCGTAAACAAAGCATTTACCTTCTCAGATCAAGTATTAGTTGAGAAAGCAGTTGTACCTCGTGAACTAGAAGTTGCAGCTTATGAGATCGATGGTGAGCTACACATCAGTAAACCAGGTGAAGTCATTGCTCCTAACGGTGCGTTTTACACATATGAAGAGAAATATGGTGCCGATAGTCACTCAACGACGGAAGTTGAAGCGACGAACTTAACTGAAGAGCAGTTGAAGCAGATTGATAACGATGCTCGAAAAGTATTCACTCAGATGAAGCTTCGTCACTTGTCTCGAATCGATTTCTTCCTAACAGAAGATAATGAGATATACCTAAATGAGGTGAATACCTTCCCTGGAATGACTCCTATTTCAATGTTCCCGAAAATGGTTGAGCATAATGGTCACACATTTAGTTCATTCCTTGAAAACTGTGTGCGCACGAGCCTGAAATAGAGCACTAACTCTCCGTGTCGGTATCATTGCTGCCACGGAATAATTTCTTTAAAGACAATTTTCCCTTCTTCGGATTTAGCCAACTGACCTAAGTATTGCGCCGGCATAACGGGGCTCATCCAGCGTCCAAAATCTTGAATATCTCTGATCGTCATTCCTTGTTTCGCCAATTCTTGTGTTGCACCCACGCGGATAGAGTTACCAGAAAAGCTCAAACTTCCGGTTAGTCCAAGCAGATCACTTGCGCGCCTTACGATTCTATAGATCGAAGAATCATCTAACGGTTGGTTGTGAATATGACCGTGTCGATCTATGGAGCGAAACAAAGGTTGCTCATCGAAAGGCTCACTCATTTCAATCCAACGCTGTAGGTGGCCAGAAGCTACTTCTGAGAGTTGATATGTTGAGTCTGCCACATGGACGCAATGACCATTATCTCTGGCTGAGATATGGCTGGCTTTTAAGTTCTTGAGCTCTGAGCGTTTTAAAGCACATTCAAACATCACGTTATAAATCGAAACATCGCGGATATCTTTAAGAGGTGCATTGGGTTTGGCTAAGTAGTTGTTGAGCTGGTTTAAATGATGATAAGTCATCGCATTAGTTTGTTTCGCATCGCCTGATTTCGATATCTGCAATTGAACTAAGGTAAATCTTACCTGTTTGTGTTTTATTGGGTTAGGGAACCCTAAAATTGTGTGCAGAAGGGATAGCGTTGCAGTGTAACGTTTTAATGAAGAAAACTTACGCTCGTGAGCTTCCGTTTCGAGGAATCGACGAATCGCTGTGACGGAAGCAGGCAAGGTATTAATATGATGTTTAAGGCAAAATGCTAAATAGCGGTTCCAGTCCGATAGAATTCCTAGCATAGAATTTAGAGAATATTGATTGTCGGTCAACTCATCTATAACATCTAGCGAAGCCTCGTTATTGAGTTTCTTAACAAAGAAATTAACTTGTGAAGGGTCGGTCAAAACCGGAACTTTTTTTCTCAAATTACCGTACCTGGTCAGGTGTTTTTGTCATATTATGCTTGATATCATTAATAGTACACTTATGATTAGTGTAGTGAAAACAGAAAGATGATTCATAGATATGGCTAATTCGATTTATCGAGGAGTTCATCTGCAATCAACAGATGCGACGAATACTATTTGGCGTGCAAAATTAAAAAACCACGCAATTCAAGGTAACTTGACCGCTTTGAAGAAGAGCATCGATTGGTGGATTGACACTGCATCTATCATTGATCCAAAAGAGTTCACTTCATTAAACAAACCTCGAGCAGGTTCAGGTGGCCAAGCGGAAAACTTTAATGGCTATCAAATCAAGAACGATACAGGCGAACCTAATGCTTGGTACTGTATGTTTAACGGTCGCCTTATTAAGGGATCGAAAACGGCAATACAGCGCCATATCGAAGCTTACTTGGTAGCAAAGCAAAAAGCACAGCAACAACAAAAGAAGTAAAAGACTATGAGCTTAGTGTATTCCACAGAAACGGGTCGTATTAAACCTGAGGAAGAAAAAGTCGAGCGCCCCAAGGGTGACGGTATTGTTCGAATTCAACGTGAAACTAAAGGTCGTAAAGGCAAAGGCGTTTCTGTTGTAACAGGTTTAGACTTAGATGACGCGCCACTTAAATTAATGGCTGCGGAACTTAAAAAAGTTTGCGGTTGTGGCGGCTCTGTAAAAGACGGCAACATTGAAATTCAGGGTGACGCTCGAGACAAGATCAAAGCACATCTTGAAAAGAAAGGTCTCAAAGTTAAATTGGCCGGTGGTTAAGCTGGCTAATATTAAAGTTAAGAATCGAAGATTATTATCATTAGATATTAGCTATTTTATGGTAAATAAGCGTTTTGGTTAAATAACTTCAATATCAAGTACCGAGAGTGCGCATACGATTAGGCAGGGTATCTTAATGGAGCTCTGCCTTATTAATTGCAAATCCAATTTAACATAAGATAGATAATACGCACTGATTTTGTAAGAGCAGTATAGTAATGTCCGGTTTGAGCAACTTTAAAATGTCCTCCTAAGCTTAAAGTGTTGCTTGGCTTTGAGGACCTAAACTGATGTTAATCGCTATGGGTGATCACGAGATAAATCGATTTAAAGTTCTAACGGATATACAAGAAAAACGCTTATGACAAGTCGACGCTGCAGACATTTTAAATCTCTCGACTCGACATGTCAGACGGCTGTTGAACCAGTTAGCAACTTATGGTCTAAAAGCTTGGCACATGCAACCCGCGGTCGCCCAAGCAACCGACGCTATGATGATAACTTTCGAGCTGAAGTATTAAAGATTGTACGTGAACAATACTTCGATTTTTCACCTACGTTTGCGCTAGAAAAACTCTCTGATCATCACAATCTGATTGTTTCCAAAGAAACTCTCCGACAATGGATGATTGCTGGCGGACTATGGACTCCATACTCTAGACGTAAGCCCAGAATTTATCAGCCTCGCTATCGCCGTGATTGTCTCGGTGAGCTCATCCAAATCGACGGTTCACACCATGATTGGTTTGAAGGCCGCAGCGACAAATGTTGCCTTTTAGTCTTTATCGAAGAACCTGATTACCAATCCCTGTTCACATGAGTCAATTGTGAACCCACAATATACGCCAATGGTGATTCTAGCTGTCTGATTATCCGATCGTGACATAGAGAAGCACTTTAAAATAGAGTTCTGACTTACAAAAATAACCGCTATTAAGTTACGTTGTGACTAAATGCGCCCAAACCAAATAGTTGTTGTTTATCTATGTCAAATGTGTGTCAGAGTTACGTGTGTACAGTATCAGTGATCTCCCTAGCCTTTTAGTATCGTTCGCTTCTCGAAATCGTATCAATATCAATTACTTGATAGAAGAATTCCTACAGATTTGATTAATGAACGAAAGAACATTTAGACAGCTTAATGTGTTCCTAGCTGTAACATGTCTCGCAATCAATGCATTTTCTCTATTCTCATTCCACATAGGTATGGATAAAAACTTTACCATTACGCCTGAACGTTTCGAGCCCAAAGTGAATACCGATCAAGACCATGGTGGTGGTACGCGCGGTCATGTTACCCAAGAAAATGGTTCAATAACGTTACACTGCAACTTTAAAAGAGATTATCGTTCGCCTTTCTGTGAGGTTGAGTTTGTTATATCAGCAGACGGACAAGGCGTAGATCTTTCCAAATATGACTCTGTAACAATCAATATGGATTATAAAGGTCAAGAGAATCCCCGCTTTAGGTTTTACACGAGAAATCATAATGATGCATACAGTGCTACTGGAGACCCTATATCCAATAAGTTTAACCGATTCGACTTTTCGCTTAATGACAAAGAAAATATTGATTTAAAGTATTTCAACGTACCTTTATGGTGGGTTGACTTCTACAACCATCCAATTACCAAAAGTGGTGTTGATATCACCAATACAGTATCGGTAGAACTTGGATTAGGTTCGAGTACTTTAGAGGGCCTACATCAGTTAACTATATACAACATAGTTTTTCATGGAAAAGTCATTTCACACTTAACGCTCATCAGAGTTTTGATCGGCATATGGGTAGCATTCGCAATCTATTACGTAGCGGGTTCGATGTATCTAATACATCGTTGTCGCAAGATTTCTGATGCCAAAGCAATCCAGCTCAAGCGCGAGATCGCCGAGCTTCGAGTTAAAGCAACAACCGACTCACTCACAGGAGCAAGAAATCGTACTCAAGCCTTGGACAGCTTTTACCACTTCGAAAGGCTTATACAACAAGGCAAGGCTATCCACGTCGCGCTATTCGATTTAGACCATTTCAAATTGGTCATGGCCATGACATTGGTGACAATGTTGACGAGAGTTCTCCGACCTATCGGAACAAGTCTTCAATGAGAACTATTTAATGTATCGCTGGGGTGGTGAAGAGTTCTTACTGGTATGCTTAGAGCAAGATGCGTCACAGTGTAACGACAAGATATCTGAGTTTATGGAAGCCATGGCTCGTAATCTTTGGCCAAAATCATTAGAGATCACTGCGTCTATTGGCTTAACTCAATTGGAGCGAAAGGAATCGATACGTACCGCGATCAAGCGTGCTGATACAGCTCTCTACCAAGCAAAGAACCAAGGTCGCAATAGAGTTGTCTACCTTTAACCGTTCAGTCCATCAAAGCGTTATATAACCTAAATCTCACAACTATTACTTTCTAAGTTCACGTAACACTAATCTATCACTTGATTCAAAGTCAGAATAATTGCCACACCGAAAATCCGTTTAATATCAATAAAAACAGCCACTTAACAAATAACCGCCTTCAAAGAAAAACCGAAACCAACCGGCGTCATATAAATTGACACCCAAGCTTGAAGCGGGAATGCGCATGGGTAACCTTATGTAATACGCACCGTAATTTTATTACACATCTGATCGCGTTAAGTTTTCTGTAGAATTTGATACTAAGCTAAGATGCTGACTTTATTATTGTTTCTGTTATGGAGAGGAAGTTTTGTCGTTTACTTTGAGGCTGAGAGAGCGTAGATATTGAAAAGAATGATTTAGTTATAGTGCGCTAATAAGTAAAAAAGAAGGGCTTAATGCCCTACTCTTTAGTTTCTGATTCATCACGAATTTGTTGAGCCACGATCTTGATGGCTTCTGCTGTACTAACACCTTGAGTCATTAGTTCTTGAATTCTTTCTACAGCGGCTTGCTGTTCTGCGTGTGTCAGTGTTGGCAAATCGTTTAGCATGTTCAGCTCCTTTTACTTAGGAGCTGAACTATATAGAGACAATTAGTAACTGGCAAGGAAATTGATCGAAGCACCCATAGCGTTTTCATTAGTGTAGTTTGCACTGATATCTAACTGGAATAGGTTCAAAGGAGAGATCCCTACACCTGCCGTTATTGTGCCTTCTGAATCAGAGTAAGCAAGGTTCTTATAGTACCCTCCTCTCAATTTCAATTGGCGTAAGATATCTACCTCAGTACCTACTCGAATCATCTGCTCGTTGTCATCAAAGCTCGTGAATTTTTCGGCCTCGTTGATGTCGTAGTCGACACTTAGCGTGAAGTAATCAGCAACAATACCAGCACCTACTGTATATACAGGGCCAAGTTTGTACGAATGGTTTGACGTAATGTCTCTTGTCGTACCGTCGGTTGCTCTAAGTTGCTGGGTTATTGATTTAGTTTCTATATCACGGTCGATAATATTTGTCGCTGAGAAACCTACTCGAAATGGTCCGTAAAACCATAAAGCACCTGCGTCGATATTAAATGTTGTTTCAGCGGTTTCATTTTCACGAACATCGCCAAGATCATAACTAGACGCAGTTGCAATATAGTTATAAGTATAGATTCGTTGTAGCTTAGGAGACACACCAAACGAAAAATGCTGGCCTAGAAATGTTTGATACTTTGCTAATGAAATACCAGCTTCTGCTATACCGATAGATACGGCTTTAACCGCGGTTAATTCTGCATTAGTTACCGCACTAGCATTAGCTGTATAGGTATCAGGGGTTACAAAAGACTCTGTATACGCTTTAGCAAATGCATTAGCGGCAATGTATTGATTTGGTAATGCAAATGCGACGACACCCCCGATATCGAATTTTAGCTTATCACCTGTTAACGCATCGATATCGGCATTCGTTACTGACCCGTCACTAATTCTATCTGCTAAATTATCGACGTCATCAACCAGGTTATTTGGGTCGTTGTAATTAACACCAAAACTTGGCGTGATCATACCTAAGTCATCGTTACGACGATAAATAGCAACTAAAGCGGGGTTATAAAATGGGGCTGTTAAGAAGTTAGCTGATACAACACCAACGCCACCCATAGCGTCTCCGCGCGCTTCGATGGCATAGTTTGCTGCAGTAGCAGGAAGGCTAGCTAAGGCTATTGACGTTGCGAGTAGTTTTGTCGTTTTGTTCATGCTGATAGTTCTTTGTTAAGTCCTTTACATTGTTATCGGCATGATTGTAATTTACTTTAACTCCTCCTCGCTAGAAATATCATACGTTTTACTTATCGTTTGTGTCTGTTCGATGGTTATATCACCTTGCCAACGCGCGTGTGCCATTGAAACGGCCAGAACGTAGCGATCACTTGGAATATCTTCACCCTTTAGTTGCATTGGATAATCTGACTCATAGCTCTTACCCCAAACACGCTCATAGCGTTCATTGACGTAATCATAAAGCCCAACTTCCAAGCGCGGCAACGGACAATACGGATTTAAAAGCTCTTTCTTATCAATACGCCACGAGTCTTTAGATGCCCAACGTACTTGCTGTTTGAGCTTTACTTCACCAAAAATAACCCAAGTACTCCAAGTTGCTCCATCTTCAACTTTTACGCTTAGACGATAAAGGCCGGATTGAACGGGTGACGACAAGTTATAGCGCTTGTTGTACAAATACGCGTCACTATTCTCAACCTTTTTAGCACTCTTAGTCATCTGGCTATCGGATGACAGAGTTTTATCAACCCACTTGTCTAGCGATATGTTTTGAATGTTTTCAGTAGACTCTAAGTCGATGACTAAGCGAAACGTATCTCTGCCAGGGCTTTGAATCATGTGTCGCTTTATTACGACTGAACTTATCCAATCAGGCAAAGTATTCTTGGTTAACGTCTTACCACAATCTTTGTTCAGCGCCTGATTGAATAGTTCATTAAGGTGCTGTTCTCGCACCTTAGAAGTATTGCTTTGCCACACTTCCACCAATGAATCGAACATCAACGTCAAATCATCATTTAAAATATGCTTATGGACCTGTGTTAATGCATTACTACCAGTAAACCACTCGGTTGCCGAGCTAGAGAAACTGGTCATTGCCATCAGTAGTAGTGGAAGTGCTTTTCGTTTCATTATTACGCTTTCATTTTGTAGCCAACGCCACGTAGTGTTTCAATTTCTAAACCAGGCAGTTTTTGACGTAGCTGAAGTACGTGCGTATCAACAGTTCGAGTCGTTGGGAAGTGGTTGTAACCCCACACATGATCAAGTAGTTCATCACGCGTGAAAACACGCCCCAGATTGCTCGCTAAAAACAGAAGCAAATCAAACTCAGTACGAGTTAATGTTACTTCTTGATCTTTAAAGAAGACTTCACGTGTTGCTTTATCGATGACTAAGTCTTGAGCAACAACTTTAGAGCTATCCTGCTCTTCTGCATCCGGTAAACGAAGTTGCGCGCGAATACGTGCAAATAGTTCAGCCTCTGCAAATGGTTTTGTTAGGTAGTCATTCGCACCAGAATCTAAACCTGCAACTTTGTCTTTTACTGTAACAAGTGCCGTTAACAGAATAACTGGGATATCTTTCTTCTTTTTCCAACCAGGTAGAGAATCCACTGAATCGCCATCTGGAAGTTGACGGTCGAGGATTACAAGATCAGCCTGTTCCCAGTACCCTTCAACTTCAGAGATGAGTTCTGCATGCAAACATTCATATCCAGCTTGCTCTAGGCTAACTAGAAGACCATCAGCTAAGTTTTTATCATCTTCAACGAGAAGCAATGTCTGTTTCACAAGGTATCTCCAAAATAAATGTTGTCGGGGGCCCGATGAGAGTCATGTGTCCACCCATTTTCCCAACCATAGATTCAACTATCGTTAGGCCTAAACCAAGACCGCTCTTACTTACAAACGGTTTGCGTAACTGCCCCCAGTCTTTGCGGGTCAAGTCTCCATTATCTATCACTTTGAATGTCAGCTTCTTGTCAGAAGTCGTGAGATCAAGCGTAACTGGTGGAACTCCGTACTTAACCGCATTTCTGATCAAGTTATCGATACAAGTTCCTAACCAATAAACGTTTACTTTCGCAGCGATGTCTTGGTTAATGACAAGTTTGATATCAGGACCAAACTCCTCTTCAATTTTAAATTCCAACCACTCTTGTACGCTTGGTACCCATTCTGTAGCGAGAGGTTGATTGTCAGACTGTAAGTAGTCTTTACTTGCTTCGGCAAGTTGCCTTAATCGGCGAGTGTCTTCGCAAAGGCGCCTGAATTCGTCATAAACCGTTTCAGGAAGGTGTTCAAACTCTCTCCTAAAACCTTCCACCGTCAATGACAGGCTGGCGATAGGCGTTCTAAGTTCGTGTGTTAGGATCTGCAGTACTAACATACGACTCTTCATCTCTTGTTTGCGTACGTTCCAACGATAGATAGACCAGCCAATCACCAACAAGATATTTGCAACCACTAGAACAATCATCGCGATTTGAAGTAGCTCTGAGTGATCTTCGATCTCCCAACAAATATTGCCTCGCTGAACGAAACAGCTATTGTCTTCATCTGACAGGCGATATGAAAGTCCGGCTAGCTGCGCATTCTCAGTCCAGATTGGTTCTTGATACAAATAGTATCGGTCACCGCGTTTAAGCCATAGTTCATCGAGCTCTACAAACATGCTCGCACCAGCTAGTAATGCAGTAATCGCTTCGCTGTTCATGTGTTTTAGGCGAGTCAGAAGCTCATCATGAGCTTCATTTGGTCGCTCTTGAATGTGCATAAAGCGCTTTAGCGATTCAAACTTTTCTGGGTACTGTTCTACGTAACGTGCTGCGTATGAACCGCCACCAGGGTGAATCAAACCACTACGACTGAACCAGCGATCCGATAACACTGTCCCTTTACACATGGCTCGTGTAAACACTAAAGGCTCGGTAATTAAAGGGCTAAGCGGTAGTTTTCCACTACACGTTTTCGATAATTGATATAGCCTTTGAATATCCTTCAGCGGGTACTTTGCCGTTTGCGGTAGCATAGCTGATGGCATGATTAAGCTAGTTGGGTAGTCGGCTTGCAGTACACGAATGTCGTAGGATTCGACCGCCGTTTCATGATCAAACAACTTAGTAAAATGATCGATACGCTCAGGCAACGAGTCAGCGAAAGCAGTTGCTGAAACGAAAAAGCTTAATGTAATAAATGATAATGTTTGTTTAATCGTCACAAGCCAAGCGCTAATTCATACAGATAAATCAAATATATACCATTCGCTATCAAAGATAAATTTTTACCTTAGCAATCCGATAACTGTCATCAATTATGCGGCAATAATTTATATGAATGTAAGAGCAGTAATCAAAAAAAGGGACTCAATCGAGTCCCTTGCCATTTAACGGTTTCTTATAAGTGCTCTAGAATGCTTAGACAGCTTTCTTTTGCATCACCAAACAACATTTGAGTGTTGTCTTTAAAGAACAGTGGGTTCTGTACACCCGCGTAACCGGTATTCATAGAACGCTTGAACACAACAACATTTTGCGCATTCCAAACCTCTAATACCGGCATGCCTGCGATTGGGCTATTTGGATCTTCTAACGCTGCTGGGTTAACTGTGTCGTTCGCACCAATGACTAGTACGGTGTCAGTCTCAGTAAAGTCGTCGTTGATTTCGTCCATCTCTAGAACGATGTCATACGGTACTTTAGCTTCCGCAAGCAATACGTTCATGTGACCCGGTAACCTTCCCGCTACAGGGTGGATACCAAATCGCACTTCAACACCTTGAGCTCGAAGCTTTTCAGTGATTTCATGCACTGGGTATTGAGCTTGCGCTACGGCCATACCGTATCCAGGTGTGATAATTACAGACTTAGAACCTTTCAACATTTCAGCGACTTCTTCAGCCGACGCTTCTCTGTGTTCGCCCTGCTCTTCAGCATCACCAGATACAGTCACCTCTTGGCCAAAACCACCAGCAATAACACTAACGAATGAGCGGTTCATCGCCTTACACATAATGTAAGACAGAATTGCACCTGATGAACCCACTAGAGCACCAGTTACGATCAATAGATCATTTGCTAGCATGAAACCAGCAGCGGCGGCTGCCCAACCCGAGTACGAGTTAAGCATAGATACGACTACCGGCATGTCTGCACCACCGATAGAAGCAACTAGGTGGTAACCGAATGCAAAAGCGATCAACGTCATTACAATCAGAGCAAACATGCTACCGTCAGCTTTGACGAACATGATCATTAAGAACGTAGAAACAACAATCGCAGCCAGGTTCCATTTGTGCTTGTGAGGGATGTTCAATGCTGACGATGAAATCACACCACGTAGCTTACCAAATGCGACAATAGAACCAGTAAACGTCACTGCACCAATGAACACACCAAGGAAAACCTCCACAAGGTGGATAACATGCTCTGCGTGTGTTGCTGCTTCTGGTGCATCAATGTAGCTGTTGTAGCCAACCAATACTGCCGCCATACCCACGAAACTGTGTAGGATCGCAACCAATTCTGGCATCTCAGTCATTTCTACTTTTTTCGCGTAGTGGATACCGATACCACCACCGATCACCATCGCAATAATGATCCACACTAGGCCTTCAGAATAAGGACCAAAGATCGTTGCAAACAGAGCGATTGCCATACCAGTAATACCATAGTAGTTACCAGCACGAGCCGATTCTTGCTTGGAAAGCCCAGCAAGACTCATGATAAAGAATACAGCAGCGACAATGTAAGCTGCTTGTACTAATCCTTCAGACATCCGTTATACTCCTTAGTCTTTACGGAACATTTCAAGCATGCGTTTGGTAACGGTAAAGCCACCAAATATGTTGATGCTTGCAATTAACACGGCGATGAACGACAAGAAGGTAACAACCCCACTGCCTTGACCGATTTGAAGTAACGCACCAACAACAATGATGCCTGAGATTGCATTCGTCACCGACATTAACGGTGTATGCAAAGAGTGGCTAACATTCCAAACTACGTAGTAACCAACAATACAAGCCAGTACAAATACCGTGAAGTGCGATAAGAACGCAGCCGGAGCAACAGAAGCGATCCATGCAAAGGCACCAACAGCGATCGCCATGCCTGCAATTTTCTTCGCTGGAGATTTCGGTTCTTCAACCTTAGGTTCAACTGGCGCAGCTTGCGGTTTTGCCTGTTGAGGTTGAGCCGAAACTTGAATCGGTGGCGCAGGCCACGTCACTTCACCCTCTTTAACCACAGTCACACCACGAAGAACAACATCATCAAAATCGATATTGATGTTACCGTCTTTTTCTTTGCAAAGGAGTTTAAGTAGGTTAACAAGGTTAGTTGCATACAGCTGTGAAGACTGAGTTGGAAGGCGACCTACCATATCGGTGTAGCCAACAACCTTAACGCCATTTGCTGTTGTGATTACTTGGTCTGCAACCGTGTATTCACAGTTACCACCATTAGCCGCAGCAAGATCAACAATCACACTACCCGGCTTCATGCTATCGACCATCTCTTTAGTGATTAGCTTCGGTGCAGGACGACCTGGAATCAATGCGGTTGTAATAATGATATCAACGTCTTTCGCTTGCGCGGCATAGAGCTCTTCTGCTTTCTTGTTGAATTCATCAGACATCTCTTTCGCGTAGCCGTCACCAGCGCCGGTGTCTTCTTGGAAATCCACTTCTAAGAATTCAGCGCCCATCGACTCGACTTGTTCTTTTACTTCTGGGCGGACGTCAAACGAACGAACGATTGCGCCTAGACTGCCAGCAGCTCCAATGGCGGCAAGACCAGCAACACCAGCACCTGCAACCAGCACTTTAGCCGGTGGTACTTTACCTGCTGCGGTAATTTGACCCGTAAAGAAGCGACCAAACTCATGAGCAGCTTCAACCACAGCACGATAACCTGCAATATTTGCCATTGAACTCAATGCATCTAATGCTTGGGCACGTGAAATACGTGGGACTGAATCCATTGCCATTACATTGATATTCTTGCTAGACAGCTGCTCCATCAATTCTGGGTTTTGAGCTGGCCAGATAAAACTGATCAGACTCGCACCTTCTTTGATAAGTGCAATTTCGTCGAGATTTTCGTCAACAATAGGAGCGTTGACTTTAAGGATGATATCGGATTCCCAAGCTTGGTCAGCAGAGACTACTTTAGCGCCAGCTTCTTCATAAGCTGAGTCATCAAAACTTGCTAAAGCGCCCGCTTGTGTCTCAACACAAACTTCAAATCCTAACTTTAAAAGCTGTTCTACCGATTTTGGAGAAGCAGCGACTCGCGTTTCACCTGCGAGGGTTTCTTTTGGTACACCAATTTGCATAGCTATTCCTTGACTATTGGCACAATGACTTATTCGTTTGTATCTAACGACAACTAATACTTCAAGCGTTTTATTCAAAGAACAGAAAAAGTTATTACATATAACGGATTGGATGTAATTTCATCGATTTTGAGGGGCTAAAAGACAACCAAATGAGGTTAAGAGGTCAAACCACTTGAAATTAATCCCTTATATAACAACTATCTAGCTGCTCTTTTTCCTTAAAAACTAAAAAGAGCCTTCAGCATATACACTGAAGGCTCTTAAAATTATGACCAACATCAAGTCTAGCCCTAATTGGTTAGCTAAAAATGTTATCGCCCATCTGATCGATAAACATTTGAGATTTTTTCAGCATCAGTTCATTGGCATCATCTTTGTTTGAAACAACGTCCGAACGAATAAAACGATGAGATTTCATTTCGCCATCAATTTCTTTCTCGATACGCCCAGCGACTCTATATTGCCCCGATTCAGCCAATGCTTCTTGATAGATATTGAAACCTTTATATTCTACAGGTTCAACAGCAACGGCTTGTTCGGTTTTTTCTTTACTTCCAAATAGCTTTGAAAAAAATCCCACGTTTTTATACTCCTAATTCAACGACCAAGGACTCCTCTAACGTACCACGACTAGGTGTTCTTCAACAGTGGCTTTTCATACCAATCAAGCTCAACATCATCGTCAAAATTGTGATGTGAGAAGATAACCGGAATATCTTGGGAGCGATTTTTTCTTCGATCATCTAAAATCATCGCTTCTGCATTTTTGACTGCGATCTCACTATTTCGCTTGTACAAAACCAACTTCTCCTCTGGCAAAGCCGCCAAAAAGTCGATGTCATAGCGAATATAGATCGGCTTTAATTGCCCCAGAGCTAAGCACGCAAGATCGGCCAATTGCTCCTGAGAATAACTTGATACATATTCTTCTGTCGTTAGCACCTGACCAACGAGTGTTTCCATATAGTTATGAACGTCAACACTGATCTGCATATCTTATCTCTCCATGATTCAAGTTATTGATTGCGCCAGTTCTACTTAACTTTTAGTCGGTTATACCAATAATATCAACAATAAACATACTCACTTTGTTGCATTATTCACAATCCATCACTATGTTTTTATCTAAAAACAGGTAAAAAGCTTGGCAATTGGAATTTAAGCCGTATCCTACATTACTAGTATTAGTTATAGAATCATCAGTTTAGATAGGCACTCTACATAAATGTCATCTTCGTTTGTCACGTCTAGTTTGTTCCGTTTTTGTTTTCCGCTTCTCCTACTCAGCATACTGCTTGTTGGTATGAACAATGTCATCTTAATTACGGAATCAAACCATGGCTTTGCCAACAACCTCCCTTACATTCTTTTGTCTGTAGCGGGGGTCTTATGCTTTACCTTTAAACAAGGTCGCATGGCCATGGTATCTATTGCCATGCTTGTTGCATATGCCGTGATACAAACACGTCTTCAAAGCCCATTAAATACCGGGACAACATTATTAGAGCTGTCGCTGTTAGCCGCCTTGCTTCCAGTGTCATGTTTGTTGGTTTATGCCTTTCCTGACACTGCTTTATCAGCAAGGACGACAGGATTCTATTTATTAGCGATTGGGCTCTTTATTGCATGGTCACAACTGATCATTACCCACTTTTACGACGGCGGCTTTGAGTCTTGGAGTGAAGGCGTCCTATTTACTGTCTCTTCACTATCGAAACTCCCTTTCATACTTTTGATGTACAGTATTGGATTGTCAGGGTTAACGGCAATCTTAGTGTTGATGTATAACCGCCCTATTGATGTTGTCGTATACAGCTCTATCGTTATGGCTAGCTCGACGTTTATCTTCTTTGACGTTCTGTATATATCAAGCACACTATTTTCGTTATCTGGCGTGCTGATCATCATCTACATGATGTCGGCAAGTCATGCACTTGCATTTAATGACCAACTAACCAATATTCCAGGTCGCCACGCATTAGAAAGCGATATGAAACATTTGGGTCGAAAGTATTCATTAGCAATGCTCGATATCGACCACTTTAAGACGTTCAATGACACTTACGGTCATGATATCGGTGACGAAGTGCTCAAACTTGTTGCCAGTAGAATGAGGCTAACATCAGGTCACCCACGAATTTATCGTTATGGGGGTGAAGAGTTTACGATCATCTATCGGCGCAAACAGGCTAAACAGGTCGTTGGTCATCTGAATGAGCTTATTCAAGACATTGCAGCCTATGACATCGTAATACGCGACAATCATGCCCGCCCTAACTGTGATGACACAGGCAGTAAGAATAGAGGCCAAGGTTCACTGGCATCGAAGATAGTCAACGTTACCGTAAGCATTGGGTTAGCGGACAGCAAGACAACCAAAAAGCCAGAAGAAGTGATGAAGCTTGCAGATAACGCCTTATACAAAGCAAAGAAAGCCGGCCGTAACCGTTTGTCTATTAGCAAAGAATAGACAAGCGGTAATTAGTCTTGATTGAAAAAGACCACAAGGCTACCGCCCTTGAGAGAACTACCGTAATTTATGGTAAGCCCTATCCCTACGTTATCAACCCAATCATTGAGTAAGTCTGGGTCTAATAACCACCCTAAGCTTGCTTCGTAATACGAGTGTGTACCCAATGGGGCTGACGTATCGCCACCGACATCAATTCTTCGGACGCTAGAGTACATTGATGTGACATTGTCACGCCATGATATCAAGTCGTAAAAAACTTTGACTTCATTAGCGAGATACCACCCTTCTGGGTTCCCTACGTCACCTTCATTGGCTTCCCCCCAGCCATGGCCGTAAAAATAATGCCAACTCGAGCTTATCTTAAGCCGTCCCCAATCATGTAGATCTTGATAGGTGAGCTTTATATTCGGTTCAACAATATAGGCCCAAGCATCTGTATTGACGATGAAACCGTCCAATACACTGCGGTAAGGCTCTAGTATGCCACTTCGATAGGTATAGTCGTTACGATAGTAAGAAATGTGATTACCAATGGCAGTGTTGACGCTCCAATGCTCGTCTAACTGATTCACGTTGGCAAACTCCAGATAACCCGAGACAACATATTCACTTAAGGCATCTGGGGCTGTGCCTGAGGATAAATCAACATCTTGGTCGATACTAAGAGCCGACAAGCGCAAGGTTAGTTCTTGTCGGTTATCTTCAATATAAGACGGTAATTCAATTGTGTAAGGTAAACTCAGCGCGGCAATATCTTTGCGTCGGCTGATTGATTCCGTCGTACCAATATTTTCGTTATCGATTTTAAAGACCTTATTAGGGTCAAAGTTATGAAAGCCGAATGTAAATACGTCCGAATCACTGAGGACAACGTTTGTTGCAAAGTTCTGTTCGAGATCTTTCCGCACAGCATCGTTTAAGCTCGTTGCACAAGCCAGCGATGGTATGAAAAACACAATAGGTAAGTACCGAAGATCCAAAAAGAAAATCCTCTAACAATAATCAATAAAACGGCAACAGCCAATAAAAACGGCGGCCGACTTTACCACTAGACTATCATTGCCCTCCACTGTTTTTCTTTATCGAAAACATAAGTTTCATTACACACATAGCCTTTTGTACGGATATAGATTATTGCTAGCGATTTACCTCTGCGATATCTCGCAATACATAAGTATTTCGACCACCTTCTTTAGCTAGATAAAGCGCATTATCAACCGCTTGATAACTACCCTCTATAGACTCATCACCCGTCGGGACAAATGTCAACACCCCCTGTGACACTGTAACCCTATCTGATACAGTAGAATGCTCATGTTTGAGGTTTATCTTCTCTAATGCTTCTTGAATCCGCTGAGCTTGTTGCTCTGCAAAGTTTCTATCTGTATCACCGAGTATCAAGATGAACTCTTCACCACCATAACGCCCTACGTACTCACCGGCACGAACAAACAGTTTTTTAAGAGTGCTGGCCAAGGCTTGCAGACAGTTATCGCCTTGTATATGGCCATAATTGTCATTGTAAGGTTTGAAGAAGTCGACATCTAGAAGGATGATGGTCATATGTGCTTTTCTACGGCCATGCCATGCTATGCTCTCTTCAAGCTTAGTATCCATGTAACGGCGATTGTAAAGCTTGGTTAATCCATCTTCATTTGCCTGTTGTTTCAGTAGCAAATTAAGCTCTTCTAACTTAGCGGTACTCTGTTTTAACTCTCGTCTCATCGCGGCAATACGCTGCATCGCAATAAGTTTAGAGTTCAGGACTACTTTATTTACAGGCTTAATTAGATAGTCATCACCACCAGCATCAATAGCCTTTGCAATCATTTCTGGTTCATCATGACCACTCAAGAAGATAATTGGGATCCAATCTGGAAATTGACGACGGATCTCTCTCGCCACTTCGAAACCATCCATATCCGGCATACTGATATCTAAAAGGACGAGTTCAGGATCAAACTGGGAGTAAATTTCTAAAGCCTCTTTGCCACTGCCTACCGCTTCAACTTCATGACCTATCTGTTTAAGACGAATCGCAAGTTGCATTCGATCTAATTGAACGTCATCGACAAGCAATATACGCATTGATGATCCCATTTCTGCCATTACGTCACCTTTATATTGTGTTGAACTATGAAAATAGCCTAAAACTGGCGCTAATTCATGCGGTCGTCTCTATATTATATTGACTTTTTTACAGATCTTTTTAGCATTGTTTCTTTTTGAAGAGAAATACTATGTCAGACGCTACAAACAACGAGCAACAAGAAATCGATTTAACCACTATCTCTCCAGAGCTACGTCAAGTTATCGAATTTGATGAAGTGCCAAAAGAGATGCACAACATGGTTACTTCTATTCACGAGGTGTCTGAAGAAGCAGTACGCGAAGCGTGGGATAGCCTTCCAGCAAGCGCACAGAACGTTCTAGACAACTTCGAACAGTTCCACGCTCTAATCTCTGTAAGCCAGTCATTTGCTGGTATTAACGTTATGGAAGAGTTCCCAACTCTTAAACTGCCAGAAGGCATGACTGACGAAGAGAAAGAAGAGTACCGCGCTCAACTTCTTGACCAAGTTCTTCACAACTGTGTGAAAGACATGGTTAAACAAATCAAGAAAGCTCGTCGTGATGCAATCTTGAAGCGTGACTTTAAAGAAGTTTTCACTAAGTAGTGAATTCAGGTTATCGATAAGTAACCTTCTGTTCTTTATAAGAAAATAAAAAGCCGCTTCTATTGAGCGGCTTTTTGTTATTCATCGCAAATTGAATCTTTATATATGGTACTAGTATCACAGGTTCCTGTGTGACTATTTCATCCATTTACAAACAACATTTACATTTTCAATAGACACTAGCTAGTGAGTCACTGCAATGTCACGCTGAGCGACACTCACACCTTTAATCTGTGCAAACACGCGTTGCCCTATCGTTAGACTCAACTCATCCAATGCCCACAAAGTGATGGTTGCCCACAAATAACAACCCGGTTCTAATTCAAGCTCGACGGCAACACTCTGTTTGTTGTGTCCGTGTTGCTGTGTCTCTACTCTACGAATAATTGCTGGCAAGATGTTACGTATCGACGTGCTTTGGGGCTGCTGTAGCGACAGGGATACATCGTTAGCACGAATCTGCAGCCTCACTGAGGCGTCAATTGGGTTATCGACCTGCTGAACCCAAAGCGACGTCGTATTACCTAGCGCAAGCTTAGACAACGCATAGTCATCGTTGTGCTCAACAATTTTCGCCTCAAACAGAGAACTTTGCTCAGAAAATGATTGCCATGGCCTCATCGCTCTGGACGCCCATACTTGTTCTGTTTGTCCCGCAGATAGCACCTTGCCTTGGTCTAAGATTACTAGGTAGTTAGAGAGCCTTAGGATCTCATTAAGGCTGTGAGTAACATAAACAATAGGGATTTTTACGCTTTCCGAAAGGTTTTCTAAAAACGGCATCACTTCCCGTTTGCGCGGCAAATCTAACGAGGCTAATGGTTCATCCATTAATAGAATACTTGGTTTAGACAACAGAGCTCGACCAATGGCGACTCGCTGCTTCTCACCACCTGATAACTTTGCTGGGTATCGATCAAGTAGAGCTTCTAGAGATAAAAGACCGACGACTTGATCAAAATGTTTCTGGTCAGGCGTCTTAACGCCATATTTCAAATTACTCGACACTTTCATGTGCGGAAAAAGACGAGACTCTTGAAAAACGTAGCCCACTTGGCGCTTGTGAACTGGCAAATCGATCCCTCTAGCGCTATCGAATAAGGTTTTGCCGGAAACCTTAATTTGACCGCTATCAGGGTTCTGAAGCCCGCTAATGGCGTTAATCAAAGAGGTTTTTCCCGCACCAGAACGACCAAATATCGCGGTAATGCCTTGGCTAGGTAAGGTCAGATCAACATCAAACTCAGTTTCACCGAGCTTCTGCTGATATTTGAGTATCAATTCGCTCATTGATTCCCCCCTAACTTATTTACTGTTTTTCGATTGAGCCACTCAGATAGCATAAGAGAACCAAGCGCAATTGCTATAGAGATAGCACATAGGCGCGCAGCTTCCATCTCTGCACCGGGAGTCTCAATAAACGTGTACATAGCTAAAGGGATCGTCTGCGTTTCACCTGGAATGTTGGATACAAAGCTGATTGTCGCCCCGAACTCTCCTAAGCTACGAGCGAACGACAACATAGTGCCAGTGATAATACCCGGAACCATTAATGGCAGAGTTATCGTAAAGAAAACCTTAATTGGTGATGCACCCAATGTCGCAGCCGCTTCTTCTAATTTACTGTCTACGGTTTCTAAGCTTAAGCGGATAGAACGCACCATCAACGGCAGTGCCACAACGATGCACGCAAGCGATGCTCCCTTCCAACTGAAACTAAACACCACCCCAAACACATCATTAAGCCACGAGCCAATAAGGCCCTGCCTACCCATCATGACCAGTAGTAGATAACCGATGACAACTGGAGGCAAAACCAAAGGAAGATGCACAAGGCTCTCCACCAAGCCTTTACCGATGAACTGCTTTTTCGCCAGTAGCCAAGCAATGCCGATACCAATAGGTACCAACCACAAAATAGCAAAGCCCGCGACCTTAAGGCTTAACAACAGAGCTTGATATTCGTAATCCGATAAATAAAACATTAATGCGTATTAAAACCGTAGCGCTCGAGGACTGACTTAGAAAATCCGCCCTGCATAAAGGTATAAAAGGCTTGCGTCGATTCATTACCGTTCAATTTCGCTACAGGGTAACGTATTGGAGTGTGTGATGACTCAGGAAATGTATCAACTATTGAAACATCAGTGGAAAGCATAGCATCGGTTTTATATACGATACCAAGTATCGCTTCTTGTCTTTCAACCAATGCCAAAGCCATGCGTACATTATTACTTGGGGCTAGACGAGTGCGAACACTCTGCCACACTTCTAACGCTTCTAGAGACTCTTTCGCATAGATACCAGCGGGTACCGACATGGTATTACCAACAGCTAGTCGTTCACCCTGTAGCGTAGCCTGCCATGTGGTTGCATCGTCAAGCCTGAACTGAGAGTAGTCGGTTTTGTCTGATTCCGATGAGATCAAAACCAGTTCATTGCCAGCCCAGCTAGTGACATTGTCACCTGAAACATACCCCCTATCGACTAAGTGTGTCATCCATTTTTCATTCGCTGCGATGAACACGTCTGCAGGTGCACCGCGCTCTATCTGGCGAACTAATGATGATGTACTCGCGTACACAGGTGTAACATCAATAGCGTGGTTCTTTTCAAATTCAGAGATCAGTTCATTAACGACGTTGGTCATTGAAGATGCGGCATAGACCTTAATGGAGTCTTGCGCAGATACCTGAAAAGCTAAAATAGCCAGTGCTGCCGTCAGCAATCGTTTTTGCATCACACTCTCTTTCACGTGATTATTTGTTCATTCTATTTTTTGATGGTATTAAGTTCAGGCCACAACAAATCTAGCTTCATGTACTCTTCGATAGCATCTGCGATCCGATCGATACCTTCTTCTTTAAGAGCGTGGTGGTCAACCGTCGCAACAGCGCTCGCACCTGCCCACTCACAAATCGAAGCTAGAGCTTCACTGTTATCAAACAGACCATGAAGATAAGTTCCAAAGATCGTGTTTTCACTATTAACTGCTCCATCAATAGCACCAGAGTCTAACTGTATCGGTATGTCCTTTTCTTTGACTTGAGTCTTACCAACATGAATCTCATAACCTTTTACGTCGGATGCGCTTCCATTCAGAGTCAACTTCCCACTTACATTAGTCAGTGTCTTCTGTTGCGTCAAAACCGTCGTTGTTTCTAACAAGCCTAAACCAATAGAAGAGCCTGGTTGACCTTCTACACCGTCCGGGTCGTCAATCGACTTACCTAGCATTTGATAACCGCCGCAAATCCCAACGACCTTACCGCCGAGACGCAGGTGGCGTTGAAGATCTTTATCCCAACCTTGCTCACGCATGTAGTCTAGGTCAGCTAGAACTGACTTAGTGCCAGGTAAAATAATGAGGTCTGCTTTATCTAAGCGTTCACCTTTACCAACATAACGCAGATCGATGTCAGGGTTTAGACGCAAGGTATCAAAATCTGTGTGATTACTAATACGAGTAAATATAGGCACCACAACTTTTAACTTCGCATTACCGTTCGATTCTTGCGCTGTGGTGATCGCATCTTCAGCTTCTAGGTTTAAGCCATGCAGATAAGGCAAGACACCAATCACAGGCTTGCCTGTCTTCTGTTCTAACCAATCTAAACCAGACTCTAATAGCTTAATGTCACCTCGAAAACGGTTAATCACAAAACCAACGACACGCTGCTGCTCAGATTTCGACAATAACGCTAAAGTACCGTATAGATGAGCAAAAACACCGCCTCTATCAATATCTGCAATGATAATCACCGGAACGTCTGCTTTCTCAGCAAAACCCATGTTAGCGATATCATTTTCACGAAGGTTGATTTCGGCTGGACTGCCCGCCCCCTCAATCATAACGCTCTCATAGTCAACCTGAAGACGATCGAATGAATCAATCACGGTATCCATGGCGACTTTCTTATAATCGTGATAACCAGTTGCTTCCATGTTGGTTAATGCACGACCTTGTAAAATAACCTGCGCACCTGTATCTGAATTCGGTTTAAGGAGTACTGGGTTCATGTGAACCGTCGGCTTTACATTGCAGGCTTGAGCTTGAACAGCTTGTGCTCTGCCAATTTCACCACCGTCTTCGGTCACCGCACTGTTTAGTGCCATATTCTGTGGCTTGAATGGGGCGACCTTAACGCCGCGCCGAGCCAATACGCGGCATAAACCTGCCACCAATACACTTTTTCCGGCATCCGATGTCGTGCCCTGAACCATAAGGGCCTTAAGTGGTGTCAACATGAAAACTGATTTCCTTCATTCTTAGACGCAAACAACCGCGCTTTTGTCTCTATAGTAGCGTTATTGATAATAAGATGCTCATGAAAATGAATGGAAAATGAATACGTTACTCACGCTGAATTCAACCCCAGTGTTGTTTAATAGCCTCATCGAAACAAAACGTTTCAACCAAACATAACCAATGAGGTATTTATTATGAAAAAAGCAGTCCTAGCAATCGCAACATCAGTTATCCTTACTCCAGCTATCGCTCTAGCTGATGGTCATAAAGACAACAACAGCGGTATCGCTTACACAGGTCCAGTAGAATCAACGACTATTGCGACACTGCTTGAAAACACAAGCATGTTCTCCGAACAAGAAGCTATTGTAGATGGTAAGATCGTTCGCCAGGTTCGCAACGACAAGTTCATCTTCTCTGACGGCCAAAGTGAAATTCAAATCGAGTTAGATGACGATATCAAGCTAGCTCAACCACTGACCGCTGAAACACAAGTACGTATCTTTGGTGAATACGAAGGTGGCAAAACTCCAGAGATCGAAGTTGACCATATCCAAATTCTATAATCTCGATCGACTCTAATTAAAATGGCCTGCATATTGCAGGCTTTTTTGTATATACTGCCCTAAATACAAAAAATTGGAGTCACCATGCAGGGTTACGCAAAAAAAACGCTACTGATCGGATTAACCACGCTGTGTTCATTTGCCGCGTCGGCGAACAATTTCAACTACAACACTTTTGAAATCCGAATGGGTGCTAGCCCAAGTACATTTGGTGGTGAATTCACAACGTTATTTACCCAAAACGCACACTTCATCGGTCGTGTGGATACCGGCTTTGAAAGTGACTGGGATGCAGCAGGTGGCATTGGCTTCAACGGCCCGATTGGTCAGTTTGCTGACATTTACGGTCAAATGCTACTGCACAATATCGAACGCAATGATGATAACAGCTTTAAAACCGAAGTTAACGTTGGTGTGAAAGCATGGTTAATGGCAAACATCGAAGTTAATGCTCGCCTCGGTCAGCTTATCGATAATGATGGGACTAACTCTATCGTAGGCTTTGGTGCGCGTTTCCATTCAACAGAACAACTGTCTGTCGGTGTTGATATGCGTAACAACGGTACTTATGGTCATCAAGTGCTGATGTCAGCGCGATTTGGTTTCTAAGCTACTCTTGATTTTGTATGGTTTAAATCATTAATTTATTTAGATTTTTATCACTAAAAATCATGAGATACATAAGCGATATAAATATTTAACGACTAAGCGATAAAATCACTTTACCGCAACATGGCGTACTGCTAATCTCTCACAAATTTTGCTGAGAGATGGAGTACCGTAATGGGTGGTAACAGCATATCGATAAAAAACAAACTGACTCTGATATTTGTTGTCATCATTTTCGCGATGACAATGATTCAGACTTACGTCACGGGTAAACAGCTGCTGAATGAGACGTACCGTTCAGTTCAACAATACTCAACCACATTAACGACTTCTAATGTATCGGGTATTGAAAAGTGGATTGAAGGCCGAATTAACGTAGTTAATGCTGCGAAAGACGCCTTCAAATACACAAGTTCACCAGAGAGCTACTTCACACAAAGTACTAACGCTGGACGCTTCCAAATCGCCTACGCCGGCCTTTCAGATGGCCGCTTTTTACAAGGTGTTGATCTCCCTGTACCAGAAGGCTACGACCCACGCACCAGAGATTGGTACAAAAATCCAATGGCTAAAGGTCGTACCGTCGTGACAGAACCTTACTTAGACGTTGCCACCAATGAACTGGTTGTTACCATTGCATCCCCTTTTAATACAAATGGCTATTCAGGCGTTATTGGTGCAGATTTGAATCTCACCGCACTGGTTAATGACATCGTTAACGTTGAGCAACCGGGTGTTTATGCATTTCTAGTTGATGGTTCAGGCAAGATTGTCGCTCATAAAGATCGTTCATTGACGTTGAAATCTATATCTAACATCTCCAACAACCTCTCGGCACAGAAGATCAAGTCGATCGCGAGTCGCTCAGAGTTTGAGGAAATGGTCATCGGCGATTCAGAATCATTCCTATCTGCACAAAAAGTCCCTCACACTGATTGGTATTTCACTATCGTTATCGATAAAACCAAATCTTTTGCGTCTTATCGATCGCTACTGCGTCAATCGGCAATGTTTGGTATGTTGCAATTAGTCGTTATTGCCTTCGTTGCTATGTTTGTGATTAAGAAAGCACTCGCGCCGTTGACTACCCTAAGTACAGCTATGGAAGCATTATCGAAAGGCAACGGTGATCTTACGCAGCGTATTTCTGTAAACAGTAAAGATGAAATTGGAACGTTGGCTTTGCACGTAAATGCCTTTATTGCCAAGCTTCAAGAAATTGTTCGCGATATTGCTCATTCATCAAGCCAGCTTAATGAACAATCAGAAGTGAGTACCAATGTTGCTCGCCAGACTAGCGATGGTTTAACGGTTCAGCTTAACGAAATCTCACAAATAGCGACTGCAGTGCACGAAATGTCGGCAACAGCAGAAGAAGTGGCGAACAATGCTCAGATGACCGCGGATTCAGCCATTAGCTCGACAGAGAACTGTGAGCAAGGAAAACGTGTAATCATCCGTAACCAAGAATCAATCACGAGCTTGGCAGAGCAAGTAGAAAATGCGTCAGGTATTATTCAAGAACTGGAAAAGAACGCATTAGATATCAATGCTATTCTCTCAACGATTTCAGACATTGCAGAGCAAACCAATCTACTCGCTCTTAATGCAGCCATCGAAGCGGCTCGTGCCGGAGAACAAGGCCGCGGGTTTGCTGTCGTTGCAGATGAGGTTCGCGTACTTTCACAACGTACTCACAGCTCGACTGATGAAATTCGTGAAATGATCGAAACGCTGCAGAAAAACAGTGTCTCTGCAGTAGAGTCTATGGAGCGCAGCCAAAATCTAGCGCAATCAAGTGTTGATGATGCGAATAATGCTACAGAAGCACTAGAGCAAATCGCGGCGTCAATTCAACAGATCTCCGATATGGCTTCGCACATATCTAATGCAGCATCAGAGCAGCGCACAGTAACAGGTGAAGTGAGTAAGAATATCCAACTTGTGAACGACGTATCTGACAAAATGTCGACAGAGGCAGACAACTCACGCCATCTGTCAGAAGAGTTGCGTGGCATTGCGCAGCAGCTTAACACTCAAGTACAACTGTTCAAGTACTAAACCACTGCGCCACTAAATAAAAAATCCCGATAAGTTATACGCTTATCGGGATTTTTTATTTGTATCAATCTTCCAACAAAATTTAATGAGTAATGATTACTTTTTAACTTTGTCTTGAACGTATTTCTTACTCACGTCTACTACCGCTACGTCTCTAAAGAAGCTACGACCCAATAGCAGTGGGTAAGTTAGGTGAGTACGGTCAGCCAATGTGAATTCCGTTTTATCTTTAAGATCACCAATCTGGATGTTAGCAACAATCACGGCACGGCGTTGTGTGCCTTCTGCACTTGACTGTTTAATCTTAACCCAGCGCTCAACCGGTAAGCTCACTTCTTGACTCTTAATGCCATCGTGTTCAATTTTGAACTTAACCCAGTCTTTGCCGTCACGCTCGAAAGGAACGATATCAATAGCACTGATTGAAGATGTTGTTGCACCTGTATCAACGCGTGCTTTAAACGACTCTTCTAGACCAGGAACATAAACCCACTCTTCTTCCCCAAGAATTAACTTACCATCAGAGGTTTTCGTTACTTTCTCTGGTTTTTTAGGCGGCACTGGTTTCTTTTCTGGCTCAGCAGGTTTCTCGACTTTTTCTGGCTCTTTTTCAGGTTCAGTTACGGGATCTTTAGAAGACTCCCCGTCTTTTTCGTCCGCTTTACTTGAATCGTCAACAACAGGTTGCTCGATTTGTGGTTTCTGCTCTGGCTCGACAGGAACTTGACTCGTCGTAGAACAAGCAACAAGGCCACCACTTAACATCAGGGTTATAATTGCTTTCCAATTGTACATTCAGTCACCATTTTATTTTGATACATTAGCGATTGCGTTAGCTACGTAAGGAATATGCGACTCTGAAAGACCTGCGATATTGATGCGACCGTCACCAACACCATAAATGCCATACTCTTCACGTAATTGATTCATTTGAGCTTCTTTAAAGCCTAGTACAGTAAACATACCTTTATGGCTTTCAATGAAGTCAAAGTGTGACGTGTTATAAGTATTTCGCAATTCATTGCATAATGTTTGGCGAAGATTTAACAAACGGCCCTGCATCTCACTCAATTCTTGCTTCCAAATGCGTGTTAACTCTTGATTTTGAAGAATTGTTTTCACAAGTGCAGCACCATGATCTGGCGGCATAGTGTAAGTAGAACGAGCAAGAGTAAGAAGTTTACCTTTCGCGTTACCCACTTCTTGGCTGTTTTTACCAACGACGATTGCAGCACCCGTTCTTTCACGATACAAACCGAAATTTTTCGAGCACGAAGTTGTGATTAGCATCTCTTCAACATTGTCTGCCATGAATTGAAGACCTTTCGCATCTTCTTCAAGACCATCACCAAAACCTTGGTAAGCAATATCAACAAACGGTAGGAATCCATTTTTCTGTGATAGCGCGGTGATTTCCTGCCATGCTGCAAAGTCGATGTCAGCACCCGTTGGGTTATGACAACAGCCATGGAGTAGCACAACATCATTAGGACCCGCTTGTGAAAGCTCTTCGAGCATTCTTGCCGTATCAACCTGTTTTGTTTCAGGGCTAAAGTAAGAGTAGTGCTTAACTTTAAGTCCTGCCGCTTCCATCACAGGTTGGTGATTTACGTAACTTGGATTAGAGATCCAAACCGTTGTATCTGGCTGCGCGACTTTCATAAGATCACCCAGCATGCGCAGAGCACCACTCGCACCTGGCGTTTGAATAGCGGCAACACGATCCATTGCTGAAGTTCCTTTCAACAACAGGTCGATCATACTTTGGTTAAACTCTTCGCAACCCGCTAGGCCAACATAAGCTTTGGTTTTCTGGTTTTCAACGACAATATCTTGTGCCATTGAAACGGCCTTCATGATTGGTGTCTCACCTTGGTTGTTGCGGTAAACACCAATGCCGAGGTCGACTTTGTTCGGACGTTCATCGCCACGGTAAGCCACAGAAAGAGAGAGAATTGGATCTAAAGTTGGTTTTGGTAGATGTGAAAACATGAAAGTCACAACCCTTTGAAATTCAAGTAATGAGTTTTACGTTAACATTATCATAGTCAAATCAGAAACATTTTTTATTAGAACCGCTTAGTTAGCATAAGTAATCTGATAACCGTCGATTTATCGAACAATTTCGTTGATAGATTGAATGCTGTTTACTTGTTCTTGAGCTGCCCTAATCATTGCACTTAGCAATGTAGCTATGGTGCGCTCTGTTTAAATTGCCTTGGTGTCATGCCAGACCATGCCTTGAAGCGTGTACTGAAGTTTGCTGCATTTGGATAACCAACTATCTCACCGATATGTTGTATTGACCAATCGCTTGAGCGAAGTAGCCGCGCTGCATACTCCATTCTCATACGCATTAGGTGAGTCATGGGGCTATGGGAATAGTAGCGCTGGCACAACCTATGAAAATGTGGTTCAGAGCAAGGAAACAAGTTCGATAACTCCTGAACATTCCACTCTTTGTGCAGCTGCTTTTGAGCTGTGTCGAAAACTCGCTCTAAACGGATTGCGTTTCTATCCAATTGCTGTGGAATCGGCGCATTAATCAGAGCTTCGATTTGAGCAACGCTATGAATAGCAACCGCACCACCAAGGTCTATCGGAAGTGAAATACTTCGAAGCAAGGTATGTATGCAAGAAGCGACGACGTCTGCTGCTGGCGTCAAAGTGTATAAGATATCATTATCGATATTTGACCATCGCTTATCTGGGGACAGGAAAATCCATGCTATTTGCCAAGTCTCTTCCTCAATCCCAAAACCATTTTCAACGCCAGCAGGTACGGTAATACATGAACCGGGATCAAGAATATAACGACAGCCCCCACTCTCTAGCCACCCTTTACCACGTACAGTAAACAACAACATGTGCTTTTGTTGATTCTTACGATAAACAGAAAAGAAATCTCTGCAGGAGGCTGTACCGCACTGAACAATCCCAAGCTGTTCAAACGCCAATACGTGGCTTTGGTCGACAAACTCTTGGTGGGTGGTATCAGATATTTCATAGCGCTCTTGTTTTTCGCTCATTGCCCGACCTAATCCCATGCTTGCACCATCCATACCAAATGGAGAGTTTGACAAAAGTTAATGATGAGTAAAGAAAATACAGCTAAATAAAATCTAGATAAACTTCTTGCATATCAACTAGCAAGGAATTGCGATGCGCTCTACATATCGTCATTTAGACAAAGAATTTTGGCAAAAGCTGATACAAATCGGATTGCCTGTCTCACTTCAGACCATGATGTTTTCATTACTCGGCGTTATCGACATCTTTATGGTTAACCAATTAGGTGATGCCGCAACAGCCGCAGTTGGTGTGGGCAACAGAATCTTTTTCTTCAACTTGATTATGGTGTCTGGAATTAGCGGGGCTGTAAGCGTGCTAGCTTCGCAATATTTTGGTGCTGGTGATTTTAATGGCATTCGTCGCACGCTGGCTCAATCATGGGCGTTATCCATCATCGCTATAGTGCCATTTGTTGCGGTTTATTTATTGGCTCCTGAATCAGTAGTATCTGTTGTGGCCTCAGATCCTGATTACGTTCAACAGGCAACGGACTACCTTTGGATAACAGGAGCCAGCCTTATCGGCACCGCGATCGTCGTGCCATTAGAAAGTGCCCTTCGATCCGTTGGCGAAGCCAAGCTACCTACTAAGATCAGCATCTTTGCTATCTTGGTCAACGCTATGCTCAATGCGCTTCTTATCTTCGGCTTATTCGGTTTCCCAGAACTGGGCGTAGTTGGCGCCGCTGTCGGTACCACTGCGTCGAGGTTCGTTCAGACTGTCGCACTACTTGTTTTGGCGAAAGAACATTACGCCCATCTTTTTCCAACACTCAGCAACTGGCGAGATGCCATAGTTGTTAAACATAGGAAAAAGTACCTAACTATTGCTATGCCAATGCTCATCCACGATACAGCGTGGGCTGGTGGCTTGCTGATTTACAACGTCATAGTGGGCCAAATGGGCGTCGGTGAACTGGCTATCATTTCACTACTGTCACCTGTCGAAAGCATATTGATCTCTGCCTTTATGGGATTTGCCGTTGCAGCTTCTATCGTTCTAGGTAACGAAATAGGCGCGCAGAACTATCAAAGAGTCGAGAACACGGCTTGGGGCTATGTATTAGTCAGTTGCGGGCTTGCAATAGTACTTGCACTTCTCTGCTTTATCGCAAAACCAGTGATTGTTTACCTAGTACAACTCACACACTTAGAGTTAAAAGAGACTGCTGTAAATGTCACCTTAGTGATTGCACTGGGTATGATTCTACGTGTTTTCAATATGGTTGGTATTGGAGGCGTACTGAAAAGTGGTGGTGATATTAACTACAGTATCTTTATCGACCTGTTTGGACAATGGGCGATCGGCATACCGCTCGCCTACTACACAGCACTGGTTTTGGGCTGGCCATTAGAATGGGTAATGTTGATTATTTTACTTGAAGAGTTGGTCAAAATCGCACTCACAAGCCAACGCATTCAATCGAAGAAATGGATTAACAATCTCATCGAAGAGCAACCAAGAACGACAATGTAGTCGGGGAATAACTAAAAAACTCACACCAAAGGGCTTCATTTGCAGTTTAGGCTGCGGATAAGCCCTTATTTCTTCGATTAAGCGAGAAAAGATTAAATGTCAGTGAAACGATGAATTATCTGGTTAGAACTACCACGCCAATCCAACATCGGGTCGGCTTTATCTTGCTCAAAACGGCCATCAATTAAGGTATCAATATAGCTCAACACCTCTTTCTGCTTTTCGTCGAGTTCATCTAACTCATAACCCGTCCACATCCAAATATCTTTGTTTTGGCATTCACTTTTAACGCGCTTAACCAGTTTCAGGACATCAGCCACATTCGCTGGATGCAAAGGATCACCACCAGACAGAGAAAGCCCACGACGCTTGATTCGCTCATCGTTAAGATCGGCAATAATGTGATCCTCAAGCTCCTGAGTAAACAGGTGACCAGAGTCTAAGCGCTGTGTTGACTGATTATAACAGCCACGACACTGATGAACGCAACCAGACACAAACAGTGTACAGCGTGTACCGGGACCATTTACGACGTCGATTGGATGATATTGATGATAATTCATAGAGTTGCCGATATTTAGGATAAGACCGCTTGATTCAAACGACTAAACTCCCTCTAACATGAGAGGGAGTCTTCGCTTAACAGGTGAGAAGTTCTAGTAAGTTACAGGTGCTTGACGCGACGTTTAACTTCTTCCTGCTTACCAAAGTTAAATGGTCGAGCGTCTGGACTGCCTAGATAACCGCACACGCGGCGTGTTACTGACACTTTGGTTGAGTCATGGTTACCACATTTAGGACAAGTAAAGCCTTTGCTCGTACAGTCGAACTCACCGTTATAACCACACTCGTAACACTCATCAATCGGTGTATTTGTACCGTAATAAGGCACGCGTGAGTAGCTGTAGTCCCATACGTTTTCAAGCGCTTCGATATTCTTCTGCATGTTAGGGAATTCGCCGTAACAGATAAAACCACCACTTGAGATCTCTGGGTAAGGCATCTCAAAATCGATCTTATCGTAAGGGTTAACCTTCTTCTGAACATCTAGGTGGAAGCTGTTGGTGTAGTAACCACGGTCCGTTACACCTTCAATTACACCAAACTCTTTAGTATCGATGCTGCAGAAGCGACTACATAGGTTTTCACTTGGCGTACCGTATAGGCTAAACGCATACCCTGTCTCTTCGGTCCAAGTTTCTACTTCGCGTTTCATGTATTGAACAAGCTCAAGTGCCTTGTTACGCATCTCAGTGTCATCATAAAGGTGCGTTTCTGTGCCAAACAACGCAGTCATCGCTTCATGAATACCGATATAGCCAAGAGACACCGAAGCACGGCCGTTCTTAAAGATATCTGCAATCGAATCGTCAGCTTTCAGACGAACGCCACACGCCCCTTCCATGTACAGAATTGGAGCTACACGTGCTTTAACGTTTTCAAGACGGCTGATCCGTGTCTCTAGTGCACGACGAGCCAGTTTTAACTTTTCGTCTAGCAATGCGTAGAACTTTGTCATGTCGCCTTTCGCATTGATAGCAATGCGTGGCAGGTTAAGGCTCACAACACCTAAGTTGTTACGACCTTCATGGATAAGCTCACCGTTTTCTTCGTAAGTATTTAGGAAGCTACGGCAGCCCATCGGTGTTTTGAATGAACCTGTCACTTCTACAACTTTGTCGTAGTTAAGAATGTCTGGGTACATGCGCTTAGAAGCACACTCAAGCGCTAGCTGTTTGATATCGTAATTCGGATCATCTGACTTGTGGTTTAGGCCATCTTTGATTGCAAAAACCAGTTTTGGGAATACCGCTGTTTTACGGTTCTTACCAAGGCCAGCGATGCGGTTTTTCAAGATCGATTGTTGGATCAATTTCGATCCCCAGCTTTCGCCTAAACCAAAACCAAACGTCACAAATGGTGTTTGTCCATTCGCCGTATGTAGTGTGTTTACTTCGTACTCTAACGATTGGAATGCGTCGTAACACTCTTTCTCTGTGCGAGCGATAGCAAAGGCTTCAGGGTTGTGAATGTCCCACTCTTTAGCAAGCTGAAGGTGCTTCTCGTAGCTCGCCATTACATAAGGTTCTAGTACTTCATCAATACGGTTGATCGTCGTGCCGCCGTAAATGTGGCTCGCCACTTGTGCAATAATCTGGGCTGTTACTGCTGTCGCGGTTGAGATTGATTTTGGTGTATCAATCTCTGCGTTACCCATCTTAAAACCATGAGTTAACATGCCTTTTAAGTCGATCAGCATGCAGTTAAACATCGGGAAGAATGGTGCGTAATCTAGATCGTGATAGTGAATGTCGCCGCTTTCGTGCGCTTGAACGATATCACGTGGCAAAATGTGTGTTTTCGCATAGTGTTTAGCCACGATACCAGCAAGAAGATCACGCTGTGTTGGAATCACTTTACCGTCTTTGTTGGCATTTTCGTTGATTAGGTCAACGTTACTCTCTTCAATCAGACCTTCGATTTCGCGTGTCAAAGCACTTTGCTTTTCACGCGCAATATCGCGGTCGTGGCGGTATTCAATGTACGCACGAGCAAGAGACTTATAAGGCCCCTGCATAAGCTCATTCTCAACCATGGTTTGAATTTCAGAGATATGAACTTCATCGTACTCTTCGAGCTTTAATTCCACAGCCAATGCCACATTCAAAGCATAAATGGCAATTTCCTTATCTGACTTTTCTGATGCTGCTTCCACTGCAGCTTGGATGCGATCTCTGCTGAATGGAGCTCTTGAGCCATCACGCTTGATTACGATTGATTTCACCACTTCTCCTTACTCTCTAGGTATTCACAGACTTATCCACAAACACACTATATAGAGCGATTTATCGTTTAACTAACACTAGATATTGTGGCGTATTTAACGAGAACCACCAAATGCGGGTATTGATTTGGATCAATAAAAGAGGAGTGCTGACTAAGATCAATTCAATCTTATGACGTTATCTCTCAAGTCGAAAAAGAAACAATGTAACAATAAAAAAGTGGCTAAAAAGCCTTGAATTTTTGCCAAGTGTTGTAGGATAACGGCTCAGGGAAAATCAACATAAAATTCAGAGAAAAATGCCGTGAATAGACTTCAAAATTGGGTTATCACCAGCTGCCTATTTAGTAGTACCGTTTTAAGTGCACCTTTAAGCATATCCAGTTGGAATATTGAATGGTTATCAACCAATGAGGCTGTGAATAAAATGAGTGAACTTCGTACGCAGGAAGATTTCAACCAACTCTCTTACCACTTTAAGAAACTCAATAGCGATGTGATGGCATTCCAAGAGGTCGATAATATTGAGGCTATAAAGCGCGTTGTTGGTCCTGAATATCGTATCGTGATGTCTGACCGAGCATCTAACCGCTACAAAGCTCATCAGTTCTCAGATGTAAACCAATATACAGGCTTCGCTGTTAGGCGAAATATTGATGTCGTTAATAAGCCCGACTTAAAGCTTGAAACACGCTCTGGCAGTAAGCTTAGGTTTGCAAGCTACATTGTAGCGGAGCTTCGTAATAAGCCGGTACATTTGCTCTCTGTACACTTAAAAGCGGGTTGTAGCGGTGCATACAAGCGCAATAACAACTGTGAGCGACTCAAGCAACAAGCTAAGTTGTTAAATGATTGGATAGTAGAACGGGAAAAGAAACAACAGAGTTATGCGGTGCTGGGTGATTTCAATCATAACCTATCCTATCGTGGTGATTGGCTTTGGTCTGTACTGAGTGAAAACAACCGAGCGCAATTGGCAACCCGTTCGACGTCGGCGGACTGTAAAGTACGCTCCAATCGCAACAAAAACCGAACTCATCAATTCCGCTCTTTGATCGACCACATTGTAGTCAGTAACGATTTGAGTACATCATCGACAAAACAATACGTGTTCCCTTCTCAGGATGTCCTTGATTACTTTCTTAGTGATCACTGCCCTGTATCAACGCAGATAGAACGTTAGGGCATTAACTCAATTCAAAAGTAAGAGTCGCAACTCAAAATAATAGTCAAAAGCCGCAAGCTAGGAAAACGACAAAACGCCCGCAGAGAGACAAATCACTACGGGCGTTTTAAGAAACACGACAAACTAAATTCGTTGACCTACGTTTCTTGCGATCATAAGTACTTCATCAGCCGAGTATAGGTTTGAAATCGTGGTTTCAACCTCAGCACCCAGTGTTGATTTGTACAATTGCTGTGCAAAGTTATCTGCCCGAGTCGTCACCAAAACATGTTTAAGCGTTGAGCCTTGTTCAGCTAGCACTTCTTTGACTGTTTTTAACGAATCAAGTATCAGTGTACGGCCTAAGCCTTTACCTTGTTGTTCAGTAGAAACCGCCAATTGCTCTAGCTCTAAAACAGCTTCTGGACGAAAACCGCTTTTTTGAACCCAGATAATGTAACCTTGAATCTCTCCATCGAGCTCTAATACAAAGTTAATGAAGCGTGGCGATGCATTTAAGTTACATTGTAACCACTCTTTTGACTTGGTTTGGCGTACAAACGCTTGTTGGTGAACTTTAGCTGCACCATCAAGGTCTTCAGCTTGCATTAACCTTACGTTCATCAAATTACATCTCTGAATTAGGGCGTGTTTTACAGTGTAAAATTGCTTTTTCTAAAAGCTCCAGCGCCGATTTATCATTCTCTGGAAGTGTTGCATCCGAAGTCCCTAATGGTTCGACACGCTCACCCCAAGTAATGTGACCAGCACCCCATGTAAGACCTGCGCCAAAGGCAGCAACAAGAATATTCGCACCTGGCTTAACAGCACCCTGTTCAAGCGCTTCACACATAGCAATAGGCACAGTTGCGGCAGAGGTATTACCGTAATTCTGAATGTTAACGAAGGCCTTCTCTTTTTCAATACCCGCCATGTCACACAAAGTATGAATAATACGGATGTTCGCTTGGTGTGGGATAACCACATCAATGTTGTCAGTTGAGATACCTGTGCGACTAAGAACTGTATGAGCGGCTGCGCCCATGCCTTTCACTGCACGCTTGAAGATCTCTTTACCAACGAAATCAAAATCCCAGTAACCATTGTCTGCTGCAAATCGATCCATTGAAGTACCGAACTTCGGCACCGCTAGAATATCGCGACCTTCCGCATCACAACCGATTTGAGCTTGTTGTAGACCAACTGGCTTTTCAGTGCGAGACAGCACAGCAGCACCGGCTCCATCACCAAATAGTACAGCGGTGTCACGCTTGGTCCAATCAATGAAGAATGACAGTCTCTCGGCACCAATTACGATCGCGTTACGGTAGTTACCTGCTTGAATTAAGCGCGTCGCTGTTTCAAGGCCATAAAGGAAGCCAGTACACGCTGCATTCAAGTCAAATGCTGCTGCACCTTTAATACCAAGGTTTTGTTGTACTTTTGAAGCGGTGTTTGGAATAAGAGAGTCAGGAGAGCAAGTCGCAACAATGACGATATCAATATCATCAGCAGTCAAACCAGCACAAGCCATCGCATGCTGAGCTGCAACTGTCGCTAAATCAGATGTATTAACGTGGCTAATTCTTCTGTTTTCAATCCCTGTTCTTGTACGAATCCACTCGTCAGACGTATCGATAAAAGTACTGAGGTCATCATTGGAGAGCGTCGCTGGCGGTAGACACTTTCCCCACCCGGTAATTTCAGCGTAAAACTTTGTCATCATTTACCTATTTATTGTTTGTTTTTATTTGAGTATCGTAGTGTTGTTTCAAACAGTATAAGCACACAGGGGCTAGTTCGTAAATCGCGTTAGTCAATGTGGAGCAATAAAAAGAGAAAGTTATGTCTACATTCAATACTCGTTGCCCTGCTTGTCAGGGTGTTAACCGTGTTCCCTCTGAGCGAGTTTCAGAAAGCCCGACATGTGGTAAGTGTAAAGCGCCACTTCTAGATGGTGCGCCAGTGGAAGGAACCAGTGTTAACTTTTCAACGCTACTTAACAGTGACCAACCTGTTGTGGTCGATTTCTGGGCAACATGGTGTAATCCATGTGTCGGCTTTGCACCGGTATTTAGTGATGTTGCCGCTGAACGAAACGGCAATGTGCGCTTTGTGAAGATCAATACCGAAGAGCAACAACAGCTCGCCGCTCAGTTTGCTATTCGTAGTATTCCAACCGTTATGGTGTTTAAACAAGGTAAAGTGGTGGACACTATTAATGGCGCTTTACCAAAAGGCCAATTTGATCAGTGGCTTAATCAAGCTCTAACCAAATAAATACATTAAGTCAGAACAGCCTAGACTGTTCTGACTTTTCTCGCGTACTTACTTAAACCGCAACACTTTGTTAGATATGGCGATAAAAAGCCTTAATATCGCATTTAAATCGCTAGCTCACGCTCTTTTGTCATCTCACCTTCTTCTGACTCTCGGAATTCACACAAGCCGTGCTCCTTTTTAATCTGATCAGAAATCTTCTCAGCAATCATGATCGTCGGTGCATTGGTATTCGCCCCAACTAAGGTTGGCATAATAGACGCATCAACCACTCTGATTCCTTGTAATCCATAAACCTTAAGGTCTTCATCCACCACTGCGGTATTGTCCGATGCGGTACCCATTTTACAAGTACCGACAGGGTGATACTGAGTATCTGCACGATTTCGAATATCTTGCTCAATGGCTTGGTCATCTGAAGCGTCGACTGGATAAAAGTTTGCTCCGCGAACATCATCAAACGGCGCGCTTTCCATCATTTGATATTGTTTCTTCCATCCTTTTATCATCACTTCCATATCGTCTGGATCACTAAAGAATGCCGGATCGATCTTTGGTGGATCGTATGGGTTATTGCTTTGAAGTGTCACTGTTCCACGACTTTTAGGCCTCAATAGAGTGACGTGAGAACTGAATCCGTGACTCATATGAATTTTCCGTGCATGGTCATCGACAACAGCGACGACAAACACAAATTCTAAGTCTGGTACCGTCAAACCCTGCTCGGAATAAAAGAAACCAATACCTTCAGCGAAATTACTGGTCATTTTGCCCGTTCGCTCTTTGAGCCACAAAGGTAGCGCTTTGGTCATGTCTGCGCTCATTTGCAGCGATATACCAAACGTCTCATGTTTGTCGCTGCACTTGTAACTGTGAATCAGGTCGATGTGATCTTGAAGATTTTGCCCAACACCTTCTAAAGAATGAACTATTGGCAATCCATGCTGTTCAAGCTCATTTGTTGGGCCTACGCCTGACAACATCAGAATTTGCGGTGAACCGAAGGCCCCTGCAGATAGTATGACTTCTTTGCGAGCACCGATCTGAAATGATTTCCCTTTTGTGCCGTACTCAATACCGACTGCTGTTTTTTCCTCAAAGAGTACCTTATGTACTGTAGCGTTGGTGACTACGGTTAGGTTCTTTCGTTCTAGGTTTGGTGTTAGATACGCTTTAGCGGCACTGCATCGCTCTCCGTTTAACTGAGTCACTTGAGTTGCCATCGCGCCAAATTGCTCTGCACCATTAATGTCTGGGTTTCGTGGTACACCGATGGATTCACAAGCATCTAAATAACGCTCAATCATTTTGCTCGGACTGCGAAGGTTAGCCACGTTCAACGGACCACCTTGTCCATGATAATCATCGCAGTGTTGTTCGTTATTCTCTGCCTTCTTAAAGTAATGCAAACAATCTTGATAGCTCCATCCTGCGCTCCCTAGTTCTTGCCATAAATCGTAATCATATTTGTGACCACGCGCGTACATCATGGCATTGATAGAACTAGAACCACCCAATGTTTTACCACGAGGTTGATAACCTTTACGTCCATTCAAACCCGGTTGAGGAACGGTCTCAAAACCCCAGTTGTGAATCTTGGTCGGCATAATGGCAGCAACACCAACTGGTGTATGAATCAAAGGACTATTGTCTTTGCCACCAGCCTCTAACAAACAGACTTCGACATTAGGGTCTTCTGAGAGCCGAGAAGCCAACACGCAGCCCGCAGAGCCGCCTCCGACAATAATGAAATCATACTGCATCATTGATGAACTCCTTTCCTTGTGTTGGACTTAATTCTCGTTTTAGAATCTTACCTGTCGCTGTCATTGGTAGCACTGTGCGTATATACACATGTCGAGGATATTTGTAATCGGCCAGCTGACTACGACACCAAGACTGAAGCTCTTTGGCATTGACCGATGCCAGTTCGCTTACCACCACATGAGCGTGAACCTCTTCTCCAAGCTTATCATCCGGTGCACCAACCACGGCTGCCATCTCTACATCCGGATGACACATCAGAACTTCTTCAATCTCACGCGGGTAAATGTTATAGCCACCACGGATGATCATGTCTTTCACTCGATCAACAATGAACAGGTTACCGTGTCCATCAAGTTTTCCAATATCACCTGTTAGAAACCATCCATCACGAATGCTCTCTTCTGTCGCTTTGGGCCTCTTGTAATAGCCTTTCATTACACTCGGGCTTTTAATGCATATCTCCCCCAACTCGCCCCGAACAACGCTATTTCCCTCAATGTCTGTCACTTTAATCAAGTGACCACATAACGGCTGTCCAACACTGCCCGCGACTCTATCACCATCAATATGATTGAATGTCGCAACGGGCGCTGTTTCTGATAGTCCATAACCTTCTAAAATGGGTAATTCAAACTGTTTTTCAAACTGACGGATAGTTTCCACGGGCATTGAAGCACCGCCTGAAACACCAAGCCTTAGGCTATGTTTGACTTTGTCTGAGCGCTCTTGGCACGCTTGTCCTGCTTTAAGGATAGCCATGTACATAGTAGGTACCCCAGCAAACACACTCACCTTGTGATCAATAATCTGATCAATGACATCTGAAGGATCAAAACGCTGAATCATGACAATTGTCGCACCCGTTAAGATACTGGCGTTCATCATCACAGTTTGGCCAAAACTATGGAACAACGGCAATGTTGCGAGTGTGGTATCACTGTACTCTAACCTCATCAGATACTGTGATGACATCGCGTTGGTGTGCATGTTGGTATGCGACAGTTCCGCACCTTTAGGTTGCCCCGTCGTACCTGAGGTATAAAGGATAACCGCCGTATCATCACCGGCGACTACCTGCGCTTCTAATTGTCTTTGGCCGATTTCTTGTTCACTGGTTTCTAACCAACGTTTGAATTGGCTTTCGGCATCAGAAGTCACGTCATTCATTAATACAAAGTGTCCGCATCCTTCCACTTGGTCAAAGCCTTGCTTACCAAAATCAGCAATAGGCAAATTTGGATCGCCTTGATGACATAAAAACACCTTAGCATCAGAATCTTTGAGGTGGTATTCAACTTCACGAGCCTTAAATAGAATATTTAACGGAACCACAACAGCACCCGCTTTAAGAATCCCATAGTAAGCAATAACGAATTCAGCGGTATTAGGGCAAGACAAAGCTACCTTGTCACCTCGTTGTATACCAAGCTGCTTCAAATGAAAGGCAACCTTACCAGACAGCTCGTTAAGTTCTTGATAACTTATTTGTTTGTCTTGCCATCGCAATGCAGGTTTCGTAGGGAATATTGCCGCGCTACGCTCTAGGTTTACTGCCAGGTTGTGCATCATGCTCTCCTCATGTTCAAGTGACAATGTAACGAAAAGCCGTTGATACATCGCCACCAGCTAGATCCATTTCAAATTTCATCGCGTTTACCGAATGCTTTTAGGACTCCATGTCTCCTTTAGCAATCATTGAACTTTCATGATTACAACATTTTGATAACATCCAACACAGGTTGCATAAAGACAAAAAACGGTGATATTCGGACAAAGCGATGGGAATTGTTACTGTTTGGGTAAGACTAGGAGGACTATCATGGAGCAATGTGCGGTTTATGAGCCCGATTTGCAAGCTTTTGGGATTTTGGACGTCCAGTTATTGCTACGTTATTTAGACACTCGAGTTCCAATCCCTGATTTACTCGAAGGCACCCATATTGATCCATTGCAGCTTACAGCCCCTGATGCTCATATCTCCCTTGCACAGAAGCTCGCTGTATACAGTAATGCGCTGGCTATCACTGAAGAGAAGGAACTAGGGCTGAATGTTGGGTTACAGGCTCGCTTTAGTGATTTTGGCGTCTTGGGGTATGCAGTTTTTAGTAGTAATACCCTACTCGACTCTTTGTTGATGGGATTTAAGTACTTAAAACTTGCGGGACCCGTTCTCAAGAAAACCATGTCAGTCAATGAAAAGACCGGTTATTTTCGCGCTGAACAGCTTGTCGATATCGAAGGCCTGTTACCTTTCTGCTGTGAATACTGGTTTGCAGCGATTCAAAGCCTATGCGAAGAAGTAATGCAACAGCCTTTTCCTTCAAAAGTGATCCGTTTTCCCTACCCTGAACCAGAATATGGACATCGTTACCAAGAAGTATTTCATTGTCCTGTCGAATTCGATAGCCAACAGTTGGAATGGGAGTTTGATTCGGCTTGCCTCTATGCACCGTTGCCAACCGCTAATCCTATAACACTCAAAATGTGTCTCAACTCCTGTGATGATCTACTTAAAAAGATCAGTTCACCAAGCAACCTGCGAGAACAAGTTACGCAGTGTTTTCTCGAGAACCCTGGCAACTACCCCTCTATTGAAGCACTCTCCAAACAGTTAGGTATGTCATCACGAACACTAAGACGTCACCTGAAAACCTGTGATACCAGCTACCAACAAATTCTCGATCATGTGCGCTTTCACCTAGCTAAACACTATTTGCACTCAACTCAATTTTCCATTGAAGAGATCTCTGAGCGTATCGGTTTTTCGGACAGTGCCAACTTTCGACATGCGTTTCGAAAATGGAGCGGTGTTGCACCCCGAGCCTTTCGAAAAAGCCTTCTTTCGGAAGCGCCATTAGAGTAAAGCGACTGTGTTAATCAATACCGCCGAATAAAACACCTCAAATCTGTGTCCAAATTTTATTGGACGCACAATCAATTAACCGGTTTTAACGTCATTTCGACCCGCTTTCGGGTTTGTCTTGTGCCGTTAATTTATCGATTCTGCTCGACAAAAATCCTTTATCTTAACGGTCATTTTAATTCGTTTTACCTAACGCCCTTTGTGCCCCATAGTCGCGGAAAATTCACTGTTCCACAACTATATAGAGGCTCCCGCATTGGACAACATCCAAACCAACACTCGCATAACCGTTCCAGTTATTGCACTGTCTTTCTACGCGATTGCATCAGGTTACTTGATGAGCTCTTTGCCATTAATGTTATCTGAGTACGGTCTAGAAAGCTCATTATCGAGTTGGTTAGCAAGTGCGTTCTATGCAGGTCTATTAGCAGGCACGTTACTGATTGAGCGTGCGATCGCAAAAGTCGGACATCAGCGTGCATTCGTGCTTTGCTTAAGTGTGTTTATCGCAACGATTCTTGTACTGCCATTACTTCCTAATGCAGCAGTCTGGTTAGCAGCTCGATTCATTGCGGGTATCTCTGTTGCAGGTATCTTTGTGATTGTTGAATCTTGGCTAATGAGCGGTGAAGAGTCTCAACGTGCAAAACGCTTGGCTATTTACATGTGTTCACTTTACGGTGGCTCTGCTATTGGTCAGTTAGGAATCGGCTACTTAGGCATTACTGGTGGCGTGCCGTTCATTGCAATGTTCACACTGTTGTTTGGCGCGATCATTGTATTGCTTTACGGTCAAGCAACCGCACCACAGATGCACGACGCACAAACATTGTCACTTAAGCAGATCAGCAAACTGAGCCACAGCGCGCTTATCGGCTGCATTGTGTCCGGCTTAACATTAGGTGCTATCTACGGTCTGATGCCTGTAGAACTAGAGCAGCGTAACATTGCGCATGAGGACATTGGTGGTTTGATGGCATTGGTTATCATTGGTGGTATGGCAGTACAACCAGTTGTCACTTTGTTGTCTAAAAATGTTGGTCAAGTCTTATTGATGGCTCTATTTAGCCTAATGGGCGTTGCTAGCATTGCGGTACTGACACTTAACGCAGGCCTTTACGTGCTAGGCATGAGCCTTTTTGCACTTGGGATGGCGACATTCGCTCTATACCCAATTGCAATTAACCTAGGTTGCCGCAACTTAGACCCAAGCTACCTGGTGTCTGTAACGCAAGTGATGCTACTTTGCTACAGCATTGGCTCGGTTGCTGGCCCGATCGTCGCGGATAGCTTCATGGATTCTCAAGCAGGTTTGTTTACCTACTTGTTTGCCTCTCTATTGGCGACAACGATCTACATGTTGATTGCAAGCCTAAAGCGCTCTCACCTACAAATTGCGGGCGAATAATAAGCTTCTCCACAAACACTTTGGCGCTGAAACTTTAGTACACTCCACACACTAAGTTCAGCGCCAAATTTTCTTGTCGAATCTATCACAAGCACTCATCACTGCATTCTCACTCCGGCCAATAACACTCTCGTTCTTTCATTACTTTGCTTTCTACATCAGCAAAATCGAACAATGATCATTTAGCCCTTTAATTACTTAACATGGTCAATCAGCCGCTTACGATATTGGCTTGGAGATAGTCCAAAGTGCTTTTTAAATCGGTGCGAGAAATTATATGGATCTTTATAGCCCAAACGATGTGAGATCATCGAGATCGACCATTCTCGATACTTGAGTAAACTTGCGGCTTTTTCCATTCTTAACTGAATCAGCTTACTCCTTGGTGACATGTGGAACAGAGACTTAGTCACCCTATTCAGTTGTTCTTCACTCACAAATACCTGTTCCGCCATACCTGCAACAGTCCAAGGTAGGTGTAAGCTACTTTCGATTTCATTGTAGAGCGCTTGAACTCGCGCTGTTGTGCTGGTGGACTTAGGTTCAAATCCGGTCAGCATTCTAACGATTTCACTGACCAACAACTTGCGATAGCTTGCTCGCCGTCCGATCTCAAAGTAGATCAGATTCATCAATGACCAGACTTGCTCACACTCACTGAACGGCACAATCGACTGACCTAAGTCTGCAATGTGCTCCCACTGTTCAGTATCAGGCAATAGCATCCACGCCATTTTCCAAAAGTTTTGTTGTGGGTCTAATTCAAAGCGAAACGCGCTACCCGCCGGAAGGACAACCAAAGTGTAAGGAGAGATCTCTTGGACATAATCTGGCGTGGTTAAGATTCCTCCTCCTTCTTGAGTGAAAATCAAAGTATGAACGTTCACTCGCTCTCGCTCGACCCAATACTGATCATACAGCTTCGCCATTCCTCCCATGAATACACCGCTACGTTTCATTTCTGGAATATCTTCAACGGTCAAAAATCGTTCTTTACATGTTTCGGCAAGAAAGACTTCATCTTGCCAAACGGTTTTTGGTTTCATTTCATTAATGACGGATTTGCACAGGTTTTGTTGTTTTTTGAACATGTTTTTATCTCTTCCAAATCACTATAGTTCTGCCATCAATTGGAGAGCTTATGACCACGAACATTAACCCTAACTCAAATGCCAACCACAAGCCAGAGCACCTTTTATCTCGCATAATCAAGCTTGGTTTGCCTGTCGCCTTACAAAGCGCCTTGGTTGCAATACTTGCCTTAGCCGATGTGCTAATGGTGAGTGATTTTGGTATGGAAGCCGCTGCCGCTGTGGGAATCGCATCAAAATGGCATTTCGTCGCTATTATGATTATGGCAGGACTAGCATCAGCAAACGGTACGCTGGTTGCTCAATATTGGGGCAAAAGTGACCGCAAGAGCGCTCGCACCGTGACCTCAATCGCTATGACGTTCGGTCTTAAGGTACTGGTACCTGTTACCTTGGTAATCACCTTAGGCGCAAAACTGTTAATGATGCTGCAAACCAGCGATCAATCTGTCATTGACTTAGGTGCAACTTATCTTTGGTACGGCTTCCCAGTATTGCTACTGACACACATTGTAATTGTGACGGAAGCAAGCATGCGTTCTTCTGGTGATACCGTGACACCGCTGATTCTTGGTGCTATCACCATCGCACTAAACATCGCGTTAAACTTTGTGCTGATTCAAGGTGCATTTGGTTTACCAGCGATGGGCGTAGCGGGTGCGGCTTTAGCGACAACATTAGCGCGCTTAATTCAAGTCGGCATGATGTACGCGTACATGAGAGTGAAAAAGCACTGGTTGCTAACAACGGAGAGCTCTATGCACCGCCCTTCGTTATGGCTGTCTTACCGTCGCTTAGCATTGCCATTGACGCTTAACGCTGTTCTTTGGGCTATCGGAACTATGGCTTATCAAATGATCTTTGGTCACATGGGAACCACTGAGCTTGCTGTGTTCTCTATGTTGGCGCCTTTTGAGTCGCTTTGTTATTCCGTGTTCTTCGGTATATCCGTCGCGTGCTCAGTGTTGCTTGGTCATTCACTTGGTCGTGACGAGTTTGACCAAGCGATGCGTATGGGGCTGACGTTTATTAAAGCGGTAGTAGGTTTCGGCGTACTAGTGGGTGCTGCTCTATTTATGAGTAAAGAACATGTTCTTACTTGGCTAAACCTCGATGAGGCTGCACTCTACCCACTTGCATCACCAGCAATCACTATCATGTGCTTTGCGGTAGTGATTCGTATGCTAAACATGGTGATCATCAACGGTATTATTCGCGCAGGCGGAGATAACCCTTTCTGTCTAAGAATGGACTTTATCGCAATGTGGATGGTGGGTATTCCTGTCTGCTTCTACGGCGCCTTCATTGCAGGGTGGGATTTCAAATACATCTACGGTCTGATGTTAGTAGAAGAAGTGGTGAAGTTAGCGATCTGTTCACATCGCTATATGAGCCGCCGCTGGATTAATAACCTGACGATCAGTACAGAAGAGCCTCAAACAGCTTAACGCTTTTCTAAACATGTCTACTGAAACACAATGACAATATCAAAGATAAGGGCCTGACTAACAGGCCCTTATTCTATTTGTTCTTACTCATCCTTACATGGCGATTTGAAGCATTCGCTTCAGGCTTAATTGGAGCCACACGCCTTTCGTGTAACAGGTGACGAATCGCCAATATTGGATGTTTAAGTAGCATCCTCGGCCCTGAGTAGCGCATGACCAAGCGCATCTGTTCTTTAGGGTCAGGTTTATAACAGTGTATTGGACACTTATTACAAGTTGGTTTTGCCTCACCATATGGACATCGGTCCAAACGCGTCTCTGCATACTCAAGCAGAGCGGTGCACTCCTGACACAGACCGTTCGTCTTATGATGATCTTTACAATAGATCTCAACCATAGCAACAACCGTTTTAAACTCGGTTGCTAACCCACCAATTAATATATCTTTGCTTTGGTACATGAACTCTCACTTGCCAACCATTGAGCGACAAATCCACACTCCTTTGTGTATACAGACGAATCGTATTCGCCTACCTACCATGTCCCTATCTCATTGCGTAAAATCGCCACTCAAGCATTGAGTTATTTATCTAAAATGATTATCCTCCAACGCCTTAATAAATTACAAGGTTATGCAGCCATGAATCGCAAGAAAAAGATCAATGATATATTAAAAAAGAAACAGAAAAAGGCGAACGCCAAGCTGCATAAGAGCAATAAACCTCGCTACATCTCAAAAGCTGAGCGCGCAAAAATGGAAGAAGAAGAGAAAGCACAACAAGCTGCTGCAGAGCAAAGTGACCTTTCTCCTGAAACAAGCAGCGATAGCGATACCGCGTCTGAATAAAACAGATTCACTGTATCGAATCATAAATACGAAAAAGCAGCCCTCGTGGCTGCTTTTTAGTTAACGATGTTATCGAAGTTAGCTCTTAACTGGTTTTAGCTCCCAGCGTTTTAATGGCATCTGTGAGTCAATACCTGCACGTCCCCAACGATCTAACGAGTCGACCACCAAAATGCGACTTGCAGGTACCAAAGATTTAAGTAGTTTGGTTGGCTTTCGTGATGTGACTAGCCATAACGAATCATCATCTTCAAACAACGCTTTAAGATTTGCTTTGTCTTGTTCTGACCACTCTAGTTCCGCCGTGAACAATCTCTCTTCCACGAACAACTGACTGCCTGACGCAAAATCTTCAAGGCTTTCATTAAGCAACACTACGGAATCTACTTCATTATCGAGAAGTACAGCTTGTTGTTGATTGATCAGCTCGCGCACGTCCAACATGATACGTTGTAGGTTGCCATCAATCTGTTCAGCTTTCGTAGGCCAAAGCTTTTTAAAATCGTCTGCGACAATTGCCGCCATGCGAGTTAAGTTCGTCGGATTCAACCACGCATATTTTGATACTTGGCCATTCGGCAACGTCAACGCAGCCACGCCCTGTGCTCTCGGTGTAATAGCTTGTGCAGCATCTACTTCGACCAGACGAATATTGGCTTGCCTCGCATGTACAAACGTTGGGTCCTCAGGCCATATTGAGCCCAGAGTCAGCGCTATCGTTGCTTCCGCACCCGACGCCATGACTTTCGCTTGGCCTTTCGTTGAGAACCAATTCGGCAAACGTTCAATACCGTATCGCTTTGGAGGTAGGTATTCCGTTGTTAGCTCTGTGCCTTTTGTTAATTCAGTCGCCAATGCATAAGTCACAGGTGTGCTGACCAAAATATCTTCCGCATGGCTTGCTGCAGAGAATATGCACACAGTCGCTAAACTTGACGCTAGCCCTACTTTCTTTAACTTTCGATTAATCATTACGCTTTTCTCACGATTCGATATAGTGTCGCCAAAAGGAAGAAGCTTGCAGACACGATAATGATAGATGCACCTGAAGGGACAGGAAGTTTCAGCTCCATCGGTAATATGGTACCTACTAAACACGCAATGGTTGCTAACAACGCAGATAACAGCACAAAACTGCCCATGCGCTTTGTTAACAAACGAGCTGTAGCGCCTGGGATAAGCAACAGTGCGCCCACCAACACAGCTCCAACAATCTTAACCGCAGCGATGGTAACCAAGGTGATCATCATTACGAACAGATAGTCGTAGAAACTGGTGTTGTAGCCGCGCACTTTTGCGATATCAGGGCTAATACAGGTCAGTAGAATACGGTTAAACGTTGGAATCAGTAGCAAGATAATCAATGCGCAGCTTCCTGCTAGAATCGCTAAGTCGCGGTCCGTCACTGTTAATATCGAACCAAACAACACGTTCTCTAGCATATGGATGTTGATCTTACGCGCGACATACATCAAAAGCGCCGCGCCCACAGCTAACGCCAATGCTAAAAATACACCCACTAAAGTGTCATAAGGAACCTTGGTTCTGTTTCTCACGAAATGCAGTAACAATGCGAAGATCATGCAGAAGCTGAAAAGGCCAATAAACGGATTCTCTGGTGGCTCGCCAAGTAACACTCCGATAGCAATCCCTGTCAATGCGGCGTGACCAACGGCCTCAGAGAAAAATGCCAAACGCTTAGCAATAACCAAAGTACCTAAGCCACCAAGCAACGGGCCTAACAATAGAGCTGCCACCAGTGCGTTTACCATAAAGGCGTACATAAAACTTTCAGACAGTATTCCAGCCTCAACACCAGAAACCGCCAATTCACGTAACCAATCCATTACGCTACCTCCGACTGTTTGGTGTAATTCGAGCCACTGCTATAGTGTTGGAATAAGCTTTCGATTTTGCTTGGGTGCAACACTTCTTGATGCGCGCCACTGTCAACCAACCCGCGATTTACAACATGAACATTCGCTTCGAGTCGTCTTACAGCTGTAACGTCGTGATGAACAGCAAGGATTGTTCTACCCTCATCAACACACTCACGAATGAGCGACTCTAAATATCTAACACCTTGTTCATCCATGCCTGTAGTTGGCTCATCAAGCACCAAAAGGCTTGGGTTATCCAGTAGCGCTTGAGCAAACAAAACACGTTGCTGTTCACCACCCGATAGCTGTCCCATACGGCGGTCGCTACGTGTTGCCATACCGACACGGTCTAGTTGGGCCAAAGCCATTTGCAATTGCTTAGATTTACGACGCCAAAACAATGGTACACGGCTCTGGTTGAGCAATACGAAATCCATGACAGTTAGTGGTAGACTCGCCTCAAAAGTCGCTTTCTGAGGTACATAACCAATACTTGGCTTTTCTGGCCAATGGATATCGATGTCACCACTAAAAGGCGTTAAACCGAGAACTGAGCGAAGCAGAGATGTTTTACCACCACCGTTTGGTCCCATGATCACATGACACTCGCCAGAACCCAACTCAAGAGAAATGTCCTCAAGAATGACATTATTATCGTATTGGAGACCGAGCCGATTGATAGAAATTGAAGGGCCTTGCATTATGCCTTCCCTTTTTCTGATTGATTCTTAGCAGCGAACTTCATCGCTTCGATAAGGGTTTCTAAATTTTGTTTCATTTCAACTTCGACTTTGTCGTCTTCATATTCACCATGCGTCATGTGTGAGAAGCGATATAACTGAACACCGGTTTCAGTTTCAATGGTGTCGACAAAGCGGTTAGGCATATTCAGTTCGTAGAAGAGTACATCAATACCCGATTGGCGGATCTTCTCGATAGTTTCTTGAAGTTGACTTGCGCTTGGCTCTACACCGTGTGCTGGTTCAATTACCGCCGCTACGTCAACACCAAATTCTTGTAAGATGTAACCGTAAGCATTGTGAGTTGTGGCTACTTTCATCCCAGAGGTGTCTAGCTCACCCAAAGAAAGCATCGCATCACGCTTCATGTAACGGAACTGCTTAGCGTATTTGCGGGCATTCTTGCGGTAAAACTTCGCATTATCAGGGTCAAGCTTAGATAGTTCGCTAGCTATGGTGTAAACCTTTTGAATAGTCGTAGAAAGCCCAACGAAAGTATGAGGATTTACTGCGCCTTGGCCTACAGATTGCCCCAATGCAGGCAGTAGAGGCACTTCTTTATTCGCTTCAATCACCACTAAGTCGTTACGTTGTGACGCAGCAATGACTTTAAGTGCGAAATCATCGTGACCAATACCATTCACAACAATCGCATCCATCTGGCTGAGGCGTTTTAAGTCGTTTGGTTGTGGCAAGTAGTTGTGAGGGTTAAAGCCTGCATCAACCAAAGGAAGGATATTAACTTTGTCACCGACTACCGCTTTAACGTAGCTATAGTAAGGCTGAAGTGTGATGCCGACAGTCAGTTTGTTTTCATCAATTTTGTAGTCTGCGGCGTTCGTAAACATAGAGCTTAAAGACGCCCAGAATAGGACAAATAGTGTAATAATTCGCATGCGCTCTCTCATATTTTTTTAATGTGCATCATCTTCGTGATGCTGATTTACCAAAGCTTCTGACTCTGTAACCACCTGCTTCCATCCTGCTGCTGATAATGCATCAATATCGAATTTCGTTGGTGCTTCAACCTGACCTTTCAGATTAATCCAAATCTCGGGAGCGATAGAGTTCGCGTTCATCACAAAAGAGTCAGCAAAACCCGCTAGCTTCGGTGAGGCAAAATAGTAACCTGAACCTAGAAGCTTCCAGCTGTGTTCACCTTTTCTTTTCCAGCTTTGATCTTGAGTAAATGGAGCTACCCATTCCTCTTGCAGGAACTCTACATCGGGCCATTGCTCACCATTGTCTAGATAAAGATCCCTGATCTCTTCGTGGGCCAATCTAAGCTCTGCAAGCATAGCGAGGTTTTCTTGTTCAACGTCGGTAACAAGAATCTGATGCTCAAATGCGGTAGTGAAGTCAATTTCTGCTTGGTGGTATGGTATAGCAAGTGTTGCAAAGCCTAAGATAGAAGCGATGATCAGTGCCACCCATTTACCTTCTCTGCCGCCAGTATCGGCTCTAACAGACTGATTGTTCATTTCTCACTGATCTCAACGACATCAACTTCAACAGGAAACTCGTGCCCCGAATCAAACACGATGTAAAAGTCCTCGTCTGGCTTCTTGAATTCAGCGATAGAGCGTTTATCTGTCATCTCTTTGGCAATTAAATTATCTTCATAGTCAAACATTTCAACTGAATAGTCGATTGCCTTACTACCATCAGAGTAACCCGCTTCACATGCAACAATCTCGTTCTCAAACCAGCAGCTCATTAGTGGGAAGTGTGCCTGTGCTGGTAACGCGATCACGCCAAGACCCAAAGCCAAACATGGTTTAGCTAAACCGATTAATTTTGTTTTTATTCTCATAACTCTTTACCTAGCAAAGGGAAAACTCAGTGTCTTTACTGAGCAACAAAGGGCTCAAGTGAGCCCTAAATATAAAACCGTCTTTTTCAAAGGGATTATTGAAGGAGCGCTTCAAATGTTAGGTGAACATTTGAACTTGCTTTGTCCGCTAATGGGTTGTCTTTCAGTTCACCTTTGTAGTTTGCTTTCATTACGTAACGACCCGCCACATCTGGTGTAAATGTAATTTCGCCATTTTCATCGCTCACCACATCAATCTGCTCTTGGTGGTTACGATAAAGTGTACCTTCACGTGTAATTTCCGCAGTTACGCCTTTCTGAATCTCTCCGTTGTAGAAGAATTGGAAAGTCACCGGCTCACCTTCAATGATATCTGCAGGGTGAGTAATAGGTTTCATCTCAAGCAGCTTGCCTTCAATCTCAAACGCCTTCTCAGTCGGCTTACCCACGGTAATGTAGCTTTCCGCTCGGGTGTAGCTGATTTGAGTCACAACATCACGAGCCTTTTCAGGAAGTAACGCATCACGCTCTGCTTTGTTAGCGCGCATCCATTTTACGGTGTCGCGACGGCCTGCTTTATACTGCGTGTAGTAAGAAGGAACGTTGTTTACCGCTACCTTGTGAGTGCCTTCTTCTTCAAAATAGAAGTCAAAGCTTGAACGGCGTTTACCGCGGATAACAAAGTTTGGGCGCTCTTTGCGGCCATCTGGCATGATGATTTGTGCGCTTTCGCTACCAGCAGGCTTATCAAAAACAAATGTTCCGTGAGACGCTGTCACATCAAAAGTTAACCAATCGCCGCCCTCTTTAGAAACTGTAAAATGAGAAGGAAGAATCCAGCGTGGGTGTGCTTGAGCCGTTGTGGTCGCTGCAAGACCGAATGCCATAACGCCAGCGAGAGCTAACGCTTTCATCTTTGTTTGTTTCATCATGAATAAGTCCATTCTTTCTGTATAAATCGATTAATAGAGTTTTAAAGCTGCTTATGTGCTTTGTATTTCGTAGGGTGATTAATTCACTAGGTAATCTAGAGTAATTTCACCGGTTTCTTCGGTAGGCTTTAGTTGGTAGCTGACGTTTTCGCTACCGAGCATTACTTTTTGACGTAAGTAGTTACGACCACCGTGCTCACGAACCACTTCGATGTGAATCGTGTATTCGCCTTGTTCTAACTTTTCACCGCTATCACTTTTTCCGTCCCATACGAATCGGTACTGACCAGCTGGGCGCGTCGCAGAAGTAACCGCATCAACCAACTCGCGGTCGTAACGCCCTACTTTTCTCCACCAACTACGCAGATCTTTCAGCCATTCATCTTTACCCACCCACAATTCGATGGTTTTTACAGATTTACGAGAGCTATCCTCCACCCATACAGCAACATAAGGCCTTGCGTACATAGTGGTATCAATTTTTGGTAATTCGAATTGAACGTCTAACTTTGCCGATTCAGGCAACGATTGAGCCATACTGAACGTCGGAAGAAGAGAAAGCGCAATCAGAGCTTTACTCCAGGTGATTTTTTTCATTATTTAACCTTAAAAAGTCCGTTTAACTTGTTTGTAGCGCTACTAAACAGCACTACGGAACAGCAACAAAATAGATAAACCAAGACAACACAGATCCAAACAGCATCCACTTAATCGATGTATTGAGCGTTTTCTTTTTGGGAAGTAATAAACACACACCAGTGATCACGAAGAAGATCATCAAAAGCGCAGTGATATCGATGAACCACTTCCATACCTCTCCGCTATTTCGACCTTTATGCAGATCATTGAGCAAAGCGATAACGCCGTAATCTGTTGTCTCAACTTCAACGGTTTGCATCACCACATCTGCGAACACAGACGCGTTATAACCTGGTCCTTTGAAGTCCATAGAGACTTCTCCCACAACCAACTTACCGTCTTCAATTTCTGCATAGACGTCTAAACCAGAAGGTTTTCCAGACACACCCGCTTGTTCAACTAAGAACGACTGAAAAGCAGACGCGTTTGGTTCGAGTCGATCATTTTGAATAGAAAATAGGTGACTAGGTAAGGTCAGGTTATGACTTTGGATATTTGGCTTAGAGGCTTCAAAAAGCTCAGGCCTATTAAGAGTGATGCCTGTCACTGAAAAGAACAGCACCACTAGCAGAAGTGCCATTGAGATATACACATGAAGGCGGCGCGCCCACATTTGAACCGCCCTACTTTTTAACCACATACCAAACGTACCTATAATATTTATGGGCGACAATTTAGTTGATAATCATTCTTATTGGCATTCAATTTACATTGTTTACGTTTGTAAGGCTTTTGGAGTGAGAAGTGATTGAATTTAGATGTGAGATTTATAAAAAAAAGCCATCAACGTAAGTCGATGGCGTTTTAAATAGAGTTAGAACTAGGCCTTATAACTTCGAGAGTTAGGCTGCGTCGTTATTGCTTACTCTGCGGAGCTGAGACAGGTATTTGATCCAACCTTGAGCCGTTTTAGAAGACTCCAAGTTCTCTGCTTTCTTGGCATGAATCAGAGCTTTCTCGAGGTCTTTTAGTTTGTACCAAGAACGAACTTTAGCAAGCGCAACATCCGCTTGCTTATCCTTCTCTTTAACCTTATCCAGTTCAATCAAGGCTTTGCTGTAATAGCCCTGTTGCACCATGAGTTGAGCAACATTCCAGTGATATTTTGGTTTCTGTTTAGCCGCAAGAGTCCAGATTTCAATAGCTTGATCCCATTCACGTGCCAATTGCCAGTACGTTGCTTGCTCTGCAAGTAGCTGCGCGTCAGTCGATGCGTTACTCAGCTTACTGATCTCTTTTGCGGCACGCTCTGGAATACCACGTTTAGCATACAGTTGTGCCATTAAACGACGATCAGAGTCGCTGATCTCGACACCTTGTAATTCAGCCAATGCGAGTGTGTTCAACGCATCTCGACTACGATCTAATGTGATCTGAATACTCGCCAAGTAACGCCACCATTTGGCCTGGTCCGGTTGTAGAGTTATCAAACTTTCGAGCGTTTGAATAGACTGCTTCCACTGTTTGAGTTCGTATTGAGCACTAAATTTCAGTGATAAAGGCAGGAGTTCAGGTGCCTTGTTGAACTCCTCATATTTAGCAATCGCTGATAGAATTTTTTGCCAACTCTCAAGTCGATACTCTACTTGAGCAATACGTAACCAAAGCTGATCTGTCTTTTCAGTCTCCGGTACAGTTTTGACCAGCTCGTAGTAATGAGGTAAGGCTTTTTTAAACTCTTGTTCATTCAACAACAGATCAGCCAACATTCGTTGCGCAAACCAAGGTTGATCATTTAAAAGAAGCCCTGAATCAACAGCATATGTTAACTGCTTGATCGCTGCTGATGTGTTATCAGTTTGCCAATAGTAACTACCTAGCCGAAAAGATATATACGCTTTGTCGTAGGCTCGCTCAGTTTCTATACTAACCAGAACCTCTATAGCTTCTTTAATTTTCTCGTCTTGCGCTAACTGACCAGCTTTCTGCACACGTATAGCTGTATATTGACTAAGCTCCTTGGCTTCTATGACAAAGGGCATCAATATCAGGCCTGCTAACATCCATACTTTTTTCATCATTTATCCATCTTAAAGTCAATTTTAACCGTTATCCCTGTTTGAGCCACTGCTTTACCATTGACTATTTTAGGTTGGTACTTCCACTTTTTGAGCGCACGCATCGCTGCGCGTTCAAACATACGCCTAGGTTCAGCACCAATTACTTGAATATTTGTTGGGCGTCCAGTTTCATCGATAGTAAAACTCAACGAAACAAAACCTTCTGCACCACGCTTTAGTGCCTTGGCTGGATATCGAGGTTCAACACGATACAGAGGCATTACTTGTTGACTCGTACCGATATCCGAAAACGTTGGCGCTTTAATAGCAACTCCTTCGATTGCAGTGTCAACATCCAACGCTGGTAATGAAGACATCGTATTCAAAGGCGTAACGTTCGCTTGCGATGTTGAGGCTTGAGCTTCTGGTGGTGGCTCTGGCATCTCAGGCTGCTCCGGAACCGCGCGCTGTCTTCTTTGAACTTCTTGCTCCTGCTCCATCATCACCATGTTAAAGGTTAGACTTTCACTTTTATCCGGCGCACGTTGGTGGCCATTGTCCACCATCCAAGCCATAAATGAGAAAAGAGCTAAACCTAAACCACCAGCGATAGGTAGAGCGAGAAATAAGCGAATCATCTGCGAACTCCCTACGCTATCGCTGTTCAGCGGCAAGCGCTATGTTTTTAACGCCAGCACCTTTCGCTGCATCCATCACCTTAACAACAGTGCCGTTGTAAGCGTGTTCATCCGCTTGGATAACAAGTGATGCTTCAGGTTGCTCAAGCAGCAGGTGTTCGAGGGTCGCTTGTACACGCTCAACATCAATCAGACGTTTATCAATGTAGATATCATTCGCTGATGTTATCGCAACAAAGATACCCGCATCTTTTTGACTAACTACGTTGGATGCTTGAGGGCGATTAACTTCTACCCCCGACTCACGTACAAATGAGCTCGTCACGATAAAGAAGATAAGCATGATAAATACAATATCAAGCATCGAAGTCAGGTCGATTTGAGCCTCTTCGTTTTTAGAATGACGTCTTCCGAGTCTCATCGTTGACTCCTTAATGATTTTTCTAATTTTATTTCTAAGCGACTGCATACTTTCGCCAAACGAGCATGAACAAACATACCCGCTAAGGCCGCAACCATACCTGCCATTGTTGGCAGTGTAGCTAGAGAGATACCAGAAGCCATCAGCTTAGGATCGCTACTACCTTGTGTCGCCATTACATCAAACACAGAGATCATACCCGTTACTGTGCCAAGCAGACCTAGCATTGGACAGATCGCAACTAAGAGTTTGATGAAGTTTAAGTTCTGATTAAGTAATAGGCTTGCTTGACCCAACCAACCTTCTCGAATCGCTTTCGCGTGCCAAGAGGACTGGTCATGTCGTTCATTCCATTGTTCAATCCAGGCTTTACGCTGTTTTGGGAAATAAAACGCCAAGTAAAGAACGCGTTCAACCACCAATACCCAATATACGAGTACAACAGCAGCCAACCACCACAGGACGAAACCGCCCTGCTCCATGAAATCAGACAAGGATAGCAGCCAGCCACTGGAAAATAGTGAACTAGACAACAAGATATCCATTACGCCGCTGTCCCCATTGGCTCAACATCCGCCTTTGGTTGGGTCGCTTTTTCAGCTTGCTCAGCAACTAAACCAATACCCTGTTTCTCAAGAATGTTACGAATATTCTCTGATTGAGTACTCAATAAGTTGTGAGCTAATAGCAGTGGCATTGCAGCGACAAGACCAAGAACTGTCGTTACCAGTGCCATAGAAATACCACCAGCCATCACTTTCGGATCGCCATTACCAAACTGAGTAATCACTTGGAAAGTTTCGATCATACCTGTCACAGTACCTAATAGACCAAGCATTGGTGCCAGTGCTGCAAGAAGCTTAAGCATCGACAAGCCTTTCTCTAAATGCGTTTGCTCATCTACTACCGCTTCAAGCAGACGCAGTTCTAACGCTTCTACAGTTTGCTTTTGCTCTTTATTGTATACCGATAGGATACGACCTAGAGGGTTGTTACCTGGCTGTTCTGGCTTCTTAAGCTGAGAGCGGATCTTTTGTCGAGCAACCGCAAGTGCGATACCACGGAAAAGCGCAATAATAAGACCAATCGCAAGTAGACCAAGAATCACCTTACCAACAACACCACCTGCTTCTAGACGATCTTGAAGTGTTGGTGTCAGCGCAAGTTGCTCCAGCATGAAACCACGAGATGGATCGACAACGATGTTCGACGGAGTACCCGATGCTAGTGTGCTCAGTGACGTAATCGTTGGGCCGTTATCCGGTTGTTTAAAGTAAGCAATAGCGTCGTTACGTTGTGTGTTCCAGTTAACGTAACCTTGCTCTGTCACTAGACCCAATGAACCAATACGGTAAGCATCAACTTGACTCGTTGTACCTTCGCCATCGATGAATGCGATCTGATTCTTCGTCAGTTCGCTACTCGCTTGAATCTGCTCAGACATGCTTAACCACAATGCAGTAAGTTGTGGCATAGAAGGAAGAGATTTCGCGTCGATGATTTCGTCAACGGTTGAAGTATATTGTGCGCGATCAACACTGTTTACTGTGTTGTGAAGTTCAACTTCAAGTTCTTTGGCATTTTGACGAACAACACCAAATAGTTCACCAAGGCTGCCTGTCTCTAGGCGTAGCTTCTCTTCTAGACGTGCTAGTTTATCTTCGTTGTCGCTAAACGTTTTAGTGAGAACATCTGTCTGCTCTTGGATTTGCTTACGCTTAGTTTCAAGATGAGTGCGAAGCGCTTTTAGTTCTTTCTCTGTTTGTTTAAAGCCAGATTCACGAGCAACGTTATGCGATGCTTGGGCTTTATTTTCAGTCGCAGCTTTACCAACAAGTTCGCTAGTGTTTGCGTTAGCAAGGCCAGAAAGAGTCAGTGTAGAGATACAAAGTAAGGTTGCTAAAGGTTTCAGTTTCATTATTTAGCCTCCGCAACAGTCAAAGATACAGGAAGAGTGATCAGGCTTGGCGCCGCCTGCTGGCTTGCGATATCAAAAGCCTTGTCTAGATCAGATTTCATTGAAGCATCTTGAGCTTGCCATTGATTTGCTACTTGATTCCAAGACCAGTACTGAGTGCCATTCAGGTTGCGAGCAACAAGAGAAGCGCGACCTAAATGAAGTACGTCTGCCTCAATCACTTTGCTGTCGCTCAGCTCGATACGTCCTTGGTAAACACCCAGCTTAATGCCGTAGTCCATTTCAATTTGGTACGCTTCAAGAATACGACGGTATTTTTCTGCATCGCTAACATCAGCGCGTGTCATCATAGCTTTCAGCTTTTCGACACGTTCTAGACGTTGTTCCTTTTTAATTGGTACATCTTTCTCAACCAATACCTGCAAGCCATCAATCATCTGATACATCAGTGGCACAACACCTTGACGTGTGTACTTGATCTCATCGATCTGAGCATTAATGCTGTCAGCTTCTTTATTTTGGCTTTCAACTAAGGCCGCTAGGTGGTCGTGATAAATTTCTAGGTTTTTCACTTCTTCCTGTAAGCGCTCAATTTCCGCTTTGAGGGCTAAGCTCGTTTCAGCGCTTTTATCGATAACCTTTTGGCTTGCAGCCGAGGCGTTGTTGGTCTTGTTTTGGATAGCTTGCGCTTGATCTAAGCTGCTTGCTATTGAAGACGTTGCCATCATGCTAATCGCTAGGGCAAGACTGGTTTTTAGAAGATTCATAGTTGTCGTCAATTACTTTAGAAGAAGTTCAAATGAATTTTATTGATAAACACTCTCATTATCATTAAAAGTCACTCGCTTGGCTAGGGATATTTTTTAAATAAACAACGAATAAAGGGGAAAGCCAAAACTTCCCCCTATTCATTAACTTAACGTTTATTGTTCAGTAACAAATTAGTACTTAACTTGTAGCGTCGCCATGTAGTTGCGACCTTCGCCAACCACTACACCACTTGTGCTACCACCCTCTAGGTAGTCAGTATCAAATAGGTTTTCTACATTGAAACGAGCTACGAAGTCTAGATTTTCGTCATATTTAAACGTGTGTGCAACACCCATATCTACACGAGTATAAGCATCTTTCTTAAACGTGTTTGCACTCTCAGCATAACGCTCGCCTACGTGGTAAACACCTAGGTTTACATCTGTACCGTTATTGAATGCATATGTAGACCAAATGCTAGCTGTGAACTCAGGCACATCAGCTGGTGTTTTACCTTCTAGAGCAGGATCATTTTTGTATTCTGCATCTAGGAACATTGTCGAAGCGCTTAGAGAGAATGCTTCTGTTAAGTAACCAGTCGCAGCAAGCTCAGCACCAGTGTGAACCTGTTCACCCACTTGCGTTGTGATTTGGTCAGCACCATTTACTGGAGTTGTTAGGTCTTCTGTCACTTGCATGTTCGACTGCGTGATCTGGAATAGTGCGCCAGAAACAAACAAACGCTCATCGAATAGCTCCCACTTAGTACCTACTTCGTAAAGTGTACCTTTCTTCGCATCTTGCTCTTTACCGAAGTTAACATCACTTGAATCAGAAATTTCACTTACTGGCTCAAAGCTCTCAGAGTAAACCGCGTAGATAGAGCCATTTTCTGCTGGCGAGTAGATTAGACCCGCTTTAGGAAGAATGTTGTTGTAGCTTTCTTCTTTATCAGAGCTGCTGATTGTCTTATCGTAAGCGAAACGAACACCCGCAAGAACCTGCCACTGTTCATTTAGAGTTACTAAGTCTTGTACATATAGACCGTAGTGTTGGCTCTCAGAATGAGATACTGAGGTATCATTCTTGTAGCTGATGTCTGATGGCATGTCGAAGCCGTTACCACACTCCTTGATCGCTTCCGCTTCTGTTGCATTTTTACATGCGTAGCCTGATGCGTACAGACGCTTGTAATCGTAATGAAGACCGTTAGCACCAACTAGTAAACGGTGATTTACGCCAAATGCATCAAAGTCGCCAGTGAAATCAACGTAAGCTGTGTCAAATGTCCACTCGTCATGACGGTCCGAAACTTTGTAGCCGTACTCGCTGCCAGTTTGGTAGACAGTATTATTAGACTCTGTACGTTGACGCTCGTAGAACTGACGTGAGATCCCCGTCTTTACAGACCAAGTTTCATTGATGTTTGCCGCAATCGTTGCACCGTAGTTTGCTACATCGTTGTCTGTCTGCGCAAAACGTTGGTCGTTAACGATATCTGGGTTGATCACTTTACCCGTAGTTGTATCGATCTTTGAACCATTGTCTAGATCACCTAGCTCTTGAGTACGGTCGTAGTGTAGAGAAAGCATCACATCTTCGTTAATGTCGTAATCAACGAATAAGCCACCAACAAAACGTTCTGTTTCTACATCAGTGCCATCAAAGCGAGTGCGGTATGAATCTTGATTTTCTTGAGAAACGATAACGCGAGCGCGAAGTGTTTGATCATCGTTAAGAGAACCGCTCACGTCAGCAACAGTGCGAGTGTAGTTATCAGAACCGATATCTTGGCTCACGTTCACTTGTGTCTCGTAAGTAGGCTTCTTAGCTACCATGTTTACAAGACCACCAGGTGCAGACTTACCATATAGTAGACCTGCAGGGCCTTTCAGTACTTCTACTCTTTCTAACAATTCAACAGGTTGGCGGTAGTGTGACCAGTGTTGTACGCCATCACGCAGGTAACCTGAGCTACTTTCAAGAGAGAAACCACGTAGGCTAAAACGTTCACGGTTCGTTGATTTCGAACCTGCAGAAATAGAAGCATCATTCTTTAGTACTTCACCTAGCGTGCTAGCACGTTGCTCATCGATAATTTGCTCATCAATGATTGAAACTTGTCCTGGAGTCTCTAGCTGAGTTGCCTCCATGCGCATTGCTGTTGTGTTAGTGTCTGCCTTGTAACCGTAGTCACGGCCTTCAACAACCATATGCTCATCTGTTTTTGCTGTTTCTGCTAATACAGCTGGTGACGCCAATACTGCGCCAATCACCAAAGCCAATGGGCTTTTTGAAAACATGTCCTTTTCTCCGACTCTTTTTTATTATTCAAGCAACTGTCCTTTCGGTACGTTGCTTGATCTACCGTTTCCGGTACTACTGAATATTTCGGAGGGGAATATAAGTGATAACCATTACTATTTGCATTAAATTTACAATCTTTGCATTTGTAAAGTTATGTAAAGGCGTTGCGGTAACTGCCCGTTTTATTAGGTTATTTACTCAGTTACCGATATTGGATTCACGCATTATTCGCTTAAATGTCGAATCAGTGCGATTTCAGCCGCAATCATGCGTTAAAAGCCATTAAGTCGATACGAAATCATCCTTTCATATGTAACTCGATCCACTTCACTGATTATTGAGAAGGCCATTAAAAATCAGTAACAAATGTTAAATATAATGATCTAACTTTGTGTTTATTTTGTTTTTACCGATAAAAATCAGGTGACTTTGATCACATCTATAATTCTGTCCAACAATTTTGTTTTTTTATTTAATCTTGCGACTGCTAATCTGCCGCTCACTTTGAAAGGTCTCAAAGTTATAATTAAAAGGAGTGTTCTAAATGAATACCAAGAAACCTATGTCTCTGACCGGCCGCGTTATTCTCGGTATGGTCGCAGGTATCTTAGTGGGATTCGCCATTCAATCCCTATTTGCAGAAAGTGGCTTTGTTAATACATACATTGTTAACGGACTATTCGAAGTCGGCGGCAAAATCTTTGTTGCCAGCTTAAAAATGCTTGTTGTTCCTTTGGTCTTTGTATCACTAGTATGCGGTACTAGTTCTTTGAAAGACCTATCTACGTTGGGTCGTATGGGCGGTAAAACACTGGCTCTTTACATTGGTACTACAGCGGTTGCAATTACCCTTGCTCTAACAATCGGTAATTTCTTCCAACCTGGTGCTGGTGCTGACCTAACCGCAGCTAGCTCGTTCAAATCAGCTGATGCGCCTTCTCTAGGCCAAGTCATCATCGACATGTTCCCAACCAACCCTATCCAAGCGATGGCAGAAGGTAAAACACTTCAAGTAATCGTATTCGCGGTATTGTTTGGTATTGCAATTAGTGCAGCGGGCAAGCCGGGTGAACGTATTGCAGCTGTATTCCAAGATCTTAACGAAGTAATCATGAAGCTTGTTGCGCTACTGATGAACCTAGCTCCTTACGGTGTGTTCTTCTTGATGGCGAAACTGTTCTCTGGTCTTGGCTTGGGTGCGATTTGGAACCTTGCTGAATACTTCCTAGTTCTTGCGGGTACCCTTGTACTTCACGGCCTAGTGACTTACAGCTTAATGCTAAAAGGCTTTACTGGCCTAAATCCAATTACGTTCCTACGTAAAATGGAAGACGCTATCATGTTCGCATTCTCTACGGCTTCTTCAAACGCGACAATTCCTGTAACAATGGAAACAGCGAAGAACCGCATGGGTGTTGATAACAAAGTAGCTTCGTTTACTGTACCTCTAGGCGCGACAGTAAACATGGACGGCACAGCTATCATGCAGGGCGTTGCAACAGCGTTCATCGCTCAAGCGTACAACATCGACCTATCTATGACTGATTACCTAATGGTTATCATGACAGCTACCCTAGCCTCTGTAGGTACAGCAGGTGTTCCTGGTGTTGGTCTGGTTATGCTAGCAATGGTTCTTAACCAAGTTGGTCTACCGTTAGAAGGTATTGCTCTTATCATGGGTGTTGACCGTCTACTGGATATGATCCGTACTGCGGTTAACATTACAGGTGACAGCGCAGTCTCTATTATTGTTGCTAAGTCAGAAGGTGCATTCGACGAAGCACGCTTCAACGACCCTGCAGCAGGTGAAAAAGAAGAGCAAGTGAATCTAGCTCGCCAGGCATAATCTCTTTTCACGAAATAATTCAACGCCGCTTCTCATGAAGCGGCGTTTTTGTTTTCCTTTCACCATCCATAACCAACCAATCGCATTTAGCTGTAAACATATGTCTCATATATGAAAATCATTGCTTCATATTTACATAAAATCATAGATAGCTCTCGATTAATTGGTACAATAACCGTTAAATCATCTCGGTATAAGTGCTCATATGGATCAAGAGCTTACGAACAACAGAAAACGATTCTTACCAACAGCAAGATTGGTATTAGCGAATCAGATGCTTGCGATACGTGAAGGGCTTCTTTGGATCCTTCCTTGCCTGATGATCTCTTCTCTCATTTTATTCTGTGCCTCTATCGGTGAGTTTACCGTTGGCAAAGATAGATATTGGGTTCAAACGCTCTATAACGCTTCTCATCAGTTAAATACGATATTCCCTATCCTTTTGACTGCTGCGCTCTCTTACATCTTAGCGATGCAATGGCGTCTGCCTCGCCCACCTATCGCGCTTATCTCTATTGTCTATCTTGCGCTGTTCCATCAGACATTCTCTGACGTAAAAGTCACGTTTGAACTCATCATTTCGGTAGTAACTCCACTCTATAGCATTCCGCTGATTGCTTTCTTCTATCGAAAGAAATGGCTAAAAATTGTAAGAAGTGAACAAGTAGGAAAAACGGTAAAAGATTCACTCAACCTTATTGTGCCTTCAATCATTGCTGCAGTTTTAATGTTAAACGTCAGCTGGTTACTTGTATCACTCTTCAGTTATTTCCTTGATTTTGGTGGGCTTGACCACCTGTTCGAGTACTCCTCGCTAGCATTCGGCGTTTTGTACTCACTATTTAACTCCTTCTTGTGGTTTATCGGCATCCATGGTTACTACGCACTGTTACCTTGGATCGATGTTTTGATTGCAGCGGTGCCTGAGCAAGCATCACTGACTCAAAACACCCCAGCAGTAAATCACTCTATGATGGCTATCTTTGTTTTTATTGGCGGTTGTGGTGGTACATTGGGCTTAGTAATCTCACTGCTGTTCTTTGCCAAAGACAGAGCCTCCAAACTGATCGCGATAGCCGCCTTACCGTTGGTACTTTTAAACATCAATGAGATCCTATTGTTCGGGCTTCCAATCATCTTTAATCCGCGACTATTTTGGCCCTTCCTTATTGTTCCTGTCGTAAACTTAGTCATATCTCATACGGTGCTCACTGCGGGCCTTGTGACGATACCATCGGTTGTTGTCCCATTCAGTAGTCCGGTACTCTTTAATGGTTGGTTGGCGACTCAGGGGGATTTCAATGCGGTGTTACTGCAATGCTTTCTAATCTTGGTTGACCTTGCTATTTACACGCCATTTGTAATGCGAATGAACAAACTCAATCTAGCCGACCGCATCGCATTTCCATTTTTTGATTCTAGTTACTCTAGACGCCGTGAAGAGGCCGACGTATTGAGTGCAGATAGAGTCTCTGAAAAAGTGAGCCAGCAAAAAGCGACACTGGAATTAGAACAAGGTTTACGCCGCTACGCTCAAATCGATTTCTGTATGGAGTATCAACCTCAAGTTCAAACCGCATCAGGCAAAGTGATTTCGTGCGAAGCGTTAATTCGAGCTAAAGACCCAATGTCCGGTGAGATACTCTACCCTGGTGCATTCCTTCCTTATTTCGAGCAAGCGAACATGATGCCAGATATCGATTTATGGACGGTCAAAAAAGTTGTGTCCGACCTCAAGGTCTCTCAGGTAAACCAGTGCATGCTACCAACCAGTATCAACATCACACCCGAGACACTGCTAAATAAAGAAGTTATGAACCGCATCTGTCGAACTATAGAGCCCGTCGCCGAATGGGTCAGTATTGAGATTACCGAGGAGAGTCTAGTTACAGACACAACTAAAGTGTTGGAATCACTCCAACGCCTCAAGAAGCTTGGGTGTAAGATCTTCCTAGATGACTTTGGCGTTGGTTTTTCATCTTTGAGCTATCTGAATCAGTTTGATGTGGACTGCATTAAAATTGACCGTAGCTTTGTGTTAGCGCTAGGCAACGAAAAAGGCAAACGGGTCTTCTACGCAATGTTAAGAGTCGCTCAAGAGCTGGATTTAAGTTGTGTGGTGGAGGGCGTTGAAACTCAACAGCAACTCGATTTAATTCCTCAGAACGACTCTATCTCGATACAAGGTTGGTATTATTCGAAGTCGCTCTCTCTTACAGCGCTGCAGCATTATGTCAAACAAGCCAACGCGACAGCGGCGTAGAGTAGAAACCAAAGCGGCCCCTTAATACAGGAGCCGCTTTCATGTCATCTATCGCGTTTTCTTTTTAATTCAAGGCTGTACTGGGAACATAAGATTGATCCTCAATCCTCCTTCCGATTTGTTCTCTGCCTTTACATGACCATTCATCACTGCCATCGATTCTTTAACGATAGCTAAGCCTAAACCATAACCGCCTGACTTTTTATCACGCGCTGATTCTAGGCGAGTGAATGGGCTAAACACACTCGAAAGTTGCTCATCTGGAATACCTGGACCATTGTCTTCTATTGAAATGACAGTGTAACGCTTGGTCGAACTTTCTTCGTAGTAATACGTGGTCAATGCAATACGCGCTTCTGGTCCTGCATATTTAATGGCATTACCAACAATATTTCTCACTACACGAAGGACAAGCCTTTCATCAAGGTCGACACTTGGTGTCTGATTCGACAAATGAGCCACCAGCATTTGCTCACCTTTAAGGTCGTGTTGCATTTCAGAAACCAGCAGAGAACAGTAATGTTCAACGTTCATAGAAGTAACATCAGCGTCATAGCGTGCATTCTCTAAACGGCTATATTCGAGAATTTCGCCAACGAGGTCATTCATCTCCTTGGTTTCATTCTCAAGTCTATCAATCAGGCGCGCCGATTTATCTTCAACACTGTTACGTAGCAGGTGCAACACTAAGTTTTGTCTTGCCAGTGGGGTTCTTAGCTCATGAGAAACATCACGAATTAGCCGCCGTTGCTTCTCACCTAGCGACTTAATCTCTTGTGTCATATGGTCGAAGTCACTTGCTAGTTCGTTAAATTCCCGAGTGTTCGATTTCAACTCAGACACAACCTCGACAGAGAAATCACCTTGCGCTAATCGACGACTTGCTTCGCGTAATCGATCTAAAGGCTGTTGGAGACGCCTTGAGAGGATCTGAGAGAACAAAATCAAAATGACAAAAGCAATAAACACCTTCATCAATGAAGAGTATGTCGAAAAGGTATGAGCCGGGTGAAAGTACCTCGGAAACTGAACCACTAACAGGTTGTCATGTTTCAAAGGAATACCAAGAATAGGTTGATTTACTTGCGCATCAAGCTGGTGATCCAGATCCCTTAAGAATCTCAGTTTGAACTCAAAGTGTGGGTGCATGTGGCGATGGGTAATTGGATGTTTATCTTTATCGAGCACGAATAGATAGTACTCTTGTGCATTGGCCCAATCCGCCAATTCATCCATATCCCCTTCTTCAATCAAGATGTCCGCTTGGTAAGCCAGATCTAACATATCTGACTTCACTGAGTCTGGAACTTTCAGCAAGGCTCTCATCAGCGCCTTTTCCGCGATACCCTGAAAGATAAAAATGCTGACAATAATGATTGTTAGGTAGGCAAACAGCTGAAACGTCAAACCGTCCTTGCGTTTCTCAATAAAAGAAGGACAACGAAAATAACTTGAACTCATGCACTTACAGACTCTAAGTAACTGTAGCCTTTGCCGCGCACCGTTTTAATGTGCTGCTTTGAAATACCCGCCTGTACTAACTTACGTCGAATGTTGCTGATATGCATATCAAGGTTGCGATCGAATGGGCACAACTCTCTCTTAAGCACGTGAACTTGAAGATCAGACTTAGAAACAACAATGCCATTATGCTTAATCAGGTAATCAAGCAGGTCTTTTTCTGTTCCAGTCAGAGGTATACGAGCCAGTTGCTCACACAAGCCTTCGTTCGAGCTTGCAACAGATTGACGCTGACGCTCGAATCCAACGCGACGAAGTATCACTTTAATACGAGTCAGGAGCTCAGGCACATTGAATGGCTTAGCGATGTACTGATCGGCACCCGCTTGATAACCGTCTAGCATGGAAGCGTCATCATTAAGCGCTGTTAACATAAGAATCGGAGTGGCAAAGCGCTGGCAAATGCGTCTTGCCACCTGTAACCCGTTAAGGTTCGGCAGCATCACATCCAGTAGAACCAGATCTACCGGATTCTGCTGAATAAACTCCAATGCACTCTCGCCACAATGGACCTTATCAACATGATAACCCTCTGCTTCTAACACTTCAGAGAGCAATTCACATAACTGAATATCATCGTCAACCACTAAAATGCGAGACATCACCACCACCTATTAAATAATAATGGTTTGCATTTTAATTATCATAAAATTGATTTCAATTATAAAATTGCACTATTTGGCTACATTAGGAGATCTTTCTCGATTGGAACAAATTTTGTTGCAGAATCGATGAGATTTTGAGCTGTTAACCCCGGTACACCGTAGACTTCCACCTTTGTATTGAAGCGTGATTTCATACGTTCAACTAAGATCTCGAAGTCCCCATCACCAGAAACCAGAATGATCGTATCGACAGACTCCGCCAACTCGATTGCATCTAACGCAATACCGACATCCCAATCGCCCTTAGCACTGCCATCACGTCGTTGAATGAAAGGTTTTAGTTTTACATCGAAACCCACACCGCGGAGGATATGATGGAACTGACGCTGTTTTGGATCTTGGCTAGAAATTGCGTAAGCATTAGCTGATACGACGTTTCGCCCCGTGGTTGCCACATACCAAAATTGGTTGTAATCGAAATTACTTCGATACTTATCTCTTGTTGTGTAATACACGTTTTGAACATCAACCAGAATCGCAATATTTTCCATGTATGGTGCCTGTGGCGCTATGCCTTTATTTGGTTCTTAAAAATAAGCCTTTACCCTATTCGATCTGCTTAATAAATGCGAGTCGCTTATCGTTGATTTTGAACCTATCAACTATGCTTTACGTATCGGCATTTAATCATTGCTTGATTATTGTGCAGAGTTTGTTGCTCTCGTTTTCAAAAACAGTTTTTTAGAGCGTTTTTAGTGGCAACAACACGCGTTGTTTGAAAGGAGTCATAGGATGTTAGGAAGATTACTCGCTATTGCAGGCATCGTTGCTTGCTCTCACACTGCCCTCGCCTACCCGGCCTATGAACACTCACACAGTTTGCCACATCGCAGCGTTATCTTATTCGCGCCAGACCAAGACACTAAGGTCAAAGAATTTATGAATAGTGTTTTGATCAACAACTGCCAAATCGATGAACGTGACATTGTGGTTATGGTTATTGCCGAGAACGGTTACACCATGCCTAGTTGGTTAAAAGAAGAGTTCAACTTAGAAGCGGTTAAGAAAATCTATGAGATCCCCAAGGGTAAGCACACAGGGATTCTGATTGGCAAGGATGGTAAAGAGAAACATCGATGGAGTGGTACAACCGATTGGGCATTCTTAGCTAACTTCATCGACCAGATGCCGATGCGCCAGCAAGAGATGCAGCGACAATCCAGCCGCTGCAGCATCTAGGCAAGCAAATAGAAGTTGTTATTGTTGGTTGAACCAAGCCAGCTTCTCGTGCAGTTGAGCAACACTACCAACGACAATCAATGCTGGGCTCTTAGCTTGTGAAGCGAGCTCAGCCAAATCTCCCAAGCCACCTCTAAAGACTCTCTGTTCCTGACGCGTACCATTTTCGATAATTGCTACAGGCATATCTTGACGCATGCCGTTGTCAGTCAGGTTTTTCTGAATATTTGGACTCTCTTTCAGTCCCATGTAGAAAACGATGGTGTGGTTGTGTTGAGCCAGTGATTTCCAGTCAATATCTTCACCGTCTTTCTTAAGGTGACCCGTAATGAACTGTACGCTTTGTGCGTGATCACGATGCGTTAGAGGGATACCGGCATAAGCAGTCGCACCGGCAGCAGCCGTAATCCCGGGTACAACCTCAAAAGCAACATCATTCTCAGCAAGGGTTTCACACTCTTCGCCACCACGGCCAAAAATAAATGAGTCACCACCTTTCAAACGTACCACGCGCTTGTTTTCTTGAGCTTTAGTCACAAGTAGTTGATTGATTTGATCTTGTGGTACGCAGTGATGATCTAGTTTTTTACCAACATAAAGCATCTCTGCATCTGGGTTAGCCATCGCTAAGATTGCCTTAGATACGAGACGGTCGTATACCACAACGTCAGCTTGTTGAATCACTCGTGCGGCTTTAACGGTTAATAAATCAGGGTCGCCCGGACCGGCACCCACCAAAGAAACGAAACCTTTTTCTACTGCTTGCTCACTCATTGCTTACGCCTATTTTAATTATTTTGCTGTAATTCACTGTATCAACAAGAAAACATCTCGTCGATCACAGTTTTTGCATATTTCATAACTAATTGAATTAACGTTTTTGGTAATTCTCGTTGCAATTCTTTATCACTGGTTGTCGTACTCTTTAAAGCATAGTGAATATTGATGTTCACAACCAAAGAAGGTAACGATGCTTGAGAAGGCAAACGAGATTAAGAAGATAAACGAGGTAAAGAAGCTAAAAAGGCCCCACAGTATACTGCAGGGCCTTTCCGTTAATTCATTCGCTTAATCACTCTGGTCAGGATTATTTAATCGCTGGCGCTGTTTTAGCGTGAGTTAGGTAAAGTGGGATACAAGTCATCACTAGACCACCAACGATGTTACCTAGGATTGTTGGGATAAGGTTGAAGTTCAACCAAGTCGCAATACCGAAGTCAGCACCTAGAATCATACCTAGTGGGAATAGGAACATGTTTACTACTGTGTGCTCAAACACTAGTGCGAAGAAGATGAAGATTGGGAACCACATCATCGCAACTTTGCCAGGCATAGAACGTGCAGTCATGTTACCAATTACACCTAGACAAACCATAAGGTTACAGAAGATACCGCGTACGAAACACGTAATCCATCCGTCCATACCCATGTTTTCAAAACCTAGGCTACGCGCAGTTGAAACCGCAATGAACTTTTGAGCTACTGCATTTGGATCTAGAGAAAAGTTACCTGTTAGAGAAACAGCAACCAAGAAAGCTACAAGTAGAGAACCAAGCAGGTTACCTAGACCAACAAGACCCCAACAACGGAAGATTTTACCCCAAGTGATACCTGGACGATTATCGAACTTAGCTAGTGGTGCTAGACCGAATACACCCGTTACCAAGTCGTAGCCCATGATACTTAGAATCACAAAGCCCACTGGGAACACTAGGGCACCAACGATACCGATACCTGTTTGTACGATAGTCGTAATCGCGACTACAACAGCAAGTGAAAGGATCACACCAGCCATCGTGCCTCGTAGAATAAGATCACGAGTACTTGTTTTTGTTTTCGCTTCACCAACATCGATCATGGTTTGTACGAATTCTACAGGTTTTAAAGCAGACATAAATTGCCCTTACTAAAAGTTAAAAATAAAAGTTAAAATTGGATAGGAAAAGGCTCTAGTTGTCGTCATGACAATCATCACTCGCTAGAGCCCTTGAACTATCAAATCTTAGCGATTACGCCGCGACTTCTACTGCACCTTTAACAACACGTGCTTTGTAAGATTTCACGCTCATACGCTCATCTTCCATGCACAAGCCAGTCGCTAGATTGAAGCGCTGCTTCTTCAGCGGACTTGCAACCCATAGCTCGTCTTTGTGCTCAACGATAAGGCCGCGAGAAAGCACATTTGACTGGAAGAATGGGTCCATATTGTTGATTGCGAACACTTCTTCTGTTGCACGTGGGCGGAAGATTGCTACTTGCTCGCCGTTTAGCAGTGCCACAACACCAGTACCTGGGATGATGTCTTCGATTTTACAAACTTTTGTAAATGCCATGATGTCGTTCCCCTATTACTCTGCCGCTACGTGAAGGATGTCGCCCTTCGCTTCTGGGTGTTTTTCAGTAAATGTCGCTGGACGGTGTTGCTCACGACCATCAGTTACGAACATTACGTTGTCATCACGCTCATCAGAGTTGATGAAGTGAGAGAAACGCTTCAATTGTGTTTCGTCGTTGATAGTGTCAGTCCATTCACAGCTGAAGTTTTCAATTAGGCCAGCAATATCAGCTTCTAGTTGTTCATTGATGCCTAGTTTGTCTTCCATGATGACTTCACGTAGGTAGTCGATGCCACCTTCTAGGTTCTCAAACCATACTGAAGTGCGTTGTAGTGGTGCAGCAGTACGAATGTAGAACATCATGAAACGGTCGATGTACTTGATTAGTGTCTCTTGGTCTAAGTCGCCTGCTAGTAGTGTTGCGTGACGAGGTTTCATACCACCGTTACCACACACGTACATGTTCCAACCTGCGTCTGTCGCGATAATACCAAGGTCTTTACCTTGCGCTTCTGCACACTCACGAGTACAGCCAGATACACCAAACTTCATCTTATGAGGAGTACGGATGCCTTTGTAACGGTTCTCAATCATTACACCAAGACCAACAGAATCTTGAACACCGTAACGACACCAAGTAGAACCGACACATGTCTTAGCCATACGCAGTGACTTACCGTAAGCTTGACCAGTCTCGTAACCCGCTTCGATTAGTTTCTTCCAGATTGTTGGAAGATCATCTTTTTGAGCGCCGAATAGACCAATACGTTGAGCACCTGTCACTTTCGTGTATAGGTTGTATTCTGCTGCAACATTAGCCAATGCTGCTAGAGCTGCTGGCGTCACCTCACCACCTGCCATACGTGGGATAACAGAGTAAGTACCATCTTTTTGGATGTTACCTAGGAAGTTATCGTTGGTATCGTGCAGCTTAACTAGAGACGGCTTAAGGATGTGGTCACCCCAGTTTGAAGCAAGGATAGAACCAGCAAGTGGCTTACATACTTCACAACCGTAACCCGTACCGTGCTTCTCAAGTAGCTCTTCAAACGACTTGATTTCACCGATGCGTACTAGGTGGAATAGCTCCTGACGAGAGTAAGCAAAGTGCTCACATACGTCGTCTTTCACTTCAACACCGGCTTTTTCAAGCTCAGCATTTAGAACTGAAGTCACTAGAGGAATACAACCACCACAACCAGTACCAGCACCCGTTACTGCTTTGATATCACCAATAGTGTGGTGACCTTGAGCAACTGCTTCTGCAATCTTGCCTTTTGTAACATCAAAACAAGAACAGATAACTGCAGACTCAGGCAGTGCGTCAGCGCCTAGTGTTGGCTTCTCTGCACCAGCGTGAGCAGGTAGAATTAGCGCATCTGGGTGCTCTGGTAGGTCGATTTCGTTCAGCATAAGCTGTAGAAGATCGCCGTAATCAGACGTATCACCAACCATTACTGCACCAAGCAGTTTCTTGTTGTCTTCAGAAACGATTAGACGTTTGTAAACTTCTTGCTCCTCGTTTTGGTAAACGTAGCTCTTACAGCCAGGAGTACGGCCGTTAGCATCACCGATTGAACCTACTTTCACGCCCAGAAGCTTAAGCTTCGCAGACATATCAGCACCTTCAAACTTACTGTCGTTACCAACGATATGGTCAACCGCTACCGTCGCCATCTTGTAACCTGGTGCAACTAGACCGTAGAAAGTTTCGTTCCAAGACGCACATTCACCGATAGCGTAGATGCTGTCATCAGAAGTCTGACAGAAATCGTTGATAGCGATACCGCCGCGTGGAGCAACGTCTAGCTTCATGTCACGAGCAAGTTTATCTTGAGGGCGAATACCCGCAGAGAATACGATGAAGTCAGTTTCTAGCTCTGTACCGTCTGCAAAACGCATAACGTTACGTGCTTCTTTACCTTCAGGAGCAATTTCAAGCGTGTTTTTGCTAGTGTGAACTTTCACACCCATGCTTTCGATTTTTTGACGAAGTTGGTTACCACCCGCTTGGTCCAGTTGCTCGGCCATTAGCTTAGGAGCAAACTCAACCACATGAGTCTCTACACCCAGTGCTTTTAGAGCACCAGCTGCTTCAAGGCCTAGAAGACCACCACCGATTACAACACCGACTTTGCTCTTCTTCGCACACGCTTCGATCGCTTTCAGATCTTCGATAGTACGGTACACAAAGCAGTCTTTGCTCTCGCGGCCTTTAATAGGTGGAACGAACGGGAAAGAACCCGTCGCCATGATTAGCTTGTCGTATTGAATTTCACGACCAGAGCTCGAGTAAACAATCTTCTTCTCACGGTTTACTGTGATAGCGCGTTCGCCGATCAACATGTTGATACCATGTTTTTCGTAGAAGCCCTCTTTAACTAAAGAAAGTTCGTCTGCTGTGTGGTGTGAAAAGTAAGAAGAAAGGTGTACGCGGTCATACGCAACGCGTGGCTCTTCACAGAACACCGTAATGTCCATGTTGGCTACGTCTGTCTTCTCGACTAAATCTTCGATATAGCGATGGCCCACCATCCCGTTACCGATTACGACTAGCTTCATCTTGCTCATAAGAATTCCTGAAAGGTTATAATTTTCTTAACTGAGCGAATAATGAATTATGAAAGAAAATGAAAATATGATGTAAATCAATTACGAAAATGAACTACCCAAAAGGGGTAGAACAAAAGAGGTATAACCGATTAAAAATAGACCAGAGCAAACGTATAACCTGACTTTATCTATGGTTAAATGCCATTTCAATGCTCAACTTTAATCATATTAGCCTGTAGTAAAATTTCACTTAGAGTAACTCAAAAAGAAATTAAATGACAATCATTTTCATTTGAGGGCTAGATGATGACACATTGTTTTAAAATTTATCGAGTTACGTGACAAAGTGTTTACCAATATTAAAGGTTCTCCAGTAGAGCTTACTTATGGCGTTTGCTAAAAGAGTTTTCTATGTAATGGCGTAAAGTTGAGGTTGATTTGAACATTGGACTCACTGGTAGTTCAAGGTTCAACCTTTCTATCTCAACAGCGGAAGAACCAAACCGAGATTCAAATTCCATCCAATCTATATTGCTGATCTTTTTAATCAAGCTAGCCTGTAAAAGTAGACGGCCAAAATCTGCGGGAGTGTAGCCTTCTTTCTCTGCGATAAAATGTTGCCTGGTATCTGGTTGGTTTTGTACTAAACATAGATAGAAGTACGCGATATCTTCGACATGTATATATTGGTTATGCCCTAGTGTTGGCGTCGCCACTGATAGAGATCCATCTAACGTTTCAACAACCCTCATCAACTGACAGTTTTCACCGCCATAAACCAAACTCGGGCAATAAACGACATGCCATTTATGCCTTAGTGCTCGCTCAATCGTTGTTACATCCGGCTCAACCACAGAAAGTGGTTTCAGTTTAAACCCTCTTAACTCTTCGTAGTTTGCTTTGCCAAATAGCCAAACGCCCGATGTATGGATTTTTATCGCCCCTACTTTTGCCAAGCTATCTAGCTTTAATAGTAATTTGGACTCGATATTGGCTATTTCTGGTGGCGAATATTCTGACCAATGAGGTCTCGCGCAATTAATCACAACATCAAAGTAATCTTCAAATTTCAAGTATCTCTCATACATGCCTTCAGGACAGATTATTGCGCTTCGCCCTCTATCATAGAGATACACCTCAGCCCTAGTTTCCTTAAATAATTGCGTTACGTGACGGCCGACATAACCGTTGGAACCTGATATCAGTACTTTCATGCTTCTTATAGTCACGCTTTCACTTGATAGGTTGAATAGTAAGTCTCTACTTTAACGTGATGAGTTTCATCCTCTCCTAGCGCTTCAACGACTTTCGTAAAAGTATCGTCAGCACCGAAGCGTTCAACAAGAACCTTGTAATATTTGGTAGAGGAGAACAACACATGAGAAAGCTGCTTGGCACTCATTTCTATCGTGATATCGCCGTCATAAACTTTGAGCTCATAAAGGTCATTAAAACCAGTAAAGTTTTCAGCATGATTGTATTGAGAAGAAGGTGGTGGAAATTGTGCACCTAAACGATCCAAAAATTCAGATAACATCACTTTGAAATCGTAAGCAACAATAAACGCATTAGAGCGACAAACACGAAGTAATTCAGACACTACCAAACTTTTGTTCGCGTAAGAGAGTGAACCTGCGAAAGTTACGATGTCCACAGAGTGAGCGCCAAGTGGAATGCACTCACCTTTTCCTTGCGTGAAACTTACACCTGTTTGACTCTGTGCTTTTGTGAGCATGTCAATACTCGGATCGATACCAACCACGTTTGCACAATGCTGACGTAGTACTTCTGTTGAGACCCCTGTACCACACCCTATATCCAAGCCTAGATTAAATGTTGTTTGGCTTGTTTCTCTTAAAGCGTGTTCCAATATTTTTCCATGTATCGGTGGACGATACGCAGCATAATGTTTCGATGTTTCTGAATCATATTGGTCGCTCATAAGAATCTCTCCTAGCTTATAAAATTCAACCCTTGCCGTTTCTATATATTGTTCCAATCTTTCAGGCCATTTCTTCTAGATTGAAAATGATAATAGAGACTCAAAACAAAGGAGAATACTGAACTGACGAAAACGGCACTAAAGAGCGTATTAATAAATCTCGCCTCATCCTGAGCCAAACTAAAGAGATAGGTAATAGCAAGATACACAATGAAGAATTCAGTGAATTTCAATACCACGTTTTTGTGAAAAGATTCCCAATAAACGGGCTTCAACGCGACGCCTCTACTTCTTAAAAATCGGTATAAAATTGTTTTGTCTGTGTTGCATGACAACCCGACAGAACGTAAGTAAGTGTCAGCTCTTGCAAGCTTTTCCCGATCAATCATCAATGCTGTCCCTCAGTCAAATCAAGGAGATTATCAGACTAAACCAACGCGCATTTCGAGGCTCTTCAAACTTTTATTTATCGCTTGAACAAGCGACCATAAACCCAACACTTGACCGTGTACGGTAAGGTGTTTATATTGACGCCGCCTAACGGGCACACCCTAAAATGCACATCCGCCATCCTGCCATCATTGGTGCATTTATATTGGTGTTTCTTACACTCATGTTGAATAAACTACGTCCTTTTACTCGCGAATCGGGTGCTCTTATGCAGCTTTCGATTCCAATCATTCTGACTCAAATTGCAACACAAGCGATGGGCTTTGTGGATACCACCATGGCTGGCCAGGTGAGCCCTGCAGATCTTGCTGCCATTGCCTTGGGAACCAGCCTTTGGATCCCTGTATTATTGTTATTGCGCGGTATCATCATGGCGTTAACGCCGGTAGTGGCGTACCACAGAGGCGCAAGAGACTTTCGAAGTGTCTCTGTCGAGTTCTTCCAGATGGTTTGGCTAGCGCTGATCGCTAGCGTCATACTGATTGCCTACCTTGTTAGCGCCAAACCTATTTTGGAGTGGATTGGTGTTGCTTCAGAGATCATCCCAATTGGTAGTGACTATGCATTCGCACTGGCCTTTGGTGTACCGGGCATTGCTCTGTTCTACACCTTGAATGGCTTCTGTGAAGGCATGAACAACACTAAGGTACCGATGATCATCTCCGTCATAGGCTTATTGGTGAATATCCCGGTTAACTACGTTCTGATTTACGGTAAGTTTGGTTTCCCAGAAATGGGCGCTGTTGGTTGTGGTTGGGCGACAAGTTTGGTGTACTGGATGATGTCGGGCATGCTCTATTCATACATCCGCGCACATCATCATTACAAGACGATTATTAACTTCTCTGACGCAGCACCTAAAGCTAAAGAGATGTTTCACTTGCTAAAGCTTGGCTTACCTATAGGAATGAACATTGCCGTATGTGGCAGTATTTTTGCGGTTATTGCGCTTATGATTGGTCGAATTGGCGCCGAAAACGTTGCTGCTGCACAAATTGCACTGAATATTTCGAGCATGACTTATGTAATCCCAATGAGCATCTCATTTGGCATTACCATTCGCGTTGGTCATGCCCTAGGTGAGAAGAACGAACTCAGTGCGATTGAGCGCAGTAAAATCGGCATTTTAGTAGCGGCAATGATTTCACTGCTATCAGTTGCGACTTTCTTACTGTTTCCTGATTGGATCATTCGATTGTACACGACGGATCCAACCATAAGTGCTACAGCAGCCACACTGCTTGTTTTTACCGCCATGTACCAATTTAGTGACGCGCTGCAAACATCGGCGAATGGTGCTCTACGTGGATACAAAGACACTAAAATCCCAATGTTTCTAGCGATTGCATCTTACTGGGGCTTGGCATTGCCGATGGGTATGGTACTCGGCCTCACCGACTATGTAGTTCCGGCTATGGGCGAGACAGGTTTTTGGGTAGGCATCTTAACAGGGTTAACCGTCGCTGCAGGCTTGATGCTGTTTAGATTGCGTTACGTCATTAAAAACCGTGATATAGAAGCATTAAGCGCCGCATAAGCTACAAGAAGACCAGAAAAAGGCGATCCATTGGATCGCCTTTTTTAATGAGTTTAACAGTAACTATCGGTTAATTGCTAGATAGGAGCCTGCGGCAATCATGATGCCACCAGCGCTCTGGTTTAACCTTTTGTGCGCACGAGGCGTTTTCAACAACGTCACCATTCGACCTGCACCCATCGCAATCAGCAATAAGCCAGTCATTAGAGCGACAAACGCTAACACAGCAACTAGTACGATATCTTGTGAACGAAGCACAGTAAGATCGATGAACGTTGGCAAGAACGAAATGTAAAACAGAATCACTTTCGGGTTTGACGCAGAAATTAGAAAGCCTTGCGCAAAACTTGCCAGTGCAGACTTTTGGCTTTGCTTAGCAACTTGCTCTGCCGATCCCTGCACTTCAGGCAGGCTTCTGAACATCTTGTACCCTAGGTAAATCAAGTAAGCAGCACCGACGTAACGAATCACTTCGAAGGCGAATGACCAATTTTCTGCAACCGTTGCTAAACCAAAACAGGCAAGCACGAGATAAATCATGTCACTGCATGTCATTCCTAACGAAAGAGTGATGCACTTTTTCCAACCGTGAACCATACCGCGCGCCAATATGGCAAACACGCCCGGCCCTGGTGTAATGCCGAATACAAACATGGCTATAAAAAATGTAACTGCACTTTCAAATGACATCCTCTGCTCCTCCTTTTTACATGTGCTAGAAGAACTTTGAAGCTAACACGGAGGTTACTATTGAGTAAAGATTAAACATCTAACCACTCATTGACACAGGCAATTAATCACCGCTCACATAGCTCAAGGATTCTAGTTCGCATCGCTTGATTAACACTAAAGTACGTATTCAAGAACTCCAACTGTGCGACTGCAGACTCCGGCGTAAACTCATAGCCTTGAGTAAATGATGGGAGCATCTTGGAAAACTCTGGATAACGAGCTTCTAATCTTCTATCCGCCATAAACATATCTACTAGCGCTGGATTAGGTTGTTCGATTCGCTCTGCCAACTCTATTAAACGATCAAGAGCAAAGGACTGGACAAAACGCATGCCAGATAGCTTCTCACCTCGATTATAACGACACATTCCAACATAAAGGTTTGTCATCGCCTCTCCAATGATCCACTCTAAGTCGTTATCTTGATTATGCTCTTGCTTTTGTGGCACACAGCAATCGGTATTAAAATCAGCTTGTTGCCAAACGATGCGACCTTCTGAAAAAGGAATACCCGCTAACTCTTCCGGCTCAAACACGGCGAATTCACAGAAAACACCATCGCTGTACAGTACTTTGTAACCATCGACCGTATTTCTTACCGCGTAATCAATCGGCTTTATATCGGATAACCACGCAAGGCTGTCTAGAAACTCTCGTTTATGGCCTTTTTGGACAATCGCAAAGAAGTCAATGTCAGAATACTCATCTAATCGCTCTAGCTCTAAGCCTACGGAGCCGAGCCCAAGCAGAGCGTGTGCTTTACCTGTCCCTTCTAACGATGCGCCTATCTGGTTTAGGCGCTCTAATAATAATTTAGGTCTATCCATAATTCTTTTCTCGCTTGTTGAGTCAAATCAACCTAACGAAAATCAAACGATGGAATAAGCCAAATTTATAAATTCTGTGTATAGGATAACCATTTGTATGGGAAAACATTACCAAGTTACTGTACGGATTGAGGTTTAACGGCAGCAAATTGGAAGATCAACACCATGAAAGCGAAAAGCGCGTTGCAACCAAAGGCAACAACGCGCGATATCATCCAAAAAGAAGTTCTATTTAGCATTCGTCATTAACAACACGAACTGTACACTCACAACCACCTACTGGACATTTGCTACCATCCGAACGTCCAAAAGAGTCGTAAATAACGTAGCAACCTGAAGGGAGGTCTGCATCAGGAATATTGGTACTATCAAGCTGTGCTTGCGTGAATGAATGGGTGTAACCAATCACTGTGTGTCGGTTACCAAATTCCGACGTCAAACTTTCATCGTCAGATAATGTTAGGAAATCGAGCATGTTAAGCTGATCGCCCGACTCGCCTCGGCTTTCTGGGCATAAGGTGCCCCAATCGACTTCAACACTACCGATACCAAAATCAATCACGTAGTTGCTTTGATCACTTGGATTCTCTGCGCTAGGGTCAAGCCCTTGAATAATGGCTTTCGATACAACTTGAGCGTTCACACTGTCCATTGCACTTGCAACGCCTTCTAACACTGCTTCTCGCGCTGATTCTTGGATTCCCAAAAACCTTGGTGCAGCTGTCACAGCGAGGATGCCGAGTATAATCACAACGACAATCAACTCTATGAGAGTAAATCCATTTTTCTTCATAACACACTCACCAATAACAGCAAATTCAATAAAAAACCTGAATGAATATTCTAAAACTATACACTGTCATTGCTGAGGAAGACATAAGTCGTCAATCGCAATTTGACCGCAGTCTTGAAATGAAGAAACCTAGGAAGCTGTCGCGTATTACGTAACCTCGCTGAGTTTTGTCGAGTTTTAATTAAATAGAGCTGCGAAATTCTCGAGGGCTCACACCGGTTTTTGCTTTAAAAAGCTTGGAGAAATGTTGAGGATATTCAAAACCCAACTCATAGCCGATTTGAGTGATACTGTGCTCTGTGTCAGCCATCAGTGTCTTAGCACGCTCAATGACAAACAAATGGATATGCTCTAGAGCGTTTTTTCCGGTCTCTTTCTTTAACAGATCGCTTAAATAATACGGAGAAAGCCCAAGTTCTTTACCACAATATTGAACCGTAGGAATACCAAGCTCGAAAGGTCTATCGCCTTGATAGTACTCGGCGAGTAATTTGCTTAAACGGTGAATATGATCATGGTTCAAGTCTGCACGCACAATAAACTGGCGATCATAAAAACGGTTACAGTATTTAAGAAGTAGCTCGATGTTGGAGCAAATTAATGACTGAGTATGCTTGTCGATATTGGCCTCTGTTTCGTTGCCAATATTGAACGCGATATCTGTCACCATGGTTCTTTCGCGCTCTGACAAGTGCAGCGCTTCGTTACTCTCATACTCAAAGAAGGTGTAGTCGAGCATTTTTCCATAAAGATCCGACTTAGCAATCAACTGTGGGTGAAAAGCCAACGTCCAACCGATTGAGTCCTCAACATGTTCGCTAGGAGCAATGCTCACCTCTTGTTCAGGAGCAAAGAATGTCATAGTGCCAGTATCAAAATCGTAGGTTGTCTGCCCGTAACCAATACTACAGTTGGCGCCATCCTTGAGTGAAATAAAGTACAAACCGAACCCCAGAGTCAGATGTTCGTTGAACTCTCGCGTGATCTTAGATTGATCAATCAATGTCACCAGAGGGTGTGTCGGTTTCGGTAACCCTAAAAACTGGTGTAACTCAGAGATGGTATTTATCTGTACTTTCTTGGTCATAATCACTCTCCAGCCGCTTTACTTAATCGTTGCAAGCGTTACTGAACAACGGCTCTCATTGTAGACTCTAATTCTGCGTAATATGGGTTCCATGTTAAGCGAGCATGGATGCGCCCTTTTTCAGTATAACCCCAAGCAGAGAACCATGTCGGCTCACCATTCTCACATGCTTCGGTATCTGATTTGCTAAAACTATTCTCACAAATAATCTTTTCGCCCTTCTCACCGTAGTAACTGTTTTCTGGGGCGAACAGTGGGCTCATGTGCGACGCTGTGCTGATTCTAAGATCATCACGATGCATTGAGTAGACTTGAGTCTTACCTAACTCATCAGCTTGCTTTTGTTCCCCATACCACACCAACTTGCTATTGGGATGGGTGAAGTGGTTCTCGAAGTAATCGTACAGTGCTTGCGAATCGATCACACTGTCCGCTTCTGCAGTTACTAACAAAGTTGGGATATCTAACTCTCTGCCTTCAATTTTGTCACGGAACACTTGTGCACTCTCAGAATAAGCTAAAGCACTATTAATCGGCGCAGAGCTGTATCTCGCAAAATTATTCTCCACTGCGTTCCAGCCATCAGTAAACAGAGCGACAAAGGGAGTGAATTTTTCTAGAAATGGCGTGACCGTTTGGAACCCAGGAGAGAACAGCATCAGCCCATCTACTCCGTCATTATCCAGTGCATGAATAGAGACAAGGTTTCCTCCTGTCGAGAAGCCGCCAAGCCAAACTTGATCGTGTTCCTGTTTAAGCAGGTTCGCATAATGGTCAACTAGAGTTTGCCAGTCTTGGTAATGAACCAACTTCATGTGCTCAGGATTGCTTCCGTGACCCGGTAATAATACAACTTGTACATAAAAGCCTTGTTCTACCAAAGATGTCGATATATCACTAAAACTGAATGGTGAATCGCCAAGGCCGTGAACCAAAAGAATCGCCTTTTCGGAAGTCGGGTCACCTTTGCTGTATGGGACGTTCATTGACAGCTCTTTGCTATGGTCTTCAGCAATGAAAGCGCGATTTTCTGACAACCACTCGCTCGTCGTATCCACATATTGTTCAAACGAGGGCTGAATATAATCGTAATACTCGCTAGATGTATGAAGAGGCTGATGGGTTTCATTGACGCTTGAGCACCCCATTAAAACTAACGCGGCTAGAGAGATGGCGAATAGTGGCTTGATGATCTTCATGGGGCTCCTCAACATCTTAGAATTCTATTGACTAAGCAGTGATACGTTTTGCTAGCCAACTCTTGGATATCACTATTTTAAGGAACCCTTCCGCTCGCTACTTATACAAATCTAAAAAAAATAGCGTTACTTCATTAATAAAAAGTACACGCCAAGCTATTGAATATTAAATAGTTATTTCAAATCTTATCTATAATCTGGAGATCTGGGAAATGTATAAGTCGATTACTAAGGAAGGCTTGGTATATGAAGTTTCTAGTCGGTGAGAGACATAGAAGAAGGAGTGGGCAAAGAGGTTCTTTGCCCAGATGATTCATTTTGAGTTATTTGATTAGACGTACAATCAGCGAACCCGGAGCACGAAGCGTTTCAAGGTTGTGGCTAATGACAGTACCAGATTCAGGCGCTGTGTATCTCAGTAACTCCTTGCCAAGTGAATCGTATTGGATTGCAAGCAAATCGTCCTTTTCCACTTTCTGCATCAACGAAACCTGTGGCTCTACAAAACCGCCCTGCTTAGCTTTAATACTGATGATCTTATCGCCTTCTAGTGGGCTGTTCAGTTTAGAAACTTCACCTTCAATGACGCCTTCCGCTATTAGGATGTTAATAACACCTTGAGTTGCACGTTCCACCAGTTCACGTTCAAAATAACGACCAGAGCCTACTTCTACCGTAATACTAGGCACACCGTGTGTGTTCCAAGCCGTTTCCAACACCCCTTTCTCACCCGGATCGTTTAAAACCACATCAGCGTTCATAAGAGCCGCCATCTGTTTTGCTTTTTCAACTCTGTAATCTGCGAAAATATAGAGTGGGTAGCACGTCCCTGAGGTTTGTGTGTGCAGGTCAATCGCAATATCAGCGTTTGGCAACAATAGGTTGTTCCATAGCGTTCCTAGATAGCGCTCAACTTCATTCCCTTCAACATTACCAGGGAAGAAACGATTGAGGTTTGACGGCGATGTATCAGGATCGACAGGGAAGAAATTGCGACTGTGATTTAAAATACCGCTCAGGTTAACCGTTGGAACAATAGTGACGCAACCTGCGATATTTTGCTCAACGAGTCTTTGTGCAACTTTCATTGCTGTCATAATACCGTTCTGCTCATCACCATGAACACCAGCAGTTATCACAACTTTCTTGCCCTCACTGCGGCCCTTAAAAACTCGAATAGGTAACTGTTGCCATTGCCCGATAGCATTGGTCGCTACAGCAAAGCTTAACGTGTGATCACCTGACGGAAGTTCATCCACATTCAGTGAGTGAAGGTATTCAAGAACTTGCGTTTGATTATGTGTCGCCATTTCTGACATATCGATTTCCAATAGATTTAATAAACAACAAAGGCGAGTCTCAGCTCGCCTTTGGTCGTAGTGTAATATAAGTCGGTCAATTAATTCAGGGTCACGAATTACTATTTAGAGATTAAGCAAAGCCCATCAGGTGTGCTGCAATAACGACTACGCTTGCTAGTACAAACAGCAGGCCAATAAAGCGACCACAGAACTTAACCCATACACCCCAATCGATGCGACATACGCCCAGAGTTGCCATTAGAGAAGCAGACGTCGGTACGATGATATTAGTAAAGCCATCACCCAGTTGGAACGCCAGTACTGCAACTTGACGAGTGACACCTGCGATATCCGCCAACGGTGAAAGCAGAGGCATGGTTAGTGCTGCTTGACCAGAACCCGACGTCACGAAGAAGTTAAACACAGATTGGAAGACAAACATCAGCCAAGCTGCCATCACGTCTGGAAGACCACTAATAAAAGAACCTGCGCTATTTAGAATCGAGTTTAGTACGCTCGCTTCGCTACCAGAACCACCGCCTAAAATTAGAAGAACACCTTTCGCACAACCTACCAGTAGCGCAGGCGCTAGCATCATTCCTGCCCCCTCTTTAAACGCATCTGCTGCGTCATTAAGAGACATGCCGTTCAAACGGAAAATAGCGCCGATGATTGCCACGATAAAGCCCATAGTGAAGAATTGAGAAGCAATCTCTGGGATGTACCAAGCATGAACTACTACACCGTAAATAACCCAACCAGTAGTGCCCGCAACAGTTAGCATGACTAACGTATCAGCAAAAGACCATTTCGCAACAGGTTGATCATCTTGTTCTTGCTTACGGAAATGCTTGTCAGTTGCAAAGGTAAATGATGACTCTGGGTTCGCTTTAACTCGTGATGCATACAACATGGTGAAACCAATACCGACAACCGTAAAGCATGCCCACATCACCATACGGAAGGTCATGCCAGATAGTACAGGAATGCCAGCGATACCTTGCGCGATTGCTACTGAGAATGGATTCATCCAAGACGTTGCAAATCCGATTTGAGTCGCAACGTAAGTTACCATCACGGTAGTAATACTGTCGTAACCAAGTCGTACCATTAGTGGGGCAATGATAATCGCAAATGCGACCGCTTCTTCACCCATACCGAAGACTGCACCACCTAAAGAAAACAGTAGAAACAACACTGGTATAAACAGTGCTTCGCTGCCTTTAGTTCTATTGATTAGGTGAAGAATACCGTTATCAATGGTGCCTGTGCGAATAACAACGCCAAACGAGCCACCAATGATCAACATGAACATGATTACGCCAATTGCGCTACCCCACTTCGAGCCTGATACCAGACCTTCAAATGGGAAGTTCATTAGACCAATACCACCACCAGACGCGAAGAAGCCAACCGTGTTGTAGACGAGATCACCGTTTTCATCTGTTGCGTAGCTAAAAGAAGCAGGGTCGATAACGGTGCGCGTTTTTTCTGCACCATCAACAATGAAAGAGACGTCTTGGCTTTCAAAAGTACCAGCAGGAATGAAATAAGTCGCTGCTGCGGCAAAAATACCGATCAGGAAAATCAGGATCAGTGTATCTGGCAGTTGCCATGATTTAGTTTTCTCTAGAGAAGAGATAGAAGACACTTGAGACATAAAAAATTATTATTCAAAAAAGATGCATGAATTATCAATAAAAGCGTAAGTTACTTCAACCTAAATTTTCATCTTTAGTGAATTAATAATCTATATTTTGATCATAAATAAAAAATAATTACTATTTATGGGCAAATCTCAAGCATTAACAACCAATTAACCATATCAGCAACAAATCAATCACACCACTTTAATTCCCCCATCAAATGCAAAGATTATTTTTTGAACAATACTATTTATGTACATGCATAATCTCATTAATAGGAAGCAAACATGAATAAAATGATCACCTTGCTCTTGCTAGGATTAATGACCATCAGTTTTCCGTTACTGGCATCAGGACATTTCCAGGTAAACGAACAGCTCTCTACAGTTAACTTTGCTTCGATAAAGAAGCAGTATGTCGTTGAACCCGCTGTCATATCAGGCATAAGTGGTAAAATCGACGATAAAGGAGTCTTGGAGCTCACAATCCCACTTAACATGCTAGATACTGGCGTATCTATACGAAACGAAAGATTAAGAGCGATGTTCTTTGATGAAGAGAAGTTCCCATCGGTCAAGGTGACGGCATCGGTGCCTGAACAACTGATGGGTAATGAAAACCTCGCGATGCAGAAGATGCTTCCAGCGACAGTTGAACTCTACGGCCAGTCAAAAGAGCTCATTTTTACTGTAAACATCGTCAAATCGGGAAGCCATTTAATGGTGTCTACCGCCAAACCAACCGTTATTTCAGGCTTCGATTTCGGTATACCTGAAGAGAGCTTAAGCAGTGTGTCAAATACCGTGGGTGACATCGCACTGTCACCCAGCGTACCTGTGAATTTTTCACTAGTGTTAGAGAAACGCTAACTCTAAACTTCAAGGCTTGGGTAATCACATACTCCAAGCCGCTCTTAGAGGCTCGCTATAACGGTCACTGTTTTTTGGAGCTAAACGCAGCGAGATTTCAGTCTAGATGTTAGATGAGCCTTTCAACTGCGACTCATCATTTCCAATTTAGCGGAGTCATTAACGTCCACCAGCAATATCAATAAAAGTACCCGTAACATATGAGGCTTCGTCAGATAGCAACCATGCTATAGATTCCGCGACCTCTAACGGTGTTCCACCTCGCTTTAGTGGGATGTTAGGCGCTAAGCGCTCAACACGGTTAGGCTCTCCACCATCAGCGTGCATTTCTGTGTGAATGAAACCTGGTCTAACTCCATTAACTCGAATACCTTGCTCAGCTAACTCCAACGATAGACCTTTAGTTAACGAGTCCATTGCACCTTTGGAAGCGGCATAATCTATATACTCAAAAGGTGCCCCAATTCGAGAGGCAGCAGATGAGACATTGACGATTGCTCCCGGACCATCAATTTGATTGATGAATGCCTTACAACACAGAAAACAGCTTCCAATATTCGCAGCCATGACTTTGTTAAAACGCTCATAATCAATGTCCGCTAAGCGAGATTGAGTGAAAAGAACACCTGCATTGTTCACCAAATGCGTTACCTGCCCTAACTCTTGGTTTACTGCAAAAAACATAGCTTCCACTTCGGATTCGATAGAGGCATCCGCTTGAAAAACCATCGCACTGCCACCTTTCGCGACAATGTCTGCAACCACCGAATTTGCTGCACTGTGGTCTTTACGATAGTTAACACAAACACGGTAGCCTCTACTTGCTAGCAAAAGGGCTGTTGCTGCGCCAATACCACGCCCACCACCAGTGACAATTACTACTTTCTGCATCGTTTTTCCTTATCTTAATATTCCATTTGTGGAAATACATTGCATTGAGGACGTGAGTCCAATGCTTATTGGATTCTATGAGATTCCACTCATTACTTTGTAATACACCAGGCCAAACAAACCCGCGAACACTAAAACAGTAATCAAGATTTTTAACCAAAGAAACTTCATACCTACATCCACCTTTATTTTTGCTTTTATCTGGAAGTTGATGATATGCAAAAGAAATGTGGTGAACAAGGCGTGCTACACAAAGCTACTGGTTAGATCAAAAAAGCAGAGCCACTATTTGCGGCTCTGCTTCGTTCATTGGCTAATATTCGTTAATAGTTAACGCGATTAGTTAGCTGGGCGCCATACACCCCATTTATCTTTTGCGTAAGTCGCTTGCGGGTTATCACCACCTTGAATCCACCATTGTGCTTTCCAGTTTTGGTCTGCATAAGTCACAATCTCACCGCCAAGATAAGTTTTGGTCGCGCTCCAAGCATCGCCATCATCTGGATCTGGAGTCGGCGTTGGTGGCGGTGTTACTTCATCATCAGCAATCACTTCAAAGCTAAAGGTCTCTACACGCTCACTGTTAATTGCGTTTGCAGAGAAAGTCAGTGTTTCGTTTTGTGAAACAGATGTAGTATCAATCAGCACAGAAGCGGTTCCGTTATTCTCAATCGATACCGATGTGCCTGAGGTTTGAGTAAAGTTTGCTGGTTCTTCCGTTGCAATTACAACTTTATCACCTGCGTTAACCACTTTATCACTCTTAACAAGTTCATAGATGTCGCCCGCTAATGGCTCAACGTTACCATCACCATCTTTAATTAGCGTAAGTTCACCTGAAGCGCGGCTATCTCTTGAGTTAAAAAAGTTTCGTGACGGATCGTTTTGGAAATACATGTAGTGTTCCATTTCCGCATGCCAATCACCGATGAAGACTGCACCATCTTTAAACTCTTCATGCCAACCATTAATTTCAGATGCTAGTAGTCGTTCCCAATCATTAACGTTTGATGCATCGATCTTAATATCGAAGCTACGCGCTACGTCACCATTTTTATTGATAATGTCGTACTGGACAGTGTCACCAATAGCAGGTGTAGCAAAATCTGTTGGGATGTAAAGATCACCGCGAACGAGATCAGGTTGTGGGCCCGGCTCTGGTGGAGGCGTTTCACCATTAACAATCGTGATATCCGAACAGTTGTAGAAACCCTCGCCTGCCGCATCATCACGCTGCCAACGTACGAATAAAATAGCATCACCAGAACGGTCAGATGGAATAGTGACATCCATACGATACTTGCCACCATTAACCGGGACATTACCTTCGGTTTGAATTAGGTCTAAATCACTCCAAGCTAATGCTTTACTTAAATCAGCGTTAGGCTTAGTTAGGTAAAACTCCCAAAAAGATGGGTTGTGTGGTGCCGTCGCGTTAAATACAAACTCAAATGTGCCAGCATTTACTTCAGTACGAGTCCAACCGGTGTGAGGCGCTCCCATACCTTGTTTCTGTGAGTCATTTGCGTAACACAGTGTGCCGTCAGGAATGGCAGCACGAACAGCATTCATGTTGTTGAAATCAATGATATTTTTTGCGTATTCGTTGCGTTGAACAAAAGGGTAAGTACCAGAGATATCTTTAGCGTTCGCACAAGCTGCATTAGGTGGGCTACCTGACCAGATACCACCTTGTTCGTAACAGATATTTTGACGAGCGCTTGGAAACTCTGACCAACCGTGCGCGTGAGCAGTTGTAGACATACCTGAAAACAGGGCCATGCTTACTGCTAGCTTTAACATATTTTTATTTGCAGTCACTTTTTAACTCTCTACATTTATTATTTTACGTTTCTCATACGTGATAATTCAAAGCACCACTGCTTTAATCACGTTGGACTATTTTCGTTGCGAAAACTAAGAAAATAATAGTTATTCAAGAGCTCAATTAAAGACAAAGTTTTTTTGAAAGGAATTAAAGTCACAATTTTACATATTAAACACATTTCACCTGGATTTTATATAAAACCAACAACCACTTCAAAATCAATAAGTTAAATAAAAAACATCGATACTAATGGCAATTTAAACAAGTAAATTTAGTTATTAAAACCAACTCTATATATTTAAACCAATAATAAAACCCGTGTGATATTGTGCCCATTTGTTATTTAGATAAATCTAAATTAATAAAGCATAACATTATTGAGATTAATAATAACCAACAAACAAATAGGCAACAATTATCTATAACGTCAAATATATAAGTGTTAAAAACCTCGTTGAACAAATACCTAAATAGATCTTCAGTTCGCGTGATCTCTTCCACGACTAGCGGCATTTAAAAGGTAGTCGATGAACTCTTTCTTTCGCTTGGGCATCAGTTGCCTCTCGGCATAGACCAGGCTAACACTGACTCCCGGCATCTGATAGTCAGGAAGTAATTGAACCAATTTCCCTGAGTCAAAATGCTCCCGACAGATGAACTCTGGTAAGACTGCGATCCCCAAACCGTCAATACAGGCACTCAGGCATGCGGTCACGGTATTTACTCTTAGCTGAAATGGTAACTCAATCGGAACCTGCTCACCGTTGGGAGGAGTGATAGTCAGCTTTGGTACCCTTGCTGCTTTATTTGACACTTGAACCATCTTGTGTGGAGGAACCAGATCTTCATGTGAATCGATATTCCCAAATTTATCTAGATACTTGGGGCTGGAGACAATGACTCGCGTCGATGTTGCTAAGTACCGTGACACCAAACTTGAATCGACAAGCTCGCCAATCTGCGCATAGACATCGATCCCCTCGCCCACGATATCGACTTCACGGTTGGTTAATTCTAAATTCATCGTCACATTAGGGTATTCATGAAGGAATTGATGAATATAGGGTGCCAATACTTGCTGACCCAACTCCACAGGGAACACAACACGAAGCGGTCCCCGTATCAAATCTTGATTAGCTGTCACTTCCAGTTCTGCTTGATTCATGATTTCAAGCATCTGCAAACTCGATGTGTAGAAATGTTCACCTTCTGGCGTTAAAACCAAACTTCGAGTAGATCGCGTGATCAATCTCACACCTAAGTGCTGCTCTAACTCAGCCAACTTACGACTTACCGTGGATTTTGTCATATCCAAAACTTCGGCTGCGTGAGTGAAGCTTCCACACTCAACCACTTGTACAAAAACGGACACGGCGTTGAGATCCATCATTAACCTCTGCTTTTAATTAGTAAGATTTGTACAACAGTGCTTCTTATTTTTCCTATCTTATCAACCAATCGATTTCATTTACAATTCGTTACATCTATAAAAACGAGATCGAATAAAATGACTGATTCAACGCCAACAGCTCAAACAAAAAACAAGAAACGTAACAAGGCACCACTGATTGCAACCGCGATCATGTTAGCGCTGGGCCTTGGTGGCGGTAGTTACTGGTACGGCTATGGCCAATATTTTGAATCAACAGATAACGCCTACCTACAAGGCGACATCACTAACATTAGCCCAAAAGTATCGGGCTACATCGTCACTTCGCATGTGCATGACAACCAAATCGTCAACAAGGGCGACCTATTGGTTGAAATTGACGACCGTGATTATCAAACCGCACTATCCCAAGCCAATGCTCACCTCGCAGTTGTCGAAACAAGTGTGTCCAATCTATTGGCTCAAAAAGAACTTCAAAACAGTCAAATTCTACAAGCTGAAAGTCGCGTTGACTCGGCCAAAGCAGAATATGACCGTGCAATACAACAGACACAGCGCTCTCGCAGTTTGCTCACACGAAGCTATGCCTCTCAAGATGAGGTAGACAGTATGTTAGCCCAACAAAAAGTTGCCCTAGCAGCGCTTGAAGAAGCGAAGGCGAATCTTGTAGCAAGCCATGACCAGTTGACAGTTATCGACAGCGAAATTGACCAAGCAAAAGCTTCGGTAACAGAAGCGATCGCCCAACGCGATCAAGCTCAGCTTAACCTCGACTACACCAAAGTATATGCTCCCGCGTCAGGTGTAATTGGTAAACGAAGCGTCCGCGAAGGTCTTTTGGTACAAGCAGGTACGCCGTTAATGAGCTTAGTGCCAAACGGAGATATCTGGATTGAAGCCAACTTCAAAGAGACACAACTCAATGGTATTCACCAAGGTCAGAGCGTCGAAATTGAACTTGATGCATTCCCTGGCCAACCACTAGAAGGCAAAGTTGATAGCTTTTCACCAGCCACCGGCGCGAAGTTTGCTCTGCTTCCACCAGAGAATGCGACAGGTAACTTTACCAAGATTGTTCAACGCGTTCCTGTGAAGATCACCATACCCGATCAGAAGGAACTTAAAGGTCGCCTGCTACCTGGATTGTCTGTTGTAGCGACAATCGATACTCGAGGCTAAATCGATGAGTGAAGTTATCCCCTCCTCTACACCACGTGAACAGGAAAATGCTGAAGTGCCAACACGTCATTGGATCGCTCTGTTTGGCGGCCTAATCGGTGCGTTTATGGCGATCTTGGACATTCAGATCACCAACTCATCGCTCAAAGACATCCAAGGTGCACTCTCGGCAACGCTAGATGAGAGTTCATGGATCTCTACCTCCTACTTGGTTGCAGAGATGATTGCGATCCCACTTAGTGGTTGGCTATCTAAAGCACTCGGTAAACGTCGTTACCTTACATGGACGACTGCGATTTTTACGCTTTCATCATTACTCTGTTCGTTCTCTTGGAACATGACCTCAATGATCTTGTTTCGCGCAATGCAGGGTTTCAGTGGTGGTGCGTTGATCCCACTTGCGTTCTCACTGGTCATCCAACTTCTGCCTCTCAACAAACGGGCTGTCGGTATGGCACTCTTCGGTGTAACTGCGACGTTCGCGCCATCGATTGGCCCTACTTTTGGTGGATGGTTAACTGAGAACCTGTCGTGGCACTACATTTTCTACATCAACATTCCACCAGCGCTTTTGGTGATCACCATGATTCGCTATGGGCTCGATGATGAGAAACTCGACTTAGGTTCGCTGAAAAAAGCAGATTGGTTTGGTATTGCCACAATGGCACTCGGGCTTGGCTGTTTAGAGGTCGTGCTAGAAGAAGGCAATCGTGAAGAGTGGTTCAGCTCAAGCTTTATCGTAACGCTTGCCATCATATCTGCAGTCAGTTTGGTCTATTTCGTCATCAACGAATTGCAACATAAGAAGCCGCTAGTCAACTTGCGCTTACTAAAAGACCCGCAGTTCGCCATGTCTTGTATTGCCTATCTAATTTTAGGCATGGCACTGCTTGGCTCTATCTATGTGCTGCCGATGTATCTCACTCAGATACAGCAATATAACGCAATGGAAATTGGCGAAGTGCTTATGTGGATGGGTTTTCCACAACTGCTGATTTTTCCGTTGGTGCCAAAGCTTACCCAGATCATAAAACCTAAGTACCTCGTCACATTTGGTTTTGCGATGTTTGGCTTAAGTTGCTACGTGAATACCCATATGACCGTCGATTTTGGTGGTCAGCAGTTGATTCTTTCGATGGTTCTGCGCGCCATTGGTAGCCCGTTCATTATGGTGCCTTTATCACTCGTAGCCATGAAGAACATCAGTAAAATGGATACGCCTGACGCCTCTACACTTACCAATGTGATGCGAAATTTGGGTGGTGCGTTTAGTATCGCAATCATCGCGACGCTGTTAGACAATAAGACTCGTGAACATTTAGCACACATAAAAGAGTCTCTGCCTTCGGTTAGCCAACTGGGCTGGCAAACATTACAACAGCAACAAGCATTCTTCATCCAATCAGGTAGTGATGCAGCGACAGCCATGCAACAGGCACAAGCTAGCCTACTCGGCACAATGCAGCGTGACGCTGCTATCATGGCATACAATGACGTATTCTTAATGATGACTGCGTTTCTCGCCTTTGCATCATTTCTAATACTAAATATGAAGGACTAGTGACCTTTGCTCGTTCATGGATGAACGACCGCCGATAAAATGCGAATCATTTCGTATAATATTGATGATTACCAATGTCTTAAAACCATAAATCAACTTTTCCCCTCACTTGACATTATGCATCTAGACACCTAGATTCTAAATTAGGACAAAACGCTAGGATAGCTAGAACAATGACAATGAAGTTGCCACCCGATCTCAGCATTTTGATTGTCGATGATTCAAAGAGTGCCACCATACTTATAAAGCAGCAATTAGTTAGCCTTGGAATCTCGCACGACAAAATCTATATCGCCACGGACTACCGCCAAGCTATAAGAACCGTGGAAAGACACACCTTAGATGTACTCTTGATTGATTATCATCTAGAGCAAACATTTACGGGTTTCGAGCTGCTTGGCATCCTTTATCGCAAAAGATTGATTGATCATACCGTCGCCACGATTTTGCTGTCAGGCGACATGCGTCAGGAAACCGTGTTAACTGCCTTATCCGGTGAAGCGCATCATTTTATATCTAAGCCAATTAAGACTCCGATGCTTGGAGACAAAATCACTCTCGCGGTTAAGGAGTCCCAGCAAATAACACAGCAGAAACAGTACTATCCGATCGATACTCCCTCCGCATTACAGCAGGCGTTGTCTGTACCCAATACTCAAAAAAGTGTGCAGTACGAAGCGAGCCTAATCGAACACTTGATAGGCACTGAACAATGGGAACTATTGGCGTATGTGCTTCGAGAATCGACAACCAACATGCACCCAACAAAACTGGTGGCACAAGCCTTGGTACTCGATAGCCTCGGCAAGGCTCAGCAAGCAATCGACAAACTTCATAATTATCTTATTGCACGCCCTTTGTCTCTCAACGTGATCGACTGCTTGAGTTGTATTTACGAAAAACACAACATGCTGCTCCCAGCTTTAAAATTGGCTATTCGTGCATTTGAGCTCACGCCGAGTATTAGCCACCGTGCAATTAGAGCCATCGATCTTGCTGAGAATGCGGATAACACTCAAATCTTGATTAAGATGGGTCACATGTATGCAACCAACATCTCACCGGCGGATATCGATGTTATCAACTCTATTTCTAACTACTTTCATTCACTTCAGGTGGCTTACGAAAAAGAAGGTAGTATTGCCAATAAACGTACTCTGCTTGAACAGGCGAACCAATTCACTAATCAAGTGAATTTGAAGCTCACACAGCATCAACAGCAACAAGTGTTAGCCGCCTTGGCTGTTTTCCAGTGTCAAGTTTTGCATTTGGAGGGCAATCATCAGCTCGCTCATCAAAAGCTAATCAGAGCAGCGGCACTGCTTTGTCATGTTCTAAATGAAACCCCCACTGTTCTACTAAGCCAGTTACTTCCTTTGCTCAATATTTATGGTGAATACTCTTTGTACCAAGACCTAGGAGATCTCATTAAAGCGCGTGGGGAAGCGATTAATCAACTAGCGCTTGGCAGTGACACAAATCCAATAAATTGCATCAATATGGATAGCCTAGGGTCTGTACAACAGCTTAAAGACTACATTCACACTTATCCCTATTCAGTTGCTGCGAAACTTGACTATCTATTTGCCGTCAACAAAACTCAAACAGAAGAACAACTTACTAACGAATTCATGGCGCAATTACAACAATTGGAATTGCCTTATAAATGGAATCAATGGATTAGTGAATCTGTCAGGTCCGGTTTTTCTACCAAGCCACCTAGCCCACTTTCACTATGTAACTGACAGGAGTCTCTATGCTAGATTTTGATGCTTTAAACGCCTATTTGGATAATGATAAAGACGTAATCTTCGCGGTCCTATCTACTTATCAAGAAGACCACGCCAATTCTCTAGAAGAGATTCAAGCACTTGTCGCGCAACAAGATTGGGGGAAATTACACTTTACCGTGCATACGTTGAAAGGAATATTGGTCAGTTTTGGAGAAGAGACAGCAACCTCGGCACTAGAAAACGTAGAACAAAACGCACTCAAAGATCTTGCCCCATCAGATGATGATCTCGCGGTTATTTATAGTGAAGTAAAAGTCATTAACCAACAGATCGAAGAAGTACTCGCCGCCTACTAATTAAACATAACTAAGGTCTACTGATTTCTAAATCAATTCGGCTCTCGCTATATCGAGAGTCGATTTAGTTTATGCACCCTTAAACTTGGCACACCTTTACTAACTTCAATTATTGAAACTTATAATCGTAATCAAATAAAAAGGAGTAAGCATAAGCTCACTCCCCGATATGGTTACTTGAACCTATATTTATGCTGGCGCACTTGTTCGTGCATTCAAGGATTTAGCACTAGAGATCCAGTGTTGTACCGATTGTGGTGACATTACTTTCGGGTTACCTAAATCGCTATCTCCCGCCGAAGCTAACTCTGGAGGAAGTACATCAATAATCAGCTCGAGATCTTTATGTGAATTGATCTCCCGCGTAAACACATCTGCCATCTCTTCACTGTAAGAGCTCCCTCGTGCTTTCGCTGCCTTTACTAAGCCGTCAAGCAACACATACCATGTTGTCATAGGGCCTTGTGCGACGGATGCCGATTCGGCGGCTGAATCAATGAATGCGAATGGAACGGTAATGATTGGTTGGTTGAACTCCATTGCTGCGAAAATCCAATCCGTATCAAATGAGAAATCAAACACCGTCGGGTTTTCTAAAATTTTCTCCAAGATACCTCGACCATAAAGTTTGAACGCGGCTTGCGTATCTTTAATGCCACTATCAAATATTTGGGCTCCAATCATGCGCTGCATGTGACGTAACGTCTTAATACCAACTCCCCAGCGCTCTTCTTGTTTAACTAAAATCGAGTCTGCATGTTTGCGGTTACCTAGTACCACTTGTTTACCATCACGGCTGTATGGTGCCAGTGCTAAGCCTATTTGCCCCAAGTGAACCGAGTTATCGGCATCCGTATAAAGAACAGCATCAACGCCATCTTCCAGAGACTGTTCACAACCAAGGATGATGGCACCGCCTTTTCTTGAATCATCAGCACTCGCTAGGTTACGAAGCGCACCGGATGCAGCAGGCAACGCATCTTCTAGTTTAAGTACTTTGACCTTCGCTTGTGTACCCGCATCGTAGGTTTGTTTAATAGATCTAGCGATGTCTGCACTGCCATGTGGACACCCGTCATCGACCGCATACAAGGTCCAATCAACATTGGTCCCTTCTGTCACCCACTGAAGTTGTTCCACTTTCGTTCTAAGCGAGTCTTCGCCATGCTGATTATCTGCCGACTTGGGATTAAGGCGATTGTGCTCACCCCACATAGCGAATACCACACCAATTTTTATCGGCTGACAAATTGATTGTGTTTCTCTACGGGACTCAACGAGCTTCACCGCGAGTTGAAACTCAAGTGGTGCATTAAATTGAATTGAAAGATCTTTTAGGTCTTGGGTGGAGAGTTTATCCAGCTGCAGTAAACGGTCTGCTAGCCTAAGTAAACTTTGTTGATGTTGTGGCTCGGTCAAATCAAACTTTTCATTCGATTTGTTTAAGAGCTCAATAGCGGTAGACAAAGAAGTATCCATACATATTCCCTAGCGTGACGTTATTATGATCACTTAAAGCTTAGTATGCATATCTTTTCATATCAAAGTGATAACCGCTTTATTTTGTTGTACACCTCTCATTTTCTTTGAAGCTGAAGTTTCGGTATTTGGCGCGATACTCTCGAACTTTGTCTTCTCGGAATTTGCCCGCCCAGTTGGCGATCTCAGGATCGGTTGCCCAAATATTTGCCATTACCCTTAAATAAGAGCTTTCAGTGCTAGGTGTTGGATCATAAGGGCTATTGTTCACTCGCAACACTAACTGACCATCAATGAACCACTCGATACGATCTTCGCCCCAATAAATCCCATAGCGATGGAACGCCTTTGAAGCATCAAAACCTAGAAAAATGAGCGTTTCGTGAGAGTTTGTGTAGCTGTCATCATCGGTCCAAAAATTAAGTTGGACCATGTTGGTATTAGATCCCAAAAACTCGATATCTATCTCGTTGTGTTTACCACTTCCACCTTCTGGCTTGTCATAAGGCCCAGAGAACAAGAAAAAAGAACTCACCACGCCTGGCGCTCGTGCTGGCTTCATATCGATCTCATAACAGCCATAAGGAAAAAACTCATGGCTTCGTAACTCGCCCCCATAGAACGTCAGCTTGCCATCAGCATCACGTTCGTCATCCGGTGCTAATGTTAACGTCAGCCCCTTTTTATTAAAGGTCGCAGACTTCGCGTCCCATCGACTCAAAAACGGAAAACCATTTTCCCATCCATCTGATAGCCACCACCGACTCTCATCAAAAGTTCTTAAAGGGTCTTCGAAACTTTCCGCACTAACAAACGAGCTCGTCAAAGCCAAAGACACAGCTAACGCACAATAAGTTTTGGGTAATAGCATGATGAACTCGCTTATTCATTTACACACATAAATAAGCCTAATACATAAGATGAATTTTTCACCAATAATTACTGATTATCTTCTACTGGTGCAAAACTGCGCCTCTGAATAGCTTGAACTGCTGGTACTGGTGCTTGGCCTAAATTTCCCTTGGGAATGGCACTCGCAGGTGGTTCAGCTACCACAGGAGTTTCCGTCATAGCAGGCCCAATGCTTGTAGTAGCGACCTGTTGTGAAGAAGGTGAATTTAGCTCTTGGGTATTCGATACGTTTGTTTCAACGATGGCTTCTGGTGTACCAAGCGGAGTAATCACCGTCACACCGGTCTCGTTTGAAATTGTTGCATCACTACTTTCAGCACTATTCACATTAGTATTGCCAGACTTTAGTGGTGCAGAAGGTGCAGAAGACACTGTTTGCTGAGCTTGCTTCTGCGCTGTGGCTTGCGACACGACAGGTGTAATCGGCGAATGGAAACTGCCTTTGGTCGAGCTTACCTTACCACCACTAAATTGCTGTTGCGTGGTTCCTTCTGTTCCCTGAACAGATCCTTTCGGTGTCACTATTTGCCCTGTTAAATCTTGTTGTTCTTGAATAACACTTTTCTCGGTAACAGGGTTTTCAGTGGGTTCGACAATAAATGTCTGTTTATTGGAAAAGTCCTTATTGAGCATTAGTTTACTGTTGGGCGTATATTGTTTGAGCTGTTCACCAGACGATCTCGGTGCACTCGCGGTTGGTATTGTATTGGCTGGCTGCTTGCGAATCAGTCCTGCTGACGGAGATTCGTATCTAAAAAAGCTTAGTTTTTGCTCCCAAATATCAATTAACGAAGAAAATTGGATCCACGCATCATCCACGTATGCAGAGGGACCATCTGAATTCGTTGCGATAGAAAACTGAGCGTCAAATGCTTTATAGTCCACCTGTAATTGCTGGCGATATTGATTCCAATTGCTTCCCCCCATCAAAAAGTATCTAACGCTGTTCGACCAATACTCGTACGCGACAGGGTCTTCTACTTTCTCTGCCGCCATGGCTGCTAGCGCATCGGCCAATGCAGCCGTCTGCCACATTTCTTTGGTTCCAATCTGGCTCTCGAGACTAAGTGCCCGGTTGGCTTGTTGATGCATTAAGGTCGCCGCTTGCGAATAACGGCCTTGGGACAAAAGAAGCGTTGGTGTGCTTAGCAATTCAATGGAAGTTTGATTAAGCGCCCAAGTAGGAAAAGACACTGCAAACAAAATAAGTGTAATCAAGCGCCTCATCGGAATGTCTCCACCATACATTTGCCAGGATGATCAAAACGAGAATTAAACTTAACGTCGCGATACTCTTTCGATTTATTTGCTTTATAAAGTTTACCGCTCTGTTTATATAACAAAGCTTCTAGCACACCTGCATTGGTCTTCAAGCTGATGCTTTTCTCATAAGCGCTCGTAAGCTCATAGCGACCTTCATACCACCCTCTTTGTGGGTCGTAGAGCTCTTTCACTAACGTCATCAATCGGTCGGTATAATCGGTTTTCCACAGAGCCCACATTTGAAAAGCAACACGCGTTGACACCAGTGCTTTTTCATCGTGTGAAGAGCCGTCTTCCGCGAGTGTTATCCATGGCGTTCCTAAGCCATATATCGCATCGTAAACAAAATAAGGTTCACCAGTAACAACATGTTCACCTCGCGCTGTGTAGATTCGCTCATTGTCCCAACGAGCCTCTTGCACTTGGTAAATTGCGTCCGCCATTGCTGCTAACGTATTGTTGGTATGTTTCGAATCGCTTGACGTAGTGTCCCCGACTTTGTCCCAATTGAATTCAAGTCCCATCCACAAATAAGGTGTCGAGTAAATTGGACGTAGCACGTTGAACACTCGTGGGTCGCGACCATCAAAAATCAAGTCTATATCGTAGATGGTTGCTACGTCGTACGGCTCTATGTTCATCGCTTTTTCGGGCACAATCTGCCAGTCCAAATAACCGTAAGATGTGTACTCTTCTAACCCCAATCGGCCCTCTTTATAGCGAATTAATTGACCATCCTGAATCATGCCCCCATAGAGTTCACCATCCAGGCTAATCAACTCACAAAAGTTCCAACGCAATACTGCCTTGTCGACATACTCGGAGAATTCAGGGGAGTGTCGCTTAACAATAGCAAGGGCAATTAATAAGCGACCAACGTCGAGTGATGACCAACCAATATCCTGTGGTTGGTTACCATAGTTAACCATGTCGCCGCTTTGCGTGCTATATACCTTGTTAGGCGCATAACCGTAACTCAAATCCATTTCATTTAAGAAACTCAACACCAAAGTCAAACGCTCGTCGTATTGCTTATTTGAGATGAACTCAAACTCTCTCGCAGCAATAAGAGAGATAAGGTAGTCAGCTAGTCCGGCCATATTTGTGGTAGGAAAATTATCAATACTATTGACTAGACCCGTCGTGACTTGGGTATTGTTATCAATATATTTCCACGCCGTTTGTGCCCACATCAGCTCTTCTTCAGTCAAAGGGGCGTGACGACCTTGTCGAAACACTTGTGATTGACTGAATGAATCAACACCATTAGTCACACCTTGGTAAACCACACCGCAGCCGGATATAGATACCGATAACAGAAGTAAACTCCACTTCTTCAGCATTCAATAACCTTATTCTACAGGTTTGATCTTTTTACGAGGCAAGCACTGACCCTCATAACCGAATGGTGATTCCAGTGCTTTCTCCCACAAACTCGGTGCCAACTGGTCTTTATATTGAAGTAGCTTACCCTGTTTCTTATACAATAATATCTCTAATGTGATGCCGTTATTGTTAGAAGTGAAAGTGTTGATGAGGCCAGTACCATTCTCGAAGATACCCTCGTAGAAACCTTTTTCTCGATCATAGGCGGTAGAAACATGGTCAAACAAAAGATCGGTATAGTCGGTATCCCAAAGAACCCACATCCCCATTGCACCTTTAATGGCTACCGCAGAGAATTGTGGCAGGTATTCGCCAACCTCAGAGATGGTGTTCCATGCGAAACCATCCGTATAAATGGTGTCGTACACGAAATATGGCGCGCCGGCTAATTGGTGCTCGGTACGTGCTGTGATAATACCAGTTTGTTTATAACGTTCTTCCTGTACACGGTAGATTTGTAGAGCGAACTCTGCGATCCATTCATGTGAATAACTGGAATCATGGGGGCTTCGGTCTTCCACCAAATCCCAGCCCATTTCAATACCATCCAACACATAGCTTTCAGTTACAACGTAACTATGCGCTTTCAGTTTACGCGGGTCACGAGTATCGTACGGAACGTCATAACCGAATAGGTTAATCGTTGCGTAAGGTTCTGCCATCGCAGCTTGTGTAGTATCAAAACCCCACAATTCGAAACCTTTCGCTGCATACTCTTCATAACCAAGTCGCCCTTCTTGGAGGTATTGCACCTCTTTTCCAGGTTCAAGTAGCGCGCCAAACATGGTGCCGTTTTCGTCCACCACATTACAGTAGTTCCACCTCAGCATAACCGAATCGATACTGGTTGCGAATTCTGGGTAACGATTCTTAAGAATATAAAGCCAAATCATCAAACGACCTAAGTCGAGAGCTGAATACCCGATTTCACCCGGTTGGTTACCGTAGTCCACCTTGGCTGCGGTCTGGGTGTTATACGCCTTGTTAGGTAGCTCACCCATAAATAGGTCGAGTGTATTTAAAGTGGTCAAGAAGCGAACGAGTCGTCTATCAAACTCTTCTTTTTCGATAATCCCCAATTCATACGCACTGGTCATACCCGCGAGATAGGATGCCGCATCCCACCATGTCACCGATGGGTAGTTGTTTACCGCGTTTACCAATCCCGTCGACTCTTGGTAGTTATTTTCAAAGTACTTCCAAGCGATACGAGCCATATCCATCTCTTTCTCAGTCAACTCACCATGACGAGGTTTAGGGACAGTCCAGTGTGTATTTCGGTCAATAATGTCATCAGAGAATTGATTGTATTTACTACCGCAACCAACGATTGCAAGAGTGATCAAGCCAAGACTAATCGTTCGCATATAAATTCCTTCTTATTATTTTAATTCGCTGATTTACTTCAACTCACCAATCGTCAATAGAGGTCCATTCTCGATATAAGCCAATGACTCTAATACGATTCCGTTGGTGTTTGCTGTCACTGCTTTGTTAGTACGGCCATCAATTTCATAGCGACCTGAATACCAACCCTTGTCATCCGAATACAGAGTAGAAGCCTCATTGATCAGAACATCGGTGTAATCTGAATCATAAAGCGCGTACCAACCGAATGCGGCTTTGGTCGAAAGTGTTTTTAGATGTGATTGATCTTTACCGTCATCAGAGATGGCATTCCATTTTTCACCATCTGAGAATACGGTGTTGTAGACAAAGTATGGTGCCTCATCGACGTTATCTTCACTCACCGCGGTAACAATACCTGTGTCTTCATAGCGACGCTCTTGGGCTTGGAAAATGCGATGTGCAAATACCTTAGACACGCTGTCCGCACCAAACTCGATACCATCAAGAATGTAAGATTCACTTACTACATAGTTATGAGCGTGGAATTTTGAAGGGTCACGTTTATCAGTCGGAATTTCGATACCGTAAATATCAACCATGTCTAGGTAATCGATATATTTCATAGAGTTAAATACATCACGTCCCATCAAGGCTAATGATTTAGATGCGTACTCTTCGTAGCCGATACGACCTTCTTGTACCAGCTCCATAACACTCGCATCTGATGTAGGACGGGCACCGTACATATAACCATCGACCAACATTGCACTCACTTTCCAGTGGTTAAGGACGTCGTTTATCTGCTTATTAAATTGTGGGTACTGCCAAATCATAATGTTCATAGGAACAAGGATTCGACCGATATCGATCGCCGACCAACCAATACCATTTTCAACAGGTTTGTTAGCGTAATCCACCATCTCGAGCGTTTGCGTGTTGTAAGCTTTATTTGGTAATAACCCATCAACAAGAGGCAAACGCGCTAGAGTCGTCAATGCCTTTTCCATACGCAGCTCAAACTCTTCAGTTGAGATGATGTTGATCTTCTCTGCTGAAATGAGTCCCATTAGATAAGAAGCGGTATCCCACATGGTCGTTGATGGATAACCATCTACTGAATTCACCAAACCGGTATTTTCTTGGTAGTTGTTCTCGAAATACTGCCAAGCTACGTTAGCCCACTCGAACTCCTGTTCTGACAAAACCCGTGAAGACTTGAATGGGATGTCTTCTGGAATTTCAAAGGTAATATTTCCAAGTACTCTTCCCGATTCACGAGTCTCGATGCTGAAAGCAATAATAAGCGCTGTCGCTAAGCCCAAGATGAACACAATATGATGGCGAGCATTAACCATCGACTTTTTAAACCCCATACTTCAACTCCTCTGAATTGGTAGTTTCTTCACCTTCGCTTTCAGCTGGTGGTGTCCAGAATGCTGCAGCGATCATTCCCCACATCGCTAACATGTTATTTAGAATCCAAAATGTATTTAGAACGAGACCGCCCACAGAGTAATCTCCCCATGAACCGGTTGAATGACCAAACCACGCAAACAACAGACTAAACAGACTTAATCCGAAAACCATCGCTTGTGGTATTACTAACTTGAAGAAATTACCTGTTTGTCGCTCTTTCGGTGTTGTTGGGAAGCTGATCTTCCGCCCGCGTAACACTGTCCATAACGCCCGTAAGTTAACCGGGAAGAATGAAAGGAAGTTCGTCTTACCCTTATATCCCGCAACGCCCCAAGTACCTGTCATCATCGCCAACTCAGCTGTGATCACATAAGGTAAAAAGTGCAAATAGAATGTCACGTCATAGGCGCTTACTGGTGCAATTGAAGTAAGGAAGTAGATGATTGGACACGCTAAGAAAACAATATTCCAGATTGCTGACAAGTTAGACCAGAAACTCGCACCATACATCAGCTTCTGTTTAAAATTCAGACCTTTGCGAAAGATCGGATTATCGTTCATAAAGATATCAATCGATCCGCCAGAGTACTTAAATCGTTGTACTGTCCACGTTTGTAAATCTTGTGGAGAAAGCATTTTACTTTCCACATTTGGGTGCATTACCGAGCGCCAGTTACGCTCGCGGTCAGAGTGAAGTACGATCGACGTATAGAGGTCTTCAGATACGTGGAACTTGTAAGGTGTAAATTCCGTATCAAACAAGATTTCATCACGCAGGTTATCTGATACCGACTGTTCAACCTTCTTCTCTTTAGTTAAACGACGTATCTGCGCTTCAATTTCGTCTTGTTCTTTTGTGATCTGCTCTGCGTAAGCTCTTAACGCCGCTTCCATTACCGCTTCACGACGGTGGATTGAGCCTGCGCCACAACAGAATGAAGAGTTAACCCAGTTACGACGGCGTTGAATGACGTCGTAAAACATTTGTGGGTCGTTAACAAACGGGTCTTCGCCAAGTGTTACCGGACCATAGAATTTTTCTATGCCTGAACCGATAGGTTTTGCCCAAGTACCCATTTTTCTTTCAAGGAATTCAGGTAAGCGCTCGCCCTCAGGTAAGTCAAAAAACCATTGAGGTGTTTGAACCCAAGCAACTGTAGGATCTCTAAAGTAGCCAAGGGTATTTTCAAGAATAGTAGAGAACGGGCGCGTATCAGCGTCACAGATAACAACGAAGTCACCACTGGTGCGCTCCATTGCATTTCTCAGGTTGCCCGCCTTGAAGCCAACATTACCGTCACGAGTAATGTAGCCAACCCCCATTTCCTTAGCCATCGCTTCCATTTCTGGTCGCTTGCCATCATCAAGAATGAAGATTTTGATCGTGATATCATGCGGGTAAGTGATTTTCTGTGCGTCTAAAATACTCAGCTTAACCAGTTCAGGTTCTTCATCGTAACTGGGAAAGAACACATCAACACTGATTGGCCTGTCTTCTTCAGTGTCGAGACTACACTCCGAGATCTTATATGGTGGCGCTTTCTTAGGTTCGTCCTCAACTTTCCACAAGTTATAAGTGAACAGCATCGAACCAATAAAGGCACAAGACTCCGCAAATGCCAAAGGTAACGAAAACCACAATGCATCATAATTTAGAGCATACATCCAGCGCCAACCTAGGTACCAAATGCCGAGTGTTAAGTTACATGTTGCTAAATACTGATATAGAAGTTCTCTGGGAATACTATGAGGTACAGGCTCTGGTGGAACCCTGTGCTCAAATTTCTCAAAATAATTATCCATTTGTTCCTTTCCCTATTTTATTGACCTAGCCAGCTCTTGTTAGAATGTTCTAATCAGGGGGGACACACGTTTTCTATGAGGTCACTTTCCTCAAGTTCTTTGGTCATCATGAAGCAGTTTTCTCCATCTTCTACACGTAGCTTAATGTCATCCATCAGCGCAGAGACAATCATGAATCCTCTTCCAGACGTTGCCCAAGTAGTGTCGTCATCAGGATCCATATCAACAAACTCGTTGGACAAAGCTTTTTCCAATTGAGTTTGTGTCATAGGTTCGCCTCTATCGATGATGTCGATACAGATGGTCTTTGTTTCTGAGTCTTCATTCAGATTGCACTTTACTTTGACTGGTTTGCCTTCTTGTTCGCTATACGCATGTATGTAAGTGTTATTCACCATCTCGACCACACACAGCTCTAACTGAGTGGCTAACACGGGAGAAATGCCTATACCAGACCAATAATCGTTTAGCTCTACTGCGACTTGTCGCGAAGTCTCCAAAGAACTTTTGTAAGCTTGTTCGAATACGTCTAACATCGGCACACTCCTCTGCTACATACCATTCAACATGTCAGATACACGATTGTGCGCGGCATAGGTTCTCAGATTGCACCAGTCCAAGTCGTGGTTCTGTTCGCCATCATGCCCAATACAGTACTGACCAAAGATGGTTTGATGCTTAATATGACAACCTTCCTTGATATGGATGTTATCGAAGATAAGTGACTCTTCGACCACTGCTTTTTCATCCAACTGACAATTGGCTCCGATAAGCGCAGGACCGATAACTTTCGCATTCGGGTCGACTTTACATCCGCTACCTATTACAACGGGAGGCTGAAGATTACAGTTATTCACGTCAACAACCGTATTGATCCCGACCCACACCCCAGCTTTCACTTGGGTGCCAGGAATACGATAACCGGGAACTTTTCCTTCTAAGATATCTTTGGTCACACTCCAGATATCCGTAATGTTGCCTACATCGAGCCATTGGAAATTCATTTCAACCGCATAAAACGGGACGTGTTTCTCTACCAACATTGGGAACAGCTCACTACCAATATCGTATTCACCCTCTTTCGGAATGTAGTCAAAGATCGCAGGCTCAAAGATGTAGATACCCGTGTTAATCTGCGTAGAGAGAGCTTCTTCTTTTGATGGCTTTTCTTGGAAGCTGGTGACTAGCCCTTTTTCGTCCGCAACGACAACGCCGTATTTTTCAACTTCATCTAAGATGACACTTTTAGTAATGATGGTTGCGATACCACCATTCTTCTTATGTTTGCGAACGGCTTCTGTAAGATCCAAATCGATCCAAGCATCGCCACAAACAACTACAAAAGTTTCATCAAAGAAGCCAGAAAACTGCTGAATCTTTTGCATTCCACCAGCAGAACCGAGCGCTTTGCTCTGGTATTGCCCATCAACACACTCCCCTTCGTAAGAGTAAGAAAGTTGAACGTCGAAGTGGTGTCCATCGCCGAAATAGCCTTCGATAACTTCCGCAAGGTGACTAGTATTAATCACAATCTTATTGATATTGTGTTGTGAAAAGAGCTCAATCATAGATTCCATTACCGGCTTGCCTAGAATTGGAATCATTGGCTTAGGCAGCGACTGAGTGATTGGCTTCACTCGTGTACCTTTCCCTGCCGCTAAGATCATTCCTTTCATTTCACGTCCCCCCTTTTACACAGCCGTTGCGAGTGCTTCGTCGACACTGGTATACGTCTTGATTAGCCTATCCATACGCGTAAGTTTAAACAGGTCTTGCACCGGCTTCTGTGCGTTAGCAACCGCGATTTTTTTGTCACGAAGCATTTTGTACACGCCCATTACCGCACCTAAGCCACTGCTATCCATAAACTTAACGTTGCTGATATCAAGCACTACGTTTGGTGATAGCTCCGGAGTAAGTGTCTCTAAAACTTCTCTAAACTGGGGTGCTAATTTGGCGTCAAATCGCTCTTCGTTTACTTGAAGAACTGTGCTGTTGCCTTGTTGACTAATTTCATATCGCATTGAGCGTCTCCTTCTTGAGGACCTTTCCATTCCGCCACTAGAACACTGACGTCGTCGTCAAAACAGTCTGACTTCGTCCAGTCTCTAACGTTATTTACTAGTAATTCGGTTTGTTGTTGAATCGGGTATTGATTCAGTTGTTCGATCGCATTACGCAAGCCTTCTTCAGAGTACTGCTCGTCTCCGTTATCTGCTTCTGTAATACCGTCTGAGTAAAACCAGATTTTATCGCCTGGTTCGAGTTGAATTTGTGCAGCTTGGTATTCCACATCATCAAAGGCCCCAACAACAAAGTTATCGTGACCAATCAGTTCTGCATTTCCTTGGTTGCCGTGGTACCAAACTAAAGGTGGATGACCGGCGCAGCAGTAAGACATAAGGCCTGTTTTTATGTTTAGTACGGCATAAATCATTGTGAAGTAAAGGATATTGGCATCACTACTCATGTACATTTCATTGAGTTTAGATACCACATCAGCAGGCGCGCACACTGTTGATGTATCACCATCGTTTTTCAGAACCACCGAAGAACTGCCGTTCTGAACCGATAAGCTGGTTTGCACTGAGAACGACATAAGAGCCGAAGAGACACCATGACCCGCGACGTCGAACAGATAAAAGGCTACATGATCAGTATCAAGCTGCATGTAACCCAACATATCGCCCCCCACCTGAGCGCTAGGAATTGAGATATAGCTAAGCTCAACACAGCTGAAATGTTTAGTTTTGGGCAGGATTTGTCGAATCAATTCGCTGGCAGAATCAAGGTCACGCTTGATCGTTTCGTAGGCTTGATCCAATTTAGTATTTTTGTCGACAACTTCATTGTGAAGCGCCAGAGTTCGAAAGCCTGCGCGGATTCGCGCATCGAGTTCATCTATTGAGGTTTTCTTATCAATGAAATCATCCGCGCCTGCGTCAATACCATTGATGATGGACGCTTCATCGCCCTTTGAAGAGAGAAGCACAAAGAAAATGTAACGGTTATAGTTTTTGGACTTAAGCTCGCTGCACAGCTCTACTCCACTCATACCTGGCATCATCCAATCGCTCAGTACAAGCTGAATATCGTTGTTATCCGCTAACATCTGCAAAGCGGCTTCACCACCAGTTGCAGTATGTACTTGATAACCACGCTTTTTTAAAACCGAACTCATATAAACCAATATGGTTCGGTTATCATCAACAAGCAGAATATCCTTCATTCTTTACCCTAAGCCTTTTATGACGTTCTTATCACACTTCTGCCAATTATGATTTTGGCTTTGGTTCACGTGCTTTATTACTTTAGATTAGACTCAACTCATTGCTTTGCAAATTGTTTCTTATATATTTGTTATACTTAAGTTAACGTTGTGCGGTATTTAACACAATTACAGGGAGTGAATTGTTAGAAATGACAGTAATGATTCAGCGCAGATTACTTATCGGTATTGTTCTATTGTCGAATAGTGCATGGGCTGACAGTTTTCTGGCAAACACTGCTCCTCATGCTCCCCCTCCTCAAGAGAGTGCGACGTTATCAAGTGTTGGTAATCAACCCTCTGCACCTAAAGTACCAACCGATGACGAAATAGATGAAATTTGGAAGGGAGTATCAAGCTCATTTGCCTTTCCTTTTCAGGATTGGGAAGACAGAGAACTCTTTGATGGTTTGAGCGGCAATGTCGGTTATCACCAACCTTTGGCTGAAACCGAATCAGCCAACATTCCAGCAGGCAGTACTCAAGGGCCAACCAACCTCAATAAAACCCTAACCCTTTCGCTAAAATACACAATTGCTGGCGCTTGGTTTGTGTCTGGTACGGTTTATCACTATCTAGATAGCGATCAACAACAAGCATGGAATCCGGACTTCACCTACGTGTTTGGTTACAGTGATTGGCGTCCTTATACACTAAGTTTGGTCTATGCGAACTATGGCGGGAACAGATTTAATCCCGATCCTGGACAAAATCGAACAGAGTTTAAGCAAGGAACTTGGTCGCTTGGTTGGAAGTTCCCCATCAAATCGCCTTTCGTCGATCTATTCAGATTTACTGACGACGGAGCCATAGGTTGTCAAATTGACTATAACTTCACACCTGAGTATTTCAATCTTGCGACAACCGAATACAAAAACAACCACCAAACCTTGAGTCTAGGTTGTAAATACTCAATTTGGGGCAACTGGTATGTCAATGGCACCGCGTTTTACTATTTTGACAAACAGCAACAACAGCCCTGGAACCCAGATTATACCTACGGTTTCGGTTATTTTGACTGGCGACCGGGTACCATCACTTTGCAATATAACAATTATTCTGGGAATCGCTGGAACTCTTCTGACAGAGGTGAAGGTACGGGTCGTTTCAAAGATGGCTCAATCACCCTAGCATACAGTTTTGCTTTCTAAATTTTTTCGACCATTAGTTGTTGATTTCATTCATTTTGAGAATCTTTGTGGCAAACATCTTCAAGCCGTCTAATCTTAAGTTACAGCTCAAAATATGCAACTGGCACCATAAATGCAATTAGCAATATGAGATTCAAATAAACGTGCTAATTGCGAGGCCAGATTATTTGAACCGTAACGTCAGAAAATATCACCTAATACGGCTAGGAGAAGGCTCATGGAAGGAACAAAACACGACGATCTTATTGTTGGTACAGATCAAGGTGACGCGGTAAACAGCCGTGCTGGTAACGATGAGATAAGCACGCTTGCGGGTGATGACTTTGTCACTGCGGGAGAAGGTAGCGACAAAATCTCTACAGGCAGTGGCAATGATACCGTACTAGGCGATGTAGAATACGGTCTTGAAGAGAACAACGATACGCCACTAAGTGGCGATGACTCATGGGGTGAATCCTACACCGCTTACGAGTTTGATGCTGAAACCAACGAGCAACAGTCTTCTCACACGGTTAGATTAGACAATTTTGCTGTCAATCAAGCTGTCAACACCTCAACCACAGTAGGTGGTTTAGCAGCAAACAGTACAGTGGCAGTTCAACTTACCGATGAAAACGGCACCATCATCGCTTCTCAAATCGCGACGGTAGATGCTAACGGTAATATCACCGTCGATACAGAAATTCCTGAATCCTCTATTGGTAACAATGGCGAAGTTACCTTTACTTTCCTAAACGAAAACGGCGAGCCGATCTCTACCATCGATGACATGAACGTAGCCGTTCGCAACATTTACGACGACACCATTGATGGTGGTAGCGGCGATGACATTCTTAAAGGCCAGCAAGGTAGCGACACCATCTACGGCGGTGAAGGTAATGACTTCCTAGATGGCGACATTAACGATGACACTTTATATGGCGAAGAAGGTGACGATGTCTTGGTCGGCGGTAACGGGGACGACTACCTAGATGGTGGCACAGGCAACGACACCCTACTCGGTTCTGACGGCGACGACACTATTCATGGCGGCGAAGGCGATGACTTACTCATGGGTGAGTTAGGTGACGATACTCTTCATGGCGGCGAAGGACACGACACTCTAATCGGTGATGACGGTCAAGATGCCCTTTACGGCGGCGAAGGTAACGATAAACTCTTCGGTGGTAAAGGCGACGATGTTCTTGAAGGCAACCAAGGCAACGACGAAATTCATGGTGAAGAAGGTGACGATGTCATTTCTGGTGGCGAAGGCGACGACTTCGTACTCGGTGGCGCAGGTGCTGACCAAATATCGGGCGATGCGGGTAACGACCTACTACTCGGCGGCAACGGAGACGACACCATCACAGGTGGTGAAGGTCACGATACCTTAGTGGGTGAATACGGTGATGACACCATGAGTGGTGGTGAGGGACACGACACGCTATATGGTGATATTGGCGATGACACACTAACCGGTGGCGCTGGTAACGACCAACTCTTTGGTGGCGAAGGCGATGACGTGATTGATGGTGGCGAAGGTGACGACATTATTCATGGTAATGAGGGTGTCGATACCATCACAACGGGTCTTGGTGACGACCAAGTTTATGCCGGTTCTGGTGATGACATCATTGATACTGGAGAAGGCGCAGACACGGTATTTGGTGAAACGGGCCACAACCAAATTACGTCTGGTGCTGGCGACGATACTGTCTACACCGATTTCGGTGACGATACTATTGATACTGGCGAAGGCCATGACACCATTTTTGCGGGCGACGGCGATAACACCATAGATTCCGGCTCTGGCGACGATCTAATGTATGCAGGCGCTGGACAAGACTCGATTCAAACTGGCGCGGGCCACGACACCGTTTATGCAGGCGACGGAGACAATACGGTCGATTCAGGCGCTGACCACGATGCTGTTTACTCAGGCAGTGGCACCGATAATATCAACCTTGGTGAAGGTCATGACAAGGCGTTTACTGGTGCAGGACAAGACACCATCGTTGCAGGCGCAGGTAATGACCAAGTTTATGCAGGTGCTGACGACGACGTTATTCAAGGTGTATCTGGCAACAACCAACTGTTCGGCGAAGAAGGTAATGACACCATTACTGCAGGTTTGAATGCCAGTGAACTCTACGGTGGTAGCGGTGAAGATACACTGACTGGTTCAACTGAATCCGACAAGATCTACGGTGGACAGGACAACGACACTATTACAGCAGACGCTGGCGATGATGTGGTCGAGGGCAACGATGGCGATGATACGCTCAATCTAGGCGCGGGCCATGATGTTGGTTTTGGTGGCGAAGGTGATGACGTTATTTCCGGTGGCGAAGGTAACGATACTCTCATCGGTGAGGCTGGCGACGATATCATCACTGGTGGCGAAGGCGAGGATGTTCTAGTTGGTGGTTTAGGCAATGACCAACTTGATGGCGGTACAGGCCGCAGTGAGATTTACGGCGAAGATGGTGATGATGTTATTACCAGTGCAGATCAAGATGACCTACTGTCTGGTGGTGCTGGTAACGATACAATAAGCTCTGGCGCGGGTGACGACACTGTTTATGCCGACAGCGGTGATGACAAAGTGACACTAGGTGCTGGCAACGATACTGCCTTCACTAGCCAAGGCGCTGACGTAATTGATGCCGGAACCGGTGATGACAAAGTTTTCGCTGGTGGTGGTGACGATATTATTGAGGGCGTCGAAGGTAACAACCAACTCTTTGGTGAAGGTGGTGATGATGTTATCAACGCAGGTCTAAATGCAAGTGAACTATATGGTGGAGATGGTCAAGATACCCTAACTGGCTCTGCAGAGAACGATAGCCTCTACGGTGGTAGCGGTGATGACTCAATTCAGGCCGGCGAAGGTGACGACTTCATTGAAGGTAACCAAGGTAGCGACGAGATCTACGCAGGCGCCGGTAATGACACAGTGCTAGGTGGCGGCAACGATGATGTTATCCACGGTGGTACAGGTAGCGATACTCTAATTGGTGATGACGGCGACGATATCATCAAAGGTGAAGAAGGCGACGACATTCTAGTTGGCGGTACGGGTGATGACCAACTCGACGGTGGTGCCGGTCGCAGCGAAATCTATGGTGAGGACGGTGACGATGTACTTGTCAGTTCAGACCAAGATGACCTTCTATCTGGTGGTTCAGGTGACGATACTATCACCTCTGGCGCTGGCCATGACACCGTTTATGCAGGTTCAGGTACCGATAACATTACAACTGGAGAAGGTAACGACACCGTTTATGGTGAGTCCGGATCAAATACCATCGCAACAGGCCTAGGAGACGATACTGTCTATGGTGGTATCAACTCAGACAATATCGATACTGGCGAAGGTGCTGACCAGATATACGCAGGTGATGGTGCGGATACTATCGACGCTGGTGCAGGAAATGACCACATTGACGCTGGAAGTGGTGACGACGTACTGAAAGGTGGTGACGGCGACGACGCACTATTTGGTGGCGCGGGTAACGATGAACTTATTGGTGGTGATGGTTATGACCTTCTTGCCGGCGGCGAAGGTGACGACGTCATTCGCGATGACGGCCAAGACACTCTACTTGGTGAGCAAGGTAACGATACACTGATTGCTGCAGAAACAGGTAGCCACAACATTTTCGGTGGCGAAGGTAACGATACGCTTATCGGAAGCGAACAAGCGGACACGCTATACGGTGGCGCCGATAACGATACGATTACTGGTGCAGACGGAGACGATGTTCTTTATGCCGGTAGCGGTGACGACACTGTGGATGCAGGCACCGGTGATGACACCGTGTATGGCGAGGATGGTGCAAACAAAATCACACTCGGTGAAGGTGCTGACACACTTTATGGTGGCTCAGGAGCTGATACAGCAACTGGCGGCTTGGGTGACGATATTCTCTCTGGTGCAGCGGGCAATGACAACCTGTCTGGTAACGAGGGTGAAGACTTAATTGATGCGGGCGAAGGTCACGATACCGTATCTGGTGGTGATGACAACGACCTTATTTTCGGTGGTGCTGGCAATGATAACTTGTCAGGCGATGCTGGGGATGACCAACTCTACTCAGGCGCGGGCAACGATACCCTATCTGGTGGTTTGGGCGACGATAAACTCATTGCAGAAGGCGGCAGTAATACTCTATCAGGTGGCGAAGGCGATGATACCTTACTCGGTGGTTCGGGCGCGGATACCCTGTTGGGTGGTCAAGGCGATGACTATATTGAAGATGCGTCAGACAACAACATCGTCGATGGTGGTGATGGTGATGACAATATCCAACTAACTGGTGCGAGTAACACGGTTACTGGCGGTGCAGGTGCTGACGTTATCAGCTCTACCGGCGGTGGAGTAAATGACATTTCCGGTGATGACGGCAACGATACGATCACTGTGACTGGCAGCGTTAACACGATTGCTGGTGGCGAAGGAAATGACACGATCACAGCCAGTGGCGGCACCAACAACATCACAGGCGGTGAAGGAAACGATAATATCACTGCGAGTGGTGAAACCAACACCATCGCAGGTGGTGAAGGTAACGATACTATCAGAGTGAACTCTGGCAACAGCACTGTTTCTGGTGATGACGGGAACGATTCGGTCACGACTGGTAGTGGCTCAGACACCCTTTACGGCGGTACAGGTGCCGATACCCTATCTTCTGGTGCAGGCAACGATAGCTTATTCGGTGGTGCTGATAGCGATAAACTATATGCCGGAGATGGAGACGATACCCTCGAAGGTGGCGAAGGCAACGACATCATGTATGGTCAGAATGACCAAGATACTCTGGATGGCGGAGCAGGTAACGACTACCTATCTGGTGGCTCTGGTGATGACACACTCGTGGGTGGTGAAGGCAACGATACCCTTAGAGGTGATTCAGGCGAAGATACACTTTGGGGCGGTTCTGGAGACGATAACCTAGGTGGCGGCGGCTCTGCCGATACACTGTTTGGTGAAGACGGCGACGACACACTATCAGGTAATGGAGGCAACGATATGTTATATGGTGCAAGCGGTGACGATAAATTGTCTGGCGGCTCTGGTGACGATTATGTGTCAGGCGGTGAAGGCAACGATACCTTAAGTGGTAATAATAACGCAGATACCCTAGATGGCGGCGAAGGCGACGATAAACTGTCGGGTGATTCAGGCAATGACATCCTATTCGGCCAAGTCGGTAACGACATCTTAGATGGTGGTGAAGGTATCGACCAACTTTATGGCGGTGCGGGTAATGACCAACTGATATTTGACTCTAGCGAAGTCGAGTCTGGTGAAGCTGGTGTTGTTCACTTTAGCGGAGGTTCAGACTTCGATGTCCTGGTTGTGGGTGGTGACAATCAAAGCCAAATGATCGATATGACGCACAATACATTCCAAGAGATTGAGGGTGTGAAGATCAGCTCAAGTGACACAGAACTCGCACTTGCTCTCGATAAGATTGCAGCCAATAACACTGCAGGTGATACCGCTGGTCAGTTCGTATGTACCGGTGCAAGCAGTATCGATGTTTCCGGTTGGGGCTGGCAGCTTACTGAGAGTCACCTAGAGATGAGCGACAGTCTTCAAGACATCTATCGTGAAAGCAACATCGACACTGGCTCGCTATACGGCTATCGCTTTGAAAGTGAAGCAGGACAAGAAGTGGTTATCTGGAGTGACTTGAATAGCGGTGACATCAACTTCCCAGATTCAGACGACGTATAACACTCTTCATTAACCTAACTCACCAACAAGCGGCTCATTATGAGCCGCTTTCTATTCTAAGACTACTAAGCCAAAACAATGTGTTTACTTCCCTAACCTGTTGGCTACTCTTCCATTGCTTAACCAATTCCCTGTCAATTAACTGATACTATCATGTAACCAACCCTCGTCGTTATACCTAGCTATAAGCTCGCCTCAGTCGCCAGCACAAAGGTGCATCAGCCGCAAAGCTTTTTCAGCGTCTTAGAAAACAAAAAATGGACTCATATGAGTCCATTTAAAAAGCTATATTGTTCCCAGATATCTAACGGAACTGATTTCGATTACCCCTCTATACACAACTCTCGGGTTTTACGGGTTATTTGAGCGTCATTAGAAATCACAAAGAAGTAGTATTCCGAATTTAGATCGTTTTGTTGAATGTAAGTTCTCATATGGTTGAGCATGCTTTTCGCTTCCCCATAACGTTCTAAGTACTCAGGATCACACTTATTAACCAAGTCTAAGTCCACACGCAGATTAGAGAAGTTAGTCATAATTTCATCGACACGTTTCTCAGTCTCTGCTCTTTGGGCTTGTGTTGAGTACTCGCCTTCTAACTCCGTTCGTTGAGCCGCTAGGGCTTTTTGATTCTGTTGCTTAAGTGCGATCTTTTCTTTGGCTAATTGCTCATTCATCGCAAGCTTGGCGCTCTTAACGGAGTCTTTTTCTGAGAGGTATCGAGAGCGGTATATACGAGCCGACTTATTCGCCTTAGCTAATGCGATATTTGAGGCTGCTAGTTTCTCAGTTAGCTCGTCTATTTCTTGTGACATTTCCACCAGCTTGAGATCTGCTGCCGCGACCTGTTTTTCATACGTCTCATCATCCATTTGCTTAACGTATGTCATTGAAGCCATTTGATCCGTCAGCTCTGTAATAACCTCATTCAATGCTTCTATATCCGCTTCTTTTTCCGAGACTTTTTCGGCTATCAAGGTATCGATTCGCGATTCAATGCTGGCGTTCTTATATCCAAAATAACCTGCTGCTGCGGTCGACGTTATAGCTACAGCTGTCATCAACACAATAGTTCCTTTACTCACAGTAGCCTCCTTAAATCACTTGTTTGTAACACTTTTGTTCGCACTTCGGGCAGATATAAGATTGACGGTCAATCCGTTGCGAACAGTGTGGACAGGTTCCCTGTTTTCGGTCACTGCTCATCAATAACAAAATCAGACCAATTGGACCCAAGACATAGCCTAAGAGCACACCGGCAACTAGGTTGTTCTTTTTGAAACCAACGTACGTGCTCATTGCAAAGAAGCACAAATAGAACCCTAACCAAAACACCATCGACTCATCCATTACGCCTCCCTCATGGCTTTAGCCATCCCACTGGTTAATGGGCCTATCAGGTAATCCCAAAGCGTACGTTCTTCGACCAAAATCAGCACCTCCGTAAGCATCCCCGGGTACAGCTCAATGTGGTTTTCAGCTTGCAATGATTGAAGGTCATCACGATCAAACCGGATTTTCACCAAATAACCTTGGTCTTTTTCATCCGCGTCACCACCTTTAATCACTCTGTCAGCAGATACATGAATCACCTCTCCCAGTACTGGCGGTACTTGCCTGGCGCTGTATGCCGTTAACCGAATCCTTGCGTCCTGTCCTGAACGGACAATATCAATGTCTCGAGGGGGCACAATTGCCTCAACAATCAATTCATCGCTGTCTGGCACAATCTCCATCAACACTTGCCCCGGACGTACCACACCACCAACACTGGAAATATTTAACCCAACAACACGTCCTTTAAACTCGCTACGAATCTGGATACGTGAACGCACGTCTTCCAAGGTATTCATCACTTGTTTAACGTCCCGTACCTCATCGTTAACGGACTTTAGCTGCTGAGCATAATCGCGTTTTAAATCTAATAGCTGACTTTTGTAGCTTTGCTCCAAGGTTTCAAGTTCTCGCTTGGTCACGTCGATAGTGACGTTAATTTCCGCTAGCTCGCCTTCAATTCGAGCTAGATGACGACGAAGCTCTAACATACGAGTTTTAGACACGTACCCTTTAGCAACTAAGCCTTTCGTCATATCGATCTCTTGTTTGATCAAATCACGCTGTGAAGCCACTGCTTTTTTCTGAAACTGGTTACCCTGAATCTTTTCTTTGTAAAGGGTCGATTTTTGGTTGTATAACGAGTCAATCAATTGCTTTCGCAATAACCCTTGTTCGAACTGTACTCGCTCACTATTTACGATAGGCATAACAATCAACGAATCTTGTTGTTCATTCACCAAAACCTCTTGCCATTTCGGCTCTTCCGACTCATTCAGAAGCGCTTCAAGACGTGCCTTTTGCGCCACCAACGAGAAATTACGGTAAAGGTAACGCTTATAATCGGATTCGGATTTAGTATCAGAGAGCTCAAGCAACACTTGACCGACCTCAACTTGCTGGCCATCTTTCACCAACACCTCTTTCACCCAACCACCTTGTAAATGCTGAATTTGCTTTCTTTTACTCTCAACAACCAAGTTACCGTGCGCTACAGACGCAGAGCTCAAAGACATGGTCATGGACCAAAACAGAAAGCCTCCGACGGTAACCAATAGGATTGCAGAGCCAAGAATAATCAATTTGCGTGTACTGAATTCGCGTTCCATAAATGCCCCTATCCTCTACGCTTCTCTTTTACTTGGTCGATGTTGTTGGTGTTGATAGTGTCGCCATCTCTCAACCCCAAGAACTGCTCACACGTTCCTGCTTTCTCAACGCGTCCTTCTTTGAGGCTGATTACCCAATCCATTTGACGCAGGAAACCCGGACGATGAGAAATCATCACCACAGTTATGCTGTTCTCTTTGCAGTGTTGAAGAACAATAGCGAGCGCCGTTTCACCCTCAGGATCAAGGTTCGAATTAGGCTCATCTAGAACCAGAACTTTTGGATTCGAATAGATAGCACGGGCAAGACCGATACGTTGCTTCTGACCACCAGATAGCAGTATGCCTCCCTCGCCAATATAGGTGTCATACCCATCAGGCAGTGCCATAATTAACTCATGTATACATGCGAGTTTTGCTGCAGAGACCACTTCTTCATCATTGCAGTCAGAGAATCGTGAAATATTCTGCTTCACCGTTCCGGCAAGCAATCCGACGTGCTGAGGAAGATACCCTATATACTGACCAAACTGATTTTGGTCCCACTTCTCAACGGTCGCACCATCAATCTTGATTTCACCAACGCTTGCTTTGTGAATACCCATTAACAGGCTCGCCAGTGATGATTTACCTGAGCCAGAGTTGCCCATAACCGCAAGTGCATGTCCCGCTCCCAGCTTAAAGTTGATCCCCTGCAACGTCGGTGATTTTGCACCTGGGAACTTTAGCGAAACATTGTTAAATTGAATCTCTCCTCGAGGTTGAGGTAGTAGAGTTTTAACCGATGGGTTGGTAAGAGAGGCGCATTTTTTCAGGCGACTCCATGATTGATAAGCGCTGTACCAAGACTTCCAGCCGCTGACTGCACTTTCAAACGGGCTCAACACGCGGCCTATTAAGATTGAGCTAGCAATAACAGCACCCAACCCTATTTGTTGTTGTAACGCCAAATAAACGCCGAGCGTTAAAACCACAACTTGTAGTAGGGTTCTGAAATAACGACTCACAGCCAACAATAAGCCAACTCGCGCGTTAACCAGCCATTGCAAGCTTAGTACTTTATGATTCTTCTCTTCCCATACTTTACCGATGTTTTGACTCATGCCCATGGCTTTGAGAGTTGGTGCATTACGTAAAAAGTCGTTGAGTTCCATTGCGACTTTCCCCGTCTCTTCTTGCGCCACCCCACTCACTTTGCGCCCACCTAACATCATCACAACAGTGAGTAGAGAAAAAACCACCGCACCTGTCAGAGCGACAATGCCAATGTACGGATGAAGGAAAAACAGAAGTAACAAGAACAGCGGAGTAAAAGGGAGATCAAGAATTGAAGAAGTCGATGGCGACGCTAAAAAGTTACGCAGCGTGCTCAAATCATGCAATGGCTGCTTATCTATACTGTTTGTTTGAGAAGAAGTGGAGATACTCAGATCCAACAGTTGGCCACTCAATTGAGTGTCTAGCTTGAGCGCAGAACGCTGCATTAGCAAAGTTCGGATATATTCGAGTGCGGATTGAGAAGTAACCAAAAACAGAGTTATGCCGAGCAAAGCAAACAAGGTTTCGATACTGGCACTGCTCATCACTCTATCGAACAGTTGCAAACTGTAAACTGGTACTGCCAACACCAGAAGATTAATGCCCATACTAAAGCCAACGGCAGCCCAAGCCTCTCTTTTCACACTATGAAAAGGACTCAGTTTCAAATCATCCATATTAAGCCAGCTCACTTAGTTGCATATTATTATGAAGTGAGTATAGACAAGAATTTACTGATTTCAGGAGAATAAAGAATTATTTTGTGACTATCTCTTTGTAATTACTCGATAACTTGCACTAGAGCACAACTTTTACGATTTCATAAGGTTAGCGACTATTCCAAATAGAAACTCAATGCTGAATTGCTATACCAGATTAAACTGCTCACTGATTTCATAACCAGTCGCGACTTCTCGATGGCTCTCTTTTATGATCCAGTTAATCGGGTTCCTTACCCAAGGCTGTGGGTCTTTGGCTGGAAATCCATCACTCACTCTCAATGCGACCACTTCAAAACCAAGCGATTCACAAGTTTCAATACAACGCTGTGCGTGCCAAGACTGCGCAATCACCGTGATCTTCGCGAGACCAATATCATTCAATGCAGCTCTCGCAACATCCGTTGTGGTTTGATAAGCACTGTTTTGAATACTCACATGAGGCGTTGCTTTCAAATGAGCTGCGACCTCTTGCTGTACATAACAAGGAGCGGATGGGTTTTCTTGGTGGAATCTTTCCACCTCTTGAGCAAGAAGTTGGTTGACGTCGTCGCTATCACCAAATGAAAAAGCAATAACACCGTTAGAATTCGATACATCACCGCAATTCAATCGCTTGAGTACATTGGAAGACAAGTAATCTGCAATTCTCTTTTTCGCGGGTTCTTCAATTTGATAACGGGAACTTGAGTAATGGTAGTCAGCAGAAAAATTATTGTGAGAAGCTTGCTGTTCTGGGACAACAACGCCTATTTCGCGGAGGAAATCGTAAAATTTGAACATAACAATCTTATTCCTAACTAAATCAAAATCCATCTAGCCAGTTCTGTCCGTTGTTATGCCTCAAGTTTAACAGCTAATCCTGATCAACAACAAGCTAATTGTGCAAATTATCACCAACTTCTATTCTCACATTTTTGGGAATTTAAACTCTGTTAAACAATAAGTTGTATTATCATTATGTTAGACAAACATTATGAGTCAGATTGCATTGACACAATTTCTTCATAGACATACCCAATATAAGATGTTGTTTTTGAGTCTTACGGCCTTTTTTACCTCTTTCGCTAGCTATGGCGATGAAGAGGTTAGCTTTTATGGACAACGAGGTGTAAGTACTGTTGAAGAAGGTGAAAGTGTTGAATCTGCTACTGCGCCTAAGACACAATACTATCGAAGAGTGATTGCCCCGCCGATTATTGAAGATGCAAAAGAGAACAATGTAACGGACACCATCCAAGAAGAAGTGCATGTCAGTTATCTTCAATCGACTCTTGTCAAAAATAACGACCCAATACCACTAACTCGAAATGAACGTTTACTCGCTAAAAAAGCTGAGCATTACATCCATCGTAATTTCCATAAAGAGACAGGGTTGTGGAATTCGGTTCAGGGTTATAGTCATACGACGATGTGGGATGTAGCCAGTGGCATAGCTGCTACCCTCGCGTTAGAAGCGTTAGGCATGAAAGAGCCAGAACAAGTCCATTATGAACTTGAGAAAACACTGGCAACATTAGGCTCGTTTCCACTCTATAAGGATACCCTACCAAACCGAGAGTACAGCACAAAAACTGGGCTTCCTTCTGGCCGTCTGAGTGAAACAAAAAGTAACGGCAACGGGTGGTCCGCATTAGACATCGGTCGGCTCCTCATATGGCTGAAAATTTTGGAGCAGCAACACCCTAAACTCTCACCAAACGTAAACAAGATCGTTACCCAGTGGGATCTTAAACGCGCAGTACACAATGGTACCCTTTATGGAACGAAACTTTATAAAAACAAGGAGTACTACCGTCAAGAAGGAAGAAATGGCTATCTTCAGTACGCGGCTGAAGGTTTCAAAATGTATGGCTATGAGCTGCCCTTTCCTGATCTCGACGATTATTTAGAAAGCATCGAGATTCAAGGTATCGATATTCAAATTGATTCGCGCAATGTCCCTTTCCTTACTAGTGATCCTTATGTCCTCGCTGGTATTGAGTATCAAAGTGACCCAAGTTGGAGTCAGTTGGAGCCCTTTTATGAGCTACACAAGCAAAATTGGGAAAAGAGCGGAATCATCACTGCGTACGCAGAAGATGCAATGAGCAAAAACCCATGGTTTGCTTATAACAATATCTACTATTACGGAAAGGCTTGGACAAGCGTTAGTCCTTCAGGAAAAACCATTGAAAACCCGCAAGTTCTTAGCAACAAAGTCGGATTTGGTTTCAGTGTACTATTTGATGACGAATTTAGTGATTTATTGTACCAAGAGGTGTTAGATAGCAGTCTCAAGTTTCGCAGTATACCGGCGGGTAAATACTCAAATGGCGGAATAAATTCGTCCCTCAATATCAATACTAATTCCTTAATTTTGGTAGGGCTTTGGTACAAGTCAAAAGGTCGTACACCCATCCTAAATTGATACCCCCATCAAATAGTTACCTGTTCCACACTTCGTTCAAAATTCATCAAATAAAATTTCCAATTTGGCCAGTTTATCCTACTGTTTGAATATGCGTGTAGTTGGATGGAACCTATATGTCTACAAAAACAATATGGAATAACTTGTCAGTCAAACACAAACTCTTCGGCTTAGTACTACTTCCTATCTCCTTGCTATTGTTCCTTGCAGGTAGACAAGCACTGTTCTTAACAGAGCAGCTACATGATTTCGAGCGTACCAGTAAGCTAGCTGTGTATTTACAAGATATATCAATACTATACAGGAGTACTCTTGCTCCCGATCCAACCAGTTTTGTCGCTCAAAGTGCTCAAGCAAAAGAAGAGCTAAAAACCCTTTCGCCCGTCATTTTCCGTGAGCAATCCAGCGAGGTAAACCAACTGCTTTCTGACTTTAGCGAAGCAACATTATCGACCATGGAAGCAACAGATAGCTTCGATAAGTTAGACGCGATTGAATGGCAAAGTGACCTATACAAGCAACTCCTGTTATCCATCGAGCGTGTTCCCTTTGAAGTCACCAAGCGCGAAATCCAACAACACTTAAACGCACTCCAACAGTTGGAATGGCTCTCTTTTTGGTCTAACGAAGAGTTTAAGTTGAGCGCTTCGCTGCTGGACATTTTCCAAAACCAACAAGAATACGACCCTGAGTTAGCAGAGCAGATAAAAACACTCGGAGAAAGACAACTGTTGTTTTTGGAGCGTTTTATTACTCTTAACGCCAATGAAAACCAAGTCGCGCAGATGGTGGAGGTGTTTCGCAATGAGGTCTTCATTCAAAGCCAAGAGATCAGAAGCGCACTATTTAGCGTTGAATCCATTAACCAGCTTTCACCAGAAGAGATCAACACTGGCTTAATTGCCATGAGTGCGAGATTGAATCTCCTTCAAGATTTATCAAACATCATCAAGCAAGAGTTTCAGAATGAAGTCGAGCTCGCGATCAGTAACGCCGAGATGCAAAGAACCTTGTTTATTGGTCTGGTAACGCTATTGGCTGCAGTAGTCATGGGGCTAACCATCAGCTTAGCACGACAAGTTACGAACAACCTTGGATTGATCTTAAGCTTCCTTAAAAGTGAAGACGAGCGTCAACGTCCATCACTATCTAAGTTGGTTCAAGGTAAAGATGAATTGAGCCTCTTCGCCCAGCAAGTTGAAAGGTTAACCATTGAGAGGGAGCACGCAAAAGAGCGCCTGACGTTAGCAAAAGAAGATGCGGAGAGAGCAAAAGACGATGCGATTCAGGCAAGTAAAGCAAAGAGCAGCTTTTTGGCTAATATGTCTCACGAAATCCGAACGCCACTTAATGGAGTTATTGGTATTTCGGAGATTTTATCCGATACCCAACTTACACCAACGCAGCGAGACTATGTTGATACTATCGATACATCGTCGCACCTACTGTTAAGTCTCATTAATGACATTCTCGACTTCTCGAAAATTGAGTCGGGGATGCTGCTAATAAGTCCTCATTCTGCTTCAATCCGTGAATCGATTTATGATATTGCCTCAATTGTCGCGCCAAAGGCTAAAGAGCAGAAGATAGCGCTTAACGTCAACATCAGCCCGAATACCCCAAGTCGTGTCATGATTGATGATCACCGTTTAAGACAAGTGCTCATGAACTTCATGTCTAACGCTGTGAAATTTACCACTGAAGGCGCGGTGACTCTATCGATTGATACTTTAGGCGACATTAACTCTGTAAATCTGAGCACTCCTAACGCAGAAGAAAGTCATGCTCATAGCGTTAAGGTTCGTTTCTCTGTGCAAGATACAGGTATCGGTATCGATGAGAAGCAGCAGAAACAGATATTTGAACCATTTGCTCAAGAAGATGATTCCACCACTCGTCAGTTCGGTGGTACGGGGCTCGGCCTTGCGATCAGTACTCAGTTAGTGGAATTAATGGGCGGGAAAATCCAATTAGATTCAGTGAAAGGAAAAGGAAGTTGCTTCTACTTTGACCTTGAGTTGCCGATTGATGTAGATGCAACCAAACCGAGCACAGCCACTTCAAACATTATTTTAGTCAGCAACAACCAGCACCTAGCACAGCGCATCGAGCAAGATTTAGAGTTTTATTCAATCACGCTATCTAAAGCTTCAAACTCAGCTAGCGAGCTCCCTGCTCTATTGGAGTCTATCGATAAAGCTAAACCAACTACCGTTATCTTCGCAGAAGACGAACAGCTACAAGCCAGTGATCATACGTCGCTCTTAGATGATGTAAGTGGACAAGGTGTGAAGATTTGTCTAATTCGTTCCTTCCTGAGTGAACCCGTTGATCTAGGCTCAAGTATCACAGCTCAAGTATCACAACCGCTACTTGGTTTGAGGTTCATAAAAGCACTTGAGTATTGTGATAGCCAAGGGCAAGCTGAGCGCGCTGAGAACAAAACTTTAAAACAGTGTGCGTCACAGGTGATCTTGATTGTTGAAGACAACAAGATAAATCAAAAGATCGCCGGTTTACACGTTGGCAAAAGTGGCTACACCTTCGAGTTTGCCAATAACGGGCAAGAAGCGGTTGATATGTACACCGTGAACCCGCATTACGCCGCTATTTTAATGGACTGCATGATGCCGGTTATGGATGGCTTTGAGGCAACCGCCAATATACGCAGAATCGAACAAGAGATTAATTCTCCACGCCGTATACCCATCATCGCACTCACCGCCAGTGTTATTGATGATGACATCCAAAGATGTTTCGACGTCGGTATGGATGATTACATTCCTAAGCCGTTCAAATTTGAAATGTTAAAGGAGAAAGTAATTTCAGCGATCGATACAAGTGCTCCTATCCCACTGACCCAACAACCTCAAACTGAGACAGATATGGCGACTGTGGCACCAATAATTAAAGCCAAAGAACTTCAGAAACAAGAGCCAGAAGGAATTAATTCACAAGCGTCAACTCAACAAAAACCCGCACCGCAGCCACTATTTGAATCAAAGGAACAGACAACAAACATTGTCGCTAAATCTGAGAAAATCCTCTTAGTCGAAGATAATCGGGTCAATCAGAAGGTAGCATCGGTGATGCTTAAAAAAGGAGGTTACGCTTTCGAGATTGCAGACAATGGGCAAATAGCGGTCGATATGTACCGTAAAGACAACAGCTACGACGTCATTTTGATGGATTGCATGATGCCAGTAAAAGATGGTTTCGCCGCAACTCGAGAAATCCGAGAACACGAACAAAGTTTCGGTCTCAATAAAACGCCAATCATCGCGCTGACCGCAAGTGTCATCGATGACGATATCCAAAAGTGTTACGACTCAGGTATGGATGGCTACGTAGCCAAACCAGTTCGAAAGGATAAATTGTTCCACCAGATTGAAAGTGCTACGAGCTAGGAGAGCCCAATGAACTGGAGAAATACACTAATTCAATTACAACGCCAAGCCGTGAAACCTGCGGCTCTTGGGTTATTTGGTTGCCTCCTACTGATTAACCCCGCTCATGCGGTTGGCGAGTACGCTATCTTTTCTCTCGACTCCGAGTTTCAAGAGATAACAATTAACAAGGCAAGAAAGCTGTACAGAGGCAAAACTAAACGCTTAAACGGTAAACGAGTTGAGTTGTCTGATTGGCCTGCCAATACCAATGAAAGACAGGATTTCTATCAACTTCTACTAGGAAAAAATACCGCACAGATGAATGCACATTGGGCAAGTCTCTCGTTCTCGGGGAAAGCAAGACATCCAAAAGAGATTAAAGCCCCAAACCCAGAGAATCTAATTAATTGGCTAAATGATAAACCTAACCGTATCGGCTATGCACCATTAGATTCCATCCCTCAAGATGCCAATGTGCTCTATGTAATTAGCGCGGAGAAATAACGATGAAAAGAATTGTAACGTCAGTATTAGGTTGTGCTCTCGCTTCTCCTGTCTTTGCAGTCATAGAGCTAACAGACAGCTTATCTTTAAGCGGCTTTGGCTCAACATCATGGGTGAGGTCAGATAACGATACGCTTTTAATGATCAATCGCGGCTTTAAAGACGAGAACTGCTACGACTGTGACACCACCTTTGGTCTACAACTCGACTACTACCTCAGTGCGTTGAGAGCATCGGTTCAAGTAGTGAAAAGACCTCAGGACGATTGGAATGACCCTGCACTGGAATGGGCTTACATAGGCTACGAATACAACGACTTTGACTTCAGTGTTGGCCGCCTTCGCCTGCCCCTTTTTCTTGCATCAGAATACTATTATGTCGGCCAAGCTTATATGACAGCAAGGCCACCTACAGAGGTCTACAACAGTATTCTCGGTATCACTGCCTTTAATGGTGCGAAGGTATCTTGGAACCATGAGCTAACCGATGAAGCCAGCCTCCAGTTAACACCTTTTTTCGGCATTAAAGATGAAAACGAAGTTGAGTTTGACAGTACAACCGATATTAAATTTACGACAAATCGGATGTTTGGCGTCAACATGGTGATTAGCGGCGATAACTACCGCTGGAATGCCGCGTTCCTAGACTCGAACTTCGATCAGAAGCTGACTATTGATGGAATAGGCCCTTTACCAACAACTGAAAATCAACACATCCAACTGTGGTCGCTGGGAACAGAATATGAATTTGGTAGTGCAGTCGTTGCAGCAGAAGCACAAACCAATGACTTTTCGTCGTCATTCTATACCAGTTTTGGCTACCACTTAGGCTTGTTTACCCCTTATGCAGTCTATGGTGCGCAGTTTAATGACCATGAACACTTGTCTGGAAATAGCTATACCTTAGGCGTGGACTACGATGTGCTACCAAACGTATCGCTAAACGGTGAAGTACAATACTTTGAGGCACGCCGAGGTACCGGAGCCTTTATCGATAGTCCAACTGACGATAATGCGATGCTCTACACCATCATGCTTAATTTCGTTTTCTAGACTGTCTCATCGATAGATACCAAAAGAGCTCAACTTGGTTGAGCTCTTTTGGTTACTAACTAGGATTAACTCGCTTCTCTTCCAGTTGTTTAATCACGTAATCTGGAGCGACCTTCCCTAACTCAGACAAACACTCGTCACTCTTCTGATGTCCGTATCGCACATAGATGTCACACACTGCATACAACTGCTCTGGCGCACCAGAAATCATGTATGCCTTCTCGAATGATTCTGTCGATTTATCTATGCTTAGAGGCTCTTGTAGAACACCATTAAGGTACCAGTAGTAACTGTTATCTTTTGCTAGGTGTGCTGCTTTCTCTATTTCAGCAGCCGCTGCGCTTTTATCTTCTAAACGCACTAGAGTGAGCGATTTTGAATAGTGCAGAGCTGCATTGTCAGGCATTTTTTCAAGGCCACGATCAAGTATGCTCACTGCTTCTTTATCTCTCCCTTGAGCTCGGTAGTTATCTGCAAAGCTTAACCATACTTGTGGATCTTCAGATCGTGTTTTCACAAGTTCAAGGTAGATGGTCTCTGCCTTATTTGGATGCGCGTACCAACGAAGCACATCAGCGAGTAACAACTGATACTCTTGTGTTGGCTGTTGTTCCAGGAACTCAATCAGGGATGTTACCGGCTCATCCAATTGCGCTTTCTGGTCTGCATTCATCGCACCGTAATCACGGACGAGGTTTGAAGCGGCGCTGTGTTTAACCATTTCTGATTCATCATTCAGTAACGGTGATACGAGAGTCCAACGATGCTCGAAGGGATATGGCGCAGCACCAATCACTGCCGCTTCTCGCACTTCAGAGTTTGAATCTTTTAAGCCTCGCGCGACCGCGACAAGCGCATTTTGGCTTGGGTAGGCACCTAACGCTCGCAGTGCGCCCGTGCGATTCTGTATTGATTGTGATTGGTCTTGCGCCATGTACGAAAGCTGTTGAATGCGTTGCTGTGGATCACTAGAAAGCTCCCCTTCGACATGTTGCTCTGTTGGTGTTTGTAAAACCGAGCCACTTTGAGCAGGACTTAAGTCATTGCTCGCTGCAAAACCTGACGTTGATAGCATTAAAGCAATCATGGTCGCTAAACTTCTTTTAATCATCATAAGTGCCTCGCTCCAATTAAAACTTAGTTTCGAATGTTGGTTGCTGACGACGTTTTGCAATCAATACTGCATCACTATATTTTCCGTGTGCTACGGGATGTCCCATCGCTCGCAGAATATAAGCCATCGACTTATCAACATGAGAAAAGAACTTATGCCACCCGGCACAAAGATAATTTAAGCCTGATTCTCCATCATGAGTTTTTATGAAACGGTTTTTTGGACACTCACCATGACAAGCAAACTTATAATCACACTGTTGACATTGGCTTGTCAGAGTTTTCGATTTAGCAAAACCAAATGTTTGTTGAGACGGGCTGTACGCCATTTGATCCAGTTTCTGATGGTGGATGTTACCCACTTTGTATTCTGGGTACACATAATGGTCACAAGCAAACACATCACCATTTGGCTCCATAGCCAAACCTTTGCCACATAGCTCATTTAGGGTACATAACGGATTTGGACGCCCCATCCAAGTTTCGACGCTCGCCTCAAAATACTGCACGAAGACTTTACCAATATCGTTTCTTGCCCATTCATCGAACACAGCGATGAGGAAGTTGCCCCACGCTAAATCAGATACACACCACGACTCCATCACCGAATCTTTATGCCCAGGAATAAGTCGCTTATCGCCTTGCACAAGCTGGGCATCGAACTCAGAAGTTTGAGGTGCGACAGTGCGGAACGTCTTCTGCTCTACGATAGGAATAAACTGCATCTGGGGCGATTTAACAACATCGCGCAAGAATCGGTACACTTCTATCGGGTTCTGGCTAGTAAGATTATTCACACAGGTTAGTGTCGCGAATTTCACTTGGTGTTTATGTAGCAGGTCGACCGCCGCCATCACCTGCTTAAAGGTGCCGCGCCCCGCTTTATTGGTTCGATAGGTATTGTGTAGTAATTCTGGGCCGTCAATGCTCAAACCAATTAGGAAGTTGTTCTCAGCTAAGAACTGGCACCACTCATCATTCAACAAAGTGCCATTGGTTTGGAGGTCGTTAGATATCACTACGCCTTGGGGTTGGTACTTTTTTTGTAGACCTACAATCTTTTGAAAGTACTCAAGACCGAGCATGGTTGGCTCACCGCCTTGCCACGAGAAAATAATCTCAGGTGTGTTTTGGCCTTCAATATATTGGCGAATATAGGTTTCTAGTGTTTCATCGTCCATCTTTGGAGAACAACCTTTCTTGTACTCCAATAAATCCTGCTTACTTAGGTAATAACAGTACGTGCAATCGATGTTGCATGCCGCACCAATTGGTTTCGCCATAACGTGTAATCGTTTTGAAGCCTTACCGTTATATTGAGGACCTTGAGTAATATGCATGATTCATGTACCTATTTTTAGTGTCTGCACTAATCATAAAACGCCTTGCTATCAGTAGCTTGTTATACCCTTTATAACCAATTGGAATAGCCGAAATGGGTAAAATTACGCCACTCCCATTCGATAGAGGCTTCCTAATGAAGAGCTTGAATTACAAATACTTAACGACTGCTGGCAGCATATTACTTACTTTGATGGTTTCAGGTTGTGCGACAACACCTGAGCACCCTATTGCCCAACGTATCAATCAAGACATGGTACTCGTTGAAGGCGGCAGCTTTAGCATGGGTTCCGACGCAGACTCAGCAAAAAAAGCAGAGACACCCGCACGTGAAGTGACCGTAAACAGCTTCTATATTTCTAGGTTTGAGGTGACCCAAGAAATCTTTGAATCTGTAATGGGTTCATCGATGAGCTACTTCCCTAACCCACAAGTACCAGTGAACAATCTAAGCTGGCAACAAGCCGTCTATTTTGTTGACCAACTCAACGAATTAACGGGTGAGAATTACCGCCTACCAACGGAAGCAGAATGGGAGTTTGCAGCCAAAGGCGGTAATAAAAGTGAAGGATATATCTATAGTGGTTCCAATAACTTAGACGACGTAGCTTGGTACTCTAAAAACTCACAAAATAGTGCCCATCCGGTAGGCTTAAAGCAGCCCAATGAACTAGGCTTATATGACATGACGGGAAACGTTGGCGAGTTTGTTATTGATGCGTTCGACGACACTTATTACCGATACGCACCTTCCGACAATCCGAACAACGCTAAACACAGCGACATTGGTTTATCACACAAGTCAGTCCGAGGCGGCAGTTTTGCCTACGACAGTGATGAATCGGAAAGCTACAGACGCGATTTCGCAAGTCAGTCAATCACCATGTCTGACATGGGACTACGCCTCGTTAAAGACAAATAAACTCATTTGAGCCTAGTGACTCATCCGTCATGACATAACTGATGGTTATGAAGCAATGAAGATCCTTTGATTTACAGCTGCTTTTAACCATCTTTACAACGTCAGTTAAAATAACAATTCTCAAGGGTATGCTATGCAATACGCGAAACTGTCTGGACTCGCCCTAGCGCTTGTCTGTTCTTTACCTACGCTTGCTTCTGAAAACAAACCCAATTTAGTACTTCAAATCACCGTAGATGGTCTTCGTGCGGATCTTCTAGAAAGATACCAACATAACTTTGGCGAAGGTGGCTTTCGCTACCTAATGGAAGATGGCACCTACTACACCAACGCACATTACCAACATGGCAATACTGAGACCATTGTTGGTCACGTCTCTTTAGCAACAGGCGCTCCGCCTAGCGTTCATGGCATGGTCGGCAACGTTTGGTACGACCGCAGTCAAGAGCGTTTGGTCTACAACGTTGAGGACTCAAACTACAACATGTTGACCTCTGGCGCTGGCGTGGATAAAGCGACAGAAATCGACCCAACGCAAAAAGCGGCAGGTGGTGATGGGCGTTCTCCAGAACCGATCCTCTCTACCACTTTCAGTGACGAGCTGACTATTTCAAATAGTGGTCAATCCAAGATATTTGCAGTATCCGTTAAAGACCGTGGTGCGATTTCTCTCGCTGGCCATAGTGGCAAAGCATTCTGGTTTTCCAAGGCACAATCTGAGTTTGTTACCAGTAATTATTACTATGATGAGTACCCAGCTTGGGTTGAACGATGGAATGAAAAAGCCATCCCTAGCCAATACTCCAAGCAGAAATGGGAGTTATCGCTACCTAGAGAGGCTTACACCCTAGAAGAGCATAACTCAGACCATAAAGTAGAGTTAGCGGGTTTCCAACGCACCTTCCCACACCCTTATGGACCAGCCAGTTACAAGTACTACAGCACTATGCTAACCGTCAGCCCTGCTGGTGATGAGATTACTGAGAACTTTGCCAGCACCCTATTGATGCAAGAGAAGCTGGGGCAAGGAAAAGCGACTGATTACCTATCAGTCAGCTTTTCATCAAACGATTATGTTATCCACCTTTATGGCCCTGAGAGTCTAGAAACTGAGGATAACCTGATTCGATTAGACAAGACGCTTGCGAAGCTATTTAAGAACATCGATAACCATGTAGGATTGGAAAATACCCTAATCGTACTCTCGGCAGACCACGGGGTTCCGGAATCTTCACCTGCGGCGAACGTACTCGGCTTTACCCAAGCGCAGTATTTTAATAAAGACTCTCTTCTTTCAGCGGGTGTTGAAAAACGCCTTAAAGATGAGTTCGGTTTAAGTAAAGATGCGATTCGTCTCTATGCTCAACCATACGTATACCTAAACCATGAACTCTTAATAGAGAAAAAAGTAGATTTAGCGGCCGTACAAGCAGCAATAGCGGATGAGGTATCAAAAGTCGAAGGTGTGGCTTATGCCGTATCGAGCACTGATATTGCAGCCAATCGCGTACCAGATACACACATCATGAACCTGATAAAGAACAACTATCACCCGGCACGCTCTGGTGATGTCTATATTGTGTTTGCGCCTCGCAGTTATATTAACGATATGGAAGGGTTACAGATCGCGTCTACTCATGGCTCACCTTGGCGCTACGATACTCACGTGCCGGTGATCTTTGCAGGTTACGATGTGGAAGGTCAGAAAGTATCGCGCAGTATCACTCCATACGACATCGCTCCGACACTATCAAACAAACTTGGAATTACTCAACCGAGTGGCTCAATCGGAGAAGTTCTAAAAGAAGTTACTAATTAGAAGATATTACGGCTAATACTCAGTTTGATAACCAAAAGTAAGAGTCGATTATCTGCGGACGTTTACGCCACATAGATAATCGACTCTTTGTTTAACTCTTATTTGGCAACCATGAATTAATGCTTACCTGAATAGCGAAATGCTTCTTCCGTCAACTTATCTAACTGGTCATCATTCATCTTATTGTGTACCACAGTGATACGCCCTAGATAAATGAGTGGCACCTCTGACTCACGCTTTTCGAGGTGAAACTTTATTGCTTCAGCCGTCGCAACACCGAGATCATCACTCATACGCATTGGCGTGGCATCCAACTCGTCTGAACGAATCTTCTCAATCTCTTTGGCTGTTCCACCCCAACCCGTTAGATAGATGTTTGGCAATTTTCCAGCTTCATTCAGAGCATCAATCGCCCCGATTGTCATTGCGGTGTTGGCATTATGTACCATGGTCACTTCTGGGAAGTTTCCTAGTACTAATCGAATCCCATCGGCACCACCAATTTTCTGATATTGACCAAAGTGCTCGTAAACTGTCAGCCAATTGCCCTTCTCTTCTACGCAGTCAATAAAGCCTTGAGAACGCTGTGTGTCAGTAATTCCGGGTATTCCTCGATTCGCAGAAAACTCGACATCTTCTCCAAGCTCCTTCACGACATGATCACAAAGTACTTCCGCCCCCATTGCGCTTGAAAAGTCGAACCAGCTGTCTGGCTGATGCTCCCATTTTTCATTTGGTGTGTGGAACGCCCAAATGAAGGTTTTGAATTCATCGGATGCAGACAGTTTTTGGATATTCTCAGCTTGAAAACCCAGTTCAGACGGACCAAAAATCACAAAGTCATAAGGCGTATCAGAGCTCAGAACTTGATCGATGTATTGAGTTTGCAGCGAGTGCTCGATCTGTTTAGAAGTGAATTGTTCGATTTCAAATGGCAGATCCAATGCAACCAGTCGCTCTTTCAATGCCACGTAGTTTCGTATCCAAAAGTCAGAAATATCTGCACTTGGGTAAATTAATGCAATTCGAACCGGTTTTTCCACCGTCATTGGTGCTAAAGCAACAGGTTCCCCACTGACAGTTTCTTGAAATTTATGAAGTTTCTTAACATCTGACTCAGACCTTACCCCGTCAGCCTGTGTGGAAAAAGAGAGCGTAGAACAAGCAATAACTAAGACCGATAAAATGTTTTTATAAATCTGACCCGGCATAAATGTTACCAAAAGTTTGAATGTTTATTGACAATATTATAAATATAGAGCCGTTATCGTTTAAAGCCTTTTATAGACATCATGAATAAAATGTTAATTTTTGTGAGTTGGCTGCTTGTTGGTACCTGGGGGACTCCCAGTTTGGCAGACAGTGAACAGCAATTCTTCGAATATGCGAAAGAAAAAGTGATACGAGCAGTATCAAGCCAACAACATTGGGACGGCCCCACTCAAGGCCCCAGGATTCGTCACGAGAAAAATGTCATCTTTGTTGCCTCTGATCTTCGCAACGGAGGCGTTTATGGTGTTGGTCGCGGTATCTCTGAAGCCATTTCGAACATCAATTGGCACCTTAGATTTATCGATGGTTTGGGCTCAAAAGTTCGCCAAGGCGCTGCTATCAGAAAGGCCATCAGCTTTCAGCCCGACGCGATTGTATTAGGTGGCATTGATGCAGTACGACATAAGCACATCCTAAAGCAAGCTGAAGAACTAGGTATTGTTGTTATTGGATGGCACGCGACTGAGTTTGTTGGCGGTAACCCTGAAATCGGTCTATATACCAACATCACAACCGATCCTCTTGCTGTGGCAGAGGTTGCTGCTCTACTGGCGATAGTAAATTCTAATGGCCAAGCCAAAACAGTGGTCTTTACCGACCCTAACTATGAGATTGCGATGATCAAAGCCAATGCGATGGTCGAAACAATTAAACGTTGCGCAACATGTGATGTTCTTGAACTCCACTATTTGCCGCTGGACAAAATTGCGGAGCAGATGCCAGCTACGCTACAAACTCTCGATATGAAGTACGGTCAAGAAATCACTCACCTTTTAGCAATTAATGACCTTTACATTGATTATGCGATCCCTTCTTTAGAGACCAACGTCGAACAACTAAGAGTCATCCCGAATAACATTTCAGCTGGAGATGGCAGTAAAGCGGCATACAAACGTATTAACAGTGGTCAATTCCAACTGGCCACCGTTCCTGAGCCTTTATATCTACAAGGTTGGCAGATAGTTGATGAGCTAAATCGCGCATTCAATGGCATGCCGCCTAGCGGGTATTCAGCGCCAGTACACCTCGTCACTCCAGATAATGTTGAAGAACTTATCGGCCAAGAAGATAAAGGGGTCTACGACCCTCAAAACGGCTACCGTGAAGCCTATCTGAAGATTTGGAAGCGTTAATGAAATTACATCAGATAAACATCACTCAAAGACTCATCTTGTCCAACCTTGTATCGCTGCTGATTGTAAGTTTAGCGGTGATCGTTGTGATTCGATCGCTCTACTACGTTGAGTCGACATTGAAAACAGAAACTTCAACGCATGTTTCAGAGCTCATTGTTAACTCGGAAATAAGCCGTCGTGTATTCGCGCTAACTTCAAGAGTGAAATTGCTCGAACAAACATTTTTGTTCAGTGAAAGTACACTTTCAGAAGAAGCATTCAATGTTGATTTACAACTACAGAAGCTTAGAGATTTATCGACCAATGAAGGTTTTTCTCAAAAGATCGACGCATTCATTGATAATTTTCACCGTTTTCTAGGTAGCTCGCTGGCGCTCAATCGAATCCTTAAACAGACCAATCAAATTGATGTCACTTTATCTGAGCAACTTGATCAGCTCGAATTCGCGATCGCAGACAGTCGACTTAGGCTCATAGAGCAACCGAACTTGATCAACTACGACAATGAACTCGACCTGTTCAACATGTTAAGAGAGTCTTTTCTAACATCAGGAAAAATGATTGGCGACATCCATAGCCGTATCACGCCAGAAACGGAAAAGGTGCTGATCATTGCCGTCGAAAAAGAACTCGATATCTTTCTACTTCACTTAGAAAACGTTGATATTAAAACAGCCGCTGTCATTGCAGAAAAAGAGAAAATTAGCAAAACCGTAAAACGGTACAACGCAGCTCTTAAACGCATTAGAGCTAACTTAGAGCAACGCTGGATCGTAATGGCATCTCTATTGGAAGCTCAAAGTGATCTGCTCGATATGGTAGAAAACACAGAGTCGCGTGTTCAAGGGCAGGCTTTAGCACTGACCGACAAGTTAGAAAAAGAGATCGCAAATTCAAGGTTCAACGCGATTATCATCAGCCTATTTGCGGTCTTGCTATCCATGTTATTGGTAAACTACGTTGTCAGACATCACATCAGACAACCACTGAATGCCTTAAAACAAGGCTTTGATCGTCTTGAATCGGAAAGCCTCAGAAAGCCAATCAACTTGGGGCGTACCGATGAATGGTCACACCTTGAGAAAGCCTATAATGATATGTCATTGCGTCTGTCAGAGGCCTATTTAGACCTAACAGAAGAGAAAAAGAACTTCGACTTTCTCGCACACCACGATCCACTGACTTGCTTAGCAAACCGTTTGTTAGCGACCAAGCTGTTAGATAGAGAGATCCAGCAGTCTATCGATAACAATTCGCCTTTCTTGCTGTTTTATCTTGATATCGATGAGTTCAAAACCATTAATGATTCACTCGGTCACGCACCCGGTGACAACTTATTAGTGAGTGTTTCAGATATTTTAACCAACATCGTTGGCGATCAAGGCTTCGTTGCTCGAATGGGCGGAGATGAGTTCTTGGTGGTATACCCGAACTTGAGGCTAGAAGAGAGTGAACCGATCGCTAAGCGTCTCAATCATGCATTGAGAAGGCCTTATTACATCGGTAGCAACTCTATTTTCGTTTCTGCGAGTATTGGCGTATGTGAATACCCTACTCACGGTGCTGATCGCGAAACCCTAATTCGAAACGCAGACACTGCAATGTATCACGCGAAACGAAATGGTCGGGATCAGTACCGAGTCTATGCGGATAAAATGACCCATGAAGCTCACGACCTTATTGAAACCAATATGGGTCTACGCCATGCGATCGCTAATGACGAACTGGAAGTGTTCTTCCAACCTAAGGTCGACCTTAATACTCAAGAGATTATTGGTGCCGAGGCATTGGTTCGTTGGCAGCACCCGAAGCTTGGTTTGCTTCCGCCAGTTGACTTCCTAGAAGTTGCCGAAAAGAGCGACCTGATTATCGATATTGATAAATGGGTGTTCAAGAAAGTAGCGTGCCTGATTACTGAATGGCAACGTGACGGTATTGACCTTGAAGGTGTCACTTTCTCGATCAACTTCTCTGCGAGAATGTTCTATAGAACAGACCTTGCAGAACAGTTGCAAGAGATTCTTGATCAAACGGACTGTAAGCCTCATCAGTTGTTATTAGAAATAACTGAGCGTGACATGATGCGTGATTTCGAAACCTGCTCAAGAACGATAGAGTTGCTGCACTCTAAAGGTTACAAGATCGCCATTGATGATTTTGGTACCGGATATTCATCGCTATCGGTATTGAAAAATCTATCTGCGGATTGCGTTAAGCTCGATCGAAGCTTTGTTGAGGACATCAACTCGTCGAAAGTTGATTATGAAATTACGTGCGCCATTCTCAAACTAGCGCAAATACTGAATTTCTCGGTAATTGCAGAAGGCTTAGAAACACAGTGCCATGTGCGTACATTGCGCCAAATCGGCTGTAAATACGCGCAAGGTTACTTCTTTGCACGCCCACTGCCTGTTGATGATTGGCTAACTTACTTCCTTCAAAACCGAGAACTGGTTCCTAAACAGGTTTCGTTAGAGCAAGTCTAACGATAAACCTCTTATTCCTTAAGCACTATGCCCCAGACCCGAACGTCTGGGGCTATCATTTTATTGCGACATGACCTCTTTAGCGGCCGCTTTCAATTTGCCTCGAAGCCATTTATGACTAGGCTCGTTAGTTCTGCTCGGGTGCCAAATCATACACATATCTAAGTCTTCTAGATCAAATGGCAGTGGCAAGGTCTTAAGTTTGTATTTATTACCAAAACAACGAACCGATGACATAGGCAACATACCGATGTAGTCGGAGTTCTCAATGACGGGCATCATTTCGACGACTCCAGCCGCGCGATACACAATACGACGCTTCTCTAACTCTTGAGAATCCTCTGCGCTCAATAAGCTTTTTCGGGCATGCCAACGAGAAACAACTACATGGTCATGAGTCAGAAACTCCTCAATATCCATACTATCGCCAATCGTTGGATGATCTTCACGACACACCACCACCAGCTCTTCTGTTGAAATCGTTTCGTGTTTCAACATGGTGCGCCCTCTCGGCGTCATGTCGACAATAAGATCATGTCTTTGCAAACGTAAGTCCGACTCATAATCTTCAGTAAACAGAGGGTGAATTTCTAAAGCAATATTGGGGGCAGTTTGGCTGATGAGATTCATCAGTTTAGGCATCAACTCATAACTCGCAGCCGACACGCAAGCGATAGAGAAGATTCGATTGGAGGTTTTAGGGTCAAAATCTCGCGATGCAGAGAGCGTTGAGGTAAAGTTTTTCAAAGCGGCCGACATTGCAGGATAGATGTCCGATGCAAAAGCGGTTGGTTCAACACCCGACGTAGTACGATGGAACAGAGGCTCGTCGTAGATATCTCTAAGCTTTGCTAGCGCCTTACTCACTGCCGGCTGGCTTATATCCATACGCGCTGCCGCTTTAGACAAGTTCTGTTCTTCGTAAATCGCGACAAAAATGGGAATCAGGTTCAGTTCAGTGCTTTTCATAGAGCTCCAATATAGCTAAACAGACTCCCCATGATGAAGAGTCTGCAAATGTACTTTTATAATCCTAGTTGATTCAGTGGCATAACACCGCGATACGGCACACGCTATCGAGATTTACGGTCCAAATCAGGTAAGGCTTTAGGAAAATATTTTCGCCACCAAGGTAGCGGGCTTTGGCGACTGTTCGGATCATTATGGTTGTGGGTTTCAATCACCACCTTCCAAACTCGCTGCAAAATGTGAGTCTCTTGGCTGCCTTTTTGAAATGCAAAATTTGTCTCTGACCAATCTTCAGTATCCGCACACTTATCAAGCTCCAGCAGTGACGATTTACTTCTGAGCTCTCGATAAACAAACCCGCGAATCTTCGGCCAATTGCCCGCTTTTACAACTCGGCGGAATGCTAACCACCTTGGAGTCGGACGTGTCTGATAATAACGTCTTCCCGCTAACACTATAATCACCACAATCGCAATAAACAAAGCAGCGACAATCATGGCTGTTGAGTACGCTTTAACAAATGACTTTAGAGTGTGCTTCGCGCTAAATGACGTAGACTCCAATACAACCGTTTCTAATCGTTCGTCTTTAGTATTCCACCACTGAAAGGTCAACTCAGGTAGCGTGAAATCACCACCTTGTTGGATAACATACACCGACTCTTCAATTCGCTCTGAGCGGTAATCCCCGCGCTCTTGCGTATCATCTAATTTATGCGGTTGAGGGTATGCCTGGTATTGAGCTGTAGATTCGTTCTCTAACAAGTTAGGCAGCAGTACCGATAAGCTGTCTTGTGCCTTGATAGTAACGGTTCGAGTGATCGCATCACCAACCTTTAAATTCTCATTAGATTGTTGCCACTCCTGCTCAACATCAACACTGGTCGCACTAAACCAAGGAGTATCATCGGTGAGTAAACCCGAAGGCAACTGTGTTTTGAATTTGATCGGTTGGGTATATAGGGTTCCACTCACTTTCTCGCCATCGTCCGCGGATACTTGCACACGAACTGGCAGACGCGGTATCACATAGTCTCCGCTCTTTTGCGGGTACAAAGTGATTTCCCAACGCTGTCTTGACCACGTTTCACCATTTTTACGTGCCGTGTAGTTAGTGGCGAGTGTATTCCTTTGCTTCGCAATAACATCCGCCATTTCTACGTTACCAATACGCGTGCCGCCAGTGAACCAGCGTGGCGTCGCAACCTCAATCGTTAATACAACCTGCTCATTAACACTGAAAGTCGGTATTTCCTTCTTGGGCTCACTCTCGTCGGCTGTTGTTGGCTGCTCGCCTACCCAAGCAATTAACTCTACCTTTCCTGTTTTGTACAAATCATTAATGTCGTTAGCTAAAACCGATTGAGATGTCATACTCACAATCAAAACAGCAGCAATAACTAATAGACTGCGGCAGTTTTTCAACGCGCTTTTCATTCTATGACGCAGAGATTTATTCATTGTTGCTCTCCTGCTCTACATCGATTTGTGGCTCTCGTAACTGAATCTGAAACTTCGCTTTTAAGAAGTACTTCGGATCAGCCTCGACTCTTTTCAACCATTTATCAGCCAGTTCTTGACTACCGAGTATTTCATTGGCGTTCAGGGTCTCTTTGAGCATCAGTTCTGCGACCGTTTCTTCTTCTGCACCATCACCAGTTCTTGGTTTATCTTCATCAAGTTCAAATGACTCTTCAGGACCATCGGTCGTGCCTGCTTGGCTTTCACTCATGCGATTCACCTCTTCAACAATACCGTTGAATACTGAGAGGTTGTGCTCAACCTTTTCCGCAAGCTCGCTATCAAGATCTGGTTTCTCCAATAGTGACTTCAATAAATCACGAGCAGCTAAGTATTCTCTCTGACGCGCTAGCGCTGTCGCTGAGTAATAGACACCTAAATCTGTCTTGGTTTGTAGGAAGGCGCTATGAGCAAGCTTGAACTCACGAGCATAGTAGTAAGCGACACCTTTTCGCAGTGGATCTTGAAAATGCTTCGCCGCCTCAAGGTACTCTTGCTGATTAAGTAGACGTTGCCCTTGCTGATCGGGAGTTAACCATAAATCCCACCACCACTGAGAGGCTTTGTCCCAAGCGGTGACTTCTTCAATTTGAACTGGCTTTTCCGCCGTCAATTTAACAGGTTCAGCCATCGTCGGGTTAGAGTAGAAAGAACCTGTCACCAGTACACCAACCATACACCATTGCACTAACCAGCCCTTTCGGAACCATAGCAACATAATGAGAGCAATAGGAAACAGTAACCCATAGCCCATGTCTTTCCACGGCATTGCTGATTCACCATTGAGCTGCATATTACGTTCAACCGCACGGTTTAATACTTGAATGTCAGAGTCATCGACCGTGACTTCAATAACTCGCCCTCCCGTCGCACTCGCCAGATCATTCAATGCTCTGAGATCCACTGGGTTATCACTCACAATGTCGCGGTTTCCTGCAGCGAGAATCAACAGTTGATAAGGTTTGTCGTTAAAAAACGTTTCGTAAGCTTTAATGGTTGCTGGATTTACACCATCAGTTACCAGAAGCACTGTCGAACCTGGTTCACTATTTAATTGTTGATCAATGAGAGGCAGGGCCGCTTCGGCAATTTTCCCTGCTACTGGCATAATCTCTGGTGTAATCGCGGCTAAGAAGGGCTCGAATACTTTACTATCTTGCGTCACTGGCATTGCAACATGTGCACTGCCCGAGTAAACAACTAACCCAGTATTACCGCCATTACGCGCGGCCAGTAAATCACGAATCTTCTGCTTTGAACGCTCCAAGCGACTAGGAGGTAGGTCTTTGAGAAGCATGGTCTCGCTGTTATCTAACACAACCAACATAGAGGCTTTATCTTCACCAAAAGGCGAAGCCTCTCTTTGCCATGTTGGACCTGCACAAATCAATATCGCGATAGCGACGATCACCATTAGTAGCTTCAGTGGTAACTGTTTACGCCAGCCTCGTTCTCCGATCGTGAGAGCGTTGCGCAGATGCTCAGGCAGCACATCTTTCCAACTAGGTTTCGTCTCTTCACGCCAACGTAGCCAAAGTAAGAAGAACATTGGAATGAAGGCGAGCAGCCACAATGGGCGAATAAAATGAAATTGAGTAAACACTTGCTGCAAAACGAGAGAATCAAACATTCTGTTCTCCTTGTTTTTGCTTCTGAATCAAAGGTTGCTTCGCTTTTCTCAAGAGGTTTCGACGACGCATGGTCGCTGCGCTGAAGGCGGTCAAATACATAACAACCACGATTGCCATTAAGTGATGATGAATCGTCTGTTTCGGACGATAAGTCGTGCTCTCATAGAGCTGAGGTTCTAGTTCACCGATTTCCGCATAAGCCTTTTGCAGTTCGTCTCGATTCAACGCCTCAAATGCGCTTCCTCCCGACTCCTCGGCTATACGACGAATGGTTTCCATATCTAGCGCCACTTCACCAACGGTTTGCGGATCACCCATTGCAATAACATGGATACGCACACCTTTCGCTTTAGCCACCTTAGCGGCATCAATTGGCTCAACAAAACTGCCAGTGTCATTACCATCCGTCAGCACGATCACCACTTTTTCTCTATCTTGCTCAAGCACTTGGTCACTCAAAGCATCGCGTTGATTATGGCTTTGTTCGAAAACTTTAATTGCAAGGCCAATCGCATCGCCCAAATGAGTACTCTGCCCTGCCATAGCAACATCCGTCTGGTTAAGCAGTTCTAGCCACACACTTTGGTCTGCAGTAAATGGCGTTTGAACGAACGCAGCATCACCAAACAAGATCAATCCTAGGCGGTCGCCTTCTCGCGTTTTCGCAAAATCGGATAGCACCTCTTTGGTTGCATCAAGACGCGAGATTCTTTCACCGGCTTTCGAGGTAAAGTCCTCCTCCGACATAGAGCCAGATAGATCGACAACTACCATAACATCACGACCGAACTGTTCGCGAGTTTGCGGCTCTCCAAGAATGGTCGGTTTCGCCAACGCGCAAACGACCAAGATCCAGGTAACAATTAGGGTTACCCGCTGCCACCAGCTAGGTGTTAACTGACTAGCGCCCTCGGACGGTGTCTCACCAATGGCGTCAACTAGGTCTCGAAAGAAAGGAACTTTAATCGCCATCTGCTTTGTTCGATACGCAGGAACAGCAAAGTAGACAAGAAACGGTAGCGGAAGTATCACTAACCAAAGTGGATGTTCAAATTCAAAACTAGGTGAAATTAGATCAAGCACGTGGCGTCTCCTGAGGTTTCTCAGAACCTCTGTATTGGTGCACTTTCACCCATGTGGTCGCCTTCTCTATAATTTCCACACGTTGTTCAAATGTCAGATAAACGCTTGGGTTAACTAAGCTGTCCATCCAGATTTTAGAAGCGCTATCCTGAAAAGTAGTGGGTGTTTTTTTAGGTAGATAGCCATCTAACGTAGCCAATGCACCTTCACCATGAATACTCGCATGACGAGCATTAAGATAACGAAGAACCGATTTCAGCACTTCAAAAACACGCTTAGCCGAGCCTTTATCCGAAGGATCTATCTGATCAAGCACCTCTAGCGCTTCTTGACGATAGCGGTTATGCCAACGATAACAAGCGTAGCGATAAGCGGCGTATGCAAACGCTATGATTAGCGCGACACCTAGAACCTTCCAGCCTATCGTTTGAGGTAGCCAACTGACACTGTCAGGTACCACGATATCTTGAATATCGCGCAGTATATAAGTACTAGGCGGGGTATGTTCGACTGACATTAGCGACCTCCCACCAGCTTTTGGAATTGAGACACGTGTTGCCCCGAGGTATCTACTTCGATATACGGCAGATGCTTAATCGCCATTAACTTAGCTAACGACTGCTTCTGAAGCGCTGCTTTTTGTGCCAAGCTTTCGCTGGCCGCCGTCACTTTACTCTGGCTGTCGAGGTTGAGTTGGTATCGACCATCACCCACCACCCACTTTGCGTCCGCGAGTGTATGTGGAAGTGCTTGTTCTAGAGGGTCGCTGACCATAATTGCCAGAACGTCATTGTGCTGTTGCAGCTGTTGCAAACGATCAAGATGATGCTCTTCACAGTCACGCCAATCACTAATAAAAATGAGAGTAGATTGTTTGAGCCCCATGCGTTTAATTCGCTCAATCCATCGACTGAACGTCACATCGTTATTATCATGTGAAGCCACATCTAAACTCTGGTTAGCCTTAACTAGATGCTTTAATTGGGAAAGCAGATCATTTTGGGAACGTTGCGCCTTATTGTGAAATAGCGCTTGATGTGATGCGATCAGGTAGCCAACGCGGTCGCCGTCTTTAAGCACTCGCCAACCACAGATTGCCGCAAGCTCCGCAGCAACCACGGACTTCATAACGGATTGAGAAGCAAAAAACATTGAACTGCGTTGATCGACACAGATCATCACATTACGGTCTTTCTCTTCGGTATAGCTACGAACATGTGGCTTACCGGTACGCATCGTTACTTTCCAATCCAGATTTCGAATGTCGTCGCCTAATTGGTAATGCCTTAACTCTTCAAAGTTAAGACCGCGACCACGAAACAAGGAATTATGACGACCAAACAGCACACTGCCCGCCTTCAAGTGTGGCAATAAGGTAAACGACTCGGCTTGAGCCTGTAACCGAACGAGCTTTGCATAATCGCAGTACAGCCGAGGATCTAGCCCTTGTGACTGTGGCGCTTGAGTTGGCTTAGCCATAACGCCTCCCGTTTAACCAATCTCTACTGCGTCAAGCAACTCTTCGATCACTCGTTGGTGGTCAACACCATCGGCCAATGCGTCATAAGATAGAGAAAAACGATGCCCTAACACAGTTGGAACCATCGCACGCACATCATCAATTGTGACGTGGTCACGCCCTTGTAGCCATGCATAGGCTCTTGCGCATTTATCAAGAGCAATTGACGCGCGCGGACTTGCTCCAATCTCTAACCATTTTGGTAGATTCGACTCGCTGTAACGTTCAGGCTTTCGGGTCGCCATAACGAGAGCAACGATATAATCTTCAACAAGTTCAGAGACAGAGATATCTGGTAATTGACGGCGCGCTTCTATGACAAGTTCAGGTTCAATATGTTGGGGCGTAATCAATTCAGAACTGGTTTCACTCCCTAGCTCTTCACTTCTTACTAATCGAATGATGTCACGCTCAGCGGCATCTTCAGGGTAATCAACCGTGACTTTCATAATGAAACGGTCCATTTGCGCTTCAGGTAACGGGTATGTGCCTTCTTGCTCTACTGGGTTTTGGGTTGCTAACACCATGAACAATTCAGGCAATACATGGGTTTGACCACCAACGGTAATCGTACCTTCTGCCATCGCTTCAAGTAACGCTGCTTGTACTTTCGCGGGCGCACGGTTCACTTCGTCTGCCAAAACAATGCTATTAAAGATAGGACCGGCTTGAAAATGTAATTGAGGTTTACCTTCGACCTCTTGGTAGACCTCTGTACCTGTCACATCCGAAGGCAGGAGATCGGGTGTAAATTGAATACGACCAAAGCTCGCGTTAAGTAAATTCGAGAGAGACTTCACTGAACGTGTTTTCGCGGTTCCTGGTAAACCCTCCAACAGAACATGTCCATTGGTGAGTAGACCGATGACCAGAGCTCTAACAACGTGGCTCTGACCGATAACACTTTTTTCAGTTTGTTCTATGAGTCGATTTATCGCTTGCTGTGCGTGGTTCATAGGTCATCCTTATCAATTCGATATGCTGTGTACATCCTACTCACAAGCGCTATAACTATTGGTTATAAAGGCAATAGCTACTTTTCTCACAATGGTCGTTCTGTCTTATTCCGTTAGAAGGCTATCATTTGATCATTCTTTTCAGTTGATTAACGGCATCTGGCGGTGCGATTTTCTCTAGCTGCTGAACACAACGATCGAACGCTGGTTTCACTCCCGATTGCGCTGAGTTACGTGCCAGAATTTCGCATTGTGCATAGAGGTGCTGTGGATTACGACTCGCTGTGTAAGCACGCTGTAACGCTCTGGCACTCGCGAGCACATCAACCTGCTCTAATGATAGACCATAGACATACCAGTACTGCGGATTGGTGTCGGCCATTTCCGCCGCTTGCTCAAGGTATGCTCTCGCCTGAACGTAGTCCTTTCCTCTTAGTGCTGCTAACCCAGCGCTATAAGGCAATACACTCGATTTTGGCTGTGCTTCAATACCTTGCTTCAGCGTCGCCATCGCTTTAGTTTCATCCCCCATAGCACGATAAAGATCCGCTAAGTTGGCGTAGCTGTTCTCAAAATAAGGCTCTATTTTTATTGCTCCTTGGTAGTATTCAATCGCCTTATCGTGCTGGCCAAGATCTCGATAAACATTACCCAAGTTAGTGCGTCCAAAACCTCTGTCCGCATTAAACTCTTGTATCTCTATGTACTCAGCCAAAGCGGGTTTAATGATGTCTTTTTGCAGCGGGTTCATTTCTCGCCAATAACGAACTAGAGCACCTGCAGCTTCACTTCGTACCGAGAGTACTGAATCAGTCAATAATGGTTCAAGTATCTGCCAACGGTCACTGAACTCATAACCTGAAGAGCCCGCAACAGCGCCCAATCGAATCATCTCGTTGTCATGCTTAATCGCTCTTGCTAGTGAAATCAGCGTATTTTGCCCCGTATTTCCAGCCATACGCTCAAGGCTCGAAGCCCGGATAATGTTACTTAGGCTAGAGTCTTGCGATGAATACGCCAAAGCATCCACTGCGCCTCGATGCCCAATCGCATCGGCATAAAAAGCCACGGCAAAGTGTTGTTGGTTACGATACTTGGATTCTGGGAACCATTTAGCGATCTGAGCATCTGCCCATTGGTCGGTTTTGTCTTCGTGACAGCTTGTACACACGTTCGGTGTATCAATATGCTGGCTTATATCAGGGCGCGGTACATGCCAACTATGGTCGCGTCGTGGGTCAACCTGCATGTAGGTTGTTTCTGGCATATGACAGGTCGTACATTTCGACGCCTCAGTGCCGGCTTGATGGAAAGTATGTTTTTCAGGGGTGTACTCGGAGGCAATATGGCACTGGCTACATACTGCTTCTTCGGCGATCTTTAATTCAGCAGTATGAGGGTCATGACAGTTGGTACAAGTCACGCCTTTCTCAGCCATTGCCGATTGTAAAAACGAGCCGTAAACATAATCTTCATCATAAATCTGACCGTCGTGATAATAGAGCTCTGGAGAGATCAGACTTAGTCGATACTTGTCAAAGAAAGAGCCCTTGACGTGATCGCCTGTTTCATTCAGTTGCGTTCGGCGGCTATGACACTGCGCGCAAGTCTGCACTTGATTGGTATGGATAATGTCTTTCGGTTGAAGTGTGGTATTCCCCTCTTGATAAACCCACTCTTTAACCGCTTGTGATAGGTCTCGGTCAAACCCGTAATGACTGGCAGCATCAAAAGAAGCACCTATTGATTGCTCGTCCCCACTCTCTGATTTATTCGCCATGTCGATATGGTCACTAGCGGGTCCATGACAAGCCTCACATCCGACATTGATTTCTGACCAAGTGGTTTGATAACGATTCTGCTCTGCGTCGTAGTTTTTCTGCAGGTTAGTTGAGTGGCAATCGGCACACATGAAGTTCCAGTTCTGACCGCTGTTGGTCCAGTAAAACTCATCGGTATTAGTGGTATCAGGGTAAAGATGAAACCAACGTTGACCCCCTGCTTCACTAGTTCGGGAATCCCAAGCGAAAGGGATCAACTGCACTCGACCATCATCAAACTCCACCATGTATTGCTGAAGTGGCTCGAAAGCGAAGGTGTAGCTGATTTTATAATCATGAAACTGACCATCAGGCCCTTCGATATTGACCCAGTATTCCTTCCCCTTTTGAAAAAAACGATTTTCTTTTCCATCATGCATGACACGAACATCATCAAAGTCGCCCAAAACAGACGTTTTATCTGCATGTTTCATTGCCATGTCATGATGTGAACCTTGCCAAGCTTCAACTTGATCTGCATGGCAATCAATACAAGCTTCAGACCCAACATAGTTCGCTGGTTGTGCGGATACATAACTACTCAAACTAAGCAATAACCCAACGGTAACAGTTTGACAAACGCGCTTGACGCCACTGACCATTGATAACAACATCGCAGACATAACATTCCTTGTTTAATCTCGCCTATGTTTAATAAGGTAGACGAAAAAATAACGTTAATACAATTATTTAGTTCGCAACGTATGAAATATTGTGACTTGAATGAAAACAAAAAAAGAGCCCCTAAGAGCTCTTTTTCGATTCACTCATACCAAACTATTTGTTGTGGCTTTCCTGAAGTTTTTCCATTACCTGATCCAAGCTGAAGCTCGCCGCTTTTTGTCTCGGTGGATACTCAGCAAAAGTTTCCAAGAACTTACCGACGTATGCCTGCGCAGGAACAAACATGTATGCGTGATCTAGCAACCAGTCATAGTAGGTGTTCGAAGTGATATCTGCGTTTTCATATGGGTCCATACGAAGGTTGAACAGTTTAGGTAGACGCAATGTCACAAACGGTTCTGCCCAAATTTGCATCGTACCTGTCGCTCGCTGCTCCATGAACACCGCTTTCCAGTTGTTGTAACGAAGCGCGGCTAAATCACCATCATCAGTGAAGTAGAAGATCTCTGCACGACGTCCTTTATCCTCTTCACCGGTTAAGTACGGTAGGAAGTTGTAACCATCAAGGTGAACTTTGAACGTTTTATCGCCCGCAGTATGTCCTTTAAGTAGCTTCTCTTTAATTTGGTCGTCACCTGCAGCCGCTAGGAATGTTGGCATCCAGTCCATATGATGCATAATTTCGTTAGAGATGGTTCCCGGTTCAATCTTACCTGGCCATCGAACCATAGCTGGTACTCGATATGCACCTTCCCAGTTGGTGTTCTTCTCACCACGGAACGGTGTTGTACCCGCATCAGGCCACGAGTTCATGTGAGGGCCATTGTCTGTCGAATAGAACACAATAGTGTTGTCTTTAATGCCTAAGTCATCCACTTGTTTCAGTAGTTGGCCTACATGTCTGTCATGCTCAACCATGCCGTCGGCATAATTACTGATACCAGTCACGCCTTTGCTGTCTGGCTGTACGTGCGTTCTAAAGTGCATGCGAGTCGCATTCCACCAAACAAAGAAAGGTTTATCAGCTTTGACAGCGCGATCCATAAAATCGAGTGCCGCGTCTAACGTTTCTTCATCAACCGTTTCCATACGCTTGCGCGTCAACGGACCGGTATCTTCAATTTTCCCATCAGCGAAGGACTTAATTACACCACGCGGACCAAATTTCTTACGAAACTCTGGGTCTTTTGGGTAGTCTTCATTTTCTGGTTCTTCTTCAGCATTCAGGTGGTAAAGGTTGCCAAAAAATTCGTCAAACCCGTGTGCTGTTGGAAGGAATTCATCTTTATCACCGAGGTGGTTTTTACCAAATTGACCAGTCATGTAGCCCATTGGTTTAAGTAGCTCAGCAATGGTTGCGTCTTCAGCTTGCAAACCGATGTCCGCTCCCGGTAGACCTACTTTACTCAAACCTGTTCGGAGAACACTTTGTCCGGTAATAAAGGTAGAACGCCCCGCGGTACAAGACTGCTCTGCGTAATAATCGGTAAACATCATACCTTCTTTGGCGATGCTATCGATGTTAGGAGTTTGATACCCCATTAAGCCAAAAGTGTAAGCACTGACATTGGATTGACCAATATCATCACCCCAAATAACCAAAATGTTGGGCTTTTCAGCCGCCATCGTTGATGTTGCAACTAGCATTGCGGAACCCAATATCGCTAGCCGACGTTTGACACCATATTTTGCTGTCATAGAAACCTCTTCTTTAGTTGTTTGCGTCCTGCCCTTCAACATATAGTCCAAGACTTAAACAATAGCGAGATTGGGTAAGCTATTAATTAATTTGTCATTTCTTATCTAACACCACCGTTAAAAAACTTGCCTATGTACGTTCTACTTCATGATAGAGATCACACAACCTGTGTAAGCCAACTTAAAACAAAGACAACATAACCCTTTAAAATCAGAAGCTTAGATAACACACATAACGAATGGTTATAACTACTATAAAAGGACAGAACCGGTTTTTGAGATTAATGTTTGCTCATCGATGTGTTGACTTAACGCATTATTTTTAAAAATAAATCGGAGTCCTTATGGGTACTAAAATTAATAAACTAGCATTAGGTGTTGGCTTATTAGCAGCTTCTTCAGCAGTGACCGCTGCAGAAAAGCCTAACATTCTTGCGATCTGGGGTGATGACATTGGTGTGTTTAACATCAGTGCATACAACAACGGCATGATGGGTTACGAAACACCAAACATTGACCGTATCGCTAATGAAGGTGCACTGTTTACTGACCACTACGGTCAGCAATCGTGTACTGCGGGTCGTGCTGCATTCTTAACAGGTCAAGAACCGTTCCGTACAGGTCTGCTTACTATCGGTATGCCAGGTTCTGACCACGGTATTCCAGACTGGGCTCCAACGATTGCAGACTTACTGAAAGAACAAGGCTACATGACAGCTCAGTTCGGTAAGAACCACATGGGTGACCAAGACAAGCACTTACCTACTAACCACGGTTTTGACCAGTTCTTCGGTAACCTATACCACCTTAATGCAGAAGAAGAGCCAGAGACATACTACTACCCTAAAGATCCTGAGTTCCGTAAGAACTTCGGCCCTCGTGGTGTTATCAAGTCTACGGCTGACGGTAAGATCGAAGACACAGGCCCAATGACGCGTAAGCGTATGGAGCATGCGGATGAAGAGTTCCTAGAAGAATCTCTAGCATTTATGGAAAAAGCTGTGAAAGCTGACAAGCCATTCTTCATCTGGCACAACACCACACGTATGCACGTTTGGACGCGTCTACAAGAGAAGTACCAAGGTAAATCAGGTATCAGTATCTACGCTGACGGTATGTTAGAGCACGATGACCACGTTGGTGTGCTTCTAGACAAGCTGGACGAACTGAAAATCGCAGACAACACCATTGTTATCTACTCAACAGATAACGGTGCAGAAACAGTATCTTGGCCTGACGGCGGCGCAACTTACTTCCACGGTGAGAAAGGCACAACTTACGAAGGCGGTATGCGTGTACCACAACTTGTTCGCTGGCCTGGTGTAATTGAACCGGGTACTAAGATCAACGACATCATGGCGCACCAAGACTGGATTCCAACGCTTCTAGCAGCAGCTGGTGATGATAAAGTTGTAGAGAAATTGGCGTCTGACGACGGTGCTCGTTACAACGGTAAGAACTGGCGCGTTCACTTAGACGGCTACAACTTCCTACCTTACTTCGAAGGTAAAGAAGAGCAAGGCCCACGTGACAGCCTACTGTACTTCTCTGCAAACGGTGAGTTAAACGCGGTTCGCTGGAACGACTTTAAGATCTCATTCGCGGTAATGGACGGTAACATCACAGATGCAGTGCGTTTCCAACCAAACTGGCCTCAAGTAGTACACCTACGTGCTGACCCGTTCGAAAAAGCACCTCACGAATCTGGCATGTACCTACGTTGGATGGCAGACAACATGTGGCTATTCGTACCGGTAGGCGGACAAGTTCAAGAGTTTATGGCGACTCTACCTGACTACCCAATGCAGAAGAGCCAAGTATTGAACCCAGGCAACTTCAACCAAGCTGCGTACTCGCTACAAGGTCGATTACAACAGCTAGAAGCTGCGGCGAAGCAAGCACAATAAGCTTTACTCTCAAAGTAGAGTGAAAAGCAATAAAACCGTGAGGACTCTGTTCTCGCGGTTTTTTGATATAACAGGAACAACGCCCCTACAAGTCACTAGAAAACGTCATAAATAACAAAGAGGTAGACTAAATTTCGGAAATGATGAGCGAGCAGCATCACAAATTGACAATTATATCATTTGTACTATTTTTAAAGCTCATGCAGAGGCTAATCCTCAGCGCAAATTGTACTTCAGACTTAAGGACACAAGATGAAATACATAATTATTGCTCTCTTTGCACTTGCACCTGCCATGACGTTCGCTTCTTCCTTAGCGACGCCGTATGTCCCTTGCTACGTCGATGGTGACTTCGTGGGTAACATGGAGATCCCGATTTGTAAGAAGGACAACGGTTACTTCTATTTAGAATAATCGTTAAAATGAGTGGCTAGCTGTTTGGTCACTCATCACTGTTTGTTTCAGTTACGTTAAGATTCCGCAAAATATCCTTAATTTCATAGACATCACTTGAACTCGACGCGCGTGCGTGAGATTGTAATTCCTTCTTTCCAAACAACTTGCCCGATTATGAAAACGACACAAAAGATTGCCTTAATCACTGCATTGGTAGCGGCACCTTTCGCTTCTGCAGACGTTGAAATCAAAGTCCCTTCAAGTGTGGACATCTTAGCGGTTAACGAAAGTAAACCAGACCTAGATGGCGGACTTTTCTCATCTCATAAAACCATGACACTGCCAGATGGTCAGAACCAAATTGTATTCCAATATCAGGTAGCCTTTGATCAAGGTAATGACCGTGAATTCATCGACAGTGACACCATCATCGCGACATTTGATGCGAGTAACACTACACTGACATTCAATATGCCTAAGTACCGCAATATCAGCGCGGCAAAAGAAGGCATGAAAGATCTTCAATGGAGCCTTGTTGACTCAGATCAGCAAACAGTTGAGACCAAAGAAGATACGTTAGTGAAAAAAGGCATGCAGATTGGGCGAAACTACCCAACAGAAGCGGCAAACTACAATAAACAAGGTGGTGTCGCAGCATTGGCTAGCGCAACTGCTTCAGCAGCAACGATTAATGCAGCAGCGGCAAATACCCCAGTTCAGCCTGTAACGCTACCAGCGAATGTAAAAGCGTCGGACAATACTGCAGAAGAGATGCTGTATTTCTGGTATGAAAAAGCTGATGACGCAACGAAGCAACGCTTCAAAGAGTTTGTGAATAAGTAGCCATCACGAATGCGCGATACTCCAAAGTGCACTTGGCCAAGGTTCACAATTGAAAAGCTTCAAAAAAGAAAAGCTGGTTTGACACCAGCTTTTCTTTTTTCTACACATCTCTAACTTCGCCATCAATCCTTGTTGGCCACCCCAGTCTTTCGTACTCTAACGCGAGCATGTAAGCGCAACGTTGTGACACCGTCGCCTTTATCCATACACCGATACCACAGATTTTGTATTCCAACACTGACATCTTCATTTAAGCTTCCTGTTACTTATCACTGATTTATAATTTCTGTATTCAGCTCTAAATTTATAGAAAACTTGGTGGCTAGTATGTTCCGAAAAGAACATAAAATAGCATTTACTGATATAAAAATTAATTATGTGCTATTCGCCGGATAATTGTGGCATCAACCTGTCAGAGGGGTCTCTCAACATCAAGTTCATCGGTGAAATGCAATGGTAAAGAACATCAAAATCAGAGATCACCACCCTGCCTCGATGCGTCTTAATTCCTTTCTTTTTCTCTAGATTTTTTAAGACTTCATTCAAGCGTGGGCGAGAGATTCCAGTAATCGAACTCAACTGGCTTTGGGAAACATCGATTCTTGCCACATCATTGACGTCCGTGTTTTGTCTCGCGGCAAGCTCTAACAGCACATAAACGGTTTTCTGTTCCTTTTCATGAATCGAGGTCAAGTACGCTTGCATCCACACCGAGTAGCTTTGCGTCGCACAATGTAGTAACCACTTGTAGACTTCAGGCACTTTTTCCGCCAAATCACGAACCTTTTTTCGAGGAAAGAAGACCATAGAGAGAGGATTGACTTCCTCAGCAACCGCGAACAGTTGGTATTCCTTGTAAACAGCTAATGTCCCTATCCAATCCCCTCTACCAATGACCCCACCAGACATGTGATGCATATTTTGTGTCGAAAAACAGAGACCAGCAGAGCCGCTTAAGATGTAATAGACCCCCGGAACATTCTGATAACGTTTCGTGATTTCTAGCGCATCAATCCCCTGCTTAAGTACAGCGATTTGCTTGAGTTTTTCAATCACAATCTTGGAGAGGTCACACGGCCATTTAATCTGGTCATAAAGGTGAGCGTCTATCATGGTAGGTTCCTGAGAAGCGGCGAAGTCAATACTACAAAAGTGCCAAAACACTAATAAAGCGCGCTACCAATCAACAGAACAAACAACAATGAAATGACCTTAGTGAAGAGTACAACCCAAACACAATCACCAACGGATGAATGAGTTGCTTTAGTCAGTAAGAAGACAAATGAGATTAAGCTCAATATGCCTCCAACACTTGGAATAAGTGCAATGGTTGAGACGATAAAAGCAATCAGCGCTAAGGACTTAAAATCCGCAGATACGAAAGACATTTTCGAAGCAATGTACATACAACAAGTTGTAATGAGTACATCGACGGCAAAAGACAAGGCTTCTAAACCCATTATGATCCTTACTCAAAGGTTCCATTAAGTTAATGGTTTTGCTAACCGGAAAATTATCAAGCTGACCTGTCAGCAACAACCGTAGATTTACTGAAAATGCGCCAATTCCAGACTGAAAATATCTAGTCTAATAGCTTTTCCATCACAAAATTATTCATGGTTTGCCCACGGACTTCGATAGTCTGTTCATTCACTACAGAGAATCCAAAGTGCTCGTAAAAAGGACGCGCTGTGATGCTTACTTCAGAAAAGACCCTTTTTAATCCCTTTTGTTTTGCTAAGTCCAATACGTGTGACATGAGTTGTCGGCCGACGCCTCGTCCTTGATATTCATGATGACAAAAGAAATGGTCTATCAACCCGCTCTCTTGCAAGTCTGTATACCCAACAACGACTCCTTCCAGTTCAACAACAAAGGGACGGGTCTTATCCATCTTGTTTTGCCAAACCTCCATTGAAAATTCAGAAGGTGCCCACGCTTCAACCTGAGCCTGACTATAGTGTTGGATGTTTACGTTTCTCACGGTATTAAAAAACAGATCCCACAAATGCGTTGCATCTTCGGGTTGATACTCTCGAATAATCATCAGAATGCCTTTTCTGAACACTTGTTTCGGTTAAATCTCTACAACATCAGGGAACTCTGACCTTGCGAACTCATGGTAAATATCAGCAAGGTAAGTTCTCAACTCTTGCTCTTGAAGGTCTGATGGAATCACAACGTCGTATACTCTTGCTCGCATGGAAGTATCAGACTCTTTAAATAGCAGCCATTCGTCGCCCTTGCGCTGTACCGACATTTTTTGCCCATACACATTAAATTTAATAAACATACTGTTACCTCTACTCCATCTTATTTCAGTCACATCACCTAGCGATAGAAAACAGCGAGCCAAACAGTGGCTTCATCAGCGGCCGTGCGCACAACCTTATGCTTCTGGTGTGCTTTGATGTTGATGTAATCACCCGAGTTCAAAGTCACTTCTGAACCATCTTCAAAACCGATAATCCCTTGTCCACTCAACACCAATACCCATTCATGTTCATCTTGGTCATACCAACCCGTTTCTGGTGAACTTTGCCCTTTAGAAACAATACGTTCAATACGAATACTCTCGGTAGAGACAATATCCTCAAATATCTCATTTGGAATGTCTTTGGGTATCTCTGAAAACAGGTTTGGCATAGAAGTTCCTTAGGTTTGAACCGTTAGATAAGCAACTGGATTATAAGCACATTAAGAGTGTCCGTTTGTTACGGTGACGTCAACCGTAAAAAACAAGGAATGGAAAATCGGGGGTAGGTGAAAGCCAAAGCTCACGATAGAAAAAACCCTACCACATAGGGTAGGGTTTTCACTGTTGAAGTGTTAGTGACTTTTTATCACAGTGTCCATCTCCACTCTTTGACGATCACCGTAGATGCCCTCATCCGTTCGGACACCACAACTCACAATCATAGTGATCTGGTCACTGTCACGTAAGCCGAGCAGCGCTCTCACTCGTTTAGAATCGAAGCCTTCCATTGGACATGTGTCGTACCCTTTTTCACGCATCGCATACATAAAAGTCATTGCGGCGAGGGAAACACTTTTGTGTAAGCAAACTCGAACATCGGTTTTACTGACTTCTCTCACCATAGGTTTGTTGCGACCAAGCCACCAGCTATAGGCCTTGCGGAAAACACCTCGAATCCCGAAAGCGTCGTTGTTATAAACCATTGGAATCAAAGTTTCGTAATATTTGAGAGCGCGCTTTGCTGCGGCGTCTTCACGACCTTCAAATGCCTCTCGTACTTTTTGAGCGTTGCGCTGTGCACGCTCTTTCCAGTTGTGTGTTGTCGCGACAAACACGACAAGCTCATTCGCCGTTTTAGCAGCGTTCTGACCCATGCAATATTCAGCAAGCTTCTCACGTTTGTCGGAAGAGATAACACGATGAAACTCCCACATCTGCATATTGCTGCTATTTGGTGCCAAAGTCGTTAACTCTAATGCTGTCGCAACATCATCATGGTTAAACTCTGCGTTCGCATCATATTTTCTAACTGAACGTCGTGTATTTACAATCGTTTCAAAGGTCGAGGATTGGTGTTCTAGCGGCATGTCAGGCTCACAAATAGGTTGACTCATAACGTGCTCTCAAAGAGCAAAGTTCTGATCATACTTAATACGAACCCAGCCGCAACTCAATTCTAACTTCGCTTTCTGTTGTTTTTCTTTCAGTTGAACTAATCCGAAACCTACAGACTTTACGTATTACAGAGACAACAAAAAGAAAACCTTTCCATTTAGCGCATCTATATAATTGCGCAGTAGCCTTTAAAGTTCGCATTTATCAGACCTAAATGCACATAACAACGCGATTGTGCTGTTTGGCAGCTGAGAATTGGCCACTTAGCGATGTATCTTCACACTTCTAAGGAAACCGTGATGAGCTTAATTCAAGAACGATGGAACCCGAAGACACTATTCACCTCTCTGATTGTCGCAACTGCTCTCTTTTCCTCAGCACATGCTGTGAGCAACGATGAACAATTCGAGATAGGTAAACAGAAAGCCAAGGTGTGTATGACCTGCCATGGCGAAGACGGCATCTCTACTCAAGAGCCCTATCCAAATCTGCGCGGTCAAAAAATGGGGTATCTGATTTCATCACTCAAAGATTATCAAACTCGCGAACGTACCAGTGGACTTGCCGTTTTGATGCAGCAACAAGCCGATGCTCTTTCCGACCAAGACATTGAAGATATCTCCTACTTCTACTCACAACTCGGCAACGAAAAGTAACCTTTACAGGAGCTTGTTATGGATAACGTGACAACGCAATACAGTGTGAAGGTGGTTAAGTACTTCATTCTGGCATCTTTCGTCTGGGCCATTTTAGGAATGTTAATCGGGGTAATTCTAGCTGCGCAGCTCTACTGGCCCATCCTAAATTTCGACTCTCAGTACTTTCAATTCGGCCGCCTGCGCCCGCTTCACACCTCCGGCGTTATCTACGGATTCGTAGTTAATATCCTTATGGGGACTTCGCTCTACATTGCTCAGCGGACCGGACATTGCCAACTCTTCAACAAAAGCTTGGCGTGGATGGTGTTCTGGGGATGGCAGCTCGTCCTCTTACTTGCCTTGATTTCACTCCCAGCGGGCTACACCACTTCTAAAGAGTACGCTGAACTAGAGTGGCCAATCGACTTGTTAATTGTCTTTGTTTGGGTTCTTTACGCCGTTCTCTTCTTCGGCACGATAGCCAAACGTAAGGTGGGACATATTTTTGTTGCTAACTGGTTCTTCGCGGCATTCATTATCGTTATCGCGATGATCTTTATCATCAATAATCTCGCCATGCCTGTTTCAGCCATGAAGTCCTACTCGGTATTTGCCGGCGCTCAAGACGCCATAGTCCAATGGTGGTGGGGCCATAATGCAGTTGGCTTCCTGCTTACAGCTGGGATCATCGGTATGAACTATTACTTCATCCCCAAAGCCGCTGATCGTCCAATTTACTCATACCGTCTATCCGTAATCCACTTTTGGGGCTTGGTCGGTTTCTATACTTGGGCAGGAACCCACCATTTGATTTACTCCTCTGTTCCTGTTTGGGTACAAAACATCGGCATTGTGATGTCATTAATTCTTTGGCTTCCTTCGTGGGCGGGTGCGTTCAACAGCGCAATGACACTGCTTCAGAACAAAGAGAAACTCAAAAACGACTACATCCTGTTGTTCTTCTTCTCGGCCATTCTCTATTACTGCTTAGCGACATTCGAAGGCCCTTTACTTGCGATTCGCTGGTTTAACATGCTCGCTCACAATACCGAATGGGTTATCGGGCACGTTCACTCAGGTGCACTGGGTTGGGTCGGCATGTCAGGCATTGCGGTCTTCTACTACTTCATTCCTCGACTGTGGAGTAAAACCGAACTGTGGTCACCAAGGCTACTTAAATGGCATTTTTGGCTCGCGCATGCTGGGGTTGCTCTTTACGCCATTGCACTGTGGGTCGCAGGTATCGGCGAAGGCTACATGTGGTTAACACAAAACGACAACGGCGAATTAGTTTACAGCTTCGTACAAGCTATGGACTTCAAGGCTCCGTGGTTGTTCCTGCGTTTCTTTGGTGGGGCTCTGTTTGTGTTGGGTCTGCTATTAATGGCAGTCAACCTCTACAAAACTGTTCGCATGCCGAGCGCGCTTGTAGCAAAGGAGGCATAGACTATGAGTAAAGACTTCACTCAATCGGTTTGGATTCTGATTATCACAACTGTCGTCGTCGCCTCCTTTTCACTATTGGTATGGGTTGTCCCTAATATTGTGCGCACCGCAGATATAGCCGAAGGAAGCTTAGCTAAGCCCCTCACTGCACTGGAGTTAGCTGGCCGTGATATCTACATCAGCGAAGGGTGCCATGTATGTCATACACAGATGGTTCGCCCACTCGATCCCGAGGTAAAGCGCAACGGTCGTGCAAATCAAGAAGCTGACGATATCTACGAATTCCCAAACCTTTGGGGCTCAAAACGTACTGGGCCCGATCTTACTAACCTAGGTCGAAAATATTCTGACCAGTGGCACGTTATCCATCTCATCAACCCTAGACAAGTCGTACCCACTTCAATCATGCCTGCATATCCTTGGTTGTTTGAACAAACGCTTTCAGGTGATGACATTGGAGACAAGATGAAAACGTTGCGAACTCTCGGTGTGCCATACACAGATAGCGAGATCAGCGAAGCGAGGCTACAAGTAAGAGGCAAAACCAAAGCAGAAGCACTCATTCGTTACTTACAAAGCCTCGGACAAGATACAGCACAGGAGGTGTCGCCATGAGTACATTCTGGAACTGGTGGGCGATCATTTGCACCCTAGTCTTCTTTGTTTTAATGGTTTCTGTGGTTGTTAAATATTGGCGCAGTAACCATAAAGCCGACCAAGACCATACCGTCGGTACTTTTGATAACATTGAAGAGAAAGACGCGCCTCCACCTAAGTTGTTATTTGTTAGCTACGCCATCGCTTTTGTTATTTCTGCTGGTTACCTCGTGCTGTATCCCGGTATGGGGGAATGGCGAGGTCTAGTTGATTGGCAACAGAGCGATGACAGATTGAGTTCCCCGTCTACCTCGCTGGACGAGCAAATGGCAATGCAGACTCAAACCGATCTCAACACCTTAGCTTTGGTACCTGAAATTGTTGCCAGTGGCCAAATCCTGTTTCAAACCCATTGCGCAGCATGCCACAGAGACAATGCTCAAGGTCAGAAGCACTTCCCCAATCTCATTGATCAAGAGTGGTTATACGGTGGTGACGACAATGCCATTATCCACTCTATCGCCAAAGGCAGAAACGGCGCGATGCCGGGTTGGAGTGAGATTCTGAGACCTGATGAGATATCCAAAATCTCTTACTATCTCGCCTCTCTCAATCAGCGTCACACCGACGTGCCAGAGGTCAAAGTCGAACTGGGCAAGAGCCTCTTCATACAAAACTGCGCTTCCTGTCATGCTGATGGCACTGTTGCTAACCCTACTATTGGTGTACCAGACCTCTCAGACAGTATTTGGCTGCACGGCGGCAGTATCGAAGAGATACAACACACAATCAATTACGGCCTCAACAACTTAATGCCAGCCTTCGAAGGACAACTTACAGCAAACGAGATTCTTGCACTAGGCGCTTACATCCGCCATTCAGAACATACCGAAGTAGAAAGACTTGCTGCCTTAAAAGCGGACTCGGTTGAACGTGGTGAGTACCTTGCTCATGCCGGTGATTGTGTTGCTTGTCATAGTGCTGAAGGTGGGGAACCCTTTGCAGGTGGTCTACCGTTTGTGACTCCGTTTGGTACCGTTTACTCAACCAATATCACCCCTCACGCCAGTGAAGGCATCGGTCGATATGACTTTGATGACTTTAGGGATGCATTGGTCAGGGGTAAAGGCAAAGAGGGCTACCTCTATCCAGCAATGCCCTACACTTCCTATCAATACCTCACTGCTCAAGACATGATAGACCTTTGGGAATATATGCAGTCAATCCCTGCAGTTTCTCGCCGAAATGATGATAACAGCATGATATTCCCATCCAACATAAGACTTGGACTGTTAGGCTGGAACATTGTCTTTATGGACACCGACCCAATCGACTATCAAGTGCCACAGGAACTTAAAGAGAGTGTGGAAGATGTCGAGAAGTGGCAACAGGGTAAATACTGGGTGGCTGGGCTCGGACACTGCTCTGAGTGTCACACCCCGAGAAATATCGCTCAAGCTTTGATACCTGAACGTATATTCCAAGGCAACTTAATTGATGGTTGGAACGCTCCAGATATTACTGCTAACGAGCTCTACATTGATGGATGGGATGAAAAGACGTTAACGGACTTCTTGCACACTGGTCACTCAGACAAAGGCACCGCATTTGCGGGCATGGCTGACGTGGTAAAAAATAGCTTGAGCTTAATGACGCGGGAAGATATCGAATCAATGTCGTATTACCTGTTACAAGGCGATACCCACAATATGATCTCACCTGACGCAGTTCCTTTGCAGCCGAAAGGTTTTGATGAAGCAGCGTATCAGTCTGATATCTACACGACCTACCGTCAAACTTGTGGGGCTTGCCACGGTGATGATGGTAAAGGTCGAGACCCAATTGCCCCTACTCTGCTAAACAACGGGATCATCATGCACAGCGATCCGTTTAACACTGTTGCAGTAACGGTTCGAGGCCTACAACCAACCTATCTCGATAAAGATAGAAACTTCATGCCAATGGCCAGTTTTGAAGAGGTACTCTCTGACCAAAGTTTGGCAGAACTCATCACCTTTGTACGTAAAAACCTAGGAGACAGACACGACCCTGTTACACCGGAATACGTTCGAGAAGTGAGAGAGACCTTAGAAGCGGCGGGATACGCTGGCGGGTTACACACAACCCCTGATATGTATGACCGGAGAGACAACAATATCCATATCAAATAACGATATCTGTTGGTTTAAAAGGACATGATCTAGCAAAAGAGACCTGCTCAAGGTCTCTTTTTTACATTATTGAGTCATTATTCATTAGAGATCAATCACTAAAGATAACGATTAATTAACACATATTGCGATCGGAATCCCAGAAACAATACTACACAGAGTGCATAATGCTTTCATTTTTAACAGATGTACTAAGGACAGTTTATGGATAAATCCACTCTCATTTACAACACCCTTGAAGGGCTATCGAATGCAGAGCCGCAAGAATTCGCTCAAATTCGTCAAGATCTTTACAACCAATTAGGTCTGACGTTCGAACAACAAACTGCACTTTATACTCGTGTTTTAGGCCCTGCTGGTGCCGGAAAATTAACTGACATCGACAACGCTGTACAGTCGGCTTGTCAGCTACTTGGCGAATAATCTATTTAAAATTAAGAACAACAAACGCCGACTTTCCCCAACCCCCTTTTCCCCTAACGGAATTAAAAAAACGCTGCTAAATTTAGCAGCGTTTTTTCGTTGTCTGAGAAGAAACCTTTAAGCAACTAACAAGCCATTAAACAGCTGCAAGTTACTTTGGTAGATTCTCTATCGACTCAACCATTGTCATTAATTTATCTAGAATGCGTTCACCGTCTGCTCTGATACCATTGTGTTCGTATTCATTGGTGATCCACGCTTTCGAATTTGGGATCTTAGCCAGAGTTTCGCGGCTGTAATCAAGCTCAACGTACATATCATCGGCATACACTGCACACGCCATCGGCACTCTGTTTTCGCTAAGCTGTTTCGGTTCATATAAGCGAACCCAGTCTGACTTGTCAGCTAATAATTCAGCAGCTTGCTTTAACGGTTTTAGGGTCTCTAATTGGTCAAACATCCAAGGGTAAACCATTTCTCCCGTAAACCAGAACGCATCACCTGTTTGGTAGTTAAAGTGCGGATATTCATCGCGAACTCGGTGCGCTGACCATTGCGATGCCGTGCCTTGGCAGTAGATCGACTCATGCAAAATCGCATAAATAGGATTAGTGAGATAAGCCTGCTCTTGTTGCATCTGATTTAAAAAGCTGTAGCTAAGTTGCTTCTCTCCAGCCACATCAACAAAGGCGTTTTCCAATGTGAAGTACATTGGCAGATTCGCCTCACCACCACCGAGATTAATACCAATTAGCTGGAACTGCTCAACTGTGAAGATCTGACCATTCGGCAGACGCACTTCATGAGTCAATAGATGATCGGCAATCTCACGACACAGTGTTTGCGCTTGCGGGAACTGAGCGAAGAAGGCTTTATTCTTGTCTTCTACACGTTTGTATGTCGCTCGATAAACATCGTCTGCTTCACGCTCGATTGATGGAATACCGCCCGTAACATAACAACGCAGTAAGCTTTGAGGAAACAGAGAAAGGTAAGTCAGCGTGCAAAAGCCGCCAAAGCTCTGACCGATTGTCGCCCACTGTTTCACACCAAATTGTTCACGAATCGCCTCAGCGTCACGCACAATGTTGTCAGCTCGGAAATGTGACAGGTAATCAGCTTGTTGTTCTGGATTAAGGTGAGCCAGTGTTTGATGGCTAATCACCGTGCTATTACCCGTGCCGCGCTGGTCTAGTAAGAGCACGCGGTACTGTTGTAGAGCGCGTTTTACCCAGCCCGATTCGCCACTCATTCTTGGGGAAGGAAAGCCCGGGCCGCCTTGAAAGTAAACAAGCCAAGGTAGTTCTTGATTATCTTTTGAAAGATCCACCACTTCACGCGCAAACACCTGAATTTGTTGACCTTGTGGGTTCTGGTAGTCGAGTGGAAGCTGAAAGTTATGTTGACGGTAGAGCGTCGTGCCATCAATGAATTGTGCCTGCACGCAAGTATCCTTTATCTGTGACCGATTAATTATCATTATATTTGAGTTTGAGCCTAACCTAGCTCAAGACTTCAAGATACTCGCAAGTCACCTTATAGGAAACTGTAAATCATCAATATTCGTAAAAATCTTTTACAGCCAGCCTGTTAACTCGTGAAAGTGACATCAACTCGCCAACCTTCAGGCGATTGCTGAGTTTGATAAGTCCACCCATATTGAGCGATAAGTCGCTGCGTCAGTTCCAATCCCAAACCAAAGCCGAGATCATCTCGTCCAATTTTAGGTTCCGTATTGCGGTTCACAATAGATAACGTATCACCTGCTTGGGTAATCTCAACAATGCCATTTTCTGTGTGCTGAAAAGCGTTGCGAATCAGGTTTGAAATGACAATTCGACACAAACCTTCGGGCAATTCCAACGTGGTTTGGTCAACGGTGGTGGTCACTTCCACTGATTTACCTTGTAGCAAATAACCAAGCTCGCCGACTATCTGTTGGATACTCTTTCCTAACGAGACTGGGTAACTAGGCAGAGACTTCCCTTCCTGACGATTCAACCAGAGTAGTGTTTCTGTAAGGTCAGTCATGGTAAAGCCCGCGCGTTCGATCCGGTCGAGCACTTCGAGTTGTTTCTCTGCAGGAAGCTGCTTAGTAATCATTTTGCGCAGCAGCTCAGAATTGGTTCGCGTAACCGCAATCGGTGTTCGCAGCTCATGACTGGCATACCCAAGAAAACGTTGCTCTCGCTCCAAGCTCTCTTGTACCGAGCTCAAGCTAGATTTGATCAACTCCCCGAGTGCATTCAACTCACTGTAGTGAAAATTCGGGACAGGTTGAGTGAGCTGCTCTTTATCCAGCGCTTTTGCCCAATCCTTTAACTCTTCCACTGGCGAGGCTATTTTTCGCTGAACCAAAATCAATGCGATGAAAAAGAAGACGATAGCGCCAAGCCCAATAAAAATAATGTAGATAAACGGTGGCGGCTCATTTTCAAACTTATCGTTCATATCCATTTGTTTGAGCAGCAAAGAGATATAACGCGTTTCTCCATCCACGACCACTTTCATTGCGAAGTAACCGGCTTCAGGCTCAGATATGATGGGTACGCCATCTATCCGTTTCAGAAGTTCATTCGGGATCAACTCTTCTGGATTCAGGTTTTGCTGAATCTCTATCGGTAAGTCTTCCCACTTAGCCGCTAGCGTCACGTCATCAAACTGGACTGGTGTGTCATTTTCACCCAATGGAAGCTCCGTAGCTTGTGCACGCATGAATTCCGTCATAGCGGTATCTAAACCAGCAAAGAAGTAGTGAATGCCGGTGATAGTGAGCACACCAATGGTAGCACTGCCAACAAATAGCATCGCGACAAGAAAATAGAGCCTGATACTCGGGCGGATCTTCATCTAAACTTCCTCATTAAGCTTAAACGCAAAACCGTAGCCAGGAACGGTTTGGATAAGCTTGGTATCGCTTTTGCCATCAACGGCTTTTCGAAGATTAAACATGTGAACCTTTAAACTATTGCTGTCTGGCTGTTCATCTCCCCAGACAGCTTGCATCAGTTTTTCACGTGATACAGCATTTGGACTCTCTCGCATCAAGCATTCTAGAAGTTTGATTCCTGTTGGCGATACTTTAAGCGCCTTTCCTTGGCGAGTGGCGCTTTTATCTTGAAAATCCAACTCAACATCTTCGATGCGCAGCTTATTAATTTGCCCACTTCGACGACGAGATAAAACTTGGGTGCGTACGATTAACTCTTCCATAGCAAAGGGTTTTACGAGGTAGTCGTCTGCACCTTTAGAAAATCCTGTGAGTTTATCGTCGAGTGTGTCACGGGCGGTTAGCATTAGAATTGGAACATCTATACCTTGAGAACGTATCTTTTCGCACACCTCTAGCCCATTGAGTTTAGGCAGGTTGAGGTCAAGGATGACCGCATCGTAGCGGTTAGTTTCGATGAGATTGTAACCGGACAAACCATTGGCTGCGTGGTCACATGATATATCTTCAAGTTCAAGGTAATCGATGACCGCTTTTGCCAAGTCAAGATCATCTTCAACCAATAGAAGTTGTAAATTGTTCACCCATCCCTCCGTCATTCTAAGAATAGCCCCACAAGCTTAATCGCGGGGCTATACATGCATCATATCATTGTAACGTACTACGCCAACTCTAGCTGATTTTCGCTCTTAAAGAGCTTTTGTTTTACCTTGCTAATCAGCGTATTGGCATCATTTTGAATCAACAGCAGTGACGGTGTTAAAACCAAAGTGATAACAGTCGCAAACAAAATACCGTAACCAAGAGCCGCTGCTGCTGGAATTAGAAACTGTGCCTGCATAGAAGTTTCACTCAACAGTGGCGCCAAGCCGGCAAACGTAGTGACAGAGGTCAGCAGTACTGCGCGTAAACGTCCTGTACATGCTTGCTGGATCGCTTCTTTGACACTCAATGACTTATCTTTGATCAATTCATTGAATCGTGAAACCAACAATAGGCTGTCATTCACCACCACACCGCTCAGTGCCAAGATTCCATTCAGCGACAAGATGCTCAGCGTCAGATCATTCAACCAGTGCCCTAAAATGGCACCAACAATACCGAATGGAATCGCCACCATGATGATCAATGGCTGCACGTACGACTTCAATGGAATAGCCAGTAATGCAAAGATCATAATAAGCGCTAAAACAAAGGTCGATTGCATAGAATCCGTCGACTCTTGTTGCTGCTCTGCTTCACCAGTAAAGTCAATTTTCACCGTCGGATAGTCTGCATTGAGTTCTTTCACTATGCTGTTTTTCAGCTGAGCGACAAGCTCATTTGATGCGACCTGGTCTTTATCGACCACTGCCGTAATGTACACCGCACGCTGGTTATCGATACGGGTAATTTCAGATTGTTGGTAGTCCGAGTAGACCTTAGCAACCGTCGTCAATGGAACAACCGTACCATCTGGCGTTCTCACTTTTGACGCACCAATATCCGCAAGTGTTTGACGATCTTCCTCTGGATAACGAACACGGACTTTCACTTCGTCTTTGCCGCGCTGAAAACGCTGAACAATATCGCCACCAAATGATTGCAACACTTGTTGTGCTAGCGTTGCGGTATCCATACCTAACGCTCGACCTTGATCCGTCAATTCAAAGCGATACTGAGGTTCACCCAAGTCCAAGTTATCGTCAATGCCGCTAACTCCAGCCACTGTTTGTAACTCAGCTTTGAGCTTATTCGCTGCTTCTTTCAATAACTCTTCTTCATTGGCTTTCAGCTCAGCTTTAAATGCATCTACCATCTCCATCATTGATAGGACTTTGAGCTTTTTAACGCCTTCCATATTTTCAGAGTTTGCCAACCACACGTCAGCAAATTCGTTAGAGTCATAGGTCGCCTCACCGTCCAGTTCAATCGTCACTTTGCCCGACTTATCTTCCTCTGCGATCACTTGTACGCTTGAGATGCCCGACTCACCACCGTGAATAGATCGTAATTGTCTGTCCACTTCCAAAGCATTTGCTTCTAACTGCAGCAGGTTGGTTTGCGTTTGACCAAAGCTACTATCGTTATACATGCTGATTTCAGCGGAAACAGTATCGCCAGCAATATCCGGGAAGAAGGCAACACGCACACTACCGGTAAATGGCATCCCAATAACCAGAATGAATAACGAAATAAAGCCCAGAACAACCGCATATCGGAAGTTCAATGCTTGTTTAATCAATCGCTTGTAAACCTTGTTATTCACCCACTCTAAACCGTTATCAGCGCCTTGTTGAATTCGATTCCAAATCCCTTTTTTGTCTGAACGTTGAGTATTCACATGGGCCAAGTGAGACGGTAAGATCAGTTTAGATTCGACCAAAGAGAGCATTAAACAGATGGCAACGACGGTCGCAAACTGAGCATAGATTTGCCCCATTTTGCCTTCAACCATAGCAATCGAAACAAACGCAACCACAGTAGTGAGCACACCAAATATGGTTGGCGCTGCCACTTTATGTGTACCTACAATCGTGCTCTTTAATGAGTCTCCTTCTACTCTACGCGTCGAGTAAATACTTTCTCCCACAACTACCGCATCATCGACCACAATCCCGAGTGCCATGATGAAACCGAATGTGGTCATCTCATTGATTGTGAGCCCCATAAAGGAGTCGGTCATAAAGAACAGAGTGCCACAGAATACAAATGGCAGGCTCGCCGCTACCCAGAACGCAACTCGGATGTTAAGAAACAGAGCCAAGACAATAAATACTAAGGCGATACCGGTTAGAGCATTTTTCGCTAGTAGAGACAATCGTTCTTTAATCAGCGTGCTTTTGTCGTACCAACTCTCAATTTCAACGTTCTCTGGCAGTAAGTTACTCGATTTCCACGTTTCAACGACTTGTTCGGCCTGTTCAACGATGCTGATAACATCACTGTATTCATCCATTACAATCTGGATGCCAATCGAGTTCTGCTGGTTGTAACGAGACAGGCTGAAGGTATCCTCTTCAAACACATCACTGACTTTAGCAATATCGCCAAGTACTATCTGGCCACCATTGGCGGTGTTCAAGATAGGGATCGCTCTAAAATCTTGCAGCTCATACGCCTGATCCGACACTTTAAGACGAACCGTTTTATCGCCATTGCGTAAGCTCGTCGCTATGCTGGTTGATGACTCTGCATTGATTGCGTTCGAAATATCCGTCAGCGTTAGATCGTAAGCTTGTAGTTTTGCCTCATTAACTTCAACAGAGATCATCGGATCGATCTTAGCCTTAACCTCTAAATCACGAATCTGACTTTGACTCAGTAAATCCGCTTTTAGCTGCTCTGCAAGGTCCTGCAAGGTAGCGCGGTCTGTATCGCCATAGAGTTGAACCCACAGCGCGTGTTCTTGCATTCGCGCTTTGTCGATAACTGGGTTGTCCGCTTCGGCTGGCAGGTTATTGATCGCATCAACTTTGGTTTTCACGTCATCAAGCAAGGTATCAAGATCGTAGTTAGTCTCTTTCTCGATAGAAACGTGGCTGCCTGAGGAGTCAGAAGTCGACGTTATATGCTTAATGCCTGATACCGTCTCAAGTGCCTCTTCGATCTTCATGGCTATCCCCTCTTCCGCTTGAACGGGGTCACCACTGTCGTAGGTCACAGAGACCGTGACGATGTCTGGTTCTAAGCTTGGGAATGCCTCTTTACGTAAGCTATTAATCGAGAATAAGCCAACCATGATAACGCCCAGCATCAGTAGATTTGCCGCTACTGAGTTTTGGGCAAACCACGCGATGATGCCTTTAGGTTTATACGCTGATTGCTGGTCGGTTGAAGGAAACGAACTCATATTAGCCCTCCTCTGACATCGTGCGATCTGAGGCTGAATCTAACTTACTTTCAACCATTTGAATATCATTGGTCTCTTCGGCAACCGTTGGATTGACCTTCATACCCACTTTAAAGTTGCTTAATGGACGCATAACCACTTGCGCTGCGTTTTCACTGTTAACGGATTCAACATAGATATGTTCATTGCGTTCAAACAACGTGGCAGCTGGTGACTTAGTTAGCATACCTTGTGAATCAACAGTCCAAATGTCACCTTGCTGCGACAAAGCAGAGGCAGGCAGTTGCCATAAGTTATCTACTTCAGCACCCGAAATAGTCGCAGTGACAAAGGTACCTGGGAAAAGTGGCTGGGCTTGTTCAAGCGGGTTGTCGACAACCAATACGACAGAACGCTGACGTGTGTTCTGAGCGACATATTGATAGCTACGCTCGACCTCAGCTTGCCATTCAAAAGCGCCAGTGCTGTCAGTAATGGTCGCGTTCCATGTGACATTGCCTTGTTGGTTGCCACCCTTCGCTGCTTTGGGCAGGTTCGCCCACTGCTGTTCTGACAAAGGAATTTCGATTTCAATACGGTCGGTGCTGTATAGCGTCGCAACGCTGCTGCCCGCGTTTAAATAACTGCCGGGCTGAATATCGCGGCTGACGACAACGCTATCAAATGGCGCTCGAACTTCGGTATTCGATAAGTCTTGCTGTGCTTTGACCAAGGCTTGCTTAGCATTCGTTAGTTTAGCTTGCGCACTAGCTAATTGAGGTTCGCGAAGCACAAGTGGAGAGCTCGGTTCTCCAGTTAAACCAGAACGCTCCCATTCAGAGCGAGCCTGTTCGCCTTGTCTTTGCTCTTCTAATAACTCCTGAGTAGCAGTAGCAACATCTGACTTCGCTTGAGTCAGGGCTTGTTGGTAGGTTGTTGTGTCGATCTTAGCCAGCAGCTCACCTTCTTTCACGGTAGAGCCTGCTTCAAAGCTACCAGACAACCACTCAACACGACCGCTCACTTCACTAGCAAAGGCAAGCTCGTAGCGGGGTTTTGTTTCGCCATAGCCCACCACTTCAGCGCGATAGCTGGCTGCGTCCGTTAGCTGAACCGCAACCTGTGGAAGTGAACGTGCATCTAACGGTTGTTCACCAGCGTTCTCGAGTTTAGTTTGTGGCTGTGCTTGAGCGGCTTGAGCCATTTGGCTGCCGTTGTATGCAACCACAGCAAAAATAGAGCCCGCTGCAGCAACTGTAATAGCGAACGTAATTGCATTCTTTTTTAATGTGTTTTTCATGCTTTGTTTCCTAGATTTTCGACACCTAGGCCCAGTGCTAAGCCTAAATCAATTCGGTTAAGTAGACGTTGGTATGTGGTATTGGTGAGCTGAGACTCGACGTCATAGGCTTGCTGCTGAACAGTCAATAAATCGAAGATATCCACCAGCCCTTGACGGTATTTCTCTTCGTAGCTCACCACACTTCGTTTAGCACTCGATAGCGACGCTTGGAGGTGCTGTTGTTGCTCCGCCAACGAGCTTTCTTGCCCAATTGCGTTTTCGACCTCGTTAACAGCAGTTAGCAAGGTTTCTTGGTAAGCCCAGTAACTTTGCTCTGTCGTGAGTTCAGCAATCTCGGCATTGGTTTTCAGACGACCACCTTGGAATAGCGGTGCAGATACCTGCCCTAACGCACTCCACAAAGGGTTGGCAAACAAAGCTTCACTTGGTGTTTCAGCCATGTCTTTTAAGCTCGCAGAAAGACTGAACGATGGCAGCATCGCTTTATAAGCAGCATCGGTTCTCAAACTCTCGGCTTCAATATTGAAGAAGGCTTGTTGAAGATCTGGACGACCTGCTAGATTTTGCACCGACATATTTTCAAGTGGATTGAGAACATCAGGAAACGCTTGCGCGACATTGACGTCAGTAACCTTAGTATTCAACTCACCTGTTAACAGCAACAGGCTTCGTTTGCTCTGTGCTAGGTTTTCTTGATACTGAGCCACTGTGGCGCGAGTAGAAGCAGCGCTGGTTTTGGCGTTGTCGAGCTCCTCAAGTGTCCCTAAGCCGACTTGATAGCGGTCTAATACCAATGTTTCGTTGTTTTCAAGAATCGCTAAACGGCGCTGCTCAATATCCAGCAACTGTTGATTAACACTGATCTCTAGCCAACCACGCATAATGTTTGCAGCAAGAAGGTTGGTCGCGTTTTGTAGGCTAGCGTGAGATGCCGCAACATCTTTTCTAGATGCCGCGCTCACATCAGCAAGGCGCTGCCATAGATCTAGTTCCCAACTTACAGTGACATCAGCGTTGTAGCTCTCGTCACTACCTTCTGTTTTCTCACCTGAAAAATTGGCATTAACCGTTGGCAATTGGTCAGCAAAACTCAACCCCTCTTGGGCATAGACGATCTTGAGAGCCACAGTGCTCTGCTGAAGGCTTGGGTTCGCGCTAAACGCAGTCGTCAGATACTGCTCTAGCTCAGGTACATTAACGAGATCGGTAATTAAGTTCGTTGTTTGTTGTGTCTGCTCTTCACCAGCTATTTCTACTCGATCAAGTAACTGTTGAATGGACTCATTTTGTTGCTCTGTGGCCTGCGTTGAAAAGTCGGCTTCACTGGTTGTCGCACAACCCATAAGACCGGATAACATTATCGCAAGCACTGAATATCGAAACGTCATTGGTGCTGTCTCCCACTTAGATGCGGCTAAGATAGAGTAAGCAGGGTTAAGGAGGGGTTAACGCCTCAATACATTCATCAGAAAAATGTTTAGCTGAAAGGTTTAATACTGTTAGAGAAGAAAAAGAGCCTAATGCTGAGAGGGGACATTAAGCTCTTTGGTTATTAATTACGCATATATGAGTGACAGCGTCACTAAGCTTCCAATTGGTTCCTAGAAAACAATGTTCCTAGAAAACAATGGAAGTAGCTTGCGGTTTTAAATGGTTTCCGGTTCTAACTCACCAGCACCTTGGACAGATCGTTGACTGTTTTCGACCAATATCGCTGTAGCCGTTTCTTTCAATATGCCCCACTCTTTTTCATCAACCTCAATACCATTTTGCCAAGCATTACTCTGACTTTCTGTGAGAGAAGAAGACGTTATGTGTTGCTCAAAGCCTTGAGATAACGCATCCACATCGAAATCATGAATCGACAGCTCAATGGTCATATTGTGATAATCATCGGCATGAGGTGAGACTTCGTCTGACAGGAACAGCTCCGGTGCAACACAACCTCGGTTTAGAACATATAAGGTGCGCTTTGGATTCGATCCATTTGTCCAACTCGCAGTACAAGCGATACCCTTTGAAGCGAGTTTTACAAGCTCGCTATATGCCAACCATCGATTGTGGCAGTTTAGAAGCTCAATTTTGAGCGCCTTTTTACCGACCATTTTTTCAATCGCGTAATCCATGATCACAGGTAAATGGCATGCAACGCTGCTTTTGTGCAGGTCAACCTCTACCGTATTATCACTGGTCACCGAAATAGCCACTGGCGTGTCAGACTCAAGTCCAATGTAGTTGCTTGCGTTGTTGAAGTGACGCACGCCGTCTAAACCCACCATCTGCAAATCAGCCACCATGTTGGCAACCACATCCGCTTCACCGCAACAGCGACGCATACCAAGAAAAGCTTTGTTCACAGCCGCGACAAGTTCATTGTGAGAAACGATCATCATTACTTATCCCCTTCAAAGTCAGTATGGTTAGCGGCGTCAACATTGTGCTGTATTGATGAAGATACTTGCTCTGGTAACAGTGGGAATAACCACTCATCTTCATGGATTTCATCCAATAGTGGTGCGCCTTGGAAGAAGGTCACGCGAACCCATCGGTCTGAGCGAGGGTCGAATTTAGTCGCGCCAAAAATCGCTAACTTACAGCGTAATAAGTGCATCGGCAGTGACGATTTGTGGAGTACGTTCATTTGAATGTCCCCCATCGCACTCTGCCCTAGTGACCAAACTCGTCTTGAAATCGCTCGATATTGCGGGTTCTGTACTAAGAACTCAGCCAGTGACAACTCCGGAGGGAATTGCAATAAAGCATGATACAGACGATAGGCTTGACGACCGATATCCAACGGCAGTTCACGCTCCTCGCCCGGCTCTTCTCCACGTACACCGAGTCTTGGCTCTTCTTTGTCTTGTGAGCGATACCAGAACCAGTAGTTGTTTTCTGCTTTGGTGAAATCTGTATTAATCGCCCAGCGGTATTTAGCCTCTAGAAGCACCAAAATATCCTGAACTTTTTTGCCGCTTGGGAGTGACAGCATCTCGCTACAGTTCATCTCATCTTGATGGGCATCCACTAAATCTGGATAGAGCTCCATCAAGCAGGAAATGAGTATTTCTTGGGCTTCGAGACTCATTGTTTGAGATTGAGTAACGAGCTGCTGCCATGTTCTGCATTTAGCCAGGTTTAGACTCAACGACGCGTTAAACTCTTTTAGGTCAGTGACGGCCTGTTGGTTTAACTCTTGTTGATGATCGTTAATGGTGATCACTTGCTCCAAATGGCAGATCGCCTTATTTATTAATTGCTCAAGTGGATACAGTTTTTCTTGTGATACCGATTGTGCCAACACATCAGCCAGCGCATGTTCACGCGTGGTCATCCATTGATCAACAATGCATGGGTGATTAATAAGATACGGCGCCATACCTAAGCCAGTCGCGTTACCAACACCAAGGTATCTCTGTAAACCTCGGTCGAGCTTCACCGCCGCATCGCCACTAGTTTGCTGTGCAAGGTAATGTACCCAGTCCAAGCTGAACTCACGCAGCAAATACACCGCACACATTTGAGCGCTAAACGACTGATTAAAGTCTGGGTTGTTTTCTAGGACTTTGAAATCCGCAATACCGAACTTGCCGTTGCCATAGACGGCTGTGGTTCTCAGTATGTAACCCACTTCTGCCAACTCAGCTGGTGTTGGCTGTTTGCCTTGAGCAAGATGGCTCACAATATGTTCGAACACTCGGACACTCTTGTTGGCACGCGCTAGAACCAAAACATTATTCGGGTTACGGCCCGCTTCCTGCAGTGGAACATTTGCTCGAAGGCGTTCAAGGAGTGCTTGGTCGACGTCACCGATAACCAGTGCGAACGTGACGTCCCACTTTTCAGCGATCACTCGGTCATTACGCTCTTCATCTGCGATCTCATCACAGAAGACAACCAAGTGATAAACATGCGTTGGCGTCGCTAATTTGTAAATCACATGACCAAAACCTCTCGGACATAGTTGCCAATCGTGCTTAGTTACTTGCCATTGCTGTTGTGCCATTTTTCGAATCAGCGTTCTTACAAAGCTGATGCGAGTTTGGTGCATTGCGCCTAGCCTTTCTGGCGCCATAACACTCTCTGCGTTACGTAGTTCGGATTCAGTGTAGGTTGAACGATGTGCATCCATTTTGCTCACCACCTTTATAGTTATTTAGTATCACTAACCGTTCCCAGCCGAGGGTTAGTTTTCACGTTATTGAATGAATTGGGGCGAGCCTTTCGCCCCTAATTGTTGTTTTACTTATAACCCTTGTTGTTTTGTTTATAGACCTTGCTCTTTTGCCATCTTGATTGCGATTTGTGGCGCATTCCAAAGTGATGGTAAAAGAATCAACGAAACTGGTACTGCAGTAATGACAATGAAAGATTGCAGTGCAGATATTCCGCCAGAGCCTAATGAGATGAGGATCAATGCCGTCACACCCATAGCCACACCCCAGAATGTACGAATGATGGCATTTGGCTCCGTCTCACCACTGATCACAACACTGATGGTGTACGTCATAGAGTCACCTGTCGTCACGATGAAGATCGTGGTTAGAATTAGGAATAAGATTGACACCAACATTGGCATTGGTAGCTGTTGCGTTACCGCCAGCAGTGCTCCCGGTAAGTTAAATCCTTCGAATGCCTTACTCACACTACCTGGGTCAGCAATTTCAAACGCTAGACCAGAGCCACCTACGATGGTGAACCAGAAGCAAGTTACCAATGGCGCAACAACACTAATCGTCGTCACAATCTGGCGGATGTTTCTACCGCGAGAAATACGGGCAATAAAGATTGCCATCATTGGTCCATAGCCTAAGAACCAACCCCAGAAGAACACCGTCCACCAGCTCAACCAGCCTTCATCACCACGGTAGGTCGCCATTGGAATAAAGTTATCCAGCATGCTACCCACGCCTTGAATGTAGCCATTGAAGATAAAGTTAGTTGGACCAAACAGTAGGATGTAGACCATCAGTGCCATCGCAAGAATCACGTTGTAACGACTCAGCAATTGCATACCACGATTTAGGCCACTCAGTGCAGACAACGTATACAAGGCAATAGCAAACAGGATGATGATCAGTTGGGTTGTAAAGCCGTCAGGTATCTCGAACAAGGCATTCAATGCGTAGCTAACTTGTAGTCCTAAGAAGCCAATTGGACCGATGGTTCCCGCCGCAACCGCAACAATACAACAAGCGTCAATCAGCGCTCCTGTATGCCCTTTTAGCGCTCGCTCACCCAATACAGGATAAAGTAGGATGCGCGGTTTCAGTGGCAAGCCTTTATCGTAATGAAGGTGCATCACCACAATCGAAGTCAAACTACCGACAATCGCCCATGCCAAGAAACCCCAGTGCATAAAGGATTGCGATAATGCATTAACCGCGCCTTGCTGTGCACTCTCTTGCGCACCATACAAAGGCGGTGGGCTTACATAGTGTGCGATAGGCTCTGCTGCTGCCCAGAACACGCCACCACCAGCCAGCAGTGTACAAAAGATGATTGCCATCCAGCGGAAGCCGTCCATCTCGGGCTTATCTGTTCCACCAAGAACTACCTTGCCTGTTCGCCCTGCCGCTAAGCCAAGACCAATAAGAAAAGTAAGCAGAAGAAGCAGCTGCCAATATGGGCCAAAGACTTTCACTGACCATGCAAAGCCGCTGTTTACGAGGCTAGATAAAAGCTCTCCATCATAAAGCGCTAGGGCAACAAACAGTGCGATGAACCCGCCGCTGTACCATAGAGCGGGGTTGCTCAATCCCAACTTGTCGTTGTTTACGTCCTTCGTATTGTTCGCAGTATTCGAATCTGACTTCTGTTTGTCTTTCTTCGACGAGGCGTTCATGCTCGCAGCTTCCAGACCATTCGGTTTCACGCTATTGGTTAAATCAGACATACTCTGACTCCAGAGGTTTCTTTGCAGCTCTCATAACAATGATGGCTGCAAGCGGTGTATTTAACACCTGCCCTGTTATTGTTGTCTTGGGCAGGCTAGTCCATGTTTAGGCCTATCTGGTATAATGTTTCCTTTTGTTTCGTCCTACTCTTTAGCAAGCGGCTCTAAGCCATCACTTAAGAAGTTAAACCAGTTTTCACCTAGTATTTTTCCGGCCTCGGCTTCACTAAAGCCGTGACTCATCAAACCGTTATAAATGTTTTCCATGCCAGTGCTTCCACAGAACCATGGCAGTGCGTCTGGCCAGCCAGAATTGCTAGCAGAGCCCTCTCCGTAATCCATCGCCTTTGACCAGCGACCATTACGCATCCACTCCAGCACCGATTGAGGTTGGTTCAAACACAAGTCGCTACCGATACCTAAGTGCTCAACGCCCACCATGTCTGCTGTTTTCGCGACCATTTGGCAAAAATCTTCAAGCGAACATTGGCTGCCGTTTGGTAAGTGGAATGGGTATAAGCTAAAGCCAATCAAGCCGCCGCGTGCGGTTAGCGCTTTGATCACTTCATTGGATTTGTTTCGCAATGCATCGTGAGCAAAAGTTGGGTTCGCATGGCTAATACAGATTGGGCGCGAAGAGAGGTCGATCGCTTCAAGCGTTGAGCGCTCGGCGCTGTGTGACATGTCGATGATCATGCCGACACGGTTCATCTCCTCGATCGCTTGCTTACCAAAACGAGTAACACCGGTATCGTGCTGCTCATAACAACCGGTCGCTAATAGACTCTGGTTGTTGTAAGTAAGCTGCATGATTAAAAGCCCTTGCTGGCGCATTACTTCAATCAAACCAATTTCATCGTCGATTGGTGAACAGTTCTGAGCGCCCATGAAGATGCCAACCTTGCCTAGCTGTTTGGCTTTTTCGACATCCGCCATTGAGTGGATTGGCATGATAAGGTCAGCGTTCTGTTCAAACCTTAGGTTCCATTCAGCAAAGCGAGTCAGAGTTTCACGCGCATTCTCGTGATAGACAATCGTCGCGTGTACTGCAGTAATGCCGCTGGCTTTCAATGTTTGAAAATATTCTCGATCCCAATTGCAGTACTGTAATCCATCGATAACTATTCGTTGCTGGTACATAACCACTCCTGTTGAATAACTCAAAATCGAACGTTTGACTCAGCCCGAGCCACACTCGGGCTTCGTCCTTGTTCAGTGACAAAGGCGTTAGTAAGGGCGCTGATACGCAGTTTTAACCACGGTGTAGAACTCTTTCGCATACTGACCCTGCTCACGAGGACCGAAGCTAGACTCTTTGCGTCCGCCAAATGGCACGTGATAATCCGTTCCGGCTGTTGGTAGGTTCACCATCACACACCCGGTTTGTGCCTGCTCTTTGAACATCGCACTTGTGCGAAGACTTTGAGTAATGATGCCGCCAGTTAGGCCAAAGCGCGTATCGTTGGTCGTAGCGATCGCTTCTTCTAAATCTGCTACACGAATAACGCTCGCCATCGGAGCAAACACTTCTTCTTGGTTCACTTCCCAGCTGTTTTGGGTATTCAAGAAAAGCGTTGGCGACATGTAGTAGCCTTCGTGTTCGAGGTTTAAGCGCTCTCCACCGAAGGCCAATTCCGCACCACTTTGACGTGCCTTTTCAATCCACTCGAAGTTCGCTTCAAGCTGCTTACCGTCAACAACAGGGCCCATGAAAATGCCATCTTTAAGTGCGTGGCCTACTTTGAGTTCGCTCATGCGTTTGATTAGTGCTTCAACGTATTGATCGTGGATGCTATCCATCACCACAAGACGAGAAGAGGCTGTACATTTCTGACCTGCACCTGAGAATGAACCAGCAATGGTTGCGTCAACCGCCGTCTGGATATCGGCATCGTCTGCGATAACCAGAGCATTCTTTGAGCCCATTTCCAATTGGCAACGGACGAAGTTTGGCGCTGTCGCGGCAGCAACTTTACGGCCTGTATCCACTGAACCGGTGAAGCTCACACCGTTTACATCTTTCGAATGAATCAGTGCGTCGCCTACTGTTGAACCGCTGCCCAATACAAGGTTGAACGTACCCGCTGGAATGCCTTGGCGGTGGATGATCTCAGTTAATGCAACCGCACTCGCTGGCGTTAAATTCGCTGGCTTCCAAATAACGCTGTTACCAAAAGCCAGTGCTGGGGCAATTTTCCAAGCTGCGGTCGCAGTCGGGAAATTCCAAGGAGAGATAATGGCGATAACGCCAACGGCTTCACGAGTCACTTCAACGGAGACCCCTGGACGGACGGAAGCTGCGTTATCACCAATTTGACGAAGTACTTCAGCAGCGAAGTACTGGAAGAACTGACCTGCACGATAGATTTCGCCACGGCCTTCAGCAAACGGCTTACCCTCTTCACGAGAAAGTAACGTTCCAAGCTCGTCACAGCGCGCAATCAGTTCATCACCGATCGCCTGTAGAACAGCTTGCTTGCGCTCAATTGGCGTTTTTTCCCATTCAGGTTGAGCGTGTTTTGCTGCCGAGATAGCCTGTTGTACTTGTTCAGGGCTTGCTTGCGCGAAATCGCCAAGGTTTTCTGAAATATCGGAAGGGTTGATGTTCGAAACAGTACTCACGCCTGCTTGCCATTCACCACCAATATAGAGTGCATTTTCTGCTTGAACATTGTTTAGTTGAGTCATCATTCTATCCTTGTCACGTCTTAGCGACTGTTGAGTCCGGTCGCTCTGTATTGATTCAATAATTAAGTTGTGTTCGTTTCAATTACCCAGGGCTATGCCTTATGCCTGTGGCGAAGCAGACGCATACACGACAAATTCCACTAGCATCTCTTCCCTTGCAAGCCCTGCCACAACCATCGCTGCTCGGTTTGGGTATGGCGCTTCAAAATGCTCCGCATAGATTGCGTTAACTGTTTTTAGGTATTCACGGTCGGTCACGTAGATCAGCACCTGAAGCACTGAGTCCAATGACTCTCCTGCGCACTCCAGTGTGTGTTTTAGATTGTTAAAAGTTTGTCGCGTTTGAGCTTCAATACCACCTTCAACGACCGCACCCGTATCATCAATTGGGATTTGAGCGGTATAAAGAGTACCGTTGTTAACAATGGCCCACTCTAGTGGCGCTTTAGAGGCGAATAGTTCCGTTTTTACTGGCTGTTTTTTAGTTTGTGCGTTCACGTTTCAATCCAACTTTGTAACAACTTTGTTTCAAGATGGTTAAATATTGCACCTTGACGCCTGATAAATCTAACGGTAAATTTCGTGCATTTGATAAATAAAACTTATCACCATGCACAAAGTAAGGTGAAACAAGGGATTGAGAGGGGTTCAAACGGATGAGTATCAAACTGCAGCAGTTAAAACATTTCGTTTTTGTGGTCGAGGAAGGGGGTTTTAGAGCCGCAGCGAACCGTGCCAACCGCTCTCAAGCGGCACTATCAACATCGATTAAAGAGTTAGAGAAGATACTCGGACAACCCCTGTTTGAAACAGGCAACAAGTCAACTCTGACGCCATTTGGCGAAATATGTCTACCTAAAATCATTCAGTTTTTGAATGTTTATAAAGCACTAGATAATGACTTACGCGCTGCGGCGGCAGGTCAGCAAGGAAGAGTAAGGATTGCCAGCGTTCCCTCTGTAGCCGCAAAATTAATCCCGAGTGTTCTAGGCGCCTTCTGTGAGCAATACCCGAATGTAGAAGTGAGTTTAATTGACGATAATGCGGCTGGCGTAGAAGCAAGACTATTGTCTGGAGAGGTTGATGTCGCGCTAGGCAACAGCTCAAGCCTCGATGAAGACACTATCGATTTTACTCCATTGATCTCAGACCCGATCGGTGTAGTCTGTTTGAAAGACAATCCAATAGCCAGTCAACCAGAAGGGATAGAGTGGCAGACTTTGCTTCAACAACCCTTTATCAGAAACGGCACATGTACCCTACTCGACCCTACTCCAGCGCGAACGCTCAGTGCACAAGCACTCTATTCGGTAGAAAACATCACGTCCCTATTTTCTGTACTTGAGCTTGGGATTGGGGTAACAACGTTGCCAAAACTTGCCTTCCCAACTAACGAAACCCGCTTAACTTGGATTCCGTTGATCGATCCGCCGTTAAAGCGCCAGATTGGTATATTCAGATTGTCAGATAGGACGATTTCTCCGCAAGCACAAGCCTTTCATGACTTGTGCGTGCAGTATTTGAAGATAAACCAATAACGGTTTGCTGATTGAAAGGGTTGATGGGTTAAAACTATTAGCTTAATCGCGGTTCAACCAATCGCCGGAAATCGAAATAGAGTGCTGATCAAAATCTATCTTACAGTTCGATCCTAATGGCAGAGTGAACATTGGATGGGTATGACAGCAATCAAAACCTGATAAGATCGGCACATTTTGACCATTTAACACCTCTAACAATACGTCTAGTGGTGTTCGGCCTGTTGCTCTGTCGTTAAAGAGCTCATGCTTGCCGAGTACAATTGCAGACACACGGTCGAAAATGCCGCACGCCTTGAGTAGTGAAAAAGAACGCTCTACCGTTTCAATTCCAAGCATGCAATCTTCAACCAGCAAAATATCGCCCTGCTTTATTTCAGGCATGTATTCACTACCCCAAATGGCCCCCATAGTATTGAGGTTGCCACCGATGATACGACCTTCGACAACACCAGTGCCTAGGTATTGCCATTCGTTCTGATAGACAGGTTTTGCTTTGTCTTGGGTTTCCCACTCGGCGCGGAAATCTGTCCATACCGCAGGCATAGCGTAAGTATGTGTATCGAGATCTTGGCAGAGAATTTGATGGAAAGAAGAGAAAGTCTCATCCACCAGTGGTGCAAATTCACCAAACGAAGCAACAAGCGCTGGACCATAGAAAGTTGGGATACCCGTTTGGGCATAGATACCCATGAGAAGTGCTGTCACATCGGAATAGCCAATAATGATTTTAGGATCGTCACGCAGAGCTTGGTAATCAATGTAAGGCAACAGCGCATTACTGTTATTACCGCCGATCGTTGACATAATACAACGCACACTCGGATCTCGAATCAAGGCATTAAGTTCAGCCGCGCGCTCCTGAATCGACCCAGAACGATAACCGTCTGATTTACCTGTGAGCTCCCCTGCCACAAGCTCAAAGCCTTTACTCTCTAGATACTGTTTAGCTCTCGCGAAACGTTTTGGGGCAAAAACCGTTGCAGGAGACGATGGCGAGAAGAACGCAATCTTATCACCGCGTTTTAGAGGTTTTGGTAGTAACATGCCGATGTCCTTATTCTTTTATTGACTAGCCAACCATTTAACCTATTGAAATATAATCATAATTGCAACAGCTAACTCTTAATTCAATAGACGAAGTTACGTGTAAATATAAGCGGACATTGTTGAGTAATAACGTAAAAACCGCGCTACATGAATTTGAACAAAAAAACCGCAGATTCACCGCTCATATTTTGTACAACAGATATACTTCTGTACTACAATGTATATACATCAACAATACAGAAGAGAGAGGTTTATATGAAACAAACACATACATTCAATCACACGGTTGAACAACCAGTATTTGGTTTACTAGAACGTATTGGTATTGTCGCATTAGTGATTGTCGCGACTCTATTTACCATGGCTTAAGCGCTGCTCGTTACCCCAAAAGACGAAGCTTTCAAAAGACAGTTTTCTAAAAAGACAGCGCTCTAGAAACAGTGAAGATTGAGTAAGCTTTGATCAATCATAGTCAAAACGCAGTCGCTAGTTGACCAAATCTGGCAAAGCGTAGGTCGGATAGAAGTAACTGGTTGGTAGAACAGTTTAGATAAAGAATGAGAGGATAAGGATATTCTCGTTGAATTCGAGAACATCACAGATGTTTAAAGAATAAAATGAACGACTGAAGATGAGCTTAACAGTTAACTGCAAAATCGATACTGGCGCGACGTTACTACTGTTATCACTGTTTTGCCGTTAGTAATTATTGTTCCGAGCTTTCATCGCTGTTGGTTTGATTCTCGGCCACGAATTTCTTTATGAACTGGCGAATCTCACGCGCCGCAGACGTATCCATATCATCACACAGCGATATAAAGCTGTCTTTCAACTCGCTATTTATCCGGATGATCAATTGGCTATCTTTCGCGTTTGCTTTGTTCTTTTTGGCGGCCATTACTGCATACCTTAGATACTCAAACTTTTAATAGTTCGATTCTAAGACACACAAGCCAAGAGAGCCAATGCGAATCGTATATTCGATGTATATACATGATCCGGCTCTATAATTGGTTACAAATTGAGAAGAGAAAAGCGTTTAAAAATCAACGCTAAATCACAAAAAGTGTTTTCTAGCCATACATGTATCGTGACATAAAGAAGTTCACGTTCTCGATTACGGCATCATATTCATTTTCCGTCTTCTCTACATCCCAAAACAATAATTTGTCGTAGGTTGGCATCGGAGAGACCATTTGAATGGCATTCAAGCTCACCGTGATCAGCAGGTCATAGTGCCCTGCCGTAAAATCACCATCCAATTTATCCACCCGACCGAATGTCTGCACATTGGCCCGATCGCCCACAGCAGAGGTTGGAATCGAGTAACAAATAATATCGAAATGACCATAGCACTTGATATCAAGCTGCTGCGCAGCAAACAAAGCCAGATCATTGCTCGAGTCCCCCAACACGAAAATACGCTTTCGTTTTAGAGGTGCGGTTGTGCGGCGAGTGAAAGCAGAGCCCTTAGCCCTGCTATCCAATTTGTTGCCTCGCCCAATAGGATTACCCAAAGCGGCCACTGATATAGTCCCTAGTCAAACGGTGTTGTGGGTTATGAAACACTTCCTTGGTTTCATTTACTTCGATCAAGTCACCCAAGTGAAAGTAAGCGGTACGGTCGGAAACACGCAAAGCTTGCTGCATTGAGTGCGTGACAATCACGATACTGAATTGCTTTTTAAGATCATGAATCAACTCTTCAATCACTTCAGTCGCAATCGGGTCAAGCGCAGAACAGGGCTCATCCATCAGAATTACTTCAGGGCTAATGGCGATAGTACGTGCGATACACAAACGTTGTTGTTGCCCGCCTGAAAGCCCTGTCGCTGGATGGTCAAGACGGTCTTTCACTTCATCCCACAAACCCGCTTTGGTCAGTGACTCTTCAACCACCATGTCCATGTCAGACTTCTTCTCTACCAAACCATGCAAACGCGGGCCGTAGATAATGTTGTCATAAATCGACTTAGGGAATGGGTTTGGTCTTTGAAACACCATCCCCACTTGCGAGCGTAGCTCAACAATTTCTTGATCTTTAGAGTAGATATCTTGGTTATCCAACGTGATGCTTCCGTTGATGACACAACCATCGACGGTATCGTTCATGCGGTTCAAACAACGCAAGAACGTCGACTTACCACAGCCCGACGGGCCAATCATAGATAAGACTTCGCGTTCGCCAATGTCTAAGCTGACATTTTTGATCGCCTGCTTTTGTCCATGGTCGTAAAACACATCAACATTGCGCGCTGACATACGCGCTTGGTCGATAAAAGGCAAACCGACAGTCTCTCTCGATTCATCTAGACGATGATGAACCGAATTTGCTGCTTGGACTTCAACTTGCAGTTGGCCAGATAAAGTTTGAATATTTTCAGTCATTTGAGAAGCACTCCTACCAACGGCGTTCTAAACGTTTACGCAGCATCACCGCGCATGAATTCATAAAGGCTAAGAAGAAAAGCAAAACCATGATTGCGCCAGAAGTATTCTCAGCGAAACCTTTCTCTGGGTTTTCAGCCCACAAGTAAATTTGTACAGGCAGTGCACTTGCTGCGTCGAATGGCCCTTGTGGCACATCAACTATGAAAGCCACCATACCAATCATAATCAGTGGAGCGGTTTCACCCAGAGCTTGCGCCATGCCGATAATCGTTCCTGTCAGCATCCCCGGCATCGCCAAAGGCAATACGTGGTGCGTAACAGACTGCATCTTAGATGCCCCTACTCCCAATGCCGCATCCTTAATCGAAGGCGGTACCGCTTTAATCGCGGCTCGACTTGAAATAATGATAGTGGGCAGTGTCATCAAGGACAGAACTAAGCCACCGACAATTGGCGCTGAGCGAGGCAGTTCCGCCACATTCAGGAAGATCGCCAAACCAAGCAAACCGAACACGATCGATGGAACAGCCGCTAAATTGTTGATGTTAATCTCGATCATGTCAGTGATTTTGTTCTTAGGTGCGAACTCTTCTAAATAAGTCGCGGCTGCCACCCCAATTGGGAAGCTAATACAGAAACAGACCAATAAGGTGTAGAAAGATCCAACCATTGCGCCCCAAATACCAGCAAGTTCAGCATCTCGGCTGTCGCCATTGGTAAAGAAGTTCTGGTTAAACACCGTTCTCACTTTGCCTTGGTTATCTAACTGCTCGAACCAAGCGACTTGATTGTCTTTAAACTTGCGCGAATCTTCCGGAATCGAGGCATCGACATTGCCTTTGTTGTACTGGTTGAACAGATCGCCCGTTAACGCCCAATAAGTGATCTCTGTGCCGACCAAGGATGGATTCGCAACCACCATGTCACGCAAGTCGTACTCGGCACCTCGAGAGATAAATGAGTACAGGGCCTTTCGCTCTTTGCGGCCATTAACTTCAATCTCTTCTTTAAGGGCATTACGCAGTGCTTTCATATAGTTAGCACTAAATAGTTCTGTCTCATTGGGTGATTCATTGATCAAACCAAGCGTCTCATGATCTAAGCTCACTTCAAGCTTGAGCTCCGTCGTCATGAACGCGGTATAGCCCTGAGAAGTGATCGAAGCAATCAGCACAACCAAAAATAGGATTGCCGAACTGATTGATACAATGCCATACCAACGAAAACGACCTTCTTTGGATTTCCTTTTCGCTAAACTCGCCTTTACTTTGGCTTTTTTAGTCTTTGATATTTCGTTTAAGACACTAGTCATATTGTTCTCGATATTTCTTAACGATGCGTAGCGCAACAAAGTTCAGCACGAGCGTCACCACAAACAGAGACAGTCCTAGTGCAAATGCAGCTAGGGTTTTCGGGCTGTCAAACTCTTGGTCACCAACAAGCAAGGTAACAATCTGAACGGTAATGGTGGTTACTGATTCGAGTGGATTTGCCGTGAGGTTGGCAGACAAGCCCGCAGCCATCACTACAATCATGGTTTCACCAATGGCGCGTGATACGGCCAACAACAAACCACCTACAATGCCCGGAAGCGCAGCTGGAAGAACGACATTTCTAATGGTTTCAGACTCTGTTGCCCCAAGGCTTAACGAACCATCGCGTAGCGATTGCGGTACGGCAGTAATCACGTCATCCGACAAAGAAGAAACGAAAGGAATGATCATGATGCCCATGATAAGGCCCGCCGCTAATGCACTTTCTGATGATGCCGATGTTAAGCCCACAGCATGTGCGGTATCACGAATCAAAGGCGCAACAACTAAAGCGGCAAAGAAACCGTAAACCACCGTGGGAATACCCGCTAACACTTCAAGTACTGGCTTTGCCACACTGCGAATGCGCGGAGAAGCGTATTCCGCGAGATAAATTGCGCTCATCAAACCAACCGGCGCAGCAATGCACATCGCGATGGCTGAGATCATTAAGGTGCCGACAAACAAAGGAATAAAGCCAAAGGCGCCACTTGCCCCTTGCTGGTCTGCGCGCAAAGCTACTTGCGGAGACCACTCCAAACCAAAGATGAAGTCAGTCACAGGAACAATATTGAAAAAACGAATCGCTTCGAACAGCACCGAAAGAACAATACCCAGCGTCGTTAAAATCGCGATCACTGAACAGATGACTAAGAACATCTGCAGTATGTTTTCGACATAAACACGTGCTTTGACTTTTGGTCGCACTAACTTCAAGCCCACGGCCAAGCCAGCGAACGAGATGGCGATCAAGGTAGCGAAGCGAAGGTTGTTACCCGACTCAATCACATGAATGTAATTTTGAGACGCATTGTTTAACCATTCTTGGTCTGTTGTCGTGATGCCATCAGCAACGTGTTTTATTTGACTGAATAACAGTGAAGGATTCGTACCACCCGATAGGACACTGCTCGGCAGGTTTGACATCACCATCGACTCAACAATGGAAGGATAGAAAGCGCTCCAGACAGCAAAAATGAGCAACGCTGGGATAGCAGCTAAAATTGCGGCTAACGTTGCGTAGTAGGAAGGTCTGGAGTGAAGGTATCTTAATCCGCCGTTTGAATGAGCCAGCTGTTTGGAACGATTTTTAGTCACCACATAGGCAACCGTCGAGATACCAAGCAGCAAGATCATAAGCAAAGAATTCATAGGACCTCTGAAACTAATAACGGGGTAACCTCAAAAAGGCTCCCCGTTCATTCACGATGGATTATAGGTTTGGCTTAAGCTCTGTGCCTGCAGCGCGAACCAGTTTCCAATCTCTTGCAGAAAGTGGGATAAGACCACGGTCAGCTAGGTAACCTTCGTCACCAATAGCTTGCTCAGAAGTGAACGCAGCAACGTACTCTTTAAGACCAGGAATTGTGTCTTTGTGCGCTTCTTTCACGTAGAAGTACAGAGAGCGAGATACTGGGTACTCACCAGAACCAATCGCCTCAAATGTTGGCTCAACACCATTTACGATTGATGGTTGAACCTTGTCTGCGTTTTCTTCAAGGAAAGAGTAACCAAATACGCCGACAGCATTCGGGTTTGCAGCCAGCTTCTGAACGATTAGGTTATCGTTCTCACCCGCTTCGATGTAGCCGCCGTCTTCACGTACAGAGTGACAAACCGCTTTGTATTTCTTCTTGTCAGTCTTTTTAAGTGCTTTGATTTCAGGGAAAGTCTTACAACCGCCTTCAAGTGCAAGCTCAGCAAATGCATCACGCGTACCTGATGTTGGTGGTGGACCAAGAACTTCAATCTTGATGTTTGGAAGAGCTGGGTTCACCTCTTTCCATGTCTTGTATGGGTTCTCTACTAGGTTGCCGTTTGCATCAGGCACCATTTTCGCTACGCCTTTGTAAACGTCTTGTAGAGACAGTTCAAATTGCTCAGCTTTTTTAGAGTTAGCTAAAACGATGCCGTCAAAGCCAATCTTAATTTCAACAATGTCGTTAACACCGTTTTTAGCACACAATTCAACTTCTGAAGATTTAATCTTACGAGAAGCATTGGTGATATCTGGTGTATTTTCACCGATACCCGCACAAAATAGTTTTAAACCGCCGCCTGAACCTGTTGATTCAATTTTTGGCACCGGATAAGAAGAAGTACGGCCAAATCGCTCTGCAACAACAGTCGCGAATGGGAATACAGTCGATGAACCAACAATACTGATATAGTCACGAGATGCAGCATTAGCAACACCACCTGTAGCCATTGTCAGAGCAACCGTTGTAGTAGCAATAAGCGCTTTAATTTTCACATCAACCTCCAAGTTGATAAATGAATTAATGGAGTTAAACATCTGTAATCATTAAGATGCTGAATAATCAGTTCGATTTATGTTTTGAACTGCAACAATTCAACCAAAGGCTTGTGACATATTTATTGCACAAAAATTAATCATAAGTTACATATCTATAAATCATCAATCACATTCATAAAGCCAAGCATAGCCAAGGCCAGTGAAACCATAAACCATTGAATTTAAAGAGAAACATCAAATGTCCGGTAATAAAAACTAACATTTACTATTTAGTTTTGACGACTAAACACCAACAAAAAGTTTGCGTAACGATAGTTCATTAGAATGATTACCTAGAAACATTTAAATAAAAAAAGCAATCTAACAAAAATAAACAGCAGCATTTTGATTAAATACATTGAACAACAATATGCATTCATTAAAGGTTCATATACACCGACTAACCTCCTGAATTTGTGAATGAATAACCTGCGAATAATAATTAAAACGTCGCCATATTATTCATACCTTCAATTCAAAGTTAAATGGAACTAACTATTGAGGTCCTAATGCATTTATCCATTATTCAACGAATTATCATTGGCTTTGGTATCGTTATAACTTTTGTTGTGGCCATTAGTGTTTTTGCTTATTTCAATCAGAGTAAAATGGCACAACAACTTGAACTCGCTTCCGTAAAAATGACTAACCTCCTAGCTCAGTCAAATCTATTAGGTCAGAACTTACAGAATGTAAATCGTGCTGTATTGGTACATGCAAATACAGATTCGGTTGCTAATCGTAATAAGTTGGAACAAGAGTTTTATGAAGAGAAACAGAGATATTTGAGTAACTATCAAGAGTTCTACAATCAGATAAGCCCGTTCCCTGCCCTTCAAGCTCACCTTTCTGAACTCGATACCATCGCTCAGCGAATATTCATAGGGGCAGAACAACAGATAGACGTGAAAAACGGGCGCATGAGTGCGCGACACAAAACATCTCAAGAGCTAAATCAGTTTGATGAAAAATGGAAATTCTTCGAGCAAGACATCAGCGACCTAGCAGCTATAGCAAAAGCCAACAGACAACGCACCAATAACCGCAACCTGAACTACTTAGTCGCACAAGGAACAGGTGCTGACCGTTATCTGCAGAAGATCTACGCAATGGAAGATGTTGATGACGCTGAGGTGGTCAAAAAGGAATTAATCGCTCACATTGAAAGATTTAAAGATAAAGCAAAGCGAGTCCCTATCTCGATGCCAGAGAGTAAAGATAGCATCAGCTTCTATTTGAGCCAACTAATACGTGCCATTGAACAGCCGCAAGGGGTACTTCAACAACACCTTACCTATATTCAGCTAACAGCCACCAGCGAACAACTTCTGCGCCAGCTTGCTGCAGACATGGACAGTGCCATAAACAGCTTTGAGCTTATGGGAAGTGATATCGGATCATTGGTAAGCCAAACCGCTGATGAAGCACAGCAAGACTCAAACAGAGCACTACTCCTTAACGCTTCACTGGCCGTGATTTCTACTCTTATTGCCCTAGCCATCTCGTCGACGATTGTATTATCGATAAAGAGGCCACTACGTAAGATTGTTGAAGCACTCGACAAGCTGACTTCCGGCGATCTTACTCATCGTATTGAAACGGGTTTTCAATCTGAACTGGGTGCCATCGCTCTCAATATCAACGCGTTAGGTTCTCAGCTAAGTAACGTAATCACCCAAGTTCAACAGTCTGCAGACACATTGAGCGATGTCGCCAATGAAAGCCACATATTGAGCAATAAAACCAACATTGACGTCGCTAAGCAGCAGAAACAGACCGACACCATTCGTCAATCGGTAACGGAAATGAAGATAGCCATCGACAGTGTCTCCAGCTCAGCCAAAGAGACCAGTGATGAAGTAGATAAAATCACAGTGTTAGCTCACAACAACATGGACAGCATGCAGCAAAATCTGACCTTTGTTAGCCAGTTGCAGAGCTCGCTAGTCGAAGCAACCGATGTTATTCATCAACTCTCAAATGAATCTCGCCAAATTGGAGATATTCTCACGGTGATTCAATCAATCTCTGAGCAAACCAACCTATTGGCACTCAATGCTGCGATTGAAGCGGCTCGCGCCGGAGAACAAGGACGAGGATTCGCCGTAGTCGCAGATGAAGTACGCTCGCTAGCAACTCGAACGCAAAGCTCTGCTAATGACATTGATACAATGATCAGCAACCTTCAGTCTCAAGCCGAAAACGCGGTAATGCTAGTAGAGAACAATCTAAAAAAAGCTGCCGCATCAGTAAATCAAACCAATCTCAGCAACCAATCGTTGGATATTATGGTCACAAGGCTCTCAACCATTAATGAAATGAGCCGCCACATAGCTGATGAATCAATAAAACAGAGCAATGTTGCACAGGAAGTCATGAGTAACATCGCTTATATATCCAAAAAAGCCGTCAGTATTGCCGAAGAAGTCAATCAGTCAGCGCGCAACAGTGAGTCCTTAAATGAGTTATCTAGTCGCCAGAGTGAATTAATTTCGCACTTCGTCATTCGTTGAGCCTAGCTCTATTCACCTTAATGACTCAACCAAAACAAAAACCGGGCTATTCATCCATGGCCCGCTTTTTACTTTGCATTTGCTAACCATATCAGCACGACGCTCTATAAACCTGTAAACGAAACGCGACAATAACGTCACAAATCTGTCATCTCTCGCCTGTAGATTACCCTGCGAAGTTTAACTAAACCTCTGATTAAGAAGATATGTCACAGGCAAAACACCCTTTAGACAACAAAATCATCGCCCTATTGCAACAGCGCGGCATGATCAAAAGTGAAGCGAAAACACGCCTGAAGAAGCAGGTTTATAAGTTGCAGGCTTCAGAAGTGAATCAGATCAACAACTATTCCAATCACTTTGGCTTGAACGCAAAACAGAAACTGATTGATGAGATATTGGATATCAGACGCGAGGCGATGATTTCTAGCCTCACATCTGAAAAAGGTAGGATCTAACTTAAAGTCACTTGATTAGAAGAAGTCGATAGAGTTACGACCACTCTTCTCATCACGTTGTGGCTTTGACTTCTCGTTTTGAGCCTTAGGCTTATTGGTAGATTTGTTCTTCTGTTTACGTGGCTCAGCGGAAGCACTCAAATTTTGGCCTTGATTAGCGCTCTTATTTTTCTGCTTAGAAGAACGCTTAGATTTATGCTGCTGTTTAGGCTCTTCTTTTTTCTTTGGTTTCTCAACCACTTCTTGAACAGGCTGATCACAACAAACCACGTAGTACTCTTGGTTGAACTCAAAGAAGTCACCATCGTACATTTTGCGACGCTTACGAGTTTCTAGCTCACCATTTACCGCAACGTAACCTTCAGAAATCACGTGCTTGGCCTCACCGCCACCGCCAACTAGGTTAGCGATCTTAAAGACTTTATATAGCTCGATAGGTTGTGATGAGACGTCAACACCAATCGCTTCAATCTCAATCTCTTCGCCTTCTTCGCCATACTGATCCACTTCATCGTAATCAGCGTCTTCGTAGTATTCTTGGTCCATGATGAACTTACCTAAAACATGTTCTTTATCGTATGCAGCGCAGTGTAATGGGAAACCAACAAAATAACCATCTTCTATTTACGCCTCAACACGAGGGAAAGAGAGCGCAAAGCAAGCACCATCAAGATAACTCTCTCCCACGGTCACTTGAGCCTGATGACGTTCACACACCTGCTTTACAATAGCAAGGCCTAGTCCATGTCCAGTTTTACCTTTATTCCTTGCTGCATTTGCGCTGTAGAAAGGATCAAACAAGAATGGCCAGTGCTCCGACTCAACACCTTTGCCATCATCATGCACTTCAACCACAACTTCCCCATCGTTATACCAAAGCTCAATCACAATCTTCGAATCAGCGAACTTAAATGCGTTACGTACAATGTTGTCTACGGCGCGATTAAACAGTTTGAGGTCAACGTTCAAAGGGACAGACTCTTTAAGAGGCACCTTTACGAGGTCAAGCGTAGTCTCTTTTTCCCATATGGCACATCGCTCATCCAGCCAGTTATTCATATCGACAGGCTGCAACTGAAGTTCAGAGCCCCCTCGCTCCAGTCGCGAGTAGTAAAGCAGCTCATCGACCATGTCTTCCATCTCTTCGGTGTCAGCAAGAATGCGAGCTATTGCCTTCGACTGTTTGTCCGTAGGATCCAAATCGCTCAATAGCTCTGCTTGCCATTGAATACGAAAAATCGGTGTTCTCAGCTCATGAGCAACAGCATTGGTCAGAGATTTATTACTGTTGATTAGGTCGCGAATCTTATCCGCCATCACGTTAAAACTGCGGTTAAGCGTACCAAGCTTAATGCTATTTTTCTCGGAGGCGCGCTGCATCAATTCGCCATTAGAAAACGCAACCGTAACCAATTCTAAATTCTTCAAACGACGTTTGATTCGCCACACTAAGAAAAGACCACTGAAGGCAAAGCCTGTAATGGCAAACACCCAAATGAATCGGTTCTCGGTCTTTATCTTTTTCCTTAGGAAAGAGTCTTTGTTGTCCGATAATTCGTACACGCTTTGACTGCCAGGTAAGCGCAGCCAAAGAAAGTCTTCTTCATGGTAGTACACGTTTACATCTGGATTACTGAATGCTTTTTGAACCATTTTAGGTGCGGCTTCAAAATCTACAATACGAAGATTTTGGCGCGTTTTTTCCGCATAGTTTGTCAAAATGGTTTCGGTTTCGACTATTCCCTTCTCGCTCGCAATCATGCTAATCAGCTCTTGGTAAGCTTCTGCTTGATGATCGCGCAGGATGTACTCGTAGTCGGTACCCAGCTTATAAACGACAAAAGCGTACGAATAGATACTGATGAGGAAGATTAGCGTCAGACCCACCAAGTATTCAAAATAGATTCTTCTCATTAAGAAAAGTCGCCTTTACCAGCGTTCAGGAACAAATAGATAGCCTTTACCGCGAACCGTAATGATCTTTTTCGGTGGCATAGTGATGTCATTCAGCTTCTTACGAAGAATCACGATTTTATTATCGATAAAGCGATCGACACCATCGTATTCAATCCCTCGAATCTCCTGAGTTAGATAGTTACGTGACAAGACCTGCTCAGGTGAAGACGCCAATAACCAAAGCAGCTCAAACTCACTCTCGGCAATTGGAATATCTTGGCCAGCATGAACACATGATTTAGTCGCCTTGTTGAGGGAAAGCTTGCCAAAGCTCAGTTCATTGCCATTACCTGTGGTATTTGGCTGGAGATCTTGAGTTCGACGAAGCAGCATACGAACCCTTGCCAGCAAGACACGCTGTCGAACAGGCTTGCTAATAAAGTCATCTGCACCCGTTTCCAACGCCGCAACATGGTCAAAATCATCGTCACTGGCCGTTAAGATCAGAATCTTGCCATTGAATTGGCTGCGTATTTCACGACAAATAGTTAGTCCATCAACCTCTGGCAACATTAGATCCAGAAGTACAATGTCAGGTTGGATTGTTAAAATTTGCTCACTGGCAGTTGCCCCATCAGATATGGTGACAACATCAAATGATTGGCTCTCGAAATACTCTTGCAGCATTTCTCTTAGGACTGGATCGTCTTCCACGATCACTAATTTAGGGTTGGTCATAAATCCTTCTTACCGTGTTTCTTGCTACCCTTGTGAACCGCTTCCTTGATTTTGAATTCAGCACATTCGTCTTACATAGCTGTGATTTTTTAAAATTAATTTGGTTTCATAAAAATGATAGATATATCTATATAACATATAAATAACAGATAATGCAGCTAAAAATTCAATGTAATGCATTAATTTGATGAATAAAAAAGCCGGTTAGACTAGAAAGAATAACCGGCTCCAATTAACGACTTAGTTTATTACTTCCTAATTACTTTGTGTAACGTGGAAACTGTTCGAAAGCACGGCGGTATGTCACATACTCGTTCGAACTCCAAAGTCTTAGTTCTTCTGGGTCGTAGTCGTATACTTCTTTGTGAGCAGCATTGAGAGAACTTGTGTTGTTATCCGCAATTTGGTCACCAAAGATCTGTGCCACATCAAACATATTGTCTAGCTCGTCATCCTCAAACTTGCCAATCGCACTGTTTTGAGCGGTTTGCAGGCGAGCTAGAGAGTTACACTTGCGCTTCATGTGATCTTCATCAGACTCACCATCTACTTTAAAGCGTAGACACTTGTTGCCGTCTTCTTCGTACTCTTCGAACATTCTGTCGAACATTGTCCAGCGTGCGAAACCAGTCGTATCACGAAGCGCAACCAACGCATCTTTGTCACCTATCGCAATAATACGAGCTTCATTACGGTCACGTGTGTTTCTAAATACAGACAGCGCATTTCGAACTCGATATGGCAAGCCGTTTAGCTTCTCAACACGGGCTTTTTGATCATCTTGGTACAAGGCGCGTGAAGCGACAGCATTCGCAAGCGAGTTACGTGAGTTCAGCGAGTAGTTCACCCCTTTCCAAGTAAAGTTAATACCGTCTGGGTCAGCGGTTGAACTGTTAGCTAAGTTAATCGCGATTGAATCACTTAGACCACGAACAGAGTCACCAAGGCCATATTCATTCGCACGGTTATACTTAGATAAATTCGCTAACAACGTACCAAAGTAAGGAACTACAGTGTCTTGTGTTGCACCTTCAGTCCAATATTCAAAGGCATCTTGTCCTCCCAACACAAAGTAACGCTTCATTGGCCATAGGTATGAAGGTACCGCTTCAATCGTTTGAGTCATACTCGGCTGGTAACGAAGTACGGTTTCAACATAATCACCATTGCCATCAACGAAGATCGCTTGACGCGCTTCAGGTCGGCCAGCTAAATCTGACAGATGTGTGTACAACTTGGTGATCTTATCTGACAGATCAATCAACGCTAGACTTGAATTCTCTGTTGCGATGTACGGTGAGTCGCGACGAACCAACATTTGCGCAGCAAGCAGTTTGTCTGGCCACACACCCAGTAGATCAACTGAATTAGACGCAGTTTGGTACGGGTTGTTAGCCTTCAGGCTTGACCAAATATGACCATCACGCGTCTCAGAGCGCATCACAATCTCATTAGCTTGGTTCTTCAGCAGCTGAACAAGCTCCTCATCGAAACAGCTCGTTGGAACGTCTCGGTTCAGAGACATACCACTTTGGTACGTTAGCCAAAGATCAGACAGTTTTGCAAAGCGATAACGGTTCGGCACACCCTCAACACCACTTAGCTCTTCCAACTCACATACTTTATCTGGTGCTGTGAGTACATCTAAGAAGAAGTCAGCTGCTAGATTTGCCGCATTGTACGTATCACAAATAGGGCGTAAACCTGCGGACATGTTGTCAAGTGGCACTGGATTACCACGCCAATCTAAACAGTTGTTCTCTGCGATCTCTTCAAACACCTGCCCTTTGTTATTGGTAGTATCAGCACCAATGTAACGTGCGAAAATAAAATCGATTTCGCCGACGTTTTCTACAATGTCACGTATCTTCTGGAATTCATACATACGTTGCCAGAAGTATTCATATTGGTGATATTGAGAGAACCAATCACGACCATTTCGGCGGTTAGCCGTTTCGTAGCTGTCGTAATAACGCTGAATACGAAACTCCGTAATCTCGGTTAGCGATGTACCTTCATCAAAACGATCACAAGTTAAACTTGTCGTCGTATGCTCATCGGTACAGAAGCGGTAGCTCGCTAATTCTGGGATACCATCAGTACCTGCGTTAGCACGCAAGTGAGCAATAACACCGGTAGGATACGCATTGTAATCCTCTGTCATCTGGCGGTCGTACTCTGCCAATGAGTATGTCTTACGAACTTGAGCGCCTGTCTTATCACGAACTGATTCGCCAACAAATTCGTTGGTTTCAATCTCACGAGCGTAAGCGAACTTAAGTGCAGCCTTATCGTATTTACCAAAGACCAACAACTCATCAAAAATCGATGCACCGTAATCCATGATCGAGCTGTATGCTGCAGGTTTGCCTTGGTGACCTAAGCTACTTTGTGCCAACTCTTCGGTAGTGTAGAAGTGCGTCTTATCCACTGAGCCCATGAAGTTATGACGTAAACCTAAGTTATGGCCTAGCTCATGAATCAAAGTCGACTTAAACATATGCTCTGAGATCGCTTCACTTGCGAACTTCTGCTGCTCTAAGCTCAACTCATTCCATTTTTTCATGGTGTTTTGTTCAGCATCAGCAAAATAACCACCATCAGCGTAGTCAATACCAGCGATCAGACCTTTCGCATTAGTACTTAGCCACATTGCGTCTTCACTGTAGACGTTCTGCTCAGAGAAACGTTTCAGCATATCTTGACGTTTATAAAACGCTTTAAGCGCTGCATCTTGGTTGGTTACATCAAATTGATGGTTTAAATCAGCTTTTGGTAGTTCATTAATGAACTTGCCTTGACCAACAAATTCCATCTCACCTTCGGTAACTTGTGGAACGAATTGGTCTGGGCCTCGGTCAGCCGCGATCATGTCGTTAAACACATCAACATCAGTACGCTCAGCAACTACAGGTGCTGCATCACCATCAGCTTCACCACTGTCGGATTCACTCTCCACTTTCGGTGCCAGCTTAGCGATTTCTTGACGGTTATAGCGCATCGCCAAGTCATCCCAGTAACGACGAGTGGTAGTACGAATAACGCCTAAGTATTGGTTAACATGAGCGTGAATGATCTCGCCCGTTAGCGGGTTAGTTGCCGATGGACCATAACCCAACAAGCCATTATCTACCGGCTCATCAATCAGATTGAAAACGTTGTAACGTAAGTCACCAGATTGAATACCCGCTTTTTCATCGGTATTCACAATCTTGATTGGCGGCACACCGGTGCCTTCAAGTGACTCGTTGACCTCTTTCATCGTATCAATAGTCAGTTGACGGTAAACTTCGTTACCCTCTTTAAAATAGCTATCGCTTAGGTAGTAATCGATCGACTCTAGATTTGGGTTAAAACGATTGATGTAAGCGAAGCGCGAGCCTTGAACATCACTTTCGCCTGTGTGCGTTTTCACCGCCTTGCTGTCATTAAAAAAGCCGTAATACGCGCTGTCTTGGCCCTGATAATAAACTGGCTCGTAGTTTGAGCTCGCTAGCTTATCTAATTTAACTAGAGAGTAGAAAAAGCGAGTCTTGAATGACAAGTTTTCTAGACCACCAAACTCATACTGATCTTCTGGGTCAGCTGTAAATGTACGCTCTACCTCAACATTAATCACACCCTCTTCTGGGTTGTATTCATATGAGATAACACGTGGATCGGCGCTCTCTGATACGTTGCTAGCCGTGTACCATGTGCTTAGCGTATCTTCTGATAGTGATTCGATGTTTTCGTAATCAGGAATGAAGTGTGTCGCGGTTGTCCAGTCGACGCTCTCATCCGTGTTGATCTCTTCTTTATTGATACATTCGCCATAGGCATTTTCAGCACAGCGGTATTGTCTGAATTCACCTGGAATTTTCAGTACCGGTATACGGTTGATTTCAGAGTCCCAACGACTAGGTTCTAGAGAATCAACTTTATCGCGGTCTAGCGCTTCAACGTATATACCATTGGTTTCGTCAAAACGTAGCTTAACTAATTTCGGGTCGCCCTGAAAAAAACCACGCTGGGTTAACGCGTAACGCGGTGCTTCACCAGTTGAAGGCATGTACATCCACAATGATTCGGTATCTAGAGACTGAACGGTCATCTCTTTTGCGGATCTCTCGACTGTGTCATAGGCACGATCCTCGGCCCCACACCCACTGAGTACAGCGGCGATACTCGCTGCAATTATTGCTTTTCTAAACATAATGTCCCTGTATTTATAGTTATATCGTTTAGTAGATAACGATGTTTTTATTAATTAGCTCTCTCGCTAGAACTGATAATTAACCACTGCGTAATAGGTCATCTTTTTTAAATCAATCAGATCATTAAGCGGATTTTGCCCTTTATCTGGGTTGTAATAACTCACACTGTTAGTCATACCAACTGACATCGAAATACTCTCTGTCATTTGGTAACCAATTTCTTCTCCATGTAAAAGGGTCGGATCCAGTGAGTTACCCAGATAATTCCATGACTGCCTCGGCATAAAGAAAATATTTAGATAAAAGTCGTCTGCAAACGCATAATCCATGGAAACTTGATTGCTCAATCGGTACTCAATCAGTTGATGCCCACCAGCGGTTTTATATTCATGAAAGTTCTTTCTTAGTAGCAGCGTATTGCTCAGCGTTAGACCATCTAACACCTCATCAAATGCCGCACTCCAACGAAGTTTCACACGTGTTCCAAACTGCAGGTCCTCTCTTTCAGAAGTGTCTGAAGTCGGAAATATCGCCCTAATTTCACCACTTACCGAGGACCCTTCAGTCGGATTAAATAATCCGTTACGAGCCCAAGACAAGGAAGTGTCATTCAAGAACTGGCCGCGTGTACCATAAACATCACCGTCTTGTTGGTGATATCCAGATACCACGAGTTGCAATCGAGATTTTTCAGTAACGGCATAACGCAAAACACCCGTTGCTGACGCTACACGACTTGCTAAATAAGCACTGTCTTCAAAACCATTACGTGAGTAATCGGCGCTCACATAACCTGACCATGCACTTTTTTCATCACCTTCGGCCCACTCATCTTGCAAGTTATTTGCGAGCACAAGCGAGGGCGTTGCCAACAATAGAATTGGCAATAATTTTGTTTTATTCATACTGTCCTTCTGCTATTTAAATCCGTCTGCCCTTTTAATAGTTATTCGCCGCCTGAGTTGTTTTGTTTTTTATTCTTTGTGAAGGGTGCGTAATAGGAATCGCGGATAATAACTCCTTGGTATATTCATTCTTTGGTGATGAATACACCTCTATTGCGGTTCCCATTTCGACAATTTTCCCTTTTTTCATTACCGCTACATGGTCTGAAATATGTTTAACCACCGATAAATCGTGTGAGATAAATATGATGGATAGATTCATCTCCTTTTGTATCTTGAGCAGTAAATTCAATATCTGAGCTTGTACTGATACATCCAACGCCGATACTGACTCATCACAAATAAGTAGCTTCGGTTTCAACGCAATAGCTCTAGCAATGCCAATGCGCTGCCTTTGACCACCGGAAAACTCATGGGGATAGCGGTTTATCGCCGTGTGCGGCAAACCTATCTTGTCGAGTAGTTCCAATACCCACTGTTTTCGCTCGGCTGGAGTGCCAATACCATGAATCTTATAAGGTTCTTCGAGGATGCCACCTACTGTATGTCTCTGATTCAAAGACTCTAATGGATCTTGAAAGACAATCTGCATTTCACGGCGAAGCGGTCTCATCTGCTTTGAGTTCAAAGACGTGATCTCTTTACCCTCGAAGAAGATCTTTCCTTCCGTCGGTTCATACAACTTGAGAATGGTACGCCCAAGAGTGCTTTTACCGCATCCAGACTCGCCCACTAGCCCTAAGGTTTGACCTTGTTCTAAGCTGAACGAAACGCCATCGACGGCTTTGATTACATAACCTTTTTTAAAGACACCCTTACCCGTTAGGTAATACTGTTTTAACCCTTCGATTCTAAGTATTTCTGCCATTACGATGCCCCTTGGTATTCAGGAAAAAGTGACAGATCAATAGGGTCAATCTGTATTGCTTGCTTGGGTTCTGAATCTAAGCCGGGAATCAGGCCAAGCAATCTCTTGGTATAAGGGTGTTTCGGGTAATCAAAAAGCTCAAAAACATCTGCGTTTTCAACAATTCGTCCGTCATACATCACCGCAACGTCATCACAGATCTCAGCAACCACACCTAAGTCATGAGTAATGAAAATCATCGCCATGCCCGTCTCTTCCTGAAGCTCTTTCATAAGTTTGAGGATCGACGCTTGTACTGTCACATCCAACGCAGTGGTTGGTTCATCACAGATAAGTACGTCCGGCTTACAAGCCAGTGCCATTGCGATCATCACTCGCTGCCTCATACCACCAGAAAGGTTGTGTGGGTACTCTTGAAATCTAAGCTCAGGCATCGGAATTTTTACTTTTTCTAGCAAGCCGATTGCGTAGTCCACCTTGTCAGCCTTAGACATCTGGCGGTGGTGTAGATCAAGTACTTCTACTAATTGATTGCCAACCGTTTGAACTGGATTCAGCGCCGTCATTGGATCCTGGAAGATGATTGAGATGCGGTTGCCACGCATTTGGTACAAATCCTGCTCCACCATCTTGGTCAGATCCGTCTCACGATACCAAATCTCACCCGCTGTTACCTGCCCGTATGGTTTAGGTAACAGCCCCATAATCGACATTGATGTCACGCTTTTACCGCTGCCCGATTCACCCACTAAACCCAAGGTTCTACCCGCTTTAACGTCAAACGAGACACCTTTTAGGATCTTGACTGCGCCTTCATCGGTGCTGAATTCCACCTCTAAATCGCGTACTTTTAGTACTGTTTGTTGCTTCATTTAATATTGCGCCCTATAGCCTGTAACGGTCGTCAATCACAGTGACAGGTTCGAACGTTTCGCCCTCTTTGTAAGCCAACTGAGTTTGTTGTTTTAATTCGGTATCAATCCAGAAGTTACTGGTGCCTAGAATGTTGAACATCGCACCGGTTTTCTTCGTCATTGGGTTATTTGGAAACTTAACCCAACGCCAGTGTGCATCGCGTGTATAAGGCACCATGTAGCCTGGTACAATCACGTAAGCATTTGAGATTGCTTTTTGAATCTCTTTAGAAAGCTGGTGTTTTTTGTCAGCATCAAATTCAGATTTGAATGCTTCAATCTTGCGGTCCAACTCTGGCGAACTGTAGTTAGTGTGATTGTTGGTCTGTACTCGGTTTGCATTACTCGAGTGAAAATACTCTTTGTATGCCGGAAGCTCACCACCACCCATATTCAGAAATGCAAGTTGATGCTTTTTCTCTAGGATGTATTTAAATGCCGCAGAGCCATCTACAAGGTTCAGGTTAAGCTCTAAACCCGCTAGCTTGGCTTGCTCTTTGAGATACGCGATACGAGGAGTCCAGATGTTGTAACCATAAGTAATCTTAAAGCTGAGACGCTCACCGTTTTTATTGACTCGAATACCATCAGGGCCAATGTTGGTAAAGCCAGCCGCTTCGAAATAACCAATAGCCAGCTCAGGTTCAAACGCAGGCGCTTTCGCATCTGGCAGGTCGTAATCACCATGACCGAAACCCATAGCGTGAGGCTTACGTGAATAGTCACCGCGAAGTACGTTCTTGATCATGCCATCGAAGTCGGTGGCGAAAGTGATCCCTTTACGAACATTGATATCATTTAGCAACGGCATTGAAGTGTTCATCCACAGACCGCCCGCACCTTGTGGTGTTTGGTTAAAGCCCCAAAACTTTTGAATGTAACCTTTTGTGAAAGGTTCTGAGTCCGTCTTCTCATGCCACATTTGCGGAAGAACCATAGCAAAGGTGTCTAATTTACCCTTCTCAAAGTGTTTACGTGCAATATCCGAATCGCGAATCACCTTGATACGCAGTTTGTCGACATTAAAACGGTTCTGGTAATACTTGTTGTCGTATCCCCACCAATCATCACCAACGTGTTTAAAGGTGATACTGCGACCTTTATTGATCTTAGAGATGTAGTAAGGCGACGTCGTTGGTTCAGCTTTAAAGTTGAATTTACGAACAAAGTTATCGTCCATACCATCGCCATTTTGATCATTGATATTGGCAAAATAGTGCTGCGGGCGCGGTTGCAAGCCGTGGCTAGGTGTATTGAGTAGCACCATAAGCTCATCATTACTTTTTGGCTCAGAGACAGTGATAGAGATTGTGTAGTCATCGAACTTCTCGACACTTTCGATACTGTTTCTGAAGAAATCGTTGTACCAAGGATCGATAATGTCCTTAGAACGGTAGTACGTCAGCATGAACAGGTAATCATCTGCCGTCACCGCTTCACCATCAGACCATTTGGCTTTTGGATTCAACTTAAAGTAAGCCGTTTTGTAGTCATCCGAAAACGCCCACTCATCAGCAAGTTGAGGGATCCACTTACCCGTATTTGGGTGACGTTGAGCAAGCTTTGGCGTGCCATCCATAATGTAAAAGCGAATACCCGAGTTCGCGTCAGGGCCGACAGAGCGAAGAGTTTGTGGAAAGCTCAACATGTAACTACGCAGAGTTCCACCACGTTTAGCCTCGTCCGACGCAAAAACAGGGTCTTGCCAGTTGCTCTGCCATTGCAGGTCGCTCGGTAGTGTGGCTGCCTGAGCCAAACCACTGAACAGCAGTGAAATAAGTGCAAATCTATACATGATTACTTCCTTGTTTCTATCTATATAGAGTGTATTTTTTCGGGTCGAAGGCGGTGCGAATGGCCTCACCAATGAAGGTCACCATGACCAACACAGAAACAATCGCTGTTACCACAGACACAACAATCCATGGTGAATCCAAGTTCGACTTCCCTTGCTGTAACAGCTCTCCCCAACTAGGTGTTGGTGGAACAAGGCCAAGGCCCAGATAATCCAACGCCGTAAGCGCAGTAATGTTCGCTGCAATAGTGAAAGGTGCTAGCGTCACTATCATCACCATGGTATTGGGCAAGATATGGTGGAAAATGATCCTTGCAGTGGAAGCACCTAAAGCTTTGGCAGCCAACACGTACTCTCGCGCTGACTCCTTGTATGTCATGGTTCGCATGTACCAGGTAATACCCATCCAACTGAATGCCACGTTGATCAGGACGAACAGCATAAAGGTGGGTTGCGCTATGGAAACCAAAATCATAATTACGTAGAGGAACGGCACCATTGACCACGTTTCAATCAGCCTTTGCACCACTAAATCGAATTTCCCACCAAAGAATCCCATTGCACAGCCAACCGTGACACCAATGACGTAGGCGATGCTCATTGTCAGCAAAGCAAAGCCCATCGCAGTTCGAAAGCCGTAGACCAAACGGGCAAGGATATCGCGACCAATAACGTCGGTGCCTAGATAATGTTGCGATTCAAAATCCGGAGCATTAGGCGGAAAATTGCCTGAAAAGTCCTGTTCAAATGCATTCCAAGGAACCAATGGCAATAACACGAAGTCGCCATTGTTCTCATATTCAAAGTTCTGCTGCAGGTCGCGATAGTTAGTTTCTGCCGCATAGTCCAAGCCAAAAGTGCTGCCTGAATACACATCGGAAAAAATTGGGAAGAAGTACTCGCCTTGGTAACGCACAACGAGCGCTTTGCTATTAATCAGCACTTCTGCACACAGAGACAAAATCAATAGTGTCGACAACAACATAAGTGACCAGTAGCCACGCTTGATCTCTTTGAAGCGCTTGATCTGTTTTCTGGTTAACGGGTTAATAGTGAACATATTTAATCCAGACATGATTACGCTCCAAACTTCACACGAGGATCGACAAGCGCAACGCACACATCAGATAAAATATTGCCAAGTAGCAGTACCAATGCGTTAATCGCAACAATACCCATCACCACCGGATAATCTCGCTCTACAATCGATTCGTAACCTAGCAAACCGATGCCATTGATATCGAAGATCACTTCAATCAAGAATGAGCCCGTCATGAAAAACAGTAGTGAGTTACCAAAGTGGCTCGCAATCGGAATCAAGCTATTGCGAAGCGCATGCTTACGAATGGCTTGTCTAAATGGCAGACCTTTAGCAATCGCGGTTCGAATGTAATCCGATGACAGGTTCTCCATTAGGTTATTTTTCATGGTCATGGTTAACGTGGCGAAATCACCAATTAAGTAACAAATCAGAGGCAGCACTGCATGCCAGAGGATGTCTGTCACCTGCTCTGACAATGTGGTGAAATCATCAAAATCATCGTCGACAAACCCACCCATCGGGAACCACTCTAAGTGGTAGCTAAACAAAGTGATAAGCAGAACACCCACTACGTAACCTGGTAATGCGTATCCAACAAAAATCATGATTGACGAAGCGGAGTCAAAAACGCTGCCGTGCTTCAAGGCCTTGTAATAGCCAAGTGGGATCGAAATGAAGTAACTGATGAAGAAAGTGATGCCGCCATACATCGCAGACACTGGCAGTCGCTCAAAGATCATCTCAGTAACTGGCTCGTAGTAACGAGTCGATTCACCTAAGTCGAATTGAACCAAGCGTGACAGCCAATCTAGGTAAGCTTCTGTTACGGGTTTATCTAAACCGTAAAACTTATTTAAGTCTGCCAACTGTTCTTCTGAAAGTGCGGAGTTTTGGCCCACTACAGCGCTCGCCGAAGCACCATCACCTTGCGGCTGCATATTTGCTAGCATGCGCTCCACCGGACCACCCGGCACAAAGCGGGTAATCGCGAAGATGAGTATTGTGATCCCTAGAAACGTCGGCACAACTAACGCGAAACGCTTCAATAAATATGCAACCATTTTATTTAGCCAAACTCCATTTATAACAACTGAGCATCAATATAATTAATGATAAAAAGTAGTCAAATGGTTACATTCGTGTACAAAAGGTTACAAAGAGCCCAATAAAAACAGGCATAAAAATACATTAAATCAATCACTTATACTAGATCAAAAACTCAAACCAAACGTTTGCATTTTGTTTAGCTACAAACAGAGAATTTGAGAATTGCGCAGTCTGCTACAAAACTAGCTTATGTATCATTCAGCTTGGTTGGTTTTCAGTTGGTGAATCGGTGAACTAAGTAATTGAAAGAAATGGAAATGAAGAAACGAAAAAGCCCGATATCTTTAAATATCGGGCTTGATGCACAAAAGCGACAAATGAGCTGTGTTTAAGAGCCTACATTAGACAAAGAAACCAACTGCTGGGTGTATTCATGTCGAGGGTTAGAAAAAAGCTGTTCTGTTTTGCCCTTTTCAATCACCTCTCCCGCTTTCATCACAATGGTGTAATGGCAAAGTGATTTAACAACGTTCAAATCATGACTGATAAATAGGTACGTCAGCTGATACTTTTCCTGTAGCGATTTCAGGAGCTCCAATACTTGCGCTTGAACTGTTCGATCCAAAGAGGACGTCGGCTCATCCAGTAAAATAAACTCTGGCTTGAGTACCAAGGCTCGTGCGATCGCGATCCGCTGCCTCTGCCCTCCTGAAAATTCATTCGGGTAGCGATGGCGCGTTTCAGGGTCTAAATCGACTTCCTTCATTACGTCACAAATGCGCTGGTCAAGTTCAGCTTCATCCAGTTCTTGGTGAACTCGTAAGCCCTCACCTATTACTTGCGCGACTGACATACGCGGGTTCAGTGCTGAGAACGGATCTTGAAACACTACCTGCATTCGACTTCGATACGGCAGCATCTCTTGACGATTCAACCCTTGGATTTGATTGCCATCGTATTGAATTGAACCTTCACTTTCGACCAGCTTCAGAATCGCCATACCTGTCGTCGACTTACCCGAGCCACTCTCTCCAACCAAACCGATTGAGTGCCCTTGCTTTAGGTCGAACTGCATATCAGTTACCGCTTTCACGTGTGAAATGGTGCGTTTAAACAAGCCACCTGTGATTGGGAACCACACTTTAAGCTGTTCAACATTAAGTAGTGAACTCGCATCAGCTGTAACAGGAACAGGCAAACCTTTAGGATCAGAATCAATCAGCTTTTTGGTATACGGATGCTTTGGTGTACTAAATAGCGAAACGCATTCACCCTCTTCAACTAACTCACCATCTTTCATAACAGCAACACGGTCAGCAATTTTGCGTACGATACTCAAATCGTGAGTAATAAACAGCATCGCCATACCAAGCTCTTGTTGAAGGTCTTTGAGCAAGTCCAGTATCTGGGCTTGTACCGACACGTCCAATGCCGTCGTTGGTTCGTCAGCAATTAGCAACTCAGGCTCATTAATCAGAGCCATCGCAATCATTACCCTTTGACGTTCCCCGCCTGAGAGTTCATGAGGGTATGCGTTTATCTTCTGTTCTGGGTTACGAATACCAACCTTAGAAAGCCATTCAACAGCTAAGACTTGCGCTTTATTGGTTCGCATTCCACGGTGAATCGCTAAAGTCTCCACCAGCTGTTTACCCACTTTATGCAGTGGGTTCAGTGACACCATAGGCTCTTGGAAGATCATACCGATTCGCCCACCACGAATACCTCTCAGCTGACGTTCAGAACAGCTAAGGATATCGGTACCAGAAAAGTTCACACGCCCAGTTAGATAGTGAGACGAACCTTTTGGCAGTAGCTTCAACACTGAGTTAGCAGTCACCGATTTTCCAGAACCACTTTCGCCCACCAAGGCTAATGTTTCCCCTTTGTTTATCGACAAGGAGACATTGTGAGTGACTTGTTCAATGGCATTTTTACGACCAAAACCAACCGAGAGGTTTTCAATAGTCAGAACAGTATTATTCATTGTCATTGTTACCTCTGCTGATGTGGATCGAATGCGTCACGAACTGCTTCACCAACAAACACTAACAGTGTCAGCATCAGCGATAGTACAACAAACGCGGAAATACCAAGCCACGGCGCTTGGAGGTTAGCTTTGCCCTGAGCAAGCAACTCACCCAGAGAAGGTGACCCTGCAGGTAAGCCAAAACCTAAGAAATCAAGTGACGTCAGCGTAGTCACCGAGCCAGATAGAATAAATGGCATCATGGTTAACGATGCTACCATCGCATTGGGTAACATATGACGCAGCATGATTCGCTTATCTTCAACGCCCATAGCTTGAGCTGCTCTAACATAATCAAAATTACGGCAACGTAAGAACTCCGCTCGCACAATCCCGACTAAACTCATCCAGCTAAACAGCACCATAATGCCGAGCAACCACCAGAAGTTAGGCTCAATAAAGCTTGAAAGGATGATCAGTAAGAACAGTGTCGGCATCCCCGACCAGACTTCAATAAAGCGCTGCCCAAACAGATCAACCCAACCACCGTAGTAACCCTGTGTGGCACCAACAGCCACACCGATAGCACTCGACACTATAGTCAGTACAAAACCAAACAACACCGAGATTCTAAAACCGTAAATGATCCGCGCTAATACATCGCGTCCTTTATCATCCGTCCCCAACCAGTTAACTGAATCTGGCTGAGATGGGACCGCCCCAGAAATTTCAAAGTTAATAGTGTCGTAGCTAAAGCGAATCACAGGCCAGATCATGTAGCCTTTCTCTTCAATCAGTTCTATGACATAAGGGTCTTTGTAATCCGCTTCGGTTTCGAACTCACCACCGAACTCTGTTTCTGCATATTCAGTCGCAACCGGAAAGAACCATTGGTCATCGTACGAAACTAATAGCGGTTTATCGTTAGCGATAATCTCAGCAAACAAGCTCAACACAAACAGAATGGAAAAGATCCACAAAGAGATAAAACCGCGCTTGTTGGCTTTAAACCTTAACCATCTTGCTTCTGCTAAAGGATTTTTAAACTTCATTTAGAATTCACCATTAACGCGCTTCAAAGTCGATTCGAGGATCAACCCAGGTATAGGTAAGATCGGAAATAATACTGAGCACTAGCCCAAGCAGAGTCATAATATAGAGAGAACTGAATACCACAGGGTAATCTCGTTGAATTGTCGACTCGAAACCAAGCAGCCCTATCCCCTCTAGAGAAAACATCACCTCTATCAGCATTGAGCCCGTAAAGAAGATACTAATAAACGCACTTGGGAAACCTGCAATAATAATGAGCATCGCATTACGGAAAACATGTCGGTAGAGGATACTGTTTTCGTCGAGTCCTTTGGCGCGAGCCGTGACAACGTATTGCTTGTTGATCTCATCAAGGAAAGAGTTCTTGGTCAGCATGCTTAGTGTTGCGAAGCCGCCAATTACCATGGCAAAGATTGGCAAAGCCAAATGCCAGAAATAGTCGATGATTTGCTGATACCAATTGAGCTGGTCAAAATTGCTGGAGACCAATCCACGCAATGGGAACCAACTAAAGTAGTTACCGCTTGCAAACAGAATGATAAGAATGATTGCAAACAGGAACCCCGGGACCGCATAGCCGACAATCACCACAGCACTCGACCAGATATCAAACCGAGAGCCGTGATGGATGGCTTTCATAATACCCAACGGAATCGAGATGATGTAGATGATCAACGTACTCCACAGCCCCAATGAAATAGAGACAGGCAAACGCTCGACAATCAAATCGATAACATTGCCTCCTTTAAATAGGCTCTCACCAAAGTTAAAAGTGGCGTAGTTTTTCAACATGTCGAAATAACGGACATGAATCGGCTTGTCGAAACCAAACTGCTTTTTGATCTCTTCAACGACTTCGGGGTCTAAACCGCGTGAGCCCTTGTAGCCGCTCGAAGAAGCTTGTTCTGAATCGCTCAAGTCGACTTCTTGGCCACCGCCAGAGAAGCGCTCCATAATGCCAGAATTGTGGCCTTCCAGCTGAGCTACAGCTTGTTCTACTGGGCCACCGGGCGCGATCTGAATGATAAAAAAGTTAATGGTGATGATCGCCCACAATGTGGGGATCACCAACAATAAACGTCTAAATATATACGCAGCCATGAGACTCCCTAACGACGTTTTTCAGGCAGTAGCTTCGCTTTATCTTGCGAAATCCACCACGTATCAACACCAAGGTCATATTTTGGCAAGGTATCAGGGCGCTCAAACTTATCCCACATCGCAACACGGTACTTACCCAAGTGCCACTGAGGAATGGTGTAGAAATTCCACTGTAGTACGCGGTCAAGCGCTCGACCTAACGTAAGCAGTTTTTCAGGATCTTGTTGGCTCTTGGATATTTGTTCAGTCAAAGAGTCGATAACCGGATCGATAACACCAGCCGTGTTGTAAGTCGAGTCAATGTAGTTCGAGTTCCAAGCAATCATCAAGTTCGGGCTCGGATAAGCGTTCGCTGAATATGCCGAAGAGACCATATCGAAATCACGATCACGTAAGCGCTTGATGTATTGTGTAGTATCAACCGTTCGGATCTTCATATCGATACCCATTCGTTTCAGGTTTTTCTGAAGTGGGATAGAAATACGCTCGGTGGTCGGGCTATAGATAAGCAATTCGAAAGAGAGTGTCTGCCCCGTTTTCTCGTTGGTCATCACTTTGTTTTTCAGCACCCAACCCGCCTCTTTAAGAAGCTTAAAAGCTGTTCTCATTTGAGTACGAATACGGCCGCTGCCATCAGTGACGGGTGGTTGGAACTCTTCAGTAAATACACGAGGAGGGATCTGATCTTTAAACTCAGAAAGTACCGCCACTTCTGCATCAGACGGCAAGCCTGTCGCTTCATACTCCGTGTTTTGGAAGTAGCTTCGAGTCCGATCGTATTGGTTGTAGAACATGTTCTTGTTCATCCACTCAAAGTCCATAGCATAAGTTAATGCCTCTCGGACTTTAGGGTCTTTAAACACCTCTGATTGAGTGTTGAACACAAAGCCTTGTGCCGACTCTGGACGCTCGTGAGCAATCTCTTCTTTTACGATGTAGCCCTTATCAAAGTTGCTACCTGTGTAAGAGTTTGCCCAAAACTTAGCGGAGTTCTCCATACGGAAATCAAATTCCCCCGCTTTAAAGGCTTCTAGCATTACCGTATCGTCACGATAATAATCGTATTGGACACGCTCGAAGTTGTTGCGACCAACATTAACCGGTAAATCTGCAGCCCAATAATTCTCGTCTAATCCGTAAGTAACACTTTGGCCAGACTTGTAATTGATCACTTTATAAGGACCACTGCCTACAGGCGGTTCACTCAAAGGTTCAGAGAGCTTCTTGTCTTGCCAGTAGTGCTTTGGCAACACACGAGTGCTTTGCGCAAAACTGAATAGCTTTTCACGATTTGGGGTTTCCATCTCAATACGAACCACTAAATCAGAAACAGCGGTAACGGATTTAATGTCTTTGTAGTAAACGCGATATTGAGGGACACCCTCTTCTGAAAACTTATCGAAAGTAAACGCGACATCGTGCGCAGTGATTGGTTTACCGTCATGGAAACGCGCATTCGGATTAATGTCTATTTCTAGCCATGAAAAGTCACTGGCGTAGCGGACCTTTGAAGCGATAAGCGGGTAATACGCATCTATTTCATCCGATGGTGAAAACATCAAGGTATCGTAAAGTTCACCACTGTAACTTGCTGATACACCACGCGATCCAAAGCGGTTAAAACTGTCGAACGTGCCGATAGCTCCATAGGTGATTTTACCTTGCTTAGGTGCGTCTGGGTTTACGTAATCGAAGTGTTTGAAATCAGCTGGATACTTCGCTTCACCAAACCCAACTAACTGAGTCGTTTCGATGACTTGAACGCCACCTTCAGAAGCAAATGAAGAAATAGGTAAGAGCGCCATGAGAGGCAGTGCTAGTGCGCGTGAGCGGTGGGTTAAGCGAAAAAATGTTGACCGTTTAATTGGATTAACTCGGCAATCTGTTCCCATTTGACTCTCCCTGCAAATGATAAAATAAATAGTGTGATTGAATACGCCACAAGTTGGACACACGATAATAAAAATAAGTATAGAGAAAAATCTAACGTCATGTAATAACTAATAAAACACTTAGTGCGTCGACACAGACTTTTCTCGAGTAAAACCCTAGAGAACCTTACCCTAGTAAAAACGCTACCTGCGCTTACATTTCATTTCTCTTAAAATGTAAGGAAGTTCAAATTATGTAAGTGATTGATTTTATTTCTCTGCGTATCCTTTACTCTTCCACCTCCGAATACTATGCTAATTTTACCGTACACAAATGCACTTAGAGGGTAATATGAACCTACAGCGGGAAGGAATGACAATCAATCAACGCAACATTGAGCGTTACTTTGAGTTAGTCAACCTAACCACCGAACAAGTTCAAACTCTCTCTCATCATCTAACTCAATTGAGCATAAATTACTCAGAAATCTCAGATAGATACCTAGATCAATTGAGGACTAAAACCCGATTCTCCCACCCTGAAGTGCAAAGCTGTCTGTCGTATAGTCCTCTTTGCAACGCCATTAAACATCATATACAGACCTGGTTAACCTGCAGTTACACTCAAAAAAATTTCAATTATCACATTCGGCTTGTTACTGAGTTAAACGCCCATCACGTTACGGTGGCCGAATTCCTGTTATGTGGCCTAGCGGTAAAAGCGAATTTGCTGTCCCAACTCAAACACTCACTTCATACCCATCACATTGACTCAGCAAGGCTAATTAGAGATTTTGAAAAGTGGCTCACAGTAGACGAACACATCTTGAGAGACTTGGAACTCAACCATCAGCTTGAAAAACTGCGCCAAGCCACTAGCTTTAAAGACGAACTGACCAACGTATACAGTTACGCCGTCTTTATAGAGGAGCTCGACCGTGCAATCGCATTGTGCGACCGAACCGGTCAGCCTTTAACCGTTGTTCATTTCGATATTAACCAACTCAATACCATTAACCACAAACATGGCTTTCAAGTTGGAGACGCTGTCTTACAACAATTCGCTTCTGTTTGCGTAGAACAACTAAGAAAAACCGAAACTATCGCCCGTGACGATGATGAATTTTTCATCCTCTTACCCAACACTCCCCTTAAGGAAGCACGTAATGTGTTTCGTCGACTGGTCGAGCTTTTAGACAATGCTACCGAAATCCCAGTCACACTCACAGCGGGAGCAAGTAGTTACGTTCCTGATTCGGATCTCACTCTAGAACAAGTTTTAAAGCGAACCCGAGCCCAGCTCGCCAGAGCAAAAACTCGCTCGGCATCAAATGACACTCACCATTGCTGCCTCGATATCGATGGCAAAATGGATAACGTGCTGCACTTCGCTCGATAAAAATAATGTCACCTGCAGCAATACCTTAAAGCGAGATGACGTATACTGAATAGAGTAATCACGCTTTGTTACAGCGTCTGACTTTCAGGAACCTGCTTTGAACACACCGAGTCACCTAACTATTACGACATTCAACCTTTTCAACTACCTTGAGCCACCTAACGCTTACTATGATTTTGAGAATATCTATAGCTTTGAGGAGTGGTCTAAGAAACAAGGGTGGATAAAAAATGCCATTAAAGAGGCCGACAGTGACATTATTGGCTTTCAAGAGGTGTTCAGCCCGGCTTCGCTTGAGGCACTAGTTAATGAGCTCGGCTACCCTTTTTTTAGTGTTGTCGATAAACCCAATGTCGAGAGTGATTACCTATTTCGAGACCCCGTTGTCGCCATTGCATCACGTTATCCGATCAGGGAAACTCGCGCAGTTTCCCTATCTTCGCAATTTCAAAAGCAATTCAATACAGAGCTTTTAAAGGAATTTAGGTTCAATCGCTTGCCTGTCCACGCGACGATTGAACTGCCTCACCTTGGCTTAACAGATTGCTATGTGGTCCATTTTAAATCTCAACGTCCTATTCAGGCTGAGAACTCTGATGCAGAGCTAAATAATGCCCCCTCTAAAAAACCAGTTCATAGCGAAACCTTAACTCAATTCCACCAAGAAAGACTTGGGTGGTGGCTTTCAAGCGTACAGAGAGGGTTAGAAGTACAAGTATTGCACGAGTACATCACACGACAGCGTCATCAATCCGAACGCCCTGTTGTGTTAATGGGGGATTTCAATAAACCACTCACCAGCGATGAGTTTAAAGGGTTACTCAACGATTCACTCAATAGAAATGAAGAGAGCAAACACTGGTTAAAGTACTTTCGCTTACGCGATAGCTGGGAGCTCTATCATCAGCTTCATCAGGAAGATCTATTGGTTCAGCGTCCACCGACTCACTATTATGGAGCGAGTGGTTCAGTGCTCGACTACATCCTACTTTCTAATGAATTTGACTGCCAAAACTCTTCTAGCTTGATGGAGATAACCAACTATCAGGTGCAAGACCAGCATCTGATTAACCCTAGCTTTGAAGTCGACCAATTTAGCACTGACCATGGTGTAGTAAGTGTGACTGCACATATCCGATCGTTTTAATCGCTCAATGCCAGATACGAAAAAGCCGCGATAGAGCTCGCGGCTAGCCTGTTCCCCAACGAGGCTTAACATAGGTTCAGCGATTAAAAGTGATAGGTACCAGCCACAAAGAAAGAGCCCAATGTCACGGAATACGTTTGTGTATCAAAGTGCTTGAAGTCGAAGATATCAGACTCATAACCAGCACGGAAACTGACACCTTCAACGACTTTAGGTGTGTATTCAATACCTAAACCAATGCGTAGAGCATCACCCGAGTCGTTAACTTTTGCATTTTTTTGAACCATCATCTGATGCAATTCTGGGTGTAGCTTCATGTCTAGATCGATGTAGCTCAACCCAATGATACCGTATGGGCGAAATCCATTGTTAAACGTATAACCAATATTTCCAGATAGACTGATTGCTGTGGGAGACCAAGTCATTACATTTTTTCCCGCACGTTTAGTTTTGACGTCTCCATAGTTCGTATACTGCAGCTCTAAAGATGCGACACGGTTAAACTTATAACCACCCATAAGATGAAAACTGTTGTCGTCTGCCTTCATAGTTGTTGGTATTGAACGATAGTCATTCATCCCACCATCATCAATACTCGCTGATCCTACTCCACCACCAAAATAGTAACCTCGCTCTGCAGCTACTGCACTATTGCCCAGACTTAAAGATGCCAAGACTGCGCATAAAATAACATTAACTTTCATTTGTTCTTCCAACTCTTACTTCAATGTCAGCTTTTCGAGCCAACAAATACTAAACCCTAAACCACCACCCGTAGTTAAGGTAAAACTCAATAGGTTCGATCTATGTCGAACTGCCATTTAAGTTAATCTTTCAGAGTCGGAAAAAATAAACAAAACCATCACGACTTTATAACGATAATAATCAAACACCATAAACCACTGATTTTTAGATAAATAACATCTTCACACACCAATCACACACACCTAAACAAAAATAAAATCAAATCAACACCACATACATCCGTTTACATTCGGTTTATCTTCGCAAGGCATAATTAGCGCCAAGAAAAAAGATCAGACACAGAACCACCTCACACAAATTGAAGCGCAAACACTATGAAGCACATACAAATCATCTCTAACTTGGTAATTAACACCAAAAACAAAACCATCGCCAATCAAGATGGAAAACAAGTCACGCTGCGCCCTCTTGCTTATGACGTGCTTCAAGTGCTAATTAAAAATGATGGGCTTGCAGTGTCTAGAGATGAACTGTTCGCACAATGTTGGACAGGTTGTATCGTTTCAGATCAAGCCTTAACAAATGTCATCTCAAACATCAGGCAAACACTGCTACGTTTGAGAGCGGAAGGTGTTGAAGTGCTAACTGTGAATAAAGTCGGTTACCGTTTTTGCATTACTGAACCCAAGCACCCCAGTTTGTTAAAAAAATTCAATACAGAAGATACAAATACAAAGCATCAAAAAGAACTAATACAAGCACAGTGTGACATTGTCACTCATGAGAACCCACATCAGGTCTCTACGACTCAAAACGCATCCGTTCGTTTGCCTGTGCAAAACCAAAGTAACTTCACTCAGTTTTTGCTTGGGTTAATGCGTTCTACACAAATAGGTTCAAAAATAGATAGCCACCATTGCTACCTAACTCATTCTCAAGGGTCTGGTTTTCTTCAGGTGCTAGGCTTGTTGATGGCATTCGGCTTACTCGCCGTTACTGCTTATTGTTCAATGATACACGCCAAGGACAGAAGTAATTTAGATCAGCAGCATTTTGAAAAGTTAACCAACAACAATAAGACGCTTTACGTCAATGATGAGTCGGAGTACCTCTTGGCTTTGCAGATTTTAAACAATGCTATTTACGCAAATGAGCTATTGCAGACTGATTGCCCAGTCTCTTTGTTGATTCAGTTTGATGAGTCGACAACATACGCAAATCATTACAGTTTAAATGCGCAAATTTTTGATCTTGGTGATCTGGATGATTTGAAATATAGCCACTCGTCCTTGAGCCAAAATGAGCTCGTCCCTGCAATAAATACCATGATTAAGAACAGTATGTCATTGTGCGCCTATTAGAAGCCTTCACGACGAACTCACTTCATAATGAAAAGTCACGCTGTCATCATCTCCAAATGAGACAGCCGCTTTTCCGTGTTTGCTGAGAAACAATTCGGGTAACAAATAATAATCACTGTTATGCTCCCCATACACGCAGCTCAACCTTGCTTGTAAGAGATAGCCGCTAACAAACGCTTGTTCACGATCAGAGTAGTTTTCGGTTACTTTACTGTAATAAGTACAGTCGCCTTTTTCTGTGGACTGCCAAGTGTTCATTTGATGAACTTCGAAATTTAAATCCAACCTGCTCTCACCATTAATTAACTTAACGTTTAACGACGAAGCAGACAGACAAAACGACAATAAACTTAATGCGCTAATCACAGATAAGCGCCACATCCTGTTGTTCATGTTTTCAATATACTCTCTTAGAAGTTAAAACTTGCCCCAAGGTAAGCACTCGCCACACTGTATGACTCAGTCACTCCACGGTATGTAATATCAAACTCATCCTTTTCATAAGCGAGTCTAAAAGTCACTTGGCGTAAAGCGGGGTGAGTGTATTCAACACCAGCTCCTAATCTCATTAATGCTTCCTGTTCGTCATTCGAACCGCCGCCAGGTGACGTGGCTTGTAGGTCCACCATACCTAGACCTACAGTGACAAATGGTCGAATACCAATATTGAACTGATAACCTACATTAGCTGCCAATGAATAACTTGCGAGTGCAGCAGTTACCTTTCCTGCATACTTTGGCGATCGGTAAACCGTATCAGCATAATTGGTATACTGCCCTTCAAAGCCGATATTTTGATTTAATTTAAAGCCGCCATACACTTTATATGTCTGACCGTCAGTCTCTGACCAAATTGGGTCCGACTCTTTTTCAGCCCACCCGCCATCATCGAAATCTGTCTCTCCCACACCAACGCCTAGATAAAACGGTGAATCAGAAGCGTGAACATTGAGTGGTAGCAAGCTTGCAGCAAGCAGGAATTGAATTTTCATAAAGAGTTCCTAGTTGATTAAGTAAGCGCTGCAACCTACCAACAAAGCCTTCAAAAAAATAAACGACGAGCACACCGTTTTATAACCAAGTCTATTTTTAATAAGAAATCGATCATAACCATATGAAATTTAAACATTTATATTCCTTTAGACTTTTCTATACTCCTCTTTCAACCCAAATCGAAATAAAGTGATTCAAACATATTAGGGCATGAGAATTGACCTAATCGTTCACCATCAACTAACCCCACACCATACTGATACAACTATCACTTACGTGATCCAATTCAATCTTTTCGGCACCATCGAAACGTTTCGATGATCGTTATCACACTCTTTCTGAATGATTCGTGCATTTCATCATTCAAACACTATTATTCTTATCGAAACGTTTCGATGGTGTTTTCTTATCTCTGTTCCGACATCGAAAAATTGCCCAATAGGTAGTGTTATGAAAAAAAGTACTCTAATTAATTCCGATCTTTCTTATCTTGTGGCGACTCTAGGTCACACTGATGAAATCACTATCTGTGATGCGGGCCTGCCGATCCCCGATCACGTGCGCCGTATCGATTTAGCGCTTACACATGGCGTACCAAGCTTTGCACAAACCGTAAAAACCATGCTTGATGAATCTCAAATCGAAGGCGTGGTTATCGCCGAAGAGTTTGCGCAAGTAAGTCCAGAACATCACGCGGTGCTGATTGACCAACTCAAAAAGGAAGAAGCACGTTGCGGCAAAACTATCGCGATTAACTACGTAAGCCATGACGAATTCAAACAACGCACCAATGAGAGTCGCGCTGTAATACGTACGGGCGAATGTACCCCTTATGCAAATGTCATCTTTCAAGCTGGCGTAACTTTTTAAGCGAACCAAACAACCTGGCCCCGAGTAAAGGAAACCACATGACTCAAGCCATTTTAGAACTTAACTCAATTGAGAAAGCTTTCCCTGGTGTAAAAGCCTTGGATAAAGCGAGCCTCAACGTTTACCCAGGACGCGTTATGGCGTTGATGGGCGAAAACGGCGCAGGTAAATCGACCTTAATGAAAGTGTTGACGGGTATCTACCACCTTGATGGTGGCACCATTCACTACCAAGGTCAGCCAGCGGCATTTAAAGGCCCACGCGATTCTCAGCAAGCGGGTATCAGTATTATTCACCAAGAATTAAACCTGATTCCTGAACTGACGATTGCGGAAAACATCTTTCTAGGTCGTGAAATCACTGGAACGTTGGGCCGAATTCTATGGAACGAAATGTACCAAGAAGCCGACAAACTACTGAAACGCCTAAACGTAAAACACAGTTCTAAAACACCACTGGGCGAGCTAAGCCTTGGTGAGCAACAGATGGTAGAGATCGCGAAAGCCCTATCGTTTGAATCTAAGGTCATCATCATGGATGAACCAACTGATGCCCTTACTGATACGGAAACCGAATCTCTTTTCAAAGTGATTAACGAATTGCGTGATGAAGGCTGTGGCATTGTTTACATCTCTCACCGACTGAAAGAGATCTTCGAGATTTGTGATGACATTACCGTACTGCGTGATGGCAAATTCATTGGTCAATGTGAAGTGAAAGACACCAACGAAGATGGCCTTATCGAAATGATGGTAGGCCGTAAGCTAGACGAACAGTACCCACGTATCGAACCAACTCACGGTGAGACTTGTTTAGAGGTTATTGGCTTAACAGGCTCTGGTGTACACGACGTTAGCTTCACGCTAAAACGCGGCGAAATCCTAGGCGTGTCTGGTTTGATGGGTGCAGGTCGCACTGAACTGATGAAGGTGATCTACGGTGCCCTACCTAGCGAACGCGGCGTCATTAACTTAGATAACAAGACAATAAACCCAGCGAGTCCAAGAGATGGCCTTGCTAATGGCATCGCCTACATCTCTGAAGACCGTAAAGGTGATGGCCTAGTACTTGGTCTGTCGGTGAAAGAGAACATGTCTCTTTGCTCTCTAGACATCCTGACCAAAGGCGCGCAAATCCAACACAAAGACGAAGTGATCGCGGTGGATGACTTCATCAAGCTATTCAACATCAAGACCCCTACTCGCGAGCAAATCATTGGCAACCTATCTGGGGGTAACCAGCAGAAAGTGGCCATCGCTAAAGGCTTGATGACCAAACCTAAAGTCCTGATTCTCGACGAGCCAACCCGTGGTGTCGATGTCGGTGCGAAAAAAGAGATTTACCAGCTTATTAACAAATTCAAGGCTGACGGAATGAGTATCATCCTTGTCTCTTCTGAAATGCCGGAAGTTTTGGGAATGAGTGACCGCATCATGGTGATGCACGAAGGCCGCGTGAGTGGCGAATTTGACGCTAAAGAAGCAAACCAAGAATTATTACTGGCGTGTGCGGTCGGTAAAAAGATCAACGAGGACGCAGCATGAGTACTAATACCATGAGCAAAACAACTGAAACACCAGCAAAGAAGTCTCTACTGAGCAAAGAGTGGCTGATTGAACAAAAATCACTGATCGCTTTGATCTTTTTGATTGTCGTTGTTTCTTTCTTAAACCCAAACTTTTTTACCGTCGACAACATCCTCAACATCCTGCGCCAAACATCAGTTAACGCCATCATCGCGGTAGGTATGACACTGGTTATTCTGACTGCCGGCATCGACCTGAGCGTCGGTTCAGTACTTGCACTTTGTGGTGCTTTCGCAGCCAGTATGATTGGCATGGAAGTTCCTGTGATGGTTGCAGTCCCAACGGCATTAGTAGCAGGTGCTGCGCTAGGTGCAATCAGTGGTGTGATCATCGCGAAAGGTAAGGTTCAAGCCTTCATCGCAACCCTAGTAACCATGACGCTTCTACGTGGTGTGACCATGGTTTACACCGATGGTCGTCCAATTTCTACTGGCTTTACTGACACAGCAGACGCGTTTGCTTGGTTTGGTACAGGCTACGCAATGGGCATCCCAGTTCCAGTATGGGTCATGACAGTTGTATTCGCTGCTGTTTGGTACCTACTTAACCACACTCGCTTTGGTCGCTACGTTTACGCACTAGGTGGTAACGAATCAGCAACTCGCCTATCGGGTATCGACGTAGACAAAGTAAAAATCGGTGTGTACGCCATCTGTGGTCTACTTGCTGCCGTAGCAGGCATAATCGTTGCTTCTCGTCTCTCTTCAGCACAGCCAACAGCGGGTATGGGCTATGAACTAGACGCTATCGCAGCCGTTGTACTTGGCGGTACAAGCTTAGCCGGCGGTCGTGGTCGCATCATGGGCACACTGATTGGTGCTCTGATTATCGGCTTCCTGAACAACGCACTGAACCTATTAGACGTTTCTTCTTACTACCAGATGATTGCAAAAGCAGTGGTTATTCTTCTGGCGGTATTGGTTGATAACAAAAACAAGTAACACATTAAACGGCTCTAGTTTGAGTCAACGTAACACCTTAATAAATTAATAATATAACAACGAGCTAGGACTCACCTTCTAGCTCACCCTACACAAAGGACTTACACCATGAAAAAATTAGCAACTCTAATTTCTGCTGCTCTACTTTCAACAACGGTTTCTGTGTCTGCTCAAGCGCAAGACACAATGGCTATCGTTCTGTCTACATTGAACAACCCGTTCTTCGTAACAATGAAAGATGGCGCGGAAGCGAAAGCAGAAGAGCTAGGCTACAAGCTTATCGTTCTTGATTCTCAAAACGACCCAAGCAAAGAGCTATCGAACATTGAAGATCTAACCATTCGTGGTGTTAAGGCTATCCTGATCAACCCAACAGATTCAGATGCTGTATCTAACGCGATTCGCATGGCTAACCGTTCAAGCATCCCTGTACTGACTCTAGACCGTGGTGCAAGCCGTGGTGATGTAGTGAGCCACATCGCTTCAGACAACGTTATCGGCGGTGAAATGGCGGGTCACTTCATCATGGAAAAAGTGGGCGAGAAAGCGAAAGTAATCCAACTTGAAGGTATTGCTGGTACATCTGCGGCACGTGAGCGTGGTGAAGGCTTCATGAACGCAGTAAACGGCAGCGGCCTTGAGCTTCTTGCAAGCCAACCTGCTGACTTCGACCGCACTAAAGGTCTGAACGTAATGGAAAACCTACTTGCAGCTAACCCAGACGTTGAAGCTGTATTCGCTCAGAACGATGAAATGGCTCTAGGTGCACTACGCGCTGTTCAAGCTTCTGGTAAAGACGTAATGATCGTTGGCTTTGACGGCACAGACGATGGTATTGCAGCCGTTAATCGTGGTCTGTTAGGTGCAACTGTTGCTCAACAACCTGACCTAATCGGCTCTCTTGGCATCGAAATGGCAGACAAAGTACTGAAAGGCGAGAAAGTTGACGAGTACGTACCAGTTCCTCTGAAAATTGTTGCTAAATAATCACTCTTAATTAAGAACAGCGGGGGTTCCCCTACCCTCGCTTTCTTTCTATCACGACAGTGCATAGCTCTTTCCCATTGCGCAGTCTCTCGATACCCGTTGACGGTGATGAGAAACAGCCATGCATTTTCAAATACGATATATCATAAGGCTCGTATCATGACTCAACTGATTGTTTTAGGTAGCGTAAATGCTGACCATGTACTGCAAGTTCCCTCTTTCCCTCGTCCAGGCGAAACGCTGATTGGCGGAAACTATCAGGTCATTCCCGGCGGTAAAGGCGCAAACCAAGCGGTTGCTGCGGCTCGCTTGAATGCAGATATCGGTTTTATCGCCTGTGTTGGTGACGACCCATTTGGTGTCAACATCCGCCAAGATTTCGAGAAAGACGGTATCAATATCGATGGTGTGATTGTTGCGGAAAATACCCCAACAGGGATTGCTATGATCCAAGTATCCGCAACCGGTGAGAACAGTATCTGTTTATCAGCTGAAGCAAACAACAAATTAGACTGCGCGCAACTCGAACCACATCTTGATAAGATTCGCGGCGCAAAATACCTGTTAACGCAACTTGAAACGCCGATTGAAGGCATCGAGTACGCAGCAAAAGTGGCAAAAGAATCCGGCACTAAAGTGATTCTTAACCCAGCACCAGCTCGCCCTCTATCAAACGAACTGCTTGCATGCATCGACGTGATTACACCAAATGAAACGGAAGCAGAAGTCTTAACTGGCGTTACCGTGACCGATGACGTATCTGCACACCAAGCAGCACTTGCTCTGCATGACAAAGGCATTGAAACCGTGATGATCACGCTTGGTGCGAAAGGTGTTTGGCTAAGCCATAGTGGTGAAGGTAATCAAGGAGAATTGATTCCAGGCTTCCGAGTAGAAGCGACGGATACCACCGCCGCAGGTGATACATTTAATGGCGCATTGGTCACTGGCTTACTTGAAGAGATGCCACTAGAGAAGGCGATTAAGTTCGCACATGCTGCAGCGGCTATTTCAGTGACACGTTTTGGTGCACAAACATCAATACCGTCACGTCAAGAAACAGATGCATTTTTAGCTGACCAGCTAGGGTAATTACACACTTCATGACGACAAGTGTCTCGGCTAGTGCGTAATAAATTTTAAATAATTTGTTGCGCACAACCCTCTGTTTTAAGGCAAAATATCGCCCAAAGTGGAACGAACAGCACCACAAGGAATTATTATGGCAACAATGAAAGACATCGCTAAACTTGCCAAGGTTTCAACCTCTACCGTTAGCCATGTGATCAACAAGTCTCGATTTGTGAGCGACGAAATCGCAGAGCGCGTCAACAAAGCGGCAAAAGAGCTTAACTATGCCCCCTCGGCCCTTGCTCGCAGCCTTAAAATGAAGCAGACAAAAACGATCGGTATGTTGGTGACTACCTCAACGAACCCATTCTTCGGTGAAGTGGTAAAGGGCGTAGAGCGACGTTGCTATGAGAAAGGCTACAATCTCATACTTTGTAATACAGAGGGCGACAGTGAGCGTATGAAATCGTCTATCGACACACTGCTCCAGAAGCGTGTCGATGGTTTAATGTTGATGTGCTCAACACTAGAAGGTGAGCATTTAGACGTATTTGAGCGCTACCCAGAGTTGCCTGTTGTTGTTATGGATTGGGGGCCAATGCTGTTCGCAAGCGATAAGATCCAAGATAACTCCCACCAAGGCGGTTACATGGCTACCCAACACCTTATTGATAACGGTCATACTGAGATTGGTTGTATTACAGGCCCTCTTCATCGTAATCAAGCCTCTTCACGTTACGAAGGCTTTAAACAAGCCATGAGTGAAGCCAACCTTAAAGTTCATGCAGACTGGATCGTTGAGTCTAACTTTGAGTGTGACGGCGGCTTTGATGCATTTCAGACGCTAAAAAGCCGTGGAAGACTGCCAAGTGCCCTATTCGTTTGCAACGATATGATGGCTATGGGTGTGATTCACGCTGCTGCGCAAGATGGGTTACGTGTACCACAAGATCTTTCACTGATCGGTTACGATGATATCCACTTATCGAAATACATGACCCCAGCATTAACGACCATCCACCAGCCAAAACATCGGCTAGGTAAAGCGGCTGTTGACACTCTGTTGAGTCGTTTGGAGTCTCCAGAAGTTTATCCTCAAGTCGTAGAATTAGAGCCTACTCTGATCGAAAGAAGTAGTGTTTTAACTCTATAAATTAGTCAGTTAGATTTATTAAGAGCACATATTTGTGCTCTTTTTTTTGCTTCAAATTTCACCACCCAATCTTACGCAAAATAACCATGTTAATACCATGGTTAAATATCAGTTCAATTAATAACAACGCCCAACCAATGGAAGCAAGGTCACACTTAAAACGCAATTCATAATTCAAATGAATGATTTTATAAATTAATATCCGCGTGTAACAAATTATTAATAAAGAGCTTCAATAACAATGACTATAAACCAAGAAGTCCATGTACCTGTAGGTGCAGAGCTTATCTCAACGACAGACTTAAACGGTCGAATTACATACGTCAATAATATCTTTTGTGAAATAGCAGGCTTTACTAAAGAGGAATTATTAGGACAACATCATAATATCGTTCGACACAAAGATATGCCGAAAGCAGCATTCGCTGATTTGTGGTCACATTTAAAACAAGGTGAAGTTTGGCGAGGTGCCGTAAAAAACAGCACTAAAGATGGCGGTTATTATTGGGTAGATGCCTTTGTTTGTCCCATATATGAGAATGGTGATCATGTTGGTTACCAATCTGTACGCGTACATTTAGAAAACCGATATAAAAAACGCGCTATTGAGGCATACGAGAAGCTAAACCAAAAACCATCGCTCAACGTTCAAGTAGGTCGATTTCAGAACCTAAAATTGGCATCTGGTTTGCTTGCTGGCGCAGCATTTACTTATCTTGCTTTTACCAGTTCCCCCCTATTCAATCTTGCGACACCGGCGTTTTTACTCTCGCTCTACTATCGTGAGTTGGTATCAAATCCATCAGAGCAGAAACAGCGCGCTAATGACTACGACAGCGTCTCTCGCCTTGTATTCAGCACTAACAGAAACAATGCCACCGATTACCACTTAAAGATTGAACAAGGGCGAGTTCGCACTATCTTAGGTCGCGTAACAGATCGAGGATTGTCCATTCGTTCCAGTGCCGAAGAGGTCAATAAGTCCTCCGCGCAATCTCAGTCTAATATCGCGCGTGAAACACAAGAGCTAGAGGCAGTTTCAGTCGCAATCGAAGAGATGACTCAAACAATTCAAGATGTCGCTAAGAACTGCGTGCAAACATCTGAACAGGTTAAAATTGCCGAGTCTCACTGTCAGGAAGCGTTGTCTTCCATTGGAATCACACGTCAGAAAGTCGAAACGATGACGCAAGAAGTAGAGCAATCGACACTGGTGGCTTCCAAGGTTGTTAGTGAATCTGAGCAGATAAATGCCATTATCTCTGAGGTTCAAGGCATTGCAGAACAAACCAACCTGCTCGCACTTAACGCAGCAATAGAAGCAGCCAGAGCTGGAAGTGCTGGTCGAGGCTTTGCTGTCGTTGCTGATGAAGTTCGAGCGTTAAGCATCCGTACTCACGATGCTACCGAACACATCCAAAAGACGATTGGGCGCATACAGACCTCTTTGCACGAGCTTCAAGACAAAATGCTTGAAAATCAGAACGTAAGCCACGTGTGTATGCAAGAGACTAAACACTCAGAGACGAAAGTAGTTGCGATGTCTAACTCATTAAATGAGATCTCTGATATCGCATTACAAACAGCGACCGCAGCCGAGCAACAAGGAGCCGTTGCCGAAGATATCAGCACAAATATCATGAGCATCAATGACGCATCTCGAAGCAATCTCGCCCAAGCTGAAGCACTGTCAACACTTTCTCAAGAGCTCACAGTATCTGCGGATAACCTAAATGGGCTCGCACTATCGTTTAACAACCGATAGTAATCAATACACTGTGAGATAGAAAAAGAGCGCTAATCAAATTAGCGCTCTTTCATTAGATATAGATCCGATTGTACATCGCTTGAACGTCGTCAACCGTTGTATCGGTAATATTGGTCGGAAGCTCTTCCAGATATGTACCAGAACTTTCTAGTAATTCGACAAGGCTCAATACCTCACCCAGTTCACCTTTTCTGTATTTGATCTGCTCACGCACTCTAGGCTCCATATTAATAGAGTCGATAATTCGCTGACCATTGTTATGAGTAATTTCATCAAGTATCGTTATTAATCCGATGAAAAAACCACACTGGCTCATTTCTCGATTATTCGATTTTCGACACAAGAACTCAAACATTTTGGCTCTGTTTATCGCTTTATCATAAAGGTATTCATTACTACACAATTCAGAAGATATAATAGTAGAAACGAGAACTTGTATCTTATACAGTCCTAAATAGTTAATTGCGTGTTTTATATTCACGATTGGCTTCGATATTTTTACACTAATATCATTCGCCATTTTTATAATACTAATATATGTGCTGACGTCTTTCTTTATTTCATTCTCAATCTGATGTTTATTGGCATTTTTACAGTTAACTTTCTCAAGTATGTTAAATAATGTTGACTGTCTTGGTGACAAATTATCAGATTCTTGTAATTGAGGCCTCTCTAGATAATAACCCTGAAAGAGATCCATCCCTATATCAACACATTGATTAAATTCTTCTTCTGTTTCTACTTTTTCTGCCAGGTATAGACACGGGTGATCACACACACTCATCACTGTTTCAATATAATCTAAGTCACTTTTGGTGAGATCAAACTTAATAATATCTGCGAGAGGAAGGTATTTACGCCAAGGGTTCTCCGGTGAGAAATCATCAAACGCGATTCGATATCCGAGTGCTTTTGCCGCCTTAATCTCTTGGATGAGAGCCTTTGATGGCACGGTTGTCTCTAATACCTCTAGGCATACCTTTTGTTTGGGAAGTATGCGATAGGTTCTGTTCAACATATCTTGTTCACAGAAGTTAAAAAACCAGTACTTTTGAGTATCTATTCGAGTCACCGGACTCAATGCTAAACTGCCACTTATTATTGAATCAGTTGCATTATCTGGAATAGATGTTAATGGTTCATTACCTGATTTTCTAAATAAAACTTCATAGCCGAAAACTGATCTGTCTTTCTTAAAAATCGCTTGCTTAGCGAAGAAATATGTATTCATTTTTGTGTTTTTATAATGTTGTGTTTTACGTTGAAAGCCATCACTAATTGTTACGGTTCCAATCTTTGCATAGTGAGTAGTTGTATAACGTACAAATGCTAACATGAATGATTACAATTTGTTACAAGACATGCGAATAATTTATAAAAAGACAGGTAATTATTAAATCATCGTACCAGTTGGCATTCATAACCTATAGAAATTCGCATATCCAAGCTCAATCTAAACTCTTTAGATTTCATCGTGATGACGATCTCCATCCATCCTCTCTTACACTAAAGGAGTATTTTTGAGGTTAAATCTGATCTACCGCACCAATATGCACTTTAACACCTAACATTTTTACTTTTCTCTTCTACACTGCTTCAATATAGCAAACGGTTTGAGGCAATATTCTTCATGTATGCTGCATGGTTCGACAACATATCCCTGCAAAAGAAACTATTTGTCAGTTTCTGTATTCCCATCATGTTCATGTTACTTGTGTCCCTATCAGTCTATGAAAACACTCAATCCATGGTGAAAGATAACCACTGGGTCGTTCACACTCATAAAGCAATCGCACGTGCCCAAGAATTACTGAGTTTAGTCGTTGACATGGAAACAGGACAACGAGGCTACCTGCTCACCGGCGATACCGAATTCCTTGAGCCTTACCATCTTGCTTTGGCTGTTTGGAAAGACAAAGTCACTACATTAGCCAAACAAGTCGACGATAATCCACCTCAAGTTGAACGCTTGTATAGAGTCGATGCCTTGTTAGAGAGATGGCTTAAAGAGTCTGGAGAAAAGGAGATCGCCCAGCGCCAACTTGTCGACCAAGGCGAAGCTTCGATGCTCAGCGTGATCAAGTTTGCGCAAAAACAGACGGGGAAAACCATTATCGACGAGATCCGAAAAGAGATCGCGCAATTCATCAAAATCGAAAGCGAGCTCATCGACATCCGCGTGGTTAAGTCTGACAACAGTGCGATACAAACGACATATGTTCTGATTGGTGGAGCTCTCTTTACTGTCTCTGTATCGCTGTTAATCGCGGTTTGGTCATCCAACAGAATCAGAAACCGTATCACTTGCTTGCTCGAAGCAACACAGCAAGTTTCCGAAGGACATTTAAGTGAAGGGGCAAATACACTTAACACTAGCCCTAACCTTCTAGGAAAAGATGAGGTTGCCCAGTTAACGCACAGTTTCCAAAAAATGGCCCTCAGCTTGGTCAAAAATGAACAAGATATGCGCTCTTCGCACCAAGCCTTAATAGAAGAAAGAAGGAAAGCGGAAGCCGCGGTTAAAGCCAAAAGTGAGTTTCTCTCTACGATGAGCCATGAGATCCGAACTCCGATGAATGGTGTACTTGGCATATCACAAATTATCGCTTCACACACTAAAGAACCTGCCACCAAAGAGAACATAGATATCATCTTGGACTCTGGCCAACACCTGATGACCATCCTCAACGACATCTTGGATTTTTCAAAGGTTGAAGAGAACAAACTGGAACTGGAAGTTGCGCCATTTAACTTTAATCAAGTGTTGCAACCGGTTTGCAGTGCAATACAACCGATGGCGGATGAAAAAGGTATTCGCTTACTGATTGAAAACGAAATTCCTAACAATATCGAATTACTTGGTGATCGCGCTCGCTTACGTCAGATCTTGTTTAATCTCGGAGGTAATGCGACTAAATTCACCAACGAAGGACATGTACTGATTCAAGCTTCTTTAAACCAAGCAACATCAAAACTGGTACTTACCGTCACAGACTCCGGTATCGGTATACCCGAAGATAAGCACACACATATTTTCAACTCCTTTGAACAAGCTGACACGTCGACAACGAGGGAATTTGGTGGCACAGGGCTTGGGTTGGCCATCGTCAAAAATCTCGTTGACCTTATGTCAGGTGAAATAAACCTTAATAGTGCTCCTGGACTGGGCACGCGCTTCAAAATCACTATCCCAATAACTTGGCGAGAAACTGAACTCGCTAAAGAATCATACTTACCAGATTCTTTAACTCCTGTTGATACAGCACCGTTGAACATTTTGCTTGTAGAAGATAATCGCGTAAATGCGATTGTCGCCAAAGGCTTCTGCGAGAATTACGGGCACCATGTGTCACTGGCTGAGAACGGCATTGTTGCAATAAACTGCCTGAAGACAGAACGCTTTGATCTTATATTGATGGACAATCACATGCCGGAGATGAACGGCATTGAAGCCACCCGATATATCCGCGAAACCTTGGGACTAAACGTCTTAATCTTCGCCTACACTGCCGATGTATTTCGTGAAGCGCATGATAGTTTTATTGAGGCTGGTGCTGATCACGTCTTAACCAAACCGCTTCAGCAAGAGAGCTTCTTAGATGCCCTACATCACTTTGCCTCTAAATTACCTAAACAACGAAACATGGTCATAGGAGATAAAGCGGTAAATGACAGAAGCAGTAATGTCATTAAGCTACACCGAGAACCTATCGAGAAGTTAAGACTTACCGAAGAAGAGATCAGCCAATCTGAAATAATACGGATGTTGCAAGAAGACAACGAAGCATTAACTGAAATCGTTGATTCTACAATTTTGGAGTTCGAAGAATCCGTCGATCGCTTGATAGAATTTTTCATGGCTAAAGAACTCATTTCGTTGCAAAGAACACTCCATTCAATCAAAGGAATGGCGCTCAACTTGGGGCTCAACACGCTCTCGAATCAAGCTTTGGATTTGGAAACTCAAGCCAAGAATCAGAAGCTGCCAGAAATTGAGCCATTACAGAAGCTTATTAATCGCCTACTCGTGAACATCCACCAAGCACAAAGAATTAAAGCGGCTTACCCAAGCTCAGATATGAGCCAGATAAACCGCTTAAAATAGTGGTAGGTGATTACCTATTTAGGTCTCTAGGCTTCGCTAAAATCAATCTTTCTAGGTTTTGAAACATCAACAACCAAAGAACCAGCGAGTCTGTCATGTAAACACCGCTTCTGTTTCCCAAAAATCAACAGAATATTCATGGCTGCTACAAGTATTGCCAATAACGAGAGTAACTTAAACAGTTCCACAGTCGGAAAAATCTCGTACAACCTAGCGGGTAATATAATTAGGGAAAACGGTACCCACCTCATGAAAATGAATTTCGATAGACTTAAAGGTTGATGGCTGTCAGTCGAAAACATCGCTATCTCAAACACGTTCTTGCCAATGGTCTGACCGTACTTATGCAGCAGATAGCCATGACATAACAAGTATAAAAATGCTGATAAAATGTATGTAGAAACCAGCCCTAAGACATCATTCGAAAACATCAGGTTTCGTGTCGGCTCAAAGTAAAACAGTGGAATCATCAAGGCGCAAGCAACTAACCCATCAATAAACCACGCCCAAAAGCGCGACCACCTAGATGCGATTTTCACTTCAGTCCCTTCAATTTGCCCTAGCATGGCTCGCCCTCAAAATGCCAAGTATCAATGTTCATTTACAAGACATTGGTGTCTTGAAGCAGTAGCAGGTCTAAGGATTTGAACTGTACTTCTAAAGTACCCATGAAATGATTAATGATATGCAATTGATAACATTTATAAATTTACGAGCGTTATATAACTTTCTTGGTGTTAATTCAACTCCAACCACTAACAAATTGATATGTAAGTACATTTACCAAATATCAATTGGTTTAACTTTAGAACTAGAATAGCTGAACAAACATCAGTGCAACGATAAACCCAAACGTAAAGCTCGGTGGATGGAATGGGCGTTTCTTAGATATGACGTACTCTCGTGTACGTTCTTCTTGGTAGGTTTTGACCGCTAGGGCTTTGATATAATCATTCTGCATAACATTCTCTCCTTGTATATTTAAAGAGAGAATAAGACCTCAAGTTAACTTGAGGTCAATAGCCATCATAAAGAAAATTGCATGTTTGCTCATACTCTTCAAGCAAAGTGCTTTTCCCAACTTGGTGGTGTGCCGATGATCTCTTGAACGATCTCAATAAAGGCCAAAACAAGTGGCGACTGCTTTCGATGAGTGTACATAGCGTAGATATCGCCAAAAGATGGGATTTCGCGTTCTGGTAACAGCTGCACTAGGCCTTGCTCGGCCAAACCTTCACTCAACATAAACTGACCTATTTGAGCAAACCCAAGTGAAGCTTTTACACTTTCAACAATCAACTCAGGCTCATTCACTCGGTAGTTGCCTTTAAGGGCGTACGTTTCGAGATCTCCAGTGTTATCTTCTGGATAGAACTGCACCTTGTCGAGCACAAAGCCACCATGTGAATACATAATGCTTGGTAACATAGTTAGCTCTTCAGGACAGCGCGGCATGCCATGTTTAGCAATAAACGTTTCTGAAGCAACTATCGCTGTTTTGTTTTCAGCAAGCTTCTTGGCAATCATCGATGAATCTCTCATTGGGCCAATACGGAAAACAATGTCAAACCCCTCGCCCACCAAATCAACACGACTATCATCTAATATCAATTCAATCGACGCTCTTGGGTAACGAGTGAGAAACTCCTCAACCGCTTTTTGTAAAAACCGACGGCCAAACAGTGTGGTACTCGAGATGCGAAGGTTACCAATAGGTTCTTTATAGAAACACGCCGCTATCTTTTCCGTCTCTTCAAGCAATTCACTCACTTTCACTGCTTGTTCTACGATCTGTTTTCCTACATGAGTCAACGAAAGTGAACGTGTTGTTCGATTGATCAACCTAACACCCAAGTGCTCTTCCAGTTGTTTAACCTGCTTTGATAAAACAGAACGATCAACGTTGAGCCTATCTGCCGCTTTGGCAAAAGAGCCAGCTTTAGACACTTCTAATAGAAGCTCTAATCGAGTTGCTAAATCCATTTTTGTTCCAAACTCTGATGCCTGTCATTAGTAGTATGAACCGGACAGACGAAGTAATTTATAAATTATTAGGTAATACCTAAAACAGTTGTAAGTACTGTTACCCTAATCTTCACGATTAACTCATGAGACGATTGCTCAAGGTTTAGGCAACGCAAGCGAGAAAACGACTCGCAAGGGGGTTAAGTGCAGTCCAACAAACCCAAACAAGATAGAAACGCAAAGCGCCGTAAAGATCAGTTAGAAAATGAGAAACAGCAAAATCTCAACCGAATAACCGAGCTAGCGCAACAAACCATTAATGACATGTTTTCTAGAAACATGTTTTCACAGAAGAAATAGCATTGTCCGCTTCAACAACTCAATGCTCACAGCTCTAGTGGCGAGATCACTAGGGCTGCTGAACTAAAGCCAACGTGGTTACCGCTAAATCTCACCCCAACGTAACGATTCCTTTTCACTCAACCTGCACACAGACTCTTTATTCTAGGAAGATAAAGCCGTGCGATGAAGTCTCTAATTAAACATTTAGTAGTGCTAAATTTGCACGAGTAGTCAGATTTTCTATTCATAACTATCGCTCAGAGCTGGGAGTTAGGCTCGAATCATATGAATAAATGAACACTCTATTATCGTATTTTATTCTACAAAATAACCAACATGTCTAAGCCAACGCTAGATAGCGTACTCCTTGCACAGTTTAGCGGACGATTTGCAATATAGTTTATCAAAATCGCAACTAGTGCATAAATCGCACTAGTGAAGTGCTAATAAAACCATAATTTTTGCGAATAGGTTTTGTAAAATGCGCTCTCCATCACATCTAATTACAAAAATATGACTAGGAGTGTGAGCATGGACTTAGCGACTCAACTGGAACTACTGCTCGACGTATCTGAACATGGCACCTTTGCAAAAGCAGCCGATAGAAACCACATTGACCGTTCCGCGCTATCTAAGCAGATAAAAAAATTAGAGGACAGCTTAGGGTTAAGACTACTCAATCGCTCTACCCGATCACTATCACTCACCAACGCTGGCGAAGAGATGGTACAGCAGGCCAAGAAAGTAAGAGAGCTGCTGACCGAGACCAAAAAGCTTGCAGATACTTTTCACGCTGAACCACGCGGTCATCTAAAGATCTCGAGCTCATCGTTTTTTGGCCGAACATACTTAAAAAAAGCCGTTAAAAGCTTCATGAACAAGTACCCTCACATCACCGTTGAAGTTTTATTGTCTGACCATAAAGTTGACGTGATCAGCGAAGGTTATGACGTCGTTTTTCGTATCGGCCCCATTCGCGACTCCAACATGATTGTACGTAAACTCGCGACTAATAAGTTGGCCATTATTGCGTCGAAAGAGTTCTTAGCAAGACACGGCAATCCGCAAACGCCAGAAGAGTTGATACAGCTACCGGCTGTTGTTTACTCAAGTGAGTCTTTTCTATCTGACAAAATTAGAATTGTTGACGATGAGCAGGACGGAGAAATCAAAACCCTTAACATGAATGCCAAATACAAAGTAAACGAAACTGATTTGATCATGGATGCGGTAAAAGACGGCCTCGGCTATGCTCTGATTGGGCAATTCATGCTACAAGAAGATATAGAAAAACAAGGGCTTGTACAGCTTCTGCCTGAATATCAATTATCAAGTCATAGCGAAATTTTTGCTATGTATTCACATAGAAACCAACAACCCTTGGCTAAATTGTTTATCGAATCTGTGCAGAGCGAAATCGGCTCAACACCGATATGGGAAACCTACTTATAACACGGCCCATCACTTTACTCTTTCGCTTGGTAACCTTCTGGATTCACACAATGCAATACATCTGCCCTACTTATGACCAGCGACGCGGCGACCGCGTCTTTGATACATTCATTATTTTACATAGCTTCGTACTCACACTAGTCGTCGCTTACATTAGTATTCACTTTGACTCTCACACCAAAGAGAGCTCTGTACTTGAGATCAGCCAAGTTACTATCCTCTTAGGTACCGCGCTAATTAGTTACGTTAAAGCCCAAGAAAGTCGTGCCTTTTCATCGATATTGAAAATTCATGCGCTGCTCATGCTACTACTTGTGTCGAGAGAGCTTGACCAAGTATTTGAGCTGTTCCTATTCCACGGCTTTTGGAAGGTTCCCGCTAGTGCCATAATAGCAACAATCGCCTATCAAATGTTCTCCCACCGAAAAAGCGTAGTTGTTGCTGCGAAACGGTTTACAGCAACCGATAGTTTCCTTGTTTGGATAATCGGTGTTTTTATGTTCCTTATATTTTCTCGTATTGCTGGCTATAAAGGGTTCTGGATGGAGTTTTTAGGGGACGGCTACAACAGAGATATAAAAACACTGGTTGAAGAAGGGCTGGAATTCTTCGGTTATTCTTTTCTTCTCTCTAGCATCATATTACTGAGAGGAAAAATATAATTACATTTATTGTAGCAAAGCACTTTCCGTTTGTTGTAACCGAACACATACCACTTTGTATAATTGTTCGACAAATAACAAAATAGAATAGTTTATGCCAAATACTTGCGCTTATTATTTACCATAGTGAATTGATAATTACTCACTTTTAAATAATCCATGTGTATAGATAATTACTTCGACTTCAAACACAATGTAGTGGTAATTAAAATATGGATAAGAAAATCATTTCGCTGGCGATTGGTGCCGCAATCTTTGGCTCTGCAGTTAATGCAGCACAAGTTTACTCTGATTCAGAAACTGAACTGAATATTCACGGCAGAGCTCAAGGTGCTTACTACTTTTCTAGCGATAAAAACATCGACGGAGACCAAAGCTACATCCGTGTTGGCCTAGACGGTAAATCTCAAATCAATGATGACCTGTACGCGTTCGGTTTGTACGAACTGCAATTCAAATCTAACAGCGATGCGAATAACGATGACGAGTTCGACGTACGTAAAGGTTACGTAGGTGTGGGCTCTGAATTCTGGGCTGTAAGTTACGGTCGCCAATTTGGTGCAGTAACACTAGTGTCTGATTACACAGATATTTTCCCAGAGTTTGGTAACGAAGCTGCAGGCGTAAGTGCTGATTTATTCGGTACCGGCCGTTCAGATTCTGTATTCAAGGCAACAGGTTCTTACGATGCGCTTAACGTACACGTAAGCTACCAAGGCGAAAACGATCAAGTTTCAACTGATGCCTCTTCATACGGCATTGCAGCAGACTACGCACTGCCATTCGGCGTAAAAGTGGCACTGGGCTACAACGAAGGTGAAGGCGCTGCAGCTGGTGCGGATTCTGAGCTTGTAACGGCAGCAGTTTCATACACTTATGAAGATCTGTACGCTGCAGTGCTGTTCAGCGATGGCGAGAACTGGGAAAAAGACGGTTCTGACAACGGTGTTGATTACGAAGGTATTGAAGCAGTCGTTACTTATCAGGTAACTGAAGAGCTTAACGCTCTTATCGGTTACAACAACCTAGAGAAAGACGGCGTAGAGACAGTTGATTACTACTCGCTAGGTGGTGAGTACAACCTAACCCCTAACTTCAAAACACTTGCTGAGTACAAGATCACTGACGTAGATGGTGAAGATGATGTTTTAGCATTAGCACTTCGCTACTCGTTCTAATATAAAGCAGCTAACCAAAAGCCCACTTATTGTGGGCTTTTTTTATTTTAATAAAGTTTCATGCAATTATTACCACAATGTATGGCTATTTATTATCGAGACAATCCACTGTATTTAAACTATTATCTTCTTCGTTGACTTTCCCCACTGCCTTTGAAAGTTACTTATTAACTCCGAAAGATTCGAGCAGCAATTTATTGCTGCTCTTTTTTTATCCATTAATTTCCCATCTCTGCCAATCTTATACCTCCCATATACAGAGTAAATAAATATTACGGTTATAACGAGCGTATACCTGTAGCTTTATTATCACAAGACGATCTCACCATACAATCGTTGATATAAGATCTATAAAGTACATCAAGCCAACCCTTCAACGTTCAAAACTCAGCCACATTTGGGGCAAAAAATGGAAAACCAAGTTTTTATTCGTGTATTTTTGGCATCAGTGAAAAGAGCAATGTGATATTTATCACACTTATGTTTTGCATAATAATGGCGTTGTACCGAGGCAAAGCGCCTCAAGAAAACAAATTATTTGAGGATTACACTATGAAACGCATTATTACTCTTGCAGCAACTCTAGCATTCACTTCAGCTTCTTTCGCTTCATCTTCTTGGGTTCAAATTGATCGTGAAGCCGACCTAAATGTGGGCGTTTATACGACTCAAGAACAAGCACAAAGCGCTGCTGAAGAGTTTGCTTCTTCACTAAACACAATGAGCAATCAAGAACTTAAAGCGGCACTACCAACGAATCAACATCACTTTGTACGTAACGTACGTCTAGGCGATTCAAATGTACTAGTTGAACAAATCGAAAGTGGTGAATATCAAGCAAGCCTACACCAAGACTACGCTTTCACTGCGTTTGAGCGTGACTAACCTAGAAACGAAAAGCGCCAGTTTAAAAGTAAACTGACGCCATCGTTTCTAACATTGCCCTGTTATCGAAGATGCCCTAACCGGCTTCTTCGATGGCAGAACCTAAAAAGCACAACCAATACTAGTAGTACGTGGTCCTACGAAGCATTACTATTCCTTGGGGTTAAAACGATATGTTTTGCTATTCCAATTAGACCAAATGCCAATATCGTAGCCATAGGAAAGAGTCACATTCATTACATCCTTATCGATAGATTCTGGATAACTAAAAACCACTTCCTGAGCAATTGCTTGAGCTATAGACTCATTGAGAACATCGTCTTCTACCAGAGTTACGCTCACATCTACGTACGTTGTAGTTCTAGAGCCTGTTTCTGAAGAACTGAAATGACGTGTCCCAGACGCAACGTAAGATGATGAAACAACATCAAAGTCATTCAAAATCTCTTGCGTAACAGTTAAACGATCCACAGTCTCCTCTTCTGAGAAAAATGCAGGAACGACTGTCAATAACGATGCTAACGTAACAATAATGATTAAGTGTCCTTTCCACACTTTCGTCGGGGCTACGGCGGGTGCACTATTTAGATTAACTACGAATGACCCAACGATGACGTCATGCAAAGTCTGACGCGTCACTTTATTGAAGATATAAAGGTAAACTGTCCCAAAGAACACAGCTATTACCAGAAACGAGACAATCGTATCAGTAAAAGGCAGCATCATCTCACTACTGGCGGTTACACTCCCAAGATAGTAAGGAATTGAGAAAATGCAGTATCTTGCTAAAGATCTTGGAAAGCTTAGTGTTTTGTTATTGGCATCAACAACCTTTATGTTGGTGGCGTTCTTACCTAAGGTTTGTCCCCCTAATAACGAACTGTTAAAAAGACTAAAGTAAGAGATAGATACAAGCGCCCCAACAACCCATGCGAGATCGCCGAGCTGAATAAACTGCTGTTCAAAGAAACTACTTAAGACGAACCCTACACCACCAAGAATTAACGAATCGATGATAAGTGCGAAAATTCGTATACCAAAGTTGCAAACCCATGGTTTTCCTGAATTTTCCAATGATTTTTTCCTTTTTCTTATCCGGCGAACTATCAATGACGTACTGCGATTCTGCCATTTCATATCTGTTTGATGGCTTAGAGTTCAAATAGAGAGTTTGAATAACTTGGATTAGTGGGCACCAACCGCATTGATGCCACAAATTTGCACGTTTCTAATTCAATAAACGCTCTTGGTTTGAGTCCGATTGATGATAGAACTTTGCTTCTTCGATCTTTTGTTTAGACTCTTCTTCAGTCAAAACGCCTTGCTCAGAAAGCCATTTAAACTTATTGATTTCTTGAGGTAGGGTATTATCCATGTTGATATCAGCATACCAATCTAGGAGCTGTTTTTTTCTTCTAGTCATCAGTTCTTTCACAACGTCATCGTGCTTTCCATCCTGAATGACAAACAAGCTTGCTTCTTCTGTTCTATATACGGTATAGGTGATTTTGGAGAGTTGAGACCACATCAAACATAACGCACCTACTACGATCCATAAAAGATCTAGCTTCAAGGCACCTTCTAAGTAGGTGCTATAACCAGTTTGTCCGATGCCAAGTAGCAACCAAAGAGCACCTACGTTTCTTAGCCATTCATTCTCCTCGATAAACTCCGACGTTTTTTTGGGGATATCGCCATAATAAATATCAACATCTCCTTTCCCTGACTTTTCTTGATAAGCGTAATTCAGTTTGCCATCACCAAAGCTAAACGTGTATTTGTTCCTACCTTTCTTTTGAGTTATTTCCATTTTGTATACTTTAAGCCTGTTTTATAATTCTAAAGCTGCGATTACAACAACACCTCCCAGAGAGCGTCAATCTAAGTCTTTAAAATTAGTGACTTAAAGCCAAATTTATACTCTACTTAGTAGTGTCTATTACTAAATATGTTGAAGGCTATTCGTGTTTTTATCCTTAGCCAGTATCCACCCACGCATAATATGTTGCGGGCCCGCAGCGCCTCCGAGATATAGATCATCAGTCTTTTCAAAACCACCCTTTTCATAACAAGCAATCGCACCAGGATTCTTCAGGTTTACGGTTAAATAGATAAACTCAAATGAGGAATACTGTTCTTTTAGATACGGAAACAGAGCTTTTACAGCACGTGTACCCAGCCCTTTACCTTGTTGATTCTTATCTAATGCGAACGCTCTTAATCCAAGACCTGACTCCGGACAGAACTCGTAACTTTCGCCATAGGCAATATCTAACTTAAAAAATCCGACAACTTCATTATCTAGCTTAATAATATGTAGATGAGTCGTCTCACTACCATCTTGTAAGAATTCTTCTGCTGTGCCTGCAAACTTGACTTGTTCTTCCGCCAACTTTACTTGCTTTACCAGCTCGATTTGAGCCTCGGTTAGTCGCTCGATTGTTACCATACCTATTCGATTCCTATGTCCATCGTGAATATATGAGTTCTAATATCTGTTATTTCAGAACCGGACGGAAGAAGCTGCGTTCATAACTAATGATACAATCCACCTTGTCGGCAAAGGCAAAAGCCTCAATACACTCGGGATCGTTCAAAGATCTAATTCGATAATCTTCGTAAGCCGTCAGACTCTCAAAGGTGAATAGTGCCAACGCAATGTTGTTCGCTCCCTCAGAAGGTAAGAAGTAACCATTATGTTGACCACCAAATTTTTCCACTAGCGGTATCCACATCTTGGCATACTCTTCGAACTCTTTTACTTTCTTTGGATCTATCACATAGCGAACATAACAAGTGATCATGCGCATTCATTCCTTTCGTTGCGTTTATTGAATAGATCAGACTACCGCAAGAGGTATCAGAACTCTAATCCGAGTTAAAAAATGTCGGCTCACTGTCGGCCGCATACTCCCCAACAGCATCAGCATGACATCAGCAATAGTTTTCCCCTTTACGCGCCTCATCCAACCCATGAAATGCCTTGTTACACACACCATCAAAAATCCTCGAAATAAAACTCGAAACCAGTAGGTCTGCTTTGGGGAGTAATTCATAGCATTGCACCGTAAAGTGCATCAAAAGGAAAATCATGGAAAAGAAACTTCAAACGAAATTGGCTACTAGTTTACTGCTTCTGAGAATTGGTATTTTTATCGTATTTCTGTTTTGGGGCTTGGATAAAATCCTTGTTCCTGAACACGCGGTAAAGGTGCTGTCTGGCTTTTATGGGATTGATATATCTATTGGTATGATGATGACTCTCGGCATCGCACAGCTAGCATTTCTGGGCGCATTTATCGCAGGTCTGTGGAAGAAGTACACTTATGGTGCCATATTAGTCCTTCATGCAGGCTCAACGTTCTCATCTTTTGGTAAGTATATGGACCCGTTCAATAACTTACTGTTTTTCGCTTCATGGCCTATGCTCGCAGCTTGTATCGCACTATTTTTGCTGCGTGATTACGACACGTTTAGTGTCTCTAAATAACATAAAGGGCGTCATTACGACGCCCTCTTTCATTCATTGCTATTCACTGTACTTATTGCAACAGCACTTATCGCTGCTTCATGAAAGCCACAGCCAGCCCTGATGATACAAAGGTAACGCCTGCGCCAATATTAAGCCCCAACACCAACTTAGGTTTGTTTCTGAACCATTCAGACAACTGAGACGAGAACACGCCCATCAAACTAAAGCCAATTGCCGTTAGCAAAGCAAACCACACACCATAACCAATCATCTGTATTGTCACAGAGCCCAAGCTTGGGTTAACAAATTGAGGAACGAAAGCTAGCACGAACATGCCAGGTTTTGGATTCAGGGCCGCAGAAAGGAATCCGGTTGAAAATATCACCTTCAGAGATTGTTTTTTAGCTGGCTCTAATGAGAACAGATTACGTGAACGAAGCACTTTTACGCCGAGCCAGACAAGGTAAGCAGCACCCACCAGCTTCACCACGTAGAAGGCCACTTCAGAGGTTTGAATAAGCAATGTTAAGCCGAACGTAGCCGCTACGACGTGAAACAAGATCCCTGCACCCGACGATAACCCAGACATAATGGCGGCAACTCGGCCTTGGCTTAACCCTCTCCCAATAGCGAGTAGATTGTCCGGCCCCGGCGAGATCACCAGCAGCAGACAAGCCAGCGTATAGGTAATGAATACCTCTAACGGAAACATATCACCTCCTTGTTTTATGTTCTTATTCGCTCAATTCTGTATGAAAATAAAGCAATTGAGCTCCCTAACCTAAATCATCAGGTCTGAAACAACAAGCTCAATACTGATGAAAGTGCCATGCGTTACGCATCAGATCAATTGATGTTCATAACGTTCGGTTAGAACTTCCTTAAACGCAAACATGCCATTCAAAGCTGCAGGGAAACCTGCGTACACAGACATCTGAAGGATCACCTCTTTGATTTCTTCTTCACTACACCCTACATTGAGTGCCGCATTCAAATGTACTTTTAACTGGGGCGCGCAATTGCCTAAGGCTGTTAATGCAGCAACTGTCGCGATTTCGCGGGATTTCAGATCAAGTCCTTCACGTGCGTATATATCACCAAATGGGTACTCAATCGTATATTTGGCTAAGTCAGGGCAAATATCTTGTAAGCTCTTGATAACATTCTGCCCTGCTTCTCCATCAATCTTGCCAAGCAGTTCGAGCCCTTTATCAAAACGTGATGTTTCCATGGTTGTTCTCCTATTGGTTCAAATAAGAGAAAAGCTTACAAGTTAGAGTTCACTCTAAGTCAACTAACTTTGTTGTTTTTATAAAGATCGATTTTGTTTTCTAATGCAGTAAGATGTGACTGTTGTTGCTCAATATGAGCTTTGAGGTTCTGTTGATGCTTCTCCAGCAAGGCTTGGCGCTGCTGCAACGTACTTGCCCCTTGTTCTCTCAAGCTTGCGTATTCCAAAATCTCTTCAAGTGGCATAGCAGTCTCTTTTAGACGCACCACAAACTCTATCCACTTTTGATCCTTCGATGTATAAGCACGATGTCCACTAGAGGTGCGCTGAACATTTTTCAGCAAACCGATTTTCTCGTAGTACCGTAACGTATGAGCAGACAAACCCACCAAGTTAGAAAACTCTTTAATATTCATCGTACTTCTTCCTAGCAGGCTTAGCTCTTTGAACGTAAATCACACGGGTTCGATGACGAGGTTTACATCTGGACTAGCCGAAGAAAACACCACATCAGCTCCTTCGTTTGATTCCAACGTGAATTCTGCGCCAGACTCGACATGAAAGCTCAGTTTAGCTTGCTCCAATTGAACCGTGATTTCGCCTGATTCAGGACTTACATTCTTAAATGTCTTTTTCATTTCAAACTCCTTGTGAGTAACGGATAAATTATTGACGACTGATTAATAGGTTTGCCCCCGACAGCGCCAAAAAGGAAGCACATGCCTTGTTAAATCGTTTGGCCATTTTCGGCTTGATGAACCACTGTCTCAGGTAAATACCGAATATGGCGTAAAGAGATATCGCACCTAATTCCAAGACTAAGAATGTAAGCCCAAGAATCAAAAACTGTTCATTTACATTGGCCGAGACATCGACAAACTGAGGTAGAAATGCAGTAAAGATGAGAATCGCTTTTGGGTTACCGGCGGCCAGTAAAAACTCTTGTTTGGCTAAGCCTAAACGGCTCTGAACAGTATCGATTTCTGATATAGGACTTGCTTCAGAGCGCCAGAGATTAAAAGCTATCCATAACAGGTATGCAGCCCCTACAACTTTAATAGTGAGAAACAGTGTTTGCGATGCATACAAAACCACAGCTAACCCTGAAGCCGCCAACCCAATCATGACTGCGAACGCCGCAATTCGACCAAGACCTGCCATAAAGGCAGACTTAAAGCCATAACAACGCGCATTATTCATCGACAGCAAATTATTCGGGCCAGGCGTCATATTCAGAGCAAAACACGCAGGGATAAAAAACAATAACTTCCAGATTTCCATTACCTTTCCTTCATGACTCACTTTTACTTTTAAAGCTTACGCTCAAGTCGTACTTCTATGGCTTTTTCGTCTGACGTATTCGTCAATTCAAAGTAGTCAGACACTATTCTCTCTACCACTTTAAAGCCAAGTGACTCAAAAACATTAACGTTACCGGTTTGTTCAACGCACCAAACCGATATTTGATTAGCATGAGGGAACATTTGCTTAACTTTCGAGATCAGATGTCGAGCAGCTCCTTTTCGGCGCGAAGTGGATGCTACGGCAAGTGCGCTTAAATGGAGAGTATCACCACTGAACTTAACGCTCACGAACGCTACTAATTGCTGTTCCGAGTAATAGCCGAAGTAGGTCCAATCACCCGTTGATGCCATTTTGTTCTGTTGAGCCAGCATCGTTGGGCGATAGATACTTCGTAATTCGGCAAACACTGTATTCGAGAGTGCTATGAGAGACGGATCAGTGCTCGGCAGTCGTTCTATCATTGGGTGACATCTACTTTAGTATTTTGCCAAACACCCAACTGATCATTGATAGAAACAGTACAGGCACTAGAAACCATATAACTATCGGCACAACAACTACCAATATCAACCCGATAGCTCCAGACACAAAAACACCAATTAGCGGAAGAAACACAAACAAAAACAACGCTACGACTCCACCAATCGCTGACAACACAAACAGCATAACCAATGCAATTGCGAAAGGGTTTTCTATTTTTCGTCCGTTAATAATGACCTGCATTGATTATTTCCTTGTCTGTGTATAAACAAAGTAGGCACTCTAGCCCATATGTTATTTCTACACCCTATTTGGAGTTAGCTTTAAAATCGAAACGAATTTGTTGAGGAACTGATTCTACACTTTCGAAGGGCTCGTATTTCCATTGCGTTAGAGCTCGGACAGCTACTTCCTCGAACAGCCCTTTAGGGAAAGATTTTACAACGACTACATTCGTTACATCCCCTTGGCTGGTTACGTTAAATGTCATCTCAACATAGCCCGATAGCCCATTCTCGACCGCAACTTTAGGGTACCTAGGGTTGGTTCGCTCTCTCACCTTAAGGTCTTCATAAGCGGTGAAGTCGACTCCTTCCATAAATCCAGCGCAGCCAGACAACAATACCGCCATAAACAGTGATATAAATTTCACATCCACCTCAGATTTTACAGCGCCAGAATTCAGCAACTGACGCAGTGGTTTTATATCAGCTCAACTCGCCTTTCACTTCGACATCTTTGATACCGAGGTACGATTCAATCTCGTGTTCAAGAAACAACGCTTGTTCACTTAATTCCAATCCAGATACCAAACGTATATTTTTACGATCTTTTAATATGACTCGTACCTCGAACGTTACACTTGAGCCGTCTTTTGACTTCTTGACAACCTCTTTACAGTAAACTTGTTCGATCGATGATGAAGGTATGAGTTTTTTAAAACCAAATGGTACTGGTGATATCTTAGACTCAACAAAACTATGACTGACAGAAACAGTGGTTTTATTTAGATAACAAGCAATAACGTAGTAAGTCAGAAATATTCCTATTGCAAGATGTATTAGAGGGAACGCTAATGTCACAGCATTCTCTTTCGTAAACCCGCCCGAACTTAGAGCATTGCTATACCAGTAAAAAAGGAAACTATCCCAGACAACAACAAACACCGTCATAAACAACGTTTGATTTGAAAACCATCTACGTTCAATTTTCATCCCATCAAAGCTTGAGTTAATAGTCATGCCCTCAGGAATACCAACGTCCATTTTTAATTTATCCACTTATTTGACCTAATATTTTTGAATATGGTGAGCGAACGAACGACATTGATTTTCCGCAACGAGCGTCTGCAAAGGTTGCGTTTAATTCCGCTCAGTGGAGGCACAATGTCTATTTGTCTATATTTTTTTGGGTATTAACTTAGCCGAAAGCCTGTTTAGCTTAATGCTGTAAAGTAAATGTAACGCCATACTTTATACGTTAACCACACGCAATAAATTCACAGAAACAATAACAGGAATGACCATCATGCGTATAGATGATGAAATGTGTAACTGTGCACACTATTAAGCTCTATAAGTTTCAAAGTTGTTTATAAAAGGTCATTTTCGGTAGGAACACCAAACAACACTCTTTCGAGTAATTTAACGGATTCTAATACTCCTTCTAACTCAAAGAGCATTGTGATGATACTAACTAAGGATTAGCCGTACTTAGCGATATTAGATAGCCCAGAAGACGGGACATCGAGTTATTCGAATCTTTCCGGTAAAGGGAACCAGACTAAAACGTGTGTAATCTTTGTATGCTGTACTTTTTTACCTGTCGAGTGAGCATCTTTTGAAATTTCAAATTGACCTGTTTTGTCATTCTTGACTGCATCACTAGAAACAACTTCATACGCCGTAGTTACTTCATAAGTTGCAGCCAAGCGTTCCCCAGTTTTAAGGGTTTTCTGTTTTTTACTCTCCGGTGATTCAGCTACTAATTGACGATGATTATTCAATAACTGATAAACATCAATTCGCTTATCTAAATCTACAAAAACCGTACTATTTACATCATGAATCGTAGTCAACCTCTCTCCTTTGAACATAATGTCCATCATTACGACTAAAGAGCGACCACCTAGATCAATTGAATCAACTTTAGAGGCGATTGACTGATAAATCTCATGCGACAAATTAGCAGCCTCTAAGAAAGAATCAGTTTTGTTATAATGGTTAGTTCGATACAGTGCCGAGCTCAAAAAAATGATTAGCTCATTGTCACGCTTATCAATCGATAAGAAACATAGATCTTCGAGATTGCGATCTTTACAACTGAATCTTGATTCTAGAATTTGCTGAACTTTGCCTGTGCTATTCGCTTGCGCCAAACCAACAAACGTTAAACAAATAAATAAACCAAGGTGTCTCCATATTTTCAAACCAATACTCCCGTGCTTTCACTCATATAACACACAGTCAACAGAAACGATTAACTTTCTTAAATAGATAGTTGTATCTCCATCTCAATGACATCTTGCATAACGACCAGGTACTAATTTCTGTACGTGTAGGGTGTTATGAGAGGTGGAAGTAACATCAAAACTAGAGATTCACATCACTCAGCCACTCAACGCTCAATTTGAATTTAAGCCAATCCGGGTACGGAGTTAGCAGGCACATATCTTCGTTCAACATTTACATCCGTATCGAAGATATCGAGTAACTTTAGGTCATCATTATTCTTAACTTTTTGGTCTAGCTCTTTGAGGTCATTGTCGTTATTTATTAGATAAACCCAGATGCTACGTTCACCTCTACCATTCACTTCAATTACTAGAGCATACTGTTTAGCACCTTTTTCAGCCGCCAACTCAGCTCCGCGATACACATACTGAGAAAGGCTATGAGCTTCAATTTCTCGACTATTGGGTGGATTAAGCCTGTGCATATCAAAGGCACTCGCACAACCGGACGAAAAAAACATCATCATCAAAAGAATAAACCGCATATATTTCTCTGTGTATTTTTCAAAAGCGAGATTATGCAGCAAGTGGAACACAAAACATCAAGGTATCGTTCATTATCAATTAAGGATCACACTTATAACAATCACTAACGATACAAATACCAGTTCGTCGGCAACACAACACCGTGTTAAATAGCGTGTACTACCAAACAGTTTACATAGAGCATTACCCTTTAAGCACTAAAACCCAACTTTAAATACAAAGCGTTGTGATTCAACCTTAATGAGGTAGCTAAAGCGTTCTATTTGGTTCTATCTTCAATTTCATCGAACGCTTCAACGGAAACACGCTCGGCTATTTCACGTATCTTCAGCATTTTTTCTGGGTTTCGGTTTCCCCAAAACAGCGCCCAATCTTCACGGCTTCTCCACTTTGCGATGGTTAATACCTTTTCTGGCGTGTCCGACGATTGAAGCATAAAGCTACCGAGTGCGCCTTCTACCGATTCGTGAATAGATTCCGTCGCAGAGCGCCACACACTTTGAAACTCTTCCATTTTATCAAGTGGGACTCGCCACTCGTAGATTACTCTAAACATAAACGCTCCTTGTTGTTACTGAAGTTCAAATGCTTCACATGGAGTACCTTGATGATATTTCATCTGCCAACATTGGCCGGTAAAAGTCCAAATCGATGAACGCTTTGTATACGCGCTAATGGCTCCGGTTTTCGATACCCATGCTGATTTATAAAGAAGTAGCTGAACAAATGGCTCCAAAGCAATACACTCAAACTCTTGAGAATGTATATGCCCGTCGGCCGGTTCCTCACTTTGAAGCATTTCTATAATGGCAGCATAATCAAAGCTACGCCCAGAACGGCCCACTTCTTTAAAGCTCGAATGAAGTAACCTTTGCACTTCATTTAGGTTCTGCCTAATTTCATACTGATGCAGGGCGATTTCCTGTTCAATTAGAACTTCCATTTTTTCTCCTTTTAATCGAACTATTCGCATACTAACCGTTCGCTTCTAAAATCTTCTTCAGTGTGTGCGAAGAAGCCTAAGAGACAGGTTTTTACTTGATAAAACACCAATCAAAGCGACCAACAAAGTCGACAAATTACCCGTGTAAGAACGAATAGAATAACTAGGACATAGAAAAGATTGTTTCAATACAGTATCAATAGTTTGGTGACCATAGCTTTCGTATAGACATGGTAACTGCCCAAGCAACATGGCTATGCTGCAAGAGACTACAGTGGCTATTGATGAAAGGTAAATTAAAGGGACTTCTCGTTTCAACCTAACTTTGGATTAGAGCCCATAGACGCTAGCAACCAACAGCAGAACCATAAGGCACAAGTAGGCGGTATAAAAAGGAGATTTGAACGCTGTTAGTCCGACAAAGTCACTGTCGTCTAATGCGTTTGTTGCCGCCCTTACATAAAAAATGGGAAACGACAGTAAACCCATCACCACTGGAATTATCGTCTCGTATTTTAATCTCATTAAATGTGTCCTTTATGCTTAGAAACTAGATAGATTGAGCCTTCCGAGGCTCAGGCTCACTTATAGCTAATGGATTAAATGTACCGTGAACAAAAACAATCAGTGGCACCGCCGCTAAATGAATCATTCACAAGTTGCTAGGCGTATATCTTATTCAGAGACGATTTTTACCCACTTGGCTCGCCACTCCTGCGCTTCCATAGGATCAGGCCAAAACTCTTTTTGCTTCACGATTAAACCATTTTCAACGATATGAAAGGTAATGGCACGGGCTTTTGAACACTATCAGTTATTGAAACATCCGTTACAACTGTTGTTCCATCACAGACCAGCGAATGAATTTCAAACTCCCAAACACCATTTGCTAGATAGTAGGAATTAATTGCTGTGAAGTTTTCTCGGCCAACTGTAAGTTCCCCTGATTGCGGCCAAAAAACCTCAAAATCAGGACTCAGCCATTCGCTCGCTTTGGCAAAATCATTAGTTTTCATCGCATCCCAAAAAGCTAGGACGACTTCTTTTGAATTCATTGTTTCCTCCATGTGTTGCCCTATTGGTGGGGCGAATAACGCGATAATTAAGTACCTGCAAACCACCTCAAACACTAAAAACCGGCGCATGGTGAAAATGCCAAGCGTTGCGAATCACTATTAAACAGATTGCTAGCTAGCGTGTATCAGTAATCGTAACTCAGAGAGTCTGGGTTCATGACTTTCTCAATACCAGATTCCAACAAGCCTTTTTTCAGTGCTTTATGCACTAATAAAAAGCTCGGAATTTCTAGTAAATACTTACCGTTAACCTTAGTTTTGGCACACTCTTCCAATAACTGTTCTCGCGATTGGTTAAATGGAAAACTGTGAGAACGATTGTAATTCCAGTTACTACGTAATAGTTTCTCTCGATGTTGAACCGCACGATGAATAACAGATAATAACCACCCATCTAACTCGGTTAATTGTTCAGTATCATTTACAAGCGGATAGAAACTCATTACGCCTTTAAAATAAATTCGTTTTGTACGACCTGATAGATAGTCCTTAACTTGCTTTTTACTCAATCCACCGTACATGTAACGACGAATTTGCATCATTGCACTAAGGAAGTTTTTATCTTTGTCGTTTGCTGGAATCTCTTGACCTGCTAAAGATGACTGCTTCAATGGCTGAATCAAATTTCTATATAGAATATAAGAAATTTGCTTTTTAATTTTAAGGACTGACTTATCTTTGATAGAAACATTATCAACTGATAGGGTGTACCCTAAAAAATCCAAACTACTTTTAGCTGATATCTCTGAGGGAAAATCCTCTTTGGTCAACAATGATATACCCTCCGATTTTGCAGCATTTATTTTTACTCCTGCATCATTCGAAAATTGATTTATCAAGCCAAACGCATTACATATTTTCGAGTAGTCGGGTGTCCACACAATCGTGTCATCGGCATATCGAGAAAACTTAACTCCCTCTCTTTCTAGATCAGAGTCAAAATTCCAACATGTCAAATTGGCTAAAAATAAGCTAATAGACGTACCTTGAGGTATACCTACGATTCTATCTTTCAGGAAAACCTTGATTACAAATCTTTCTTCTGTACTAATGAAAAAACCATTTTGGTCAAACTGTTTAGTTAAATAGTCGTGCGAGATAGAACCAAAATAGTCAGAAAAGTCAAATTCAGCTAAAAAAGTACGCTCATTTCTCCGTAGGTCAACGGAGATGTCTTGAATCGCAAAATGAACATTTCGGTCATTTCTGTAAGCATAAGAAAACGAGCTAAATCTGTGTTTATTCTTTGCTAACAGTCGATTAAAAAACAACTTCGATACTGCTGCATCAGGAATCTGGAAAATAGACACCTTTCGTTCCCCACCATCAGCTTTAGGAACGATTTTTATATGAGGAGTATTGGGGGTGTATGTTCTATCTTCGATTTTTCTCGCAATGGATCTTGCGATACTTTTATGCTTCTTTAATACATAGAAGGGATTAAATTTTTTATCGATAGACCAGTAATCTGGTTGATGAACAATCTTAGTGGGCGCTGAATCACCGAGTCTTTTTTTGTTTCTCTCATGCTCCAAGTGCAAACGGTTGTGGTATTCATGATATCTCTTGATTAGCTTTTTCGCTTCATCTTTAATCACACTTGCTAATTGTTTTTCTAAACTCATATATTCCTCATACAAAAAAGCCCGAGCGTTAGCTCGAGCTTTTCCACGGTATAAACCCAAGTAAAAGTAAGTTACCACTTGGTTGATGAAAATTTGACGTCTCACCCCCGTCAGTGTGAATTTCACAGCTGAAGATCAACCATTGCTGATTGATAGAAGGCAATACCGTTGTTTCCATGGGAAACTTATTGCGTAATATACACTAAACTTTATCTAAATCAATAGTTAATGTGTGGAAAGACAGTTAACGCAATGTTGAGTAGTACGCAACGCTACCACGAAACCTAACTATACGACCGTAAACACAAAACCCAATAATGGAATGAAAATGCCATGCATCGGGAATCTATCTTAAACGCTTTGTCATACTATTTGTTTATTTGCCTTATGAGATATAGACTGAATCTGATTGCTAGGTATTACCAATATTTGATAATCCAGCAGTTCTTCTTCAGAGCTGGGCGATGTTTTACAGCCTCGCTTACTTTTTTTAAAAACTTTATTTTCACTCAAACTTGCAATCAAATACAGCTCTGATTCCACCCTATCTGAAGGTGGAGAAAATATAACCTCATAAACGACTTCAGAGTTTAAACATGGTTCAACCAAGTCTTGCTCCAAGATCTTCAAATGAATGAAACCGACTATAAATGGAGCACCAAGCAAATACATACTTAGGATCCACCAGAATCCATACTTTCCTGTTTTCCACTTTATTTTCAGATAATTATTGAGACCATAAAAGAGAAAGAACACAATAACCGCAATTGAAACTGGTGCGAATGAAACACTAAAAAACCCAAAGAACAAATCGGAAAATGATATATAGTCAAATAACTCAATACCTTCCAATTCAAACCTGAACCAAAGCAAGACCAACCCACAATAAGATATAAATAAACTGACTAAACTTGCTATCGTAGCCGGGCTACCAGCGATGTAACTGCCTATTAACCCTGCTAGTTTTCTTTGCTCTAATATAGCCTGTGATTCACTAGTATTTTTTATACATACACTATGATTTAAGCCATCAACTGAAACTTCAAATCTTTCCAAAACCCTCCCCTCTTAAAATAATATAACAGCTCTATTAGACAAAATGATTCTGTCTAGCAACCTTTACCGTTCAGGCTAAGCCTAACTAACCTTTTAATAACAGCACCTTACCTACTTCACGTTGTTACTAATGTGACGAAAAGCAGAAAAATCCAACATGGTTTCGTCAAGACACAGAAACGTACTCAATACATGGTTACTCATCATCTTCTTGGTTGATTTCTTCACCGCAGCCTAGGCATTTTGGCTCTAGGTCTGGCGGTAGCATGATGATTAAGCCGCAGTATGGGCATAGATCGCCTTGGTTATACATGGTCACTCCTAAGCGGCGCTGAATTCGCCAGTGTATAAGATAAGGCCGGTTTTCTTGCCTTTAAGAAGAATGGTCACACCCTGCGCGTTTGAGCCTGTGATCTGCCAGCCGAGCTTTTCTGCCTTGGCTAAGGTTGCTAGGGCTTTGGGTTTGTCTGATAGGCTTTCCATGATTGCGGTGACGTCTGTCTCTTCGCCAATCATGTCGATAAGTACGGGGGTGTCGTAGTCTACTTCAGCTAAGGTTTTGCCCTGCTCGTTCACCGTTAGTGACACAATGCGAAACACTGCTTTATCGTTGTAATCAACAATATGAGATTTGCCTGCATCATCGACGTAACCGTCAATCGCCACAATATAGCCCGGCTTGCCTTGAGTGATGGCTTTAACGTGTTTAGCGCGCTCTACGCCACCCGCTCGTGTTCTTCCATCATCGTCTGTCTCCATACCAACGTTGGCAATGTCGAACTTGTCGCCGACTTTGGTGCGATTCCATGCACGTAGGTAAATCCCTTTGGCGTTCTCACTTCCCCACGACCAAACGGTGTTGTGAAGCGGAGCCTCCAGTTTTTGTTCAAAGAACTTAGAAATCGCCAATTTAGACATCAACTTACCTCGATCTAACTTAAAACCAACTCGTGACATGCACGACGAACATAAGGCATTAACCGAACCTTACAGAACATCATACCAATACGAGATAGAGTATGTGATACTTGATGTTTATTCAATAGGTAATTCATACTTAAAAATAAAAAACGCCGACAGGATCGTCGACGTTTATGTGTAGAAGGGTGACAGCTTCGTTGTTAAGAGCTAGCTGGTTAAGAACGCTCTTTTTTGGCGAGTCTGCTGGCTTTCATTCGTTTGTAGCCATCCATCACTAGGGCGATTAAGGCGAACGAAATTAACAGGTAGGTTGGTACTTCGTGTAGCGCAATGTTGTCGCCAATGAGTAGCCCGACAATAAAAATGAAGGTTGGCTCTACGTAACCCATTAAACCAAACAGAGATACTGGTAGTTTTGAGTAGGCGAATAGGTAGAGCAACATTGGCGTCACCGATACTACCGCTAGGCCAAGGTAATACAGGTATGACGTGGCTGGCAGGTTCATAAAATGATCGGCTGGGTATAGATAGAACACCCCAAAGATAGCTAAAGGAAGCATCATAATGTGGTCGACGGCCAAGCCAATATCGGTCGGCATTGGATTGGTTTTACGAAACATAAAGTAGACCGGATAGCCGAGCGCTACGACCAATACCACCCAAGACAGGCCCGATGCCAGCACATAAGTATATATAGTCCCTGCCAAAGCGAAATAACACGCCACTTTTTGTAGCTTCGTGAGACTGTCTTTGTAATAGAAGCAACCAATCAGCACCATCACAATCGGCATGGTGAAGTATCCAAGTGCGAGGTTGAGGGTTTCTCCATTGGCTGGAGCCCAAACGAATATCCAGTACTGCGGCGCGACAAGAACAGCTGAAGTTATGTATTTTGGCCACTTACGCCACTGCTTCAATGCATCCCACAACAGCGGCAGTCGCTTGGTGAAGAACAGCAAGATGAAGAACAGCATCGTACTCCAAATAATACGTTGCGTAGCCAACCAGTGACTCTCGCCACCAGAAATGAAACTTGGCCCCATATCCGGTTGGATTTGTACATAGGCAGGAATGCAAGCAAACAGCATTGAACAAAGTATCGAAGCTGCTACCCCTTTTGATTGATCAGACATCAAGTGGGTGTATTTATGGAATAAAGCCTTTAACTGACTCATGAACTCTACCTATCGTAACTGCGCTTACAAGCAGCAAGACAACAACAAAAAAAGCGCTGTCATGGTTCAACAGCGCTTCTCAGTATCCAATCAATATCAGTTTAGGATAAGTCTGATTCTTTAATTGGTTCAGCGCATTGAATATCACCGCTCATTAAAGAATGCAATCATTAGGTATCTAACTGCCCAAGATTTAACAAAGGTTGTTCACAAGATCACTACAAATAGAAGATTCCTCTACTTTTCAACTCATTAGTAAGTTAATAATCAAAATTTTCCGGTGTAAAAACTCACTAATCATTAATTTATCAGGCCAATATTACGTGCTAGAGATCATTCATCGCATCGACTATTTGGCTAACGTACTTAAAAACTCGGCTTCAAATTCTTCATCAGCTTCACGAGTTAAGCATGCCACCAGCCAATCAATGCTGTCATGGTCGAGCTTGCTATTGACCACAAAAGCCTGCTTCACGCCGAATTGATCCAACTTGGCAGAGCCATAATTCTTAAATGATTTATTGCCGTGGTAGTGAAGCGACTTAATCGCATCGGCGTCAGGTTCTGGCAGTGCATCAAGGGTATTTGCCAACTGAATCACCAGCTCCATTGGGTTCTTAGATGAAGATATGCGATATAAAAAGCCGCCCTCCACTCTTTGTCTTACCCAGTAATCAAATCCGCTGCAATCCATTACTTTGTCGCTGACCAAGGCAGCTTCACTGCGATAGCCACACGGTTCTACCATGACTGGCGTATGTTTGAATTCCGGCTGGCCAGATGCGGCATCAGTGTGAGGCAGAATCAGATCGCACGGCTTGCTGTCTTTGGCGGTTGGGGCGTTCCAGTGAATAGGCATGAATACTTGTTCGCGGCGCATCTCTTTGGTGACAACCAAACGCGCTTGGCACTCCCCTTGTGCGCTACGTACTTTCACCACTGGGTTGACGGTCGCGTGGTTGAAAGCATCTAAGCCAAATTCATCAAGGTTCAATTCAGCAACCGTGTCTGGGTGCATGGCAACAAACGGTTCGGGTGTATGTTCGCCCAAGCCTGCTGCTAAGCCAGTGCGGCTCATGGTGTGCCATTGGTCGCGGATACGGCCAGTGTTCATGATGAGTGGGAACTCGACACTGGTATCGGCAATCGGCTTGTCATGCTCCACCGCGATGAACTGCGCTTTGCCAGATTCTGTGAAGAACTCGCCGTCGGTGAACATGCGCTGCTCGATGATCTGTGGTTGGTGCTCAAGTACTGGCCATTGCTGCGGGGTGAGTTCCCCATAGCCCTTCTCATCGAGTTTGGTTAATCCAATCAAACATAAATCACGCGCTTTGCCTGTTTCATTACCGAGTGCAGTCATCTCGCAATACTCTTTGAAGATTTCACCTTCATGACGGTAATCAAACTGGTCTTGGAATCCCATCTTTTGCGCCACTTCTTTTAGTATCCACCAATCTGGCTTGGCTTCACCTGGGCTTGGCAATATTCGGCGCTGGCGGGAGATTCTGCGTTCAGAGTTGGTTACGGTACCGGACTTTTCGCTCCAACCTTGGGCAGGCAACACCACATCAGCTAAGCGTGTGGTTTCCGTATCGGCAATGCAGTCCGACACCACCACAAATGGGCACTTCTCTAATGCGGTTTTGATTTTCTCACTATCAGGCAGGCTCACAACTGGGTTAGTCGCCATAATCCACACCGCTTTGATCTTGCCATCGTTCATGGCATCAAATAGGTCAATGGCTTTTAACCCTGCGTGGGTAGCTAAACGGTCGGTCTGCCAAAACTCGCTCACGGTTTGGTGTGATTGCGGATCACCAAATTCAAAATGCGCCGCTAAAGTATTGGCTAAGCCACCTACTTCACGGCCCCCCATGGCATTCGGTTGGCCTGTAACCGAAAATGGCCCCATACCTACCTTACCGATTTTTCCTGTCGCCAAATGGCAGTTGAGAATGGCGTTGACCTTGTCGCACCCTTGTGTAGATTGGTTTACGCCTTGAGAGTAAATAGTGAGCACCTTGTCGTTAGATGCAAACAGAGAGTAGAACTGCTTAAGCTGCGCTTCGGTTAACCCTGTCAGTTCAGAAACGCTCTTATCACCCCAGCCATTTTCGGTATAGCGATATCGTGTTGCTGCTCGAATCGCTTCGGTAAAGCCTTGGGTGTGCTTATCAATGTAGTCTTGGTCGAGGTTATCGTGATCATCGAGATAAGCCAATAAACCATTAAACAGAGCGACGTCAGAGCCCGATTCTAACGCCAAGTGGATGTCGGCAATTTCGCAGGTGTCGGTATAGCGCGGGTCAATCACGATCACTTTCATTGCTGGGTTAGCTTGCTTAGCCGCACGCAGGCGTTGAAACAGAACAGGGTGACACCAAGCGAGGTTTGAACCTGTGATCACCACCACTTCCGCTTGTTCAAGATCTTCATAACAGACTGGAACGGTATCGCTGCCGAATGCACGTTTATGCCCTACCACACTCGAAGCCATACAAAGACGTGAATTACTGTCGATGTTGGCGCTACCAATAAAGCCTTTCATCAGTTTGTTGGCAACATAATAATCTTCAGTCAGAAGTTGGCCTGATACATAAAGGGCGACCGAGTCTGGGCCATGCTCTTCTATGGCTTGTTTGAACTTGTCTGCCACCAGCTGCGACGCTTCGCCCCAAGGTAAGAGTTGCTGTCCGCTTGCGACTCTTTTCATCGGTTGAGTTAAGCGGCCTATCGGCGTGACGGTATCGCCCAGTGCTGCGCCTTTAGTACATAGCTTGCCATAGTTCGATGGGTGCTCTTTGTCGCCACGCACTTCCAATTTACCTGAAGCAGTTGGCCTTACTTCAATGCCACAACCTACGCCACAGTAAGCACACGTTGATTTGATCCAATCCTTGTTTGAACTCATCACTCTTCCCTCGTGCAATGTTCTTTTTTATCTCTTCCACCGGAGTAATCAGAAAGCCACTTTCAGCTCTCTTTCAGTAGTGAAAATTTCTCTTTTTTAATAAAGCAATTTGCGCACCACTATTTAACCCAACGCGAGACAATAAAAAAATCATTTAATTACAGTTAGTTAAAATCAATGCAATTACAAAGCTTGAGGTTAATTAAATCCAAGCGAAGAAATATTGAGATATTTGCACCATGTTGATCAATTTTGCACCACAAAGGCTCATTTTCATAAATCTCTTACTTTTTAAATCTACCACTTTAGGGGTAATTGAGTCGTTTGTTATTTATCCAAGTCATTGAATAAATTCATTAATATTATTTTTTACGATCCCCTTTTTTATCTGGCACCCTACTTGCTGCCCTAAATACCAACAACCCAAAATTCACAGTTTTTAAGTTCATTGGAAGAACAGCAAATTACCCACCATTGAGAGTGGACTGTTTTTAGAAACGCTAGGAAGCCAGCAAAAAAGGAATTTACTATGAGCAAACAGAAAATTGTCGTCGTTGGTAATGGCATGGTTGGCCACAAATTTATCGACAACATCATTCAAGCTGACTCAGAACAATATGAAGTCATCACCTTTAGTGAGGAATCGCGTCTTGCCTACGACCGTGTTCAGCTGACTGCTTACTTCAACGGCAAGTCAGCAGACGACTTAGCCCTCACCAGCGAAGCCTACTATCAAGAGAATGGCGTTAAGTACTTGGTGAATGCCAAGGTGACTGAGCTTGATACCGAAAACAAAACGGTAATAACCGACAGTGGACATCGTGAAAGCTACGACAAACTGATTCTTGCTACTGGCTCATTCCCATTCGTTCCACCAATCCCAGGTAACGACCAAGAACACTGTCACGTCTATCGTACTATTGAAGACTTAGATGCGATTGAACTGTCGAGTAAGCAGAGTAAATCGGGCGTGGTAATAGGCGGTGGCCTGCTCGGTTTAGAAGCAGCGAACGCGGTTAAAAACCTTGGCTTAGAAACGCATGTGGTCGAGTTCGCGCCTCGCTTAATGGCGGTTCAACTGGATGAAGGCGGCGGCGCACTATTACGCCGTAAGATTGAAGACCTAGGCGTACAGGTTCACACTGAGAAAGCGACCTCTGAGATTGTGGCTGGTGAAACCGCTCGCTACCGTATGAACTTTGCCGACGGTACTCACCTTGAAACCGACATGATCGTGTTCTCTGCCGGTATTCGCCCTCAAGACGCATTGGCTCGTAGTTCTGATATCGCGATTGGCGAGCGTGGCGGTATCGTGATTGATGATTACTGCCAAACCAACATCGATGATGTCTACGCGATTGGTGAATGTGCCCTTTGGGATAACAAGATCTTCGGCTTAGTGGCTCCGGGCTACTCTATGGCGAAGGTTGCGGCTAGCCACATCCTTTCTGATGGTGAAGATGAAAGCAGCTTCACCGGTGCAGACATGAGCACCAAACTTAAACTGCTGGGAGTAGACGTAGCCAGTATCGGTGAAGTACACGGCCAAACAGAAGGTGCGCAGTCATACACTTATAACGATGAAATCGAACAGGTTTACAAACGCCTGATCATCTCTGCCGATGGAAAGAAGATCGTCGGTGCGGTGTTAGTGGGTGACGCGGAAGCTTACGGTTCACTGCTGCAAATCAAGCAAAACGATATGCCACTGCCTGAAAACCCATCGGTTCTGATTCTACCAAACCTTGCAGATGACTCTGGCAGCGCTATGGGTGTTGAAGCCCTTCCAGACAGCGCAGTTATATGTTCATGTTTCGATGTCACCAAAGGCGATATCAAAGAAGCGGTTTCTGCTGGTTGTACGACGATGGCAGCACTGAAAGAGTCGACCAATGCATCGACGGGCTGTGGAGGTTGTTCTGCCCTGGCCAAACAGGTATTAGACAGCGAACTCAGCAACCTAGGTGTTGAGGTTTCTAACGATATCTGTGAGCATTTTGCCTACTCTCGCCAAGAGCTGACCGACATTATCCGCGTCAACAAGATCAAGACCTTCGATGAACTGCTGGAATCTCACGGCCAAGGCTTAGGTTGTACCGTGTGTAAGCCTGCGATTGGCTCAATTCTCGCCTCTTACTGGAACGACTACATCCTTGAAGATGAACACATCGAGCTGCAAGACACCAACGACATCTACCTTGGCAACATGCAAAAAGATGGCACCTACTCTGTAGTTCCACGAATTGCTGGCGGCGAAATCACCCCAGACAGACTGATTGTGCTCGGTGAAGTGGCAAAAGAGTACAACCTCTACACCAAAATCACTGGCGGCCAACGTGTCGACCTATTTGGTGCACAACTTAATGAACTACCTGCTATTTGGAAAAGGCTGATTGATGCAGGCTTTGAAACTGGCCATGCCTACGGAAAATCAGTTCGTACAGTGAAGTCTTGTGTCGGCAGCACTTGGTGTCGCTACGGCGTTAACGACAGTGTCGGCCTCGCAATCAAACTAGAGAACCGCTACAAGGGCCTACGCTCGCCTCATAAGATCAAATTCGCCGTATCTGGCTGTACTCGTGAGTGTGCCGAAGCACAATCAAAAGACATTGGCGTTATCGCTACCGACAAAGGCTGGAACCTATACGTGTGTGGTAACGGCGGTATGCGTCCACGTCACGCCGACCTATTTGCAACCGACCTCGACGAGAAAACGCTGATTCAATACATCGACCGCGTACTGATGTTCTACACCCGTACTGCCGACCGCCTACAACGTACCTCTGTGTGGATGGAGAACCTAGAAGGCGGCTTGGACTACCTCAAAGAAGTAGTGATTGAGGACAAACTCAATGTCGCGGCTGAACTTGAAGCGGACATCGCGCTCAACATCGAGAAATACCAATGTGAGTGGAAGACCACCATCGAGAACCCAGTGAAGATGAAACGCTTCCAACACTACATCAACAGTGACGAGATGGATAAGAGCCTGTCGTTCATTACCGAACGCGAACAGCGCTTCCCGAAACCAAGCATCAACACTGACCACGATGCCGAGCGCACTCAAGCATTGAATAGCTCTGAACAGATTGAAATTACGGAAGTCTCGTAGCCAGTTTGGTCGTTAGCAGGCCCTTCACTACGCAATACTCTGCTAGCGACCTTCTTTCTTTACGACCTTCTTTTTACGAAATTGAACAAAATCTAAGACTCAACAAATTGACAAGGAGACTGTCATGGAAAACTGGACCACTGTTTGCTCCCAAGAGGATCTAACGCCCAACGCGGGTGTGTGTGCCAAAGTGGCTGATCATCAAGTCGCGATCTTTTACTGCAAGCGCAGTGACAAGATTTATGGCCTTTCAAATTTCGACCCAATTGGTAAAGCCAATGTCATGTCACGTGGTATTATTGGCTCGTTAAGTGGAGAGCCGTACGTCGCTTCTCCCCTTTACAAGCAGCATTACCATCTAGAGACAGGAGCTTGCTTGGAAGAGCCTGAACACGCTCTGACTCGCTTTGAAGTGCGCAGACAAGGTAACGATATTCAAGTACTGGCACCCGAAGCGTTAGCAAGCTAATCACGGATTAGGTCGTATTTCAGAATCACCCAATACTCATGCCTTAGCCGCCTATAATTAAGAATTTAGGCTCGCTACGGAGTTGGCATGTGAACGGCTAGAAGAACTCTAGACACTTTCCATATTTAAAGGATTTAATACATGGATAACTCAAAATTTTCGCTGCTCTCATTTACAGGTAAGATGAAAATCTTACACCTTAGCTGGATTGCCTTTTTCATCACCTTTGTAGTCTGGTTCAACTTTGCGCCACTACTGCAAATGGTAAAAACCTCTTTAGGCTTAACTACTGAAGAGATCAAAACTCTCTTAATCTTAAACGTGGCATTAACCATCCCTGCGCGTGTCGCCATCGGTATGCTGACCGACCGCTATGGCCCAAGACTGGTCTACTCTGCCCTACTCGCAATCTGTTCGATTCCGTGTTTCATGTTCGCGCTCGCTGATTCGTTCATGCAAGCAGCTATCGCACGTTTCTTACTGGGCTTCATCGGTGCAGGTTTCGTAGTAGGTATTCGCTTGGTGTCTGAGTGGTTCCCACATAACGAACTAGGTACAGCAGAAGGTATCTACGGCGGTTGGGGTAACTTTGGTTCAGCAGCTGCGGCATTCACACTTCCTACATTAGCACTAGTATTCGGCGGCGAAGATGGCTGGCGTTATGCCGTTGGTGTGACAGGTGCAATGAGCCTTCTGTTCTCAGTTATTTTCTACAAAAACGTATCGGATACACCAAAAGGTTCTACTTACTTCAAACCTGCGCAAATTACAGCAATGGAAGTAACGTCAAAGGGTGACTTTTTCTTTCTACTCATCATGAAGATCCCTATGTACGCGGCTCTTGCGCTACTGGCTTGGAAACTCTCTCCATCAGGTATCGGCATGCTGTCAGACTCAGCAGTATATGGTGTGTATGCGGTACTGGCTGCGCTGTATGTGTATGAAGTATCTCAAGTTTGGAAAGTGAATAAGAACGTCTTCAAGGAAGAAGTACCAGAGATTCACCAGTACAAATTTAAGCAAGTTGCGGTACTTAACGTACTTTACTTCGCGACATTTGGTTCAGAGTTGGCTGTTGTTTCTATGCTGCCACTGTTCTTCTCTGAAACCTTTGAGCTAACGCCAGTACTTGCAGGTATGGTGGCGTCGGCCTACGCCTTTATGAACCTCATGTCTCGCCCAGGTGGTGGTTGGATTTCAGATAAATTCGGCCGTAAACCGACTCTGCTTATCCTAACTGCAGGTCTAGCTGTGGGTTACTTCGCAATGGGTCAAGTCGACAGCACATGGCCAGTATGGCTAGCGGTTGTTGCAGCAATGGCGTGTTCTTTCTTCGTACAAGCCGGTGAAGGTGCAGTATTTGCAACAGTACCTCTGATTAAGCGTCGTATGACGGGACAAATCGCGGGTATGACAGGTGCTTACGGTAACGTGGGTGCAGTAGTTTACCTAACAGTACTTTCATTTGTGAGCTACCAAACGTTCTTCCTTGTGATTGCAGCAACGGCGGTACTTGGCTTCCTGACTCTGATGTTTATGGAAGAGCCAAATGGTCAAATTGCTGAAGTAAATGACGATGGTAGTGTGACGCTGATTAACGTATCGAGCTAACCACTCATTGAATGATATCGGGAGAAGTAACCGGGAATGCGACACTCGGTTACTTCGTTCAAAAGCTCTTGTTTCTGACCGGAGCTTTTGTTCTTTCCCTTCCTTTTCAAACAATGAGCAGATAGGAGCAAGGACGTTATGACTCTCTCATTTAGCCAAAGCCAAACAGCAGCGCCAGATGCGGGACAAGGCATTCACCCGCAGGCAAGCAATCAACTCAAGCTCAACTATGGTGGTTACTCACATCAAGGAGTAAGAAACGAAAATCAGGATGCGATTATCGTTAAGCACCCTAAAACCCGTGCCGAACAAGAGTTCAAAGGCAGCGTAGCATGTATTGCCGATGGTGTGAGTTGCAGTGAACAGGGGCAAAAAGCCAGTCACACCAGCGTGATGCAGTTCATTACTGACTACTACGCAACGCCGGAAAGCTGGAGCATTCAACGCTCGGCCCAGAAGGTGCTGACGTCGCTGAACTCTTGGCTGTTCAACGCCTCGTTCTCTGAACTGGATGACGATAAGCAGCTCGCCCACAACACCATGGTCTCGACCTTCAGCGCGGTGATCATCAAATCTAATACTGCTCATATCTTCCATGTTGGCGATAGTCGTATCTACTTACTGCGTGATGGCAAAATTCAGCAACTAACCCGCGATCATACTCGTAAAAACTTGGTGAATACCCACTACCTCACGCGCGCTCTTGGTATGGATAGCCAACTGAACGTTGATTACCAAGCCCTGCCTATCAAGGCAAAGGACCGTTTCATTCTGACAAGCGATGGCGTGCATGAGTTTATTGGCGAAGAGGATCTGATCGAAGGAACCAACAACCAGAATGATTTTGAACTTGCAACTCAGGCGATCTGTAACAAAGCCTTGGCAATGCACAGCAAGGATAACGTCAGCTGCTTGATGATTGAGGTAACACAACTGCCTAAGCCATCATTGATTGAGTTTCATGAAAAGCTCGCGACACGCGTCATTCCTCCGGTATTAAAACTTGGGCAGATGATCGACCAGTTTCAGGTGTTGGAAGTGCTCTACTCTGGCACCCGCAGCCACGTATATCGTGTGATGCAAACCCAGACCCAAACCGAGTTCGTGATTAAAGTACCTTCAATGCAATATCACGACGATCCAGCGCAGCTCAAAGCGTTTTACAACGAGCAATGGGCAGGCATGCTGCTTAACAACAAACGCATTATGAAGGTCTATCCGACTGACGAACGTTCGCAGTTTCTTTATCAAGTGTGTGAGATGGTTGAGGGCGTAACCTTAAGGCAGTGGATGTACGACAACCCCAAACCAAGCCTACCAGAAGTGCGTACTATTCTGGAAAAGATCATTCAGGGCATTCGCGTACTTCAACGTGCTGACATGGTTCATCGCGATCTGAAGCCTGAAAACATCATGCTACTGCCGAACGGCGATATTAAGCTCATCGACCTTGGCGCCGTATTGATTCGCGGCATCGAAGAGGGCTTACCCGTTGAAGAAGATGCGGTTCCCCTTGGCGCCGTCAACTACATCGCTCCGGAAACCATTAAGCAGAATATTGCGACCACGCGCTCTGATCTGTTTTCTGTAGCGGTAATTGGTTATGAAATGCTGACGGGACAACTGCCTTACCCTGAAATGACACCACGATCTTTGGCTCAATCTCGTCATCATCAATGGCACTATCAGCCTATTGCGCGCCTGCGTTCAGATTTACCCGCTTGGTTTGACTTGGTGCTGCAAAAAGCTTGTGCTGAGCAGCCAACAGAGCGGTACTCAGTGCTCGGTGACTTTATCTCTGATCTCTATACCCCGAACTCGAAGCTGGTGAAGCGTAAAACTAGACAACCCTTGTTGAACCGCAATCCAATCCAGTTTTGGAAGGTACTGACCCTGTTATTAGGGATTGTTGCACTGGTCGAATTCGGTTTGTTGATCCAATAAAAAAGCCTCAGCACTTTAATGGCACTGAGGCTTTGATAAGAAATTAGAGCTTACGCTAACTGCATTGACTAGGCTAGCTACGCTTTACAAGGCTTCGCGGCACCAGCTCAATACCTGACTGGTAACGTTTTGCTGAAGCGTTCAATGCCAAGGCGAATGCGCTGTCTGCAATAACCTCAAACTGTTGCGGCAGTGAATGTACTTTAAATGGTAGGAAATCCAACAAACGGTTGTCACCAAAAGTCGCTAGCTTAACTTGATTAACCAACTCAGGCTTTTCAACCATCACATCCAGTACCCCTTCTAACAAGGTGTAGGACATAGTCACGATCGCATCAGGTACCGTGCCTTTCGCAATCCACTCTTCAAAGATTTCTCGCCCCGATTCTCGATCAAAGTGCTCACCATAACCGACGACCGTGGGTTTATTCTCTTGCAGCTCGTTTTGCTGGGTATGCGCTTTATTGGCCGCTTCAAACCCCAACTGACGCTCACGCGAGATGTTTAGGTCAGGCAAGGCGCCAATCAAGCCAATGCTTTGAATATTGTCATCAAGAATAGAGTGCGTCAGTTCAAACGCCGCTTCGAAATCTTCACTGATCACACAGGCAAAGTGCTCATCGTCTAACGGACGGTCAATGGCGATAACTGGCGTTCCTGACTTTTGAAGTTGCAGATAGAACTCGTTAGCGTCCGGCATCGAGCTTGCGACAAGCAAAGCATCAATACGGCGACTCACAAGGGCTTCTGCTACTTTTCGCTCGGTTTCAGCATCATCGTCCGAACAGCCAATTAAGATCTGATAACCCACTTTGCGAGAGTTTTGTTCAATCAACTTAGCTAAACGTGCATAACTGCTGTTCTCTAGGTCTGGAATAATCAAACCAAACGAACGGCTGTTACCTGCCCTCAATGACGACGCTGCATGGTCTGGACGGTAGTTGTGCTCGTTCACCACAGCCATCACCTTCTGCTGTGTTTTCTCGCTGATGCGGTACTTCTGAGCTTTACCATTAATCACATAGCTTGCGGTGGTTTTGGATACACCCGCCAGTTTCGCTATTTCATCAAGTGTCATATCAAGGGCCTGTATTTTGTGCGTAGGATCATATAACCAAAGTTCGGATCCTCAGAATAGTTGAATTATATGCTGAATCGATTCAGTATGAAAGCTGAAAGGATTCAGCAAAATCCGAAAAGTGACTCCAATCATCTTTTTTTAGCGACTTTGAGATTGATGACTATCTTTTAAGACTATCTTTAAAAGGAAACGAGGCACGGTAAGCAGCAATATCAGTTTTATCAAGAGAACTGGGCTTTGCTGAATTTTTTTACTCTTTTTGCTGAACCGATTCAGCTTAACGTTCAGCAAGGTGTTCAGCACTCAATAATCAGAACCTGAATCGGGATAACAGCAACAATGAAGCGACACGCTCAAACAAAGCAATAAGCTAAAGAGGCAACATGCTTAAATTAACTAAATCTGACATTTCGCTTGGTCAATCTGCGCAAGATAAGTTCCAAGCTATTCGTAACATCGCTGGCAAACTGACTGAGAAAGGTCTGGTTGATGAAGGTTACGTAGAAGGAATGCTGAACCGTGAAAATCAAAACTCAACTTTCCTTGGTAACGGTATCGCTATCCCTCATGGCACAACAGACACTCGTGGTTTAGTAAAAGAGACTGGCGTTGCAGTACACCACTTCCCTGAAGGCATCGACTGGGCAGACGGTAACCGTGTTTACGTAGCAATCGGTATTGCAGCAAAATCAGACGAACACTTAGGCATTCTAAAGCAGCTAACCAAAGTTCTTTCTGCTGACGGCGTTGAGCAAAAGCTGCAACAAGCGAAAACAGAAGACGAAATCATCGCCCTACTTCACGGTGAAGTTCAGCTTGAAGCTGACCTAGACGCTTCTCTGGTTCAACTTAAATTCCCAGCAAGCGACATGGTACAAATGTCTGCCGTTGCAGGTGGTTTACTGAAAAACACTGGTTGTGCTGATAATGCATTCGTTGCTGATCTAGTGACTAAAACACCAACTCACTTGGGCCAAGGTTTGTGGCTTATCGGTAGCGACAAAGGCGTGACTCGCACTGCTGTGTCATTTGTTTCAACAGCTAATGATTGTGAGTTTGAAGGCACTCAAGTGAAAGCGCTTGTCGCATTCGCAGCATGTAACAGCGCACACCAAAACATCCTAGCAAACCTAAGCCAACTGGTTTTTGAAGGTAAGCAAAACGCTCTGATCGATTCAGACATCGAAGGTGTGATTGCTCAACTCAAAGGCGAAGCACCAAGCACGTCTGCTGAAGGTTCAGACAACCAAGCGGTATTTAAGATCAAAAACGCACACGGCTTACACGCTCGCCCTGGCGCGATGCTGGTTGCAGAAGCGAAGAAATTCGATGCAGCAATTCGCGTATCCAACCTAGACGGCGACGGCAAAGAAGTGAACGCGAAAAGCCTAATGAAAGTTATCGCGCTTGGCGTGAAACATGGCCACCAGCTTCAGTTCACGGCTGAAGGTGACGATGCAGCACAAGCTATTGAATCAATTGGTAAAGCTATCGCGTCTGGCCTTGGTGAAGGTTAAGGATTGGCAATGACTGAATTAAAGCAAATCAAAGCCGTTACGGTAACGCTGAACCCAGCATTAGACCTAACAGGTAGCGTTGATACGCTAAACGTAGGTTCAGTGAGCTTGGTAAATCAAGGTTCGCTACACGCTGCGGGCAAAGGTGTAAACGTAGCAAAAGTGCTGTCTGAGCTGGGTGCAAAAGTAACCGTTACGGGTTTCTTGGGTCGCAACAATGAAGAGGCATTTTGCCAACTGTTTGCAGAAATGGGTGCAACCGACCGCTTCATTCGTGTCGACGGCGCAACGCGCATCAACGTGAAGCTAGTGGAAACCTCCGGCCAAGTTAGTGACATTAACTTCCCGGGTGTACCAGTTGATCAAGATGCGATCAGCGCATTTGAAAAAACACTGCTAGAGCTTGCAGAAGACCACGAGTACTTCGTGATTGCAGGTAGCTTACCTCAAGGCGTATCTCCAGAGCTTTGTGCTTCTTGGGTACAACGCCTACGCGACCTAGGTAAAAAGGTATTGTTCGACAGCAGCCGCGATGCACTAAAAGCAGGTATCAATGCTCAGCCTTGGCTTATCAAGCCAAATGATGAAGAGCTATCTCAACTGTTCAACGCAGAACTTACAACGCCTAAACAGTGCCAACAAGCAGGCCAAGCGCTGAGCGAAAAAGGCATTGAGAACATTGTTGTTTCTCTAGGAGCAGATGGCGTGATGTGGCTAAACAATGGTGAGTGGATTCACTCACAGCCACCACGTATGCAAGTCGTGAGCACAGTTGGCGCAGGCGACACCTTAGTTGCTGGCCTATGTTGGGGTCACATGCAACAGATGCCTAAACCAGAATTAATCAAATTTGCCACCGCCCTTTCGGCACTTGCTGTGTCTCAAGTCGGCGTGGGTTTAACTAGCCAAAAAGAGCTGGACTCAGTACTACAAAATATCCAATTACAGGCGCTTACCACTCCAACTGACCAGTTTGAGTCAAGCAAATAGGACAAAGGTTTACTATGAATATTACCATTATCACCGCATGCCCAAGTGGCGTTGCAAACAGCATCATCGCAGCAGGGCTGCTTGAGAAAGCCGCAAAAGAGCTAGGTTGGAGTGCCAATATTGAGTGCCAGTCAAGCGTTCTTCCAAGTGAAGCCGTTTCTGAAGAAGCGATTGCAAGCAGCGACGCTGTCGTTATTGCCGCAAACACAGACGTAGACACACAGCGCTTTGTTGGCAAAAAGGTTTACCAAGCGCCAATCTCTGAATGTACTGCAGACGCAAAAGCATTTCTTAAAAGCGCAGTAGCCAACGCAGTTGTGTTGGACGCTTCACAAGTAACGACCGCTGCAACTGAAGTAGCAGCAAGCGGCGCTAAGAAGATTGTTGCGATTACAGCTTGTCCAACAGGTGTTGCGCATACTTTCATGGCTGCTGAAGCGCTAGAGAACGAGGGCCAACGTCTTGGTCACCAAATCAAGGTTGAAACTCGTGGCTCTGTAGGTGCGAAGAATCAACTAACCGATCAAGAGATTGCAGAGGCGGATCTTGTCATCATCGCAGCGGACATCGACGTACCACTCGACCGTTTTGATGGTAAGCCACTGTACAAAACCACAACGGGTCCTGCGCTTAAAAAGACAACTCAAGAGTTTGAAAAAGCGTTCGCTGAAGCAAAACCTTACCAACACACAGCATCTTCTTCACAAGCAGCACCTGCTGACGAGAAGAAAGGCGTGTACAAACACCTAATGACAGGTGTATCTCACATGCTGCCTGTTGTTGTAGCGGGTGGTTTGATCATCGCACTCTCTTTCGTATTCGGTATCGAAGCGTTTAAAGAAGAAGGTACGCTAGCAGCAGCACTGATGACTATTGGTGGTGGTTCAGCATTCGCACTGATGATTCCGGTTCTTGCTGGCTTCATCGCGTTCTCAATTGCTGACCGTCCGGGTCTGGCTCCGGGTCTAATCGGCGGTATGCTTGCTAGCTCAACAGGCGCAGGTTTCCTGGGTGGTATCGCGGCAGGTTTCATTGCAGGTTACTCAGCGAAATTCATTGCTGACAAGGTTCAACTTCCACAATCTATGGAAGCACTGAAACCAATTCTTATCATTCCATTTATCGCGAGCTTGTTCACTGGCCTTGTGATGGTGTACATCGTAGGTGGCCCTGTTTCTGGCGTAATGAGCGCGATGACAGACTTCCTAAACAACATGGGTACGTCTAACGCGATTCTTCTGGGTGTGATTCTAGGCGCAATGATGTGTTTCGACCTTGGTGGTCCAGTAAACAAAGCAGCTTACACATTCGGTGTTGGTCTACTGGCTTCTCAAACTTACGCACCAATGGCAGCTATCATGGCAGCAGGTATGGTTCCAGCTCTAGGTATGGGCCTTGCGACTTTCCTAGTGAAAGACAAGTTTGAAGCAGGCGAGCGTGAAGCAGGTAAAGCGTCATTCGTTCTTGGTCTATGTTTCATCTCTGAAGGTGCGATTCCATTCGCAGCGAAAGACCCAATGCGTGTTATCCCAGCATGTATGGCAGGTGGTGCTCTGACTGGTGCGCTATCAATGCTGTTCGGTGCACAACTGATGGCTCCACACGGTGGTCTATTCGTACTACTGATTCCAGGTGCTATCTCTCCTGTTCTTATGTACCTAGTGGCGATTGCAGCAGGTACAGCGGTAACAGGTTTTGGTTACGCAGCGCTTAAAAAGATGAGCGATTCAAAGGTAACTGCAGAAGCTTAACCCCCCTATTCTGCTTACCTCTGATAAAGCTGTTGTTCTCCGACAAAACAGTCTTTTGATAAAGCAAAAGCTCCTCACATGAGGAGCTTTTTTTGGTTCTAGTTTGGCTCTATCTCTTGAGCATCTGGGATGACTGGCAGCTGAAACGAAAAGGTAACGCCTTCGACATCTGTTTCATCAATTTGGCGAATCATCTCAACTAAGTGTCCTTGCGTATTGAGAGCTAATTTTTGTTTTTCGGCACTGCGAAACAGTGATTCCAACGCTGCACTGTATGCCACATCCGATATCAGATAGACCTCACTACATAAGTAATAACCCTCTGCAATGATCACATCATGCTGACTAGGGTCCGCTTGCCAGTTGCCGATACAGAGATCAATCTCATCCCATGTTTTTCGCATCTGCTTTAGAGGTGTGGTGCTCATTAACTTAGTCGATTTTCTACCATATAACTCAAATACCGTTTCCCAATCAGGGTCATCTAGCTTTAAGTTCTTCATACTTCGTTGTGGATACCAGATCAATTCGGTTGGGATCGATTGAGCAAGCTGGCTCTCTATGGATTCATCTCCACTTGGATGCGCTAGCCGCTTGAGAAAGTCCGCAGTTTCTCTTGGCGTCAATTCGTAGCCCATTTTTCGCACCTGCTTTGCGGTAACACCCAACTCTCTCTTTAACGCCTTACCCAAGGCTTGAGACGATGAGAACCCACAATATTGGGCAATCTCCATTGCTGTCCACGGCTCATCATTCAATAACAAGCTCACCGCTACTTGCAGCCGGATTCGGCTGAGGTATTGCCCCGGTGTTTCATGGAACAGTTCAGCAAACTGGCGATGGAAGTGGTATGGCGAGATCGCAGAGGCGGTTGCGATCTCTTCCCACGTTCGGCGCTCTGCCCACTCTTCATGCATCATAGCCAGAGCCTGAGTGAAACGCTTCTTCTGATGTTCAGGAAGAGATTTCAGCAACGCCACCTCCGGCACCAATTGAAATGCCGGCTTAGGTTCTGATTTGGCTTGGGTTTTCTCTTCCTTGTTACTCATACTCTTTCCAATTTGGGGTAAACGATGTCCGAGTTCTAACGTCATATCCGTCACTAAGTGCTCTCCAAAATCTATCCATTAACCAGATCCGTTGCATAAACCACAGCCTATGCATTAACTAAAGGCTCTGCGTTATCTAAAGAGAGCGACGTTTGCTCGATTTTCGGTGCTTTGCAACAGAATAAGCCGAGCAGCACTGGAATCAAAATTAAGGTTACTGCCGTTGCAAACAATTCACCAAACACAAGTGACACAGCGGCCGGTTTTAAATACTGCGCCTGCTCTGCGGTTTCACTTAGCAGCGGTAACAAACCACACACCGTGGTAATAGTGGTTAGGAAAATAGCTCTTAAACGGCTGGTTCCTGCAATCATCAAGGCTTGCTGAAGTGGCACACCACTTCGATATTCGGAGTTAAAACGGGTGATTAGCACCAATGAGTCATTGATAACAATACCTGTCATCGCCATCATACCGAACATCGAGAGCAAGCTGATTGGCAAACCCATAATGTAGTGGCCGAAGATCGCACCAGCAAACCCAAACGGAATTACCGCCATAATGATAAAGGGTTGCCAGTAAGATTTAAGCGGTACTGCCAACAAAATATAAATCAGTAACAAGGTCAGAATCATTGCGGTTTTGAAGCCAGATGATACCTCGCCAATCTCTTCAAACTCGCCACCTGCCTTTATCGTCACCTCTGGGTACTGAGATTCCAACGCAACAATAGTTTCATCTAGCTGCTTCAACGTCTGCTCAGGCGACTGAATATCTCGGTTCTGCTTCCAGTATAGGTTAAGCACTTGTTCGCGATTACGACGATAAACAACCTCTGGTTCCTGCTCATACTGTAGGGTCGCCACATCACCCAGCAGTACCGAGCCTCCATCAGGTAAGCGAATCAAGGCTTGCTCAAGCTGAGACAAAGTCTGACGCTGCTCTCGAGCATATTGCAGTAGAACTTTAGTTTCCTGCCCTTTTTCCAGCAAGCGGTGTACTTCGCGTTCACCGTAAGCTTGCCCCACCAGCTTAGCGAGCTTCTCCTGAGTCAGGCCTAGCTGCTCACCAAATTGGTTTACTACAATTCGAACCTGAGGCGATCCAGCTTGCCCATCATCATACACATCTGAAACACCATTTAAGTTCACCAGCGTTTGTGCAAGCTGGTTGCTCACCAACTTAGCCAGTGCTCTATCATCAGCGGACACCGTAATGAAAGTTCCACCAGCAGGCTCTTCGGCTGCGCTAAATTGGGTTGAGTAAGCGCCTTCAATCACACCTGTAGTTTCTCGCCAACGGTTGATCAGCAAATTGCTCGGTAAAACAGTCAGTGATTCGGTGGTAAGCTCCGCCGTTACCTCAACCTCACCATACCCGTCCGACCATGCCAGCAAGTTAACAACAGGTGACTCACTCAATGGGTAGTCTTCGAGTAGGCTTTTCTCTACCTTTTCCATCGCAGACTCAACTTGAGACAAAGCCTGTTGTTGCAGTGGAATTGGCGCACCATCTTCCAGTTCGATTTTGGCGGTGATGTAGCGCCCTGGAATTTCCGGAAACAGTGAGCTGCGTATCGCGCCATTCGACCACATGCCGTAAGCCAAGGTGATCATCGCGACGAAACCCATTAGTGAAGCCAGTTTATAGTTCAATGCATGCTCTAGAACTGGCTTGTACACTTTGAGATTGAACGTCTGCAAACCACTCTGCGCCATACCCTGAATTCGACTTATCCAGTTCTCTTTCGGCTTGGCCGAGATATGTGCCAGATGCGATGGCAATATGAATTTACTCTCTACCAATGAGAAAAGCAGAGCAAAGATCACCACCGCAGAGAAACCCGCCAACACTTTGGCTAGTTCATTATTAATCCAAAGCATCGGTGAGAACGCTGCTATGGTCGTCAGCACACCAAAGACTGTTGCAATCGAAACAGAATGTACGCCTTGCCAAGCGGCGAGCTTAAGATCGATAGGTTTCCCCGCTGGTGTTGACGCGCGTTTTTCATGTATTGCTTCCCCCACAACCACGGCATCATCCACTAATATCCCGAGCACTAAGATAAAACCAAACAAGGTAATGTCATTGACGCTGTAGTTAGCAAGTTGCATCGCGACCAAAGTGCCGGCCAATGCAACTGGAATCCCGACTGCAACCCAGAATGCGAGCTTAAGCTCCAAAAATAAGCCAAGCAGGACGATAACAATCAGCAAGCCTTGCCAAGCATTATCACCTAAACGAAACAGCTGATCTTCAATGTATGGTGCCATGTCCGCCATAGTGTCTAGCGTAATGTCCGACGGTAACACTGCTCGCTGCTCATCGAGTACCGATCGTACGGCTTCGCTCACCTTTAATAGGTTGTCGCTTTGACTGGTGCTGATCAGCAAGGCAATCGCGTTGGAACCGTTGTTACGCACGATCGATCCGCTCTGCTCATAGCCTCGGCTAAGCGTTGCAATATCGCCCAATCGCACCTTGCCGTTTGCATTGGCGATTACAACCAAATCATTAAGCTTCTGTAAGTCATCGGCGTAGCCGTCACCACGAATGATCACACGTCCTTTACTGCTCAACAGCTCACCGGTGCGGGACTCAAATGAGCGCTGCTCAATCATCCCGGCGAGATCTTCTAGGGTAATCCCTAAGTTCTCTAGCTCTAGCGGCTCAGGCTCAATAATTAATTGAGGACTACGAGATCCCCAGTTCGATACTTTTGAGATCTGTGGATGCTTTTTTAATGCCTGCTCGACTTGCCTAGCAATAGGCTGAAGTTCAGCGTCCGACCTTGGTCCAGACACAATCACAAACGCTGCTAAGTTGGTAAATTCATTGCGCACGACTTGCGGTTTTTCAGCCTGAACTGGAAAACCGTTGATGGCATTCACTTGGTTACGCACATCATCCAACAACTTATCAAGATCGGTGGAACTGGTCTTACGCACCACCACTTGAGACTCACCAGCGCTAGATTGACTGGTGATCTGCTTAATACCCGCAATCCCACTTATCGACTCTTCAATTCGCTGCGTAACACTCTCATCAATCTGCTTCGCGGTACCGCCGGGATACGCGACGTTGATGACCACAGAAGAAGGGGCGACCTGCGGAAAAGACTCTACTCTTAAGTGCCCAAATGAGAGCACTCCGCTCACCACAATCGCCATCATGAGTAAGTTGGCGGCGACAGGGTTATGAATAAACCACTTGGTTAACCAACTCATGGGGTTACCTCCACTTGTTGAGGTGCTTTAGAAGCAATAGCCGTGTTGCTTTCAAAGCTCTCTACCGCACGAATCGGCGCAACTTGCTTACCTGCTAACATTGAAGACAGCGGATACTTAACCACAGAACGAGTTTTGTTTTGGTGTTGAGCAAACTTCACGTGCACTCGATCTTGAGTCTCTTCTACCAAGGTCACGCGCTCTTTTTGTAGTTGGTCGTGACTATCTAGCGTCCAGACATAACCATCGCGCGTTAAACTGCTCATAGGAAGCGAGCTCACATCGCTCTGCTCACCAAGATTCACTTTCACCTCAACCTGTTGATTAGGGAACAAACGTGGTACCTGATACGGATTTTGAACCGAAAGCACCACTTGTCTTTGGCGAGTAACGTTATCCACGTTTGGAGACACGTAACGCACTTCTGCAGGCCATTTCTGCCCAGAGCGACCAACCACAGTAATCTCTGGTTGAGAAGCTTCTTGCCCAGTAATCACCGCTTGCTGCACTCTTGCCCAATGCAATTCCGACACAGGAAGAGCAACATCAATCGAATCACTCGCTGCTAAGTCAAAGGTAGCTTGGCCCGCTTCTATCCATTCACCAGGGCTCACATGACGGCTCATAATCACTGCATCAAAGGGAGCCACAATGGTCGACTCTTCCAATAGTTTTGTTGCGCTTTGGTAAGCCTGTTTTGCTTGTGTTAACTCTGCTTTGGCGGCCGCAACCTGTGGCTCTTTGCGCGCAAACGCTGAGCTTTTACTAGGGTTTAGCATTTTGAGTGCCACAGTTTGTTCATGCTCTATCTGCTTAAGATTCAGCTCAGCTTGTTTGACCTGACTCAGTGTCATCGCCACATTGGAACGCAACGCACTATTATCTAATTTGGCTAGCACATCGCCCTTTTTCACTAAAGTACCGGGTTCCATTTCCAAATTAACCCAAGCTAATTGAGCACTGCTTGACGCTTTTAACTGTATTGGCCAGCGCGATTGAGTCACAGCCAACAAGGTCAGAGACGCCTCGTAGGATTTCGGTTCAACTTCAATAATGGATACAGGCGCAAGAACAACCTCTTTGGACTCTGGGAGCACCGGAGCGGGTTCTAACTCGTCCACGAGAATTAAAGCCGCGAGTATCGCCACGCAGCCGAGGACAATGGAAAGCGGCTTTTTAAACTTCATAAGGCTTCTCCTTGATAACCTGTCGATTGTTTTTTTGATTTAGACGTTGGCTTATTTCGCCAAGTCGAGAGAGGGTTTGCAGGGTAATTGGCAACAGCACAGCAGTCTCAACGAACTCCAATGAATAGGTCACGATAGAGAACACCTGCCCCGCCGTTGGTGAATCCATGTAGCTCACCAGCCATAGATTTCCGAGCACTGCTGAAAACAGCAACGCAAAAATCAATCCGTAGACGATGGCTTCGGTATCAGAAAGCTTTACTTCACAGCGCTTTAAACGTTCGAAGTGACGTCTGATCGCTGAAAGCTTCGCAGCGCCAAGCAGCGAGACTTGTTGCTCGATTTGATCGTTAAACTCACCGTTTAAACGAGTGAAAGTGCGATGGAACAGGCCGTAGATAATGAGCATGCCGACACCCGCCCCCAGCATAGAAAGCGCCAGTGTTTGATCGAACGTCGCCAAAATCACCACAGTCGCAATCAACTGCACCACGGCAGTCATCAATGACGGTAAATCTTCTTCTAGAAAGTCCACCAGCTCACGAGACATGGTTAAGCGCGCATCTTTAGCCGACAGCTCTAACCCACGCAGATTGCGCTCAACTAAATTAGCGAGTTTTACTCGAATCGCTCCATAAACACGGGTGTCGTAGAAGCGTCGAACCACACTGACGATCACTAACGCGAAAAGACATAAAGCCAACATCAAAAGCGGTTGAAGATCTTGTTCAAGCACACCGTCGATAGCGAAACCAATAAACAGTGGCAATAAGATCAGCATGACGTTTTCGACAAGTACCATCAACCAAGTCAGCAGAACCTTCCACAAATTCAATTGGATAATGGTGATTAAGGATATGGGTTGTTTGAGACTCATTATTGACCCCACGAATAATTATGGCGCCAGTATTACCAATTCGACGTTGAAAAAAGTGTCCCAGATTGCTGTATTGACGTTTTTCTCCTTGGTTACCTTTTGATTACCTCCCCTTGGTTATCTTCTGTTTCAACACAGGAACGCACCCAAATTTGCACTGGTGCTTAACCAATTCCCATGGCCAATTTACCCATGGTTTACCATCTACAGGGAGAGAAATTATGAAATTGCTCGCTTCGTTACTCACTACAACCGCTATCACGGCTTCGATTTGGGGAGCCTTGCAAGTGCAACCTGCAATCGCAAAGATTGGACCATTAGCCTCGAAAACAGATACATCTTCAGATGAAGCTTCCTTAGCCAGAGATTCCTCCTCAGATGCAGGACTCGATATGACCCAACCGGGTACCGTGATTGGTGTTACCCAAGCCGTCACATTGCAGTCCGTCCCGCAAGTTTGGGCGAGCTTTTATGAGCAAATAGAATCTGGGAAGAACAAGAGTCTGAGTTCAGAGAATGTGGTTAGCGACGAAGTGATCGTTCTCTACCAAGAGATAGCACGTGATTTCAGTGAAGCAAAAGTTACGGTTGGTTTCCGACAAAAGGCAAGTTCAGATGTTAAACCCAGCGCTCGCTTCTCAAGCCTTAATAAAGCGGTCACGTTGCTCAACAAAGGAAAACATGACGATACAGAGCTAACCAGCGCTTGGGAGATGATCGATTATCGACGTGACGTAGAGGCTGTACTCGAACGCCACTACCTTAATCAGCATGGATTGCCCGATTCCAGCGAACTTTATGTCTACTATAAATAGAACCGATAAGGATAATCGTCATGGAATTTCTGTCTCAGGTCTTCAGTGAAGGCCAAATCATATTCAGCGAAACATGGGTGGACGACAATTTCGTCCTCGTTGCTTTAGCTCTGTTTATCATTGAACTCGTCCGCTACGCATTCAAGAAGAAGTTATCTTGGAACATGTTAGGAGATAGCCTGACCAACTTTGTTACGCTGTTTTTCCTGTTGGTGACCGTGTTTTTTGTTGGTCTCGCATATGTCGGTGCGTTTGTCTTCGCGTACGAGAACTTTAGCCTGACTCAACTGCCAATCACTGGATGGACAATTATCGGCTGTCTCATATTGGCAGACCTCGCTTACTACTGGGAGCACCGCTTCCTTCACAGCAATGGGTTTGCATGGGGTACACACTCTGTTCACCACAGTTCGCCGTATTTCAACATTTCCGTTGCGTACCGATTCGGGCCGTTAGATTGGTTTTTCCCATTCTTCTTCCACCTGCCGTTGATCCTTCTTGGGTTCAATCCGTTCGTGGTATTGATGTGTGAGACTTTTGTTCAGCTGTATCAAACGCTGCTACATACTGAAACGGTGAAGAAATTTCCGCGCCCTATCGAAGCAGTGTTCAATACACCATCACATCATAGGGTTCACCATGCGACCAATAAGCAGTATCTCGACAAGAACTACGCAGGCATTTTGATCATTTGGGATCGCATGTTTGGTACCTTCGCCAGAGAAGAAGAGACCGTGCGATATGGTGTATTCCCTAGAATCAACTCTGTGAATCCACTTAAAGTATACTTCCACGGATATGCTAAGCTCTTGAGCCAACTATGGAATGCACCCAACTGGCCGTATCGCATGCAACTCTTAGTTCAACCACCAATATGGGCTTGGAGAAGGGAAAGAGAATCAAAAAAGGAGACCCATGAGCATTCACGCACTTTTGATTGAAGATGATAGTGATCTCGCTGAAGCCATCGCCGACTATATGGAACTCGATGGCTTCGAGTTTGATTTTGCTTATAACGGTGCGGCGGGGTTAAACCTCGCCCTTGATGGCAATTACGATTTGATTCTGACCGACATTAACATGCCGAAAATGGATGGGCTTGATGTATGCCAATCGCTACGAGCCCAAGGCATTACAACTCCAATCCTCATGCTTACAGCGCGTGATACGCTCGAAGACAAAATCGCAGGGTTTGATGTGGGGTCAGATGACTATCTCGTCAAACCTTTTGCGATGGAAGAGCTTAAAGTACGTTTGATGGCGCTCATACGTCGTGCGCAGGGCGGAGTTTCTACCCTTTCTGCTAACGGCATTTCCGTTGACCTCAATACACACCAAGCAACTCGCGACGGCAAACCATTAAAGCTCTCTCCTGTCTGCTGGCGCATGTTGGTGACACTGGTTAGAACTAGCCCCAACGTGGTTACGCGAGCGAAGTTAGAGGAAGCATGGGAAGACGAGTTTCCAACATCTGATAGCTTTAAAGCTCAACTGTTCAAGCTGAGAAAAGTGGTCGATGCACCATTTGATTCCAAACTTATCCATACCGTTCACGGCGTTGGTGTGGCATTGCGAAAGGAAGAGTCATGAAGCGAGTCAGCATCAGAAGAGATATCTACCTCTATCTATTTGGATTATTGTTGCTACTCACTGGGGCTTACGCGCTGATGGTCTCGCAAAGCTACCATATTGGCATCAATGAGAGTGCTAAATACGGTTTCCTCTATGAACTGAAAGCAGCTGAGCAACACTACCTGACGACAGGAGAAGCACCTCGCAGTGACAACCCTACCTTTCAGGTGTTCTTAGAGCCTTCACAAATCCCACTTAAATTCCAACAAGCCTTTGTTTGGCGAGATTTCCAAGCGGATCAAATCTATGAGGCGTATTTACCGTCCAATCCCGAACAAGGTTACGGCAAATATCTGTATGCCGCGAAGCACCCTGTTCCCGGCAGTTCCGAGATCTTATATATCGTGTCGGAATACGATGAAGCGCTTTACCTGACTTTGTTTGATTTGAGTCCTCCAGAGTCTGTCACCCAGTTCAACTCCGCTTTCTTGGTGATTGGCGCACTCCTTCTATTGGTGTTCTTGGTAATAAGGTTGCTGGTCTACCGATTAACCAAACCCATTATGGCACTCTCCAGTTGGTCACAGACTCTCGACCTTGAAGATGTCAGTAAACTAAAGAACTTTCGTTACTACGAGATCCATACACTATCCGAACAGCTCATTCGCAGTGTTGAGGGAGAGCGAAGTGCAAACGACCGAGAAAGGTTTTTCCTTCGTGCGGCCAGCCATGAACTGCGTACACCGATCACCACTATCTCTGCCAGTGGTGACATGTTGGAACGTTTATCTGAGCAAATTCCAGGAAGTGCTCAACGAGCCGTGGCGCGCATCCAACGCTCTGTGCAAAGTATGCAAAGCCTGGTTATCACTCTTTTATGGATGAGCCGCAACAACAATCTAGACACTCAATATGAATCAATAGAGACAGAGGCTTTACTCGATAAAATCGTCGATGGGCAACGATATTTGCTGTCCCAAAAACAGGTCGAGGTAGAAACCAACGTCAGTTGTGGTGAAATTTACCAGCCTAAAGAGCTCGTCGAAGTGGTGCTCACCAATCTGGTCCGAAATGCATTTCAACATGGTGGTCAAGGTAATGTGGCTATGTTGCTAAGTAAAGAAGGATTTGAAATCAGTAACACCACACCAGATCCTAATATGTCAGGTAAAGGATCCCGCGATACATCCTTTGGTATTGGTCTAGAACTGGTTGAACGCGTCTGTCACAGTCAAGGTTGGCAGCTTAGTCATCAACAACATCAAGATAAATTTACAGTTTGCGTCCAATTCACTGACAGCAAGGAATAACGACCACTGCATTCGTTTTCGAAACCCGGTTACCAAGTGGTTACCTTCTCGCTGATATCCTAAATCTATATCGAAATAGAGGAGTCAACAAATGGGCACTTGGATACTAGAAACCTTATTATGGGCAATCGTGACTGTCGCGGTTTGTGTTGCGATTTGGGGGTTGAATATGACCAACATACTCATTGCATTGGGCGCCTCAGTTGCTGTGTCTTTGTTGTTGGGTAATAGCTGGCGTAGTTAGCTTAATCATTTGTATTACCTTGATTGCTTTAGCAAACTCGGAACAGACAAAAGCAAACCCTGAACAAATAAAAGAAAACCCCGACGCTCAATGAGTATCGGGGTTTTGTGTTTTCAAGTTAGATTGGCATACGCACTAGCTGGATAATGTCTCTTCAAAGACACCCAGCTCTCGACCAAGCCAAATAGCACGAACCGTATGATCCAGTGTTTCTTCACCGCCAGTCACAGGGTGGATAAGCACTGACATATCGCCGCGCTCTTGTTCAAGCCATTCGACAATGCCTGAATCTTTATTAGCAAAATGCATCTCGAACATAGGCATTTTGTGTGGGCCTACAAGACGTTGAACCAACGGGAAAACTTCAAGAACATCTTTTCGCTCTGTAATGATCTTCTGACGAAGCGCTTCAGCTTGTTCAGCGTTTCGCAGAGCAAAATACACATGACCGTGGTACATAAAACCATCCTTAAACAATATGATGGCGGTAGTTTACATAAGTTTGAGTGACTGAACAAAGAAGCTTACTGCTTGATAGTTCGACTTTTTGAAGAGAATCCACCAAAAGCTTTCATCCTCAATAAGCTTCTCTGCGATCACAAAGCCAGCATTACTCAAGCTTTAGTTTCAAAACTTTATCGATATCTTCCGCCGAGTGACGCTCTGGTACTTGTTCCCACTCTTCGCCCCATGAACGATTGATAATACGACCGCGTTGGAAGCCTTCACGCGCTTCAAGCTGCTTCGCCCAGCGCACAACATTAGTGTACGACTCCACTTGTAGGAACTCTGCCGCATCGTACAGGTTGCCAAGTACTAGATTGCCGTACCATGGCCAAATCGCGATGTCAGCAATAGTTAGTTCGTCACCAGAGACAAACTCATTGTTTGCTAGCTGTTTATCTAGCACATCCAACTGACGTTTTGCTTCCATCGCAAAGCGGTTAATTGGGTACTCTTGCTTTTCGTCAGCGTAAGCGTAGAAGTGACCAAAACCGCCACCTAAGAATGGGGCTGAGCCTTGTGCCCAGAACAACCAGTTGATCGCTTGAGTACGTGCAGCGCCCTCTTTTGGTAAGAAGTGACCAAATTTCTCTGCTAAATGCATCAGAATCGAAGCCGACTCAAAAACATTAACCGCTTCGTCGCCAGACTTATCAACTAATGCTGGAATCTTAGAGTTCGGGTTCACACCCACAAAACCAGAAGAGAATTGATCCGACTCACCGATGTTGATCAGATAAGCATCGTACTCGGCTTCTTTCACGCCTTGTGCCAATAGCTCTTCAAGCATAATCGTAACTTTTTGACCGTTCGGAGTGCCTAGCGAGTAAAGCTGAAATGCGTGTTCGCCAACTGGCAGCTCGCGTTCGAATCTCGCGCCAGATTCAGGGCTGTTGATGTTTGCCCATTTATTTCCGCCGTCGGTATTGTTTACCCAAACTTTCGGTGGAGTGTATTGTTCTGACATAGTATTTCCTTATTGATATAGGGTCTCACCAACTGATATTAGGTCACATACTCTCGGTTAAAACCCCCGAATACGATTTATTTTCAAACTGTTAAGCATGGCTTATTCCAGAAAGAAATAACCGAGTTCACCAAATCTAGAGAAGCCGATTTCTACACCAATGAACTAGTAGTTACAACAGTGAACATAGAGCTACACCAGTGAACTTGAAACACATTGTTGAAAATTGAAAGATGATTTGCGGTGACTCAACAACGACTTAAAGATAGCTGTGATAAAATCACGCCAATACAATAACTAGGAATTTAGCAATGTCGTCTGATTACAATGGTTCAAGTGCCGCGTATGCACGAAAAGAGAGTGGCTACCGTGAAAAAGCACTGAAGCTCTACCCTTGGGTTTGTGGAAAGTGCGCTCGAGAGTTTGTTTATTCAAACCTGCGTGAGTTAACCGTCCACCACGTTGATCACGACCATACCAATAACCCCGAAGACGGCAGTAATTGGGAACTGTTATGCCTGTACTGTCATGATCACGAACATTCTAAGTACACTGACCATGAACGTTATGGCGTGGATGCGAAAGCAGAACTCGATAACCACCAGCATGCGACGCATAACCCGTTTGCTGATCTTGCAAAGATGATGAAGAAGTAGCCTAATCTTCAAATACCTCGGATAAACAAATACCCCCAACAGATTCCCATCTCTTGGGGGTATTTTTCATCTGCTGAAAACGTAAAAAAGCCTTCCGAAGAAGGCTTTTTAGAATCTGTTTTGAATTATGCCGCTTGCTTGCGAGCCTCTTCAACCTGCTTCTCACGTTTCTTTAGCGTTAGCTTATCGCGGTAAGAGAACCATACGTAAGACACAACCACTAGGAAGAACAGGTAAGACAACGAGAATATAAACGGTGACTGGATAATGTCATTCGAAATACCCCAAGAAACACCGATAACCGTAACCGCAATTTTTGCGAAGAAGCCACACAGCAGTAGCACTAGAGCCAATTGTGGGAAACGCGTGCTGCGAAATGCCAGCCAGTAGCAACTACCTACAGCCAAAGCCGCAATGTAGAAGCCGAACAAGAAAGAATGAATATGATCAGCAGCTGCAACACCACCCGTAATCGACATCAATAGAATTAAAAATAGTTTCATAATACTCGCCTCATATAGACTAGAAACGCATCCTTTCAAATTTGGAATCTCAGTTTGCGTACCATTTTCCCACTTTTTTCGCACAAAACAAGCCCAAGAATTGAACAAATTGTAACCGAGACAGTCATAGAAATTCGCCGTTAACAATAACTTAACATTATGGTTTTTAAGAAACTAAGTCCCCTCTGGCCTTGTGGCGAATATTGGCCAAATTGATTTATTTTGTTACACAAAATTAACCATCGAAATAATTTAAAATTAATTGCAATGATGTGATGGTCGCACGCTTTGTAGGGGTACTACCGAGAAGGCTTAGCTCAAGGCTATGAATAGTGAGGAATGAATGACCATTTTGTACAAAAAAGAAAGGTGTTAACAACAACTACAACACCTATAAAAAACAGTTCTTTAACAACTCAAGTTTTATTTTGATAAAAAGGTAAAAAGAGATTCCAATCACATTTTTATTGGTTATAATCCGCGCTCTTTTGCGCTATCTGTTGATAAACGCAAACTAATTTTGAATAAACCATCACAATAACCCGTTTTCTTTTGAGTGCTTCACTCAATGGATGACAGAAACGAGAATAAAAATGAGCAAGATTGATAAAGCTACACGTATCCTGCTAGCAGGCTTCTGTATCAACCTTTGTCTTGGCATCCTGTATGCTTGGAGTGTATTTAACAAAGCCCTACAAGGTGAAGGATGGTCTGCAGCTGAAGCATCAGCACCATACGCGACTGCAACAATCACATTCTCTATCTGTCTTCTAGTTGCTGGTATCCTGCAAGACCGCATGGGTCCACGTAAGATCCTTATCCTTGGTACTGCACTAACTGGTCTTGGTATGATCGCGTCTGGCTTCGCGACATCTCCACTGATGCTAAACATCACATTTGGTGTTGTAGCAGGTGCTGGTATCGGCTTCGGTTACGCTTGTCTTTCTCCTTCTGCAATGAAGTGGTTCCACCCTTCTAAGAAAGGTATGGTTAACGGTCTAATCGCAGCAGGCTTCGGTCTAGCAGCAATTTACCTTGCTCCAGTAACAGCAGCTCTTATCGAGAGCATGGGCATCCAAACAAGCTTTAAGATTCTTGGTGCTGGTGTACTAGCGATTGCAGTACCTCTAGCAGCAACAATCAACAACCCACCAGCGGGTTACTCACCAGCTGAACCAAAAGTAAAAGCTGGCCAAGCACCAAAAGCGGTTAAGAAAAGCGAAGACCTATCTTGGAAAGTAATGCTGAAAACTCCTCAGTTCTACTCTCTATGGATCATGTACGCATTCGCAGCTTCTGTTGGTCTAATGATCATCGGTAACATCACAAGTATCGCAAGCGCGCAAGCTAACCTACCAAACGCGGTTTACCTTGCTTCTATCCTTGCTGTATTTAACTCAGGCGGTCGTGTTGCTGCTGGTATGCTTGCTGACAAGATCGGTGGCGTTCGTACTCTTCTACTTGCATTCATCCTGCAAGGCGCAAACATGGCTCTATTCGCTACGTTTAACACTGAGTTCACGCTAATCATCGGTACAGCGGTTGCAGCGGTTGGTTACGGTACTCTACTTGCTGTATTCCCAACTCTTACTGCAGAGTTCTACGGCCTTAAGAACTACGGTACAAACTACGGCGTGCTATACACGGCATGGGGTATCGGTGGTGCAATCGGTACAGCGGTTGTTGGTTACTCAATGACTAACGGCGACAGCTACGGCCTTGCTTACACTATCTCTGCAGCAATGATGGCAGTATGTATTGTTCTTGCAATCATCACTAAGCCAATGTCTGAAGCAAAAGTTGCTGAGCTAAAAGCATCTCAAGCTTAATCTGATAAAAGATTGAATTTGAAAAGAAAGAGCTTAACCTTAGGGTTAGGCTCTTTTTGTATCTGCGTCCTATCAACTGGTTGAGTTAGAAGGAAGCCTTTTCAAATAACGGATTGATGAGATAAAGACTTGCTAGAAAACACACCAGTACTACCGCCGACTTATTACCTCGATAACTTTCAACGCCTTATCGAACACGCTCAACAGTGGTACCTAGACCTACTTCATCCCCATGAGCAAGAGTGGCTTCAACGCTTTATGGCTCTCCCTTTCCCCGCTCGCTGCGCACTTGTCAGATTGTTCAGCCGCAAAGGGCATTGGTTTCGCAGCGATAAACTCAACTATCAAGAAATCGATGATTTTCCGCTGCAGATAGAGCGACTCTCTGAACAAGGCTTTATTCGCTCAAGCAATGGGGCTAACGAAATGCGACCTAGCATCTCCTGCTCAGAGCTAGCTCGCGATCTACTAACGAAGCCTGAGCTGTTTCAAGTATTCACAGATCTCGTATCAAATCGTTCCGCTCGCAAGGATGTTTTGTTGCAACAAGTGCCAGACGAGACGTTCTACGATTTTGAGCAACTTCCGTTTGTCTGTATTGAACTGCTACAGCCTGAACTGATCGATCTACTGCTCGTACTTTTCTTTGGTAATACTCACCAAGATCTAAGCCAGTTTGTATTAAGTGATTTAGGGCTGAACACCTTCGAACCGGTGACAATTTCTCTCGAGACACGATTCTTTCAAAGCCGCGAACAGGTGAATGAGCTGCTGTCATTGCATAAGATCCAGAATCAATATTATGAGCTCACGACCAAAGACTCGGAATCTCTCACGACTCTGCTGAGTCACATACCAACCAATAGCGACCACACCGCGTTAGTTCGTCGCCGATCGAAACTGATCAACTTAATTGCCAGAGATCTTGAACGATTAGAAGAGTATCAACTCGCCCTGCACTATTTTGCTCAATCGCACCTACCGCCTAGTCGTGAACGACAAGCGCGTATTCATGATAAGTTAAACCAAGTTGAGATGATGAGTGACGCTGTCACCGAAATAATTCAACATCCGATTGACATTGCAGAGTTAGAAGTGGCGTACAAGCTAGATCAGAGAGTACAAAGGCTTCAAGGTCATAAAGTACCACGATCCAAAAAGCCGACCTGCGAGAATGAACATCTTGAATTAGACCTGAGTAAAGTACGTGTTGAAGAGGCCGTACGCGCACATATGGAAACACAAGGTTGGTATTGCTACTTCAGTGAGAATACTTTCCTGAATGGTTTGTTTGGATTGGCGTTTTGGAAGGTAATATTTGCGGAAGTTGACGGTGCCTTTATCAACCAATATCAATATCGCCCTCTTGACCTTTACCATGACGACTTTGTCAGCAAGAGACAAGAGTTGATCGACCAAACCTTTAATGACCTCAACGACAAAGGCATACGAATTTTATTGGATACATTTAAAGCCAAACAAGGTGTCGCTAACCCCTTTGTACAATGGGCTTATTTTTCCAAAGATCTGTTAGAGCAAGCGATAGAACATATTCCCCTACCCGTGCTTTGTGACTTGTTTAGAGTGTTACTTAAAGATCTCAAACTTTATCGAACTGGCATGCCCGACCTTATCGCCTTCAATGAGAACAGCTTTCGTTGGGTAGAAGTGAAAGGACCAGGCGATAAACTCCAGGACAACCAGTGGCGCTGGATTAAAGAGTTCGAGAAGTTAAACATACCTTTCTCTGTCTGCTGGGTGAATCATTGATAAAGTCGATCCGTTTGCTGTTTTCCGAGCAACGCTATTCAGCAAATTACTAGAACACGAGCATTTTCAATCATTTTCGATATACTTAAGAAAAATGATAAAACTATAAGTCTCTATGAATCTAAAAAGAATATGGGTTGTCGCACTGGTCAGCCTCTTCTCAGGTTGTGCAATGTACGCTGGCTTAAACTTCGATGAGCTGTTTGGTGAACCCGAAGTTCGTGACCGCCAAGCACCTGTGGTTTCTGCACAAGCACAACATTTCATTAATGAAGTAAAACCGATTATCGATAACCGATGCGTGGTATGTCATGCCTGTTACGATGCGCCATGTCAGTTGAAGATGTCTTCAGTTGAAGGGATAGACCGAGGTGCAAGTAAAGCATTGGTTTATCAAGGCACACGCTTAACTGCATCAGCACCTACACGCTTGTTTGAAGATGCGTTGACCACTCAAGAGTGGCGCGATGCGGACTTCCACCCTGTTCTGAACGAGCGTATGCAAAACTCGACCGCTAACTTAGATGCTGGTTTGGTTGCTCGCATGTTGATTCAAAAAGAGAACCACCCTCTTCCTGATCAAAAGCAGTTGGAAGGGTTTGATTTCGCTGTTGACCGCGATCAGCAGTGCCCGACTATTGAAGAGTATGCCCAATATGAAAGAGATTACCCAACATGGGGAATGCCTTACGGGATGCCAAATCTAGATAAAGGTGAATACGCGACCTTGATGAGCTGGTTAGAGAACGGCGCAATCATGAACGCTCACATCCCTTTGACTGAAGATGAGCAAGCGCTGGTTGATACCTATGAGAGTTTCTTAAACAAAAGCGCGCGTAAGAGTCAGCTGTCTGCTCGTTACATCTACGAGCACTTATTCCTTTCTCACCTCTACTTTTCGGAGCTAGAGGGACCAACTCGCTTCTTCACCTTGATACGCTCTGCAACACCACCAGGTCAACCAGTTCAACGCATTACGACACGCCGCCCATACGATGACCCTGAGGTGCCACGTGTCTATTACCGAATCATTCCTGAACAAGGAACTATTGTCGACAAAACACACATGCCGTTTGCTCTTAACGAGAAGCGCTTAGAAGACTGGACAACTTGGTTTGTTAATACCCCATACATAGTACGAGAGCTGCCAAGCTATGAGGTCGATGTTGCGGCCAACCCTATGACTGCATTTGAAGACCTGCCTGTAAACTCGCGCTTTAAATTCATGCTCGACAATGCCCAAAACACCATCATGGCTTACATCAAAGGCCCTGTGTGTCGTGGACAGTTGGCGTTAAACGTTATTAATGATCGCTTTTGGGTGGTGTTTGTCGATCCGGATAAAGCCGATCTTCCTGAGATCAATGATTTCTATGCTAGCCAGAAAGACAACCTCAAACTACCGGGCGAACTTGAAAGTAACACGCTACCTGTGACCAACTGGGTTAAATATTCGAAGCAGCAAGCTCGCTATCTAGAAGGCAAATCTGAATTCACCAACAAATGGTTCAAAAACGGTGAGAACCTCACCATGAACGTTATTTGGGATGGTGGCGGTACCAATCCAAATGCAGCGCTAACGGTGTTTAGGCACTTCGACAGTGCTTCTGTGGTGCAAGGCTTGGTCGGTAGACAACCAAAGACAGCATGGGTACTTGATTACGCTCTACTAGAACGCATCCACTACTTGCTGGTCGCTGGCTTTGATGTCTACGGTAACTTCGGCCACCAGTTGATGACTCGCATGTTTATGGACTTCTTACGTTTGGAGGGTGAAAGTAACTTCCTAACCCTGTTGCCTAAAGATGTTCGCCACGAGGAGCACTCAAGCTGGTACCAAAACCAAAACACTCAGTTAAGTGACTTCTTACAGCGCAATATCGCACCGTTCGATCAGCCGTCTAGTGTTGTCTACAAAACCGACAACCCTAAGGCGGAGTTGTTCGATATGTTGGAAGAGAAACTAAAACCTATTCTTAACGACCGTTACAAGATCGTTGATACGGGGTTTGAACCGAAACATGAAGCTCTGCTGCAACAAGTCGATACGATCAAAGGCGCAGGTCTACAGCATGTGCCTCAACTCGTAATGATGATGATCAAGGCACAGAACGGTGAAGAACAGTTGTTTACGATGATTCACAACAACTCTCATACCAACATCTCAAGCCTATTCAACGAGGAGAGCAACCGAGATTACCAGAACGATGACCTAACTTTGGTAAGAGGCGTTGTGGGTAGTTACCCGGCTGCTTTCCTTGAGCTAGATGAAGCAGAAATCCCTCAGCTTGTTTCTATGCTGCAAAGTATTGAAACTGAAGAGGATTATATCGCCTTACTCGATAAGTTTGCGGTACGCAGAAGCTCGAGCGACTTTTGGCCGTTCAGCGACCGTGTTCACCAATGGTATCAACAGAACCAACCTATTGAGTTTGGACTACTGGACTACAATCGCTTCGAAAACCGTTGATACTCATTGTTAAAGCTCATGACGCAGTTTGAGTCATTGTTGCTTGATTGAGTTAAAACTAAAAATCCTCTGCCAGTGCAGAGGATTTTTGTTATTGGTCATTTGAACATCATTTCTAAAAGTAAGATTTCAGAGCCTGATTCGACGCATCGACTATTTCAATTAACGAGTCTGCGGTATTCCCATATTCAGTCAAAGGTTCAGCTGCCGCTTCAATCGCTAAGCAAGCTTGATGCAGCTTACCTAGACCCAAGCTACCTGCTGAGCCTTTCAGCTTATGCGCAAGCGACTTCACTTCTCGCGAGTTCTTCGCTTCGCTCGCCGCCTTTAGATCATCGAGAATAACTTGCGAGCTCTCTTCAAACAGCCCCACAATCGACTGCATTTTCTCTTTACCTAGAATCGCTAAGTCACCCTCGATGACCTTAGGGTCAATGATCAACACATCCACCTCCTGCTGTTCTTTGATTGTGTCATCCACTTCGTTTACTGAATCAATTTCGCCTTTTTGAGCACTACACATACGATCGGATGGGTCAGGCTGCGGGAGTAACAGTCGACGACCTGTCAGCTGCGCGCTAATCAGCCTTGCCAACGCCTCTTTCTCCAACGGTTTTGGCAAGAACCCATCAAAACCAGAAGCTAAATACTCTTCCACTTCTTCATTGAACACGTGAGCGGAGACGGCAATCATTGGCGGCTCTGTTCGCTGTTGGTCAGAATGACTGTTGAGCACCTTAAGATCGCTTTTCAGGTCTCGAATGAGCTCTGTGCCATCACAGTCAGGCAGATTGATATCCACCAACGCAATATCGTAGTCTTGCTCTTTAAACAGTTTTCGAGCCTGTGCGCCTGTCGTCGCGATGGCAACTTGGTGTCCAAGATTATTCAAAAAACCCTCTGCGACAATACAGTTAACCGGGTTATCTTCAATCAAGAGTACTTTGGCTTTAACACATGCCTCTACCGTCTGAGTTTGAACTTCTACTTTTTCACCCAGCTCGAGCGGAACCGAGAACCAGAACTGACTACCCTCGCCCTCTTCTGAGTGTACGCCAATATCACCATTCATCGCGGTTAAAATACTTTTGCTGATCGCGAGGCCCAGTCCAGTGCCTCCTTTTTTGTTGCGACCACTCTCTGTTTGGCTAAAGGCATCAAACAAGCATTGCTGCTCGTCGGCTTTAATGCCTGCGCCAGTGTCCGCGACTTCAAACATCACTCGATTTGGATCTTCAATATCCAAGCTGATGTAGATATCAACAGAGCCGCTATCGGTAAACTTAATCGCATTACCAACCAAGTTATTCAAGATCTGACTGAGGCGTGTTACATCGCCACGCCAATAAGTTTGCACATCACTTTCGATATGGAAGCTGAAATCAATGTTCTTTTCGGAGGCTCTTCCCTCCATCAGCTGATAGGTATCTTCAACCATTTGATGAAGGTTAAAAGAGGCAACGCGGATCTCTAAGTGGCCAGCTTCGATTTTTGAGTAATCCAAGACATCATTGAGTATCGCAAGTAAGTTCTTACCACTGCGGTTAATGATGTCTGCATAGCCAGATTGCAAAGAGTTGAGCCCTGTATCCTTCAACAGCCTCGCCGTACCTAATACCCCATTCATTGGTGTACGAATCTCGTGACTCATTGTGGCAAGAAACGCCGATTTAGCTCGGCTTGCTTGCTCTGCTGCACGTCGTGCTTTGGCATGATTCACCACCTCAATGTTGAGCTTTTCATTGGTTTGTTGCAGCTGATAAGTGCGTTCCGTGATCAGCTCTTCAAGGTGCTCTTTGTGCTCTTCTAGCTCACGCTTGGCTTTGGCTTCACCAACAGCCACTACTTGCAGTGCTTGAGCGGTATTTCGCGCAGTGATGATCGCTTGCCCCATGTGAGCAAGTTCATCGTTACCTTTAACTGATATATCGATATTCAAGCGACCTTGAGCTATCGACATCAGGGCGACGGAATACTCGGCAAGCCTTTTTACTACAGAGACATACACCACACGCCACACAATAAAGGCAGCGATAAATAGACCGATCAACGAGATAACCGATAGTGTCCATTGAGCGTAATTCAAGGTGGTGGTCAGCTCATCAACCGCCTCTTTGGTACTGCGGTTCGAATCATCCACCAGTACGTTGACTGTGGTATTTAGCTGAGAAAACAACTCCAATGTTTTCTGCATTAAGAATTCTGACTTCTTGGCGTTTTCTGACTTCTCTAGTGCGATCTCAAACACCACCTGACGGCGACGAAGCTCATCCAGAAGCTGCGACATCTGTTCTGAACGAGTTGGGTCTTCTACCGCTTTGACACGACGAGCCATGATTTTTAGATTCGATTCAAACTCAGTCTGAATCTGGTGAATACGGTCGACATCAGTAACCGTCGGCGTCTCTTCAATCTGATTGAGCATCTTAAAAGCCAAAAGATGCAGTTCGTGCAGTCGCTCAGAAAGATCCAGATCGACTTCAACTAGGGCATCCAGCGCTTTGTATGCTCGGTCAGTCTGCTGCTTTTCTAGTAGGTCATAGATGTGAGTTACGTTGGCAACGGCGATGGTTGCGGTATTCAATACTTGAGTACGAGTAAGTTGTTCAAGCTCTTCTGCCAACAAGCGCATCTCTTCTACGCGAGAACCAAGCTCCTTGGTCAGCCAAAGTTTGCGCTCTACCGAGACACCAAGTTCCGCTAAGGTATTGATAACGCTCTGAACGTTGTTTTCAAGATTGCTAAGTAGTTCTGAATCAAAACTATCAGAGCCCAGCTCTTTGATATGACGCAGCAAGGATTCGAGTAGCTCAAACAGTTCTGAGCCTGCTTCTTTTCGTTGTTCTTCGTTACGCGCATTACTCAGAGTTTGCACCGATGCAATAATACGATTACTCAATTCTGAGACCTGACGCGCCTCAATCATTGCTGGCAGTGCGGAATCCACAACGTTTCGTTCTGTTTTTGCCACAAAGCTAAAGCCTGACACACCAATTAGAGCTGACACGACAACCAATAAGGCCATCACCAAAAATGAGGCGAGCAGCTTTCTACCTATACTTGCTGTGGCTAACAACATAAACCCATAACCTTAAAACGTTCTTCTTTACCCATGCAGAATACGCTATATTTTGCAGTGTTTCTTATCCAAAGCCAATAAACTGACAATTCATGCTATCTAAACGTTTAGTTTCAACTCTAGTTTCATGCTCATTGAGTGCGGCCAGTTACTCTGCTATCGCAAACGACCTCACAGTGGACAATAAAGCAGTAGTCAAAGACCAGGTTTCTTCTGTCACACAACAGAAAGAGAAGGTGTGCGCAATCTATCCACACTTGAAAGACTCTTACTGGCTATCGGTCAATTACGGCATGATTTCAGAAGCAAAAGAGCAGAAGATTGAGCTACGTGTACTTGAAGCTGGCGGTTACCCAAATATCGGTAAACAGGCTTCGCAGCTTGAGTTATGTAATCAATGGGGAGCAGACGCCATCATCTTAGGAACCGTTTCTCCAGACGCTTTCTATGACAGCCTAACCAAGTGGGTTGGCTCTACTCCTGTATTTGCCACCGTGAACGAGCTAAACCTTAGCGACACTCAAAAAGAGAAAGTGCTTAAAGGCACAGTGGGTGTTGATTGGTGGCAAATGGGTTATGAAGTTGGTGAGTTTCTCAAAGCAAGGCACCCGAAAGGCTCAGGAAAAACAGACATAGCTTTACTACTTGGCCCACAAGCAAGTGGTGGTACTAAGCCTGTTGCTATCGGCTTTTATGACGCGATTAAATCCAGTGATATTAATATTGCTGTAAGTTATTGGGCGGATAATGACAAAGAGCTACAGAGAAACCTCGTTCAACAGGTGATTGATTTGCCGAATATCAAATACATCGTTGGTAGCGCGGTCGCAATTGAAGCGGCCATCAGTGAGGTAAGAGCGGCCAACAAAGAGAAAGAGATTGGATTGGTCTCAAGCTACTTAAGTCACGGCGTTTACCGTGGGTTACTTCGTGACAAGGTGCTATTCGCGCCGACAGATAAGATGGTCGAGCAAGGCCGCTTATCCGTGAACCAAGCGACACACTACCTGCGAAAACAACCTTATGAGTTTCATCAAGTGCCTAAAATTGAAGCATTAACGCCTTCATCTCTCAAAAAAGAGGTGATTGCCGATTCGTTGTCACCTTCTGAGTTTCGTCCGGTATTCAGTGTCACACCTTAGTGATATATTGCTAATTAGAAATTGAAAAAATCAAAAAATATAAGCCAATAAGTTAGGAAACATTCATGCAAAAAACAACACGTACGATGCCTGCTCATAAGCACATCGCTTTAGTGGCTCATGATAACTTCAAGCCAGAATTACTGCGTTGGGTAAAAGAGCACAAAGAAAAACTACAAGGGCACTTTCTGTACGCGACAGGTACAACAGGACATCTACTAAGCAAAGAGACTGGCTTAGCGATTAAGAGCATGATCAGTGGCCCTATGGGTGGCGACCAACAACTTGGCGCGCTGATTTCTGAAGGTAAGATCGACATGATGATCTTCTTCTGGGATCCACTTAATGCTGTACCTCACGACCCAGATGTGAAAGCACTACTGCGTATTGCGAGTGTATGGAACATCCCGGTGGCAACGAACCGTGCAACGGCAAACTTCCTATTTAACTCTTCAATGCTTGAAGAAGAAGTGTCGATTGAGATCCCAGATTACGAAGCATACTTAGCAGACCGCACTTAATTGAGCTTCGCAACAAAAATTGAAAAACAGCCTGCGTACTTTCAGGCTGTTTTATTTGGTAGAGACTCACGCTTTGTAATGACTAGATAGCGTGTTCAAATAGATAAAGCTTATTTATCGCTCCACACCGCCATTTCATTCCCACTTGGTTCGCAGAAATGAAAACGTCGGCCGCCCGGAAAAGCAAAGATGTCTCGCTTAATCATGCCACCCGCTTCCACTATTTCTTGCTCAGTCTGTTCTAAACCTTGGCTGTAAAACACCATCAGAGCACCACCAGCGCTCGCGTCACAAGCTAACTCAGATTGATAAAAACCACCCATCAACCCTTTAGCGGTAAAAGCCGTGTACTCTGGTCCATAATCTTCAAACTGCCACTGAAATACGGATTCAAAGAACGCTTTGGTCTTATCTAAATCTTTTGCTGCAAACTCAATGTAATTGATCGAACCATGTTCCATTTCGGCCTCCTTACCAAAAATGTTGGCTTGGCTACGGTTTATTTTTTACGGACAACCGGATAATCCGATTGATGCAATTCTTGTACAAAGCCAGAACCATCACCACTGTGAGTAATCCAGACTTTTTCCTTTGCTCGTGTCATCGCGACGTAGAACAGTCTTCTCTCTTCAGCATAAGGGAAATTATCTGAAGACTCTGTTAATGCGCCATCAATATGAAGCTGTTTCTTCTTCGTTGGGAATTGCCCTTCATCTACACAAAGAATGATCACGAAGTCAGCTTCTTTACCTTTACTTGCGTGGCATGTCATAAAACTCATGTCTAGTGACGTGTAAATCTTCTGCCAGTCCGCTAACAACTCAGGTTTATGATAATGGTTGCGCCCTAGCAGCAATACTGACTTGGTCGCATTTCCTTTTACTTGGCGGTTGAGCTGATCGAGGATCTTCTCAACATCTTTACTCGGTGCTGTATAAACCGCCTTCTGCTTTTGCTGCTTAAAGCTATTGAGCTCCTTCGGCAGTTGAATTGGATTCTCTTGCACAAATCGATTCGCAACCGCGCCTAATTGGTTATTAAAACGATAAGTTGTGTCTAAATGATGAATCGTCGAACTTTCAAATCGATCTTTAAAACCTGTGGTCAGATCGACATCCGCACCAGCAAACTGATAGATAGATTGCCAGTCATCACCCACCGCAAAGATAGACGCCTGGTGTTCCGCTTTGGTTTGATTACATAGAGCTTCAACTAGAGCCAAGCGGTCTGGTGAGATATCTTGGTACTCGTCGATCATGATGTACTTCCAAGGTGAGATAAATCGTCCTTTTTCCACGTATTGAGTGGCGCGACTGATCATCATCGAGAAATCGATTTGATTCTGCTCTTTCAGATTCTTCTGCCAAGCGGTCACACACGGCCAGCAAAGCGCGAGCTCGCTATTTAATCGGGTATAATCTGGGTGATCGATAAGCTGTTGCTGTACCTCTTTTTTGGTTAAGCCTGAGCTATTTAGCTGCTCCAATTGCTTCTCTAACCATCCGATTAGCTTAAGGTTGGAGACATGGCTACCCAGCTCTTCATCACCTTTCAGGTAAGCAATCGGCCATTTGGCGAGGTGTTTTTGCCAACGCTTAAAGTTAGTCGGAGTCATCCAGTGCTTTTTCAGCCAGTCGATACACCACGCTTGGCGTTGATTGCTGTCCAATGCCAATGGAGAAATGGTCACGGGTTCATTCTCAACATGGTTAAGGATCTTGAGTCCTAACTGGTGGAAAGTCTTCACCTGCACTTTCTCGGCTGATAGACCAATCTTGCTATCTAGGCGCTGTTTCATCTCGTCAGCGGCCTCACGACCAAACGCCAGCAATAGCATTTCCTCAGCCTGAGCTTGATGACTCTGCAGCAGATAAGCAACACGGGCAGTAAGAACACTGGTTTTACCCGAACCAGCACCCGCTAGAATCAAGTTATGATCGTCGTTCATCAACACCGCATATTGCTGAGAAAGGTTAAGTGGCGAAGACTCACACTGCGCAAATAACACTTCCCAGTTTTGACGTTCGCGATCAAGCCACAGTCGGTTACGCTCAGCTTGCTGCTCTTCCGTATCGAGTAACCATGGAGAAAGGCGCGCGATTCGCTTAGGCATGCGCAGAGCAGCTTCATCAAGAGTCATCACCATTGACTCTAAGCCCTGATTGACTTTATTCACCCATTGATCGACTTGAGAGTGCGGTAAGAAAGCAGGTAACTGCTCAAGGCGTGTTAGCTCGGCTTCCCATTCAGGTACATGCTCTGCCAGTTGTTCACATTGAGTATCGTGCCACTGTTGATACGCATTCACTGCGCTGCGAGCAAATTGGCGACACTCACCCCATGGCAAACCTTGAACCAACCAGCTGCGTTGTTTTCCTTCATGCGTATTGGCAAAGAACTGCAATGATCCCCAAAACAAACCGCGCTTTATCGCGACCTTACCACTCCATATCGTGAACGGGATACGCTCCTCGCTACCAACAGATGAGAGAAGTAAACGAGAGCCATCGAGCTCAACTTGATGATATTCATTTTGGATAAAAAACTGTGCAGTCTTATTTGCGCTTAGCTGCATTGGGCTTGCTCTTAATTGGGAGATAGTGAATTTATATCATGTTGCAATAAGAAATAATAATATCCCATTTCTTATCGCCGTTTTCATGACCACCTGGGGTTAATTATGAATTAGTATCAAATTCTTGTGCTTGATTTCTGTTAGGATTATGTTTTTAGCTTGAATAGCGAGCGACTGTGAACTTCTCCGATAATTTACGCCTCTACTGGGCGAACAAAACCATAAATTACAGCGTCCTCATTCTTATCACCTTATTGGGTGTTGTGGTGCCCGCTTGGTACTACGAACAAAATACGTTAATCACCCCTCTCATTCTTGGCGTTATTGCCGCCGCATTGGCTGAAAGTGACGATAGCTTTACCGGAAGGCTCAAAGCACTCACATTAACCTTTATCTGTTTTGCCATTGCTGCTTTTTCCATAGAGCTGCTTTTCGAAACGCCTTGGTTGTTCGCAATTGGGCTGTTCACGTCGACATTCGCATTCATCATGCTCGGTGCCATTGGTCCTAAATACGCCAGTATCGCTTTTGGCTCCCTGCTTGTGGCCATCTACACCATGTTAGGTGCACACGAAAGCACCAATTTGTGGTTCCAGCCATTGCTACTGCTAACCGGTGCGGCTTGGTACTACTTTATGTCGATGATTTGGCAAATCGTTTGGCCAATGCAGCCTGTACAACAAAACCTTGCGACCGTTTTTGACCAGATTGGCAACTACATGGAGTCCAAGGCAGAGTTGTTCTATCCAGTGACTGACCTAGTCCCTCAACCACACCGCATTATTGAAGCGAAACTCAACGCAAGCACAGTTAATGCCCTCAATATGTGTAAAGCCACGCTGCTGAATCGCTCTAAGCGAGGTCACATTGATGGCCCAAGCGACCGCTTTCTCAATACCTATTTCATCGCCCAAGATATTCATGAGCGCGTCAGCTCTACCCACTATCGCTATCAAGAGCTGGCGAAACACTTTGAACGCTCGGATGTACTGTTCCGCTTTAAATATCTACTAGAGGCACAAGCAAAAGCCTGTCATGAAATCGCGAGTTCTCTGAAAGTCGGGGCGGAATATCAACACAGTGATAAGTCAGTTCTGGCTTTAGATGAGTTGATGTCTTCTTTAAACCACCTTCATCAACAAAACCGTCCGGAATGGAAACCACTGCTTAGTCAGCTGGATTTCCTATTTAACAACTTAGCGACGGTAGAAAAGCAGCTATCAAACATCAATAACCCAGATGCCGAGAAGCTTGAAGAAGATGTATTAGATGACACGAATCCTCACACTCTAAAGGCGATGTGGCACAGAATACGCGCCAACCTAAACAAGGATTCGATGCTATTTCGTCATGCTATACGTATGGCGGTGACGCTGACGTTAGGTTATGGAATCATTCAGGGCTTCGAGATTGAGCGAGGTTACTGGATCCTGCTAACGACTCTTTTTGTGTGTCAGCCAAACTACAGTGCGACTCGTCAAAAGCTTACTGCGCGTGTGATTGGTACCGTGGCCGGCCTGTTGATTGGTGTCCCACTGCTGACCTTCTTCCCATCTCAAGAGAGCCAACTGGTGTTTATTGTGGTTAGCGGTGTGATGTTCTTTGCGTTCCGTATCAATAACTACGGATTTGCTACCGGATTCATCACGCTATTGGTGCTGTTCTGCTTCAATCAACTAGGTGAAGGCTATGCCGTGGTTCTGCCTCGACTTGCAGATACCTTTATTGGCTGTGCGTTGGCCGTACTTGCGGTGGTTTACCTCTTCCCTGACTGGCAGTCGAAACGCTTGCATAAAGTGATGGCCGATGCGCTAGACGCCAACAAGTCCTATCTGGCACAGATCATCGGGCAATATCGTATCGGTAAGAAAGATAGCCTCAGTTATCGTATCGCTCGTCGTAGCGCGCACAACAACGATGCGAATTTAACCGTGGCAATCAGTAGCATGCTGGTAGAACCCGGCAAATACCGAACCTCAGTTGACGAGAGTTTTCGTTTCCTGACTCTCAACCACGCTCTACTAAGCTACATTTCAGCATTGGGCGCGCACAGAACGCGTATTGATGATGAAGCGACTCACAAGCTCGTGTTAGATGCACATCGCGTTATTCACGAGCACTTAGATGCTCTCTACTCCCAACTTCATAGTCATAGTGAACAGTGCGAAATCAAAAATAGCTACGACCCTGAATTGGATAATCGTTTGAGTGAGTGGCGAGAAGAAGACGAAAGTTCTGTCCGAATGGTGTTGCAACAACTCCACCTTATCTACCGAATGCTGCCTGAATTGCATACCTTGGCAACTAAGTTTGCGGTTAAAGTAACGTTCAATAAATAGTTCAATAGAACGCTAAAAAACCATACAAAAACAAAGCCTATAACAAACAAAAAGATAGCTCAAAATTCATTCATCTTGAGCTATCTTTTTAATCTCAATGCCATACCATATAAATCAACAACTTACGAACCCAACCCTACCAAGCCCCGTCATTGCTGGCACCATTGAAATTTACATTACTAAAACCCTCTGACTTTGATTGACCGAGCACTAACTTTGCCTGACATTTCTCGGACAAAAATTGGTCACATAAACTTATAGTTGTCTTATAAATTGGAATCACAAAATATTTAGTGATTTTCCTATCATTTTACTGGACCTATGCTACTAGGGTACTATGCTTTAGGTGGCGTAACAGATGTCGTAAGGCCGTATCATGAACGCACTACAATTTGAAGCTCTAAAACAGCAGATTCATCTACTGAGCAATCAACAACTTATCGCTCTGCAAGGTGAAATCGACGAGACAATCGACAGTAAAGTCGACAACAAGCAACAACCTTTGCTTACGGACGAAGAAATGAAAGCACTAAGCGAGCTGTTTAGTTAATATCAATTCGACTAAACAGCTCCCTTATCTTCTCTACTGATCTACTTTCAAGCGTTGCCTTCTTACCACGCCTGACAACTTATCAATATAGCAGTTCACTCACACGTCTCCACAAATCAGCCCGTTTATTATCTCTTCAATAGTTTGATGGATGGAATTCTTAGTACATTCCAGCAAGCAAAGAATTTCCTATATCTTTCCCCTAACGACCACTTAGTTACAATTAACCTACTCATAGATCACACATTTCCCTTGCGTTCAATATTTAGCCAACCTAAACTCAACTTAGGAATTTAACGAGGTCAATGAATGTCCATTTCAGGTATACATTCTGGTTACGCAATCATGCAGCAGTCTGCCAACATGGCGGAAGAAGCTGCTGTGGAGCTTAATCAGCTTGCTCAGAATGAACCTCAGTTAGAGCAAGAAATGGCACCTAAAAGCGACCTTAGCTTTAATCAACTCCCTACTGCAGACCCACTTCAAAAAGAAACCGTGAGTGAACCCATGCCTTCTCACAGCGATGCGCTAGTAAAACTCACACAAAGCGCCAGTTACAATCGCGTGGGCGCTTCTGTCATCGAGCGCCAGAACGAAGCCATTGGAAGCCTGTTAGACATTCACATCTAATATGGCGATTAACAGCTTGCTCATAATCTCTGAACAAAGCCTCGCGTTTCTTTGTCAATTGCTACACAAACTGTAACTCATTATATCTGACGCTTGTTTCTCCCTCATTACTCGGTAGAATCAGCGCAAAATATCTCTTGCTGTTCCAACTGTACCAATAATAATTATGCCAAAACTCAACCTGCACCGTCGCGACTATGTTTCAATCTTAGGTGGCGATATCACCGCAGAAGAATTAGAACAAAAGCTTCAACCCAATTTCGACAAGCCAAGTAAAAAGCTGACTCCAAGCCCTTACTTGACTGAGAAAAACCTTACCCGCCGTTGGACAGCCCTTGATAATGCAGAAAGCCAAGCTGAACTGCTTGACGCTCATACCCTTTCGCAATTTTCTGCCTACGAAAAGAACATCGAACACTTCATTGGCACCGTTAAAGTCCCTGTCGGTATTTCTGGCCCACTGCGTGTAAACGGTCTGTTTGCCGAAGGCGATTATTTGGTGCCATTGGCGACCACAGAAGCTGCGCTCGTCGCTTCGTATAACCGTGGTTCTAAGCTTATTTCTGCTTGTGGTGGTGCAAGCGCGATGCTGCTCAACGAAGGTGTGACTCGCACTCCTGGTTTTGCCTTCGAGAACTTAGCGCAAGCTGGTCAATTCGTCGCATGGGTAGTGACGCAATACGATCACTTTAAAGCGCTTGCAGAATCTACGACATCGCACGGCAAACTCACTGACATCAGTTGCAACATCGAAGGCAACCACGTTTACCTTGTGTTTGAGTTTTTGACAGGCGACGCTTCTGGTCAAAACATGGTGACGATTGCTACCAATGCTGTGTTCGAGTACATCATTGAACATACACCCGTGAAACCTGACCATGCGTTTCTTGATGGCAATCTATCTGGCGACAAAAAGGCCAATACACAAACGCTGCGCAGCGTGCGCGGTAAAAAAGTGACGGCAGAAGTGAATATTCCTGCGGTGTTGGTCGAGAAGTATCTCCATACAACCCCAGAGAAAATGGTTCAGTTTGGACAAATGACCACTGTCGGCGGCGCACTAAGCGGCACCATTGGTATCAATGCCCATTATGCGAATGCACTGGCTGCGCTCTATATCGCTTGCGGCCAAGATGCGGCATGTGTGGCTGAGTCGGCTATTGGTATGACTCGTATGGAACTCAACAAAGAAGGCGGCTTGTACGCTAGCGTAACCCTTCCGAACTTGATGCTCGGCACTGTAGGCGGTGGTACGGGTTTGCCAAGCCAGAAGGCGTGTCTGGACTTATTAGGGCTTCATGGCAACGGTAAGTCACAAGCGTTGGCTGAGGTGTGCGCAGCGCTCTGTTTGGCGGGCGAACTTTCTATTGTCGGTGCTTTCTGTGCTGGACACTTTTCGCGTGCTCATCACAAGTTAGCACGTTAGAATCCAGACTCATTCTTTGATTCTGGAGTAGAGATGGATTATCTCCACCTATCGCGCGTTAGCCTTAAACACCTTACTGTTCTTCACGTTATGCTCAATACTCATAGCGTGACCCAGACTGCGGAACAGTTGTATGTAACGCCATCCAGTGTCAGTAAGACACTCTCTCAGCTTAGAGAGATTATTGATGATGAGCTTTTCTACCGCGATGGTACCAAGCTCATCCCTACTCCATTTGCTCACCAAATCGCACCAACCGTACATGCCATACTATCGAGTATGAACGGCCTTCTGCATCAAAAGAGCTTCGTTCCAGAGACTTACCAAGGCAGCTTCACCTTATCGATGCGTGAGAGTACCTTTGAGGTGTTTTCTCCAACCATCAGTCGGATAACCACTCAGTTAGCCCCTAACGCAGCGCTAAAGGTATACTCGAAACAGCAGTTCGGCTTTGACTCGCTTTTGAGCGGTAAAGTGAATGCTATTTTACTGCCTCACGATATTTCACAGCCTCCCACAGAAAACAAAGAGTTGGTATGGAAGACCATCTTATCAGATGAGATGGTATGTTTGATGGGAGCCGATCATCCACTAGCCAATACAACGCTGACTATCGAAGACTACCTCAGCTACAAACACATCGGCATCTTTGATAACGAGCTTTCACAGCCCTTCTTTGAACAAAATTTGGTGCAGTGCCACAAACCTCGTGACGTCGCTATTTCGGTAGCTGACTTTGGCTCAGCCGCCGTGCTTTGTCATCAAACGCCATACTTGTTTACCTGTTCAAAGCTATGGTCGCAGAAAGCCCTACAAGCCAAAGGACTCATCGCGAAGCCATTGCCTTTCGATTATGGGAAAGTCGCGTACAGCTTGGTATGGAATCGACCAAACATGAATGATCAAGCAATGAAATGGCTATGTGATCAGTTCATCATGCCAGAGAAACCGCTTTGAACGTCGGTGAACAACTAAGATCGAAAGTCTGACAATAAAGTTCGCAACGTTTACATTAATGATTGAAAGTTTGTTGGGGAAAGTACCACGCCTGATGAAACAAATTTTTGGGCAGAAACGCTTTAGAGTTTGAGATCTAACGCGCTCGATATGGATTAGAAAAGGTATCTTGGAGCTTTAAATGGTTGTTATAGCGCATTAGTCCCAGTCTACTCTGATACCTATCTTTGGATGCTCTCGACTCAAATCATCAAAACAATTTTTTAAAGATTCGAAACTCTCAGTGAGAGCAAACTTCAGATGATTAGAGCCTACAAACTCTATGACTTTAGGCAAATCCGAATCACAAAGGCAATCCCAAAAAGCATCCCAGTTTTTTCCATAGTAATCTGGAAAACCAAAGCAATTAGCCATCAAATCATGAAGTTGATTTTCGTTCTCTACCATTTTTAAATCAATGCGCATAATCCCTCTTCTGATAAATTCCACTGCGCTATAACGCCTACGATAAGGTGTGCCTCACAGAACCAACAAAGCGCACCGAATTCCATACCAAAACTGCCGAGTGTAACACATCACCTTGATTGCTTTTGTTATGCCTGTTGACACTGGTTGTCTAATTGACTTAACAAACTGTTTATTTCATTGAATAATCCAATCATTTCTTTTTGGTACTGGTTTATTGATATTGATTGAGAGCCTTTATCGCCTTGAAATTCTATCAGAGCATATTTTGATTCTGAAATCTTCTTGTACATTGGAATCTGTAGCTCTGAAACACATCCGGTTGAATATTCGTACACTTTATGGTCTGAAACTTTCCTGCTAAATTCGCCCTTATGAAATGGAGAGTAGTCCGATTTCCATGTAAAGTCATCAGCTATTAATTCAAAAGAAGCAATATCCAAATATGACTCACCAATATACTTTACATTGTTTCTCAATTCATACTCCGAGCCATCAATTATAATGTATAGTTGAACACCTTGAGTTAATAGTATTTTTGGCATTACAGTTATTTGACCACTATCTTTGTCTTCAAAGAATCTAACTTTAGTTAAAAGCTCAGCCAATTGTATATTCGTCATGGCAATAGCTCTGATATAATTCAATGCATCAAAAGATATACGCTCGCCATTACTTAATACATAATAATCATCTCCTGAAAAAGAACTTCTTTTTAGAGACTCGACAATGATGTCAGAACCAGGAACCAGCCCCTCAGGCACAAACGATTCCTTTTCAGAATTCACAGTAGAAGCGACTAGATTGGCTTCACTTACAGCCAAATTATTTTCAACTTGATAATTAGAGGTTGTCTGACATCCAGAAAACAACCCCATACATAAAATAAAGAATATGACTCGCATTAAAACTCCATATATTAAATCAGGCATAACACTCCAATATGGGGCGCACAAATACTTGGCTAAAATTAGCGACGGAGGAGCGCAAGCCAAGCGTTTTGCGTCCTTGCCATAATTGGCTTGTTAGCTGTTTTTTACAACTTCTCTCTTAATTGACATATTTAATATATAAAAACCTAAATATGCGAACATAATAGGCAAGTACCAATATTGAATAGACTCTAGTAGTAAAATACTGCTTATCATTGAAAAAACAACAAAGCTCACAAATGTGATTCGATACAAAATGTCTAAAATGAAACTTTTTTCAATATCTTTGTATATATTGTAATTTCCATGAAAAAAGCCGAACTTTAATATTTTACGAACGATAAAACTCAGAATCCAATAACCTACAATAGCTAGCAGCACAAATGCTGCTGCATTTAGGTCTTCGTTTGACATCAGCATGCCAAGGCGTCTTGTTACAAAAAAAACACATGCTAAAAAGAAAACCAAGGTAGATGACTTCCAGATAAAGATCAGTGAGCAACCGAGAAATCGATTATATACATCTTCTTCTGAGTAAGGCATGAATTCAGATTGCTCAGCTTTTTGCTTAAAAGAAAGGTTGCATAAGTAGTAGCAAAAATTAATTAGCTCCATCTAAACTCCGAGATAATATTGAAACAGCTAAAACGCTTTGCTAAGGTGCGGCTAAACCACAAAACCTAAGCAAAGCCATCGTAATCACTATACTCGACCGAACCGAAAATGCCACAGGTTAGCCGTCACTCTTAAGCAATTTGTTATACGCGAACTCATTTGCGAGAGAAAAATGATATCAAAGCTTTCCAGTCTATTTCTATACCTGCTTTTTTGTATACACCGAGTTTAATTCCCCCACCTAGAAAACTACCTTTATCTAGCTTTTTGTCATCGACGTACACCTCACTTAGGCCCTCTATAGGTTGCTTAGGAAGTTTTGCAACATGCTCGGAATTGGTTAATAATCGATCTTGATATCTCAAAATGGCCTCGTTTGTGCGCAAGCTCGATTTAAGCCTATCTATTTCACTTTTTAACTTTTCGATTTTTAGTTCAGTCAGCGGATCAAGTTCTTTCACTAATGGTGTAATATTGCGTGTATCAACTTCAGATGAAGATAAGTACATTGCCAAAGCTTGGGATATTACTGTCAATGATTCATCTTTTGACTTAGGCTGAACAGCAAACAGTACTTTACTTTCATGACTTTCTATTTGTCCATCTGCATCGATCCCCATATCTCTAAGAAACTCAATGAAATAAAGTAAATAGCTAGTGCACGCTTGCTGTGCCTCAGGAGCAAACTGGAATTTTGCAACAATTTTATTGCTGTACCCTCCTAAAAGTAACTTTTCCTCCGCTCTTTCAAGTCCGACATTAATAGTATTTTTGACCATCTCGATTGCGCTTAACAAGTCTTCACTCGGTAAATGGTAATCGATATTGAAATAGATTGTAGCCATATAATCATCATTTTCGGAACTCACTTTTATAGGGTCATCATCACACAAACTATGAACCAAGTGTTTAGCTAACTCATCTCGTATCATGAAGGGATTTAAAGGGCTTTCCCACTTTTCAGGGTCAATTTCCCAAACGTAGCCAAAGTACTCTTCGCCAGGGTATGTAGAAATGAAAATATACCTAACATACTTACCTAATCCTCCGTCTGCCCCATCTAAATTGATAACTAATTCTCTAGGGATGTCAGAAAGACTAAGTGTTGGCAATGAAGATAGTGGAATAAAATTACTTTCTAAATGTATGTCGAATGTATTTTCACTATAAGAAGAACCAATATCGCCTAAATTAAAACTATTTCCGTCAATAGTCACTTGCCACTCTTTCCAGTCATCTGAACACTTATCTAGCTTTATCATCGCACCCCCATTTATAAACATTAAGCGTATAGACATAATGACCCC